>CP060223.1:0-600000 GCA_023898465.1 Candidatus Nomurabacteria bacterium
TCGCACCAACCAAATAGCAGTTTTTTTATCATAGCCCAGTGCCTGACTTGCTTGCACGAGGTCGTTGGCAAAGGCGTAGAAATATCCCGGGCCGGAGCCGATTACAGCAGTAATACGATCAATCTCCTTATCATTCTTTACTCGCAAAGTAGTACCAAAGCTCCGCAAAAGCTTTTCCATTCTTACACGTTCCTTTGCTGAGCAGTTTGCTGTTGCTGTCCAGGCGCTGATGCTGCGTCCTTTCGTTGCCGCCAGGTTTGGCATCACGCGAATTACTTTCTTATGCTTAAGCTGTGCAGTGAGATAGGCACGACTCACACCCGCCATAATCGAAATGACAAGAGTGTTTTTATTTAAGTTGCCCTGCAGCTCGAGTAACACTGATTTCGCATCTTGCGGCTTCACGGCGAGCAAGATAATTTTTGCGCGCTTCATGCTCTGAAGATCTAGTTCAGCTTGTGCAGTGTAGTGCCGACGAATACCTCGACGTCGTTCTGCTGATCGTTCGATTACTAAGATATCTTGCGCGTGCAGTTGTTTAGCTTTGACGATTTGATTAACAATGGCTGAACCCATTGTGCCAAAGCCGATGGAAATGAATGTTCGGGATTTCATGGGAAGACAAAAATATTATCAGCATGCATAACTTCTAATCCACGAGTAGTATTTTGGGCAACATGCTTTTGGAGCTCACTACTACTGATCTCGGTTAGTCCATAGCCAATCGGTCGTTGGGCAGTATCTTGGAGCTCAACACATTCTCGAGCTTGAAATTGTCCAGAGATCTTGTGTATCCCTACGGCCAGGAGGCTATTACGATTCTGTAGGGCAGTGACAGCCCCAGCATCGAGTTGAATACTTGCCCCTGAATTTTGTGCAGAGAGAATCCAACGTTCACGTGAACTGACCTCCATCTCTTTGTGGGTGGCAATGATGCAGACTGTTCCGTGTTGCGCATTTTTTAATATAACCTCGCTTAAGAGAGATGGTTGATTTCCATTCATGACAATAGCGGTAATACCGGCAGTTGCCGCTGTACGAGCCGCCTTAAGTTTTGATTCCATGCCACCACGACCCACTGCAGTTTTTCCTTTGGTATCAAGATGACGGAGATCTCGCATTTCAATAGTGCGAAGTAATTCCACGCCTTGTCCATTACTTGGATTTTCGGCGTAGACTCCATCAACATTGGTGAGGAGGAAGAGGTGACTGGCCTGACTGAGCATGGCGACAATGGCGGCAAGCTGATCATTATCCAGGAAGTCCGCTTGCTCGGTAAGCGCAGTAGCATCGTTTTCATTTACCACCGGGATGATGCCCTGGGCGCATAGTTCTTTCAAAGTTATTTGCAAGGCATCATAGCGCTGGCGATTAGCAATATCTTCACGTGATAGGAGGAGCTGGGCAATGTGCACCTCAGCTTGCGCGGCAGCTTTATGGGCTGCTTCCATTAAGAGGAGCTGACCATAGGCAGCTTTTGCTTGTTTACTTTGCAGGGCTTTGCTTTGTCCACCCATACCAACTGCACCAGAAAGTACTACAATACAAAAATGCCCAGCATCTTGAATTTTTTTCAATTCGGCAAAAAGTTGGGTAAGTCGCTCGTGCGCAAAAACGCCATCAGGCATGACCGTGCTTGTACCGATTTTTATGACAACGGTGTTTTCTTTCATACCTGCCTATGGTAGCGGGACTCAGGAGAAAAGAAAAGGCCCCGCTCTGTAGCTTGTACAGAAGCGGGGCCATGGAGCCGGCGTGGGGGAACTACGCCAGCTAGTTCGAGGCAAAGGTGCAGAATTGGGCCAGAGTGCGGTCGGGTGGACCGTCGAGGGGTCGGCGATGCTTGGCGTTGATCTGCAACACCACCTGGCCGTTGTTCGTTCGTAGCCACACTGCCGAATTGTTCGGCAACACGGTTTGATCGACCCAGATCACCGCATTGTTGTTGAAGGTGACGACCGGGTAGAACACGAGGTCTTGCTGGTCGGGCTGGGGGATGGTCAGTGTGACCCGGATCGCTTCTTGCTTGGCGTCCAAGTACACCGACTCGTAGGCCTCGACAACCCGGAAGCTGTCGAGACTGTAGATCCTGCCGATCTCCGGCTGGAAGCTGGCATCGGACACGTAGACAGTGTGTTCTTGAGTGACGTGGCGGGGCAGCAGCCAGTGGCTGACGAGACCGCCGACGAGCAGTGCAGCAATGCCGAAGACGATCACTTTCGGCCAATCCGTGGTTCCATGTGACACGACGAACCTCCTTGTTTGTCCATGTGGAGCGAATTTGCACAGCGCAAATCGCCTTATGAAAGAACGACCCATACTAGCGTAAATCGGGCTTTTTGTCAACCCCACACTAGATTCGCTGCGAGATCAACCCTGTACCAGACTTAGTATGAGGCTAAGCTTAGCAGTATAGGACTTGGCAAAAGAGATGCTAATGTGTAAGTATAAAGGCATCCGTTACAGACCCCACTGCCGACGGGTGACTCCGGCGCTTCGGAGGGCAGTGGGTGGCGAGGAGACTCCGAAGCGCCACAAGTTTCATTGATCTTTAGCAGCACGTTCGACCCCTCACTGTCGGCCAGCGGCTCGGGGTACTCCAGCGACAGTGAGGACAGCGCCCCTGGAGTACCCCTCCCTTTTCTACGCAGCCCCCACTGCGCCCTGCCCCGTCTCATTTCTCAATCATCCGAGCGAGAAAGAAGAGGCGGGGCTTTTTCTTACAAAAAAGAGAGGGTACACAGATCCGGTTGTGTACCCTCGTGGCTGTTCTCGCTGTATGCTGAGGCAGATTCGATATCCCCTGGTGACTCTCCTGAGCGCAGCAATACTTAGCCTATGGCACGCCCGATGGTAGAGAGTAGGGCGCACGAAAGAAGTATAAAATGGGAAGTGATATCTGGCAATTTTCTCTTGTGATTTTTTTCACAAGTTGCTAATTTGGGTATAGTCCTTTGATGGATCTCCAATAGCGTAAGGGAGGGAATATGTTGGGGAGGAAATGGTCCCTGCAGACCTTGAACATGAACGGAATAGAGGATCCCCACGATAGAGTCGCACACGAAGCGACACAAGATCTGCAGAGTCGACTTGGACACGTCGGAGTGAGACCTGGAGGGCACACGGAACCGTGCACGCAGATGAGCGCGCAGAGGCAAGGTAACACGATTCGCATCGTGATGCCGGGCGAAGAACGCAGTACGGTATTCGTGATCTCGCCGGGACGTGGTAGCACCTTCAGTGCATTACGAGAGCGTTTCCAGACGGCATTCCCGGATGTGGAATTGCAAGAATGAGTCAAACCTAAACTTGGCGCGTGGTAATCCATGCGCCTTGTCTTTTTTGCTTTGGAGTATGGCCTGGTGCCCCGGGAGGGAGTCGAACCCCCATTAGTGGCTTAGAAGTCCACAGTTCTATCCGTTGAACTACCGGGGCACGATTGAAGGTATAGCAGAAGAGGGAAACATTTGGCAATGCATAAAAAAGTAGCCCCACTCCATATTTCAGAAGTGGGGCGCTTCGCTTACCGCGAAATGATCAGTTTGGTTGTTTGTTGTTCATCAGGTGTTCGCAAGAAGTACACGCCTGATGGCGACTGCCTGGAGTCCCAGCTCGCTCCTCCTCGAGTCAGTTCCCCTGACCAGATCTGTCGGCCTTGCGCATCCCAGATACCGAGAGGCAGACTTGCCGCATCGACACCCTGGGCGAAGATCTGTACTGCACCACGTGATGGGTTTGGATACGCCACGAGTCTGTGCGTCAGCGCGCTCGACGTATCGATTGATGAAACTGGTAGAGCTGTTGCGGTGGCGCAGAAAAGATCCGCCTGGTTCAGGATTCCATCATAGAATCGTGACCATACCGCAGTCAGCTCATCGCCGGCGACAAAGATGTGTGCTTCGACATCGTCATCCGTTTCTGTTGCGACAAGCACATCGTCACACCAGGCATTGCCGCCCCACATCTTGAAGGCCACGTCGTAGGAACCAAGACGGAGGTCCTGCCATGCCACGTAGATGCGACTTTGGCTGCCGGTGGCAATGTGACAGAACTTCGAGTCTTGATCGGTCTCGGTCAATTTCTCCTCGGGATTCCATACGCCGCCTATACGGCGCTGCATGAAAATCTCGAAATCACCATCTCGCTTGTCGTTGTAGCCGACCAGCAGAGTGTCGCCCATCAAGGCAAGCCGAGGCTGCCAAGAGTAGGAGGCATCATTGGTGAGTCGTTCCGTCAGTGTGACCGTGCCGTTCAGTAGCGTTGCGTGGTAGATCTCATCGTTGCCATCGCGAGTATCTTGCCACGCTACATGCACGGTGTCAGCTTCGGCTATCGCATCCGGGTGGGAGGCGTCACCGCTACTATCCGTAATTTGCGTTGGCGTAGACCAGCTTGCTCCATTCCACTTGGCGTAGTAGAGCTCGGAATCGGTCGTACTCAGGGTCATGTAGACAACCCCGAATGAGTCGTCCGACTCGAGCACGAGATCAGCATTCACGGCGTTCACAGTGGCGAAACTGAGCTCGACTGGCGTTGACCAAGTTGAGCCCGCATCAGTGGAGAAGCTGGAGAAGATCTGGAAAAGGTCATCGACCAAATCCTCCCATACCACGCAGATAGTGCCACCGTTGCTCACTGAGATACAGGGATTCTCTGGATTGCTTCCACCTGCTATCGCCACCTCCGTGACGAGGGTGGTGCCGTCCAGTTCGCCGTAGTAGATCTCGAGCCCTCCACTTCGCTTGTCGTTCCAGGTGAGGTGCTGGGCACCGTCGGAGCTAGCGTAGGTGTCGAGCTGAAATCCAATACTGTCGGCGAAGGTGAGCTGGATGGCTGATCCAAACTCGACCTGTTCGGCAAGGCTGGTCTGCACTACAGCAAGGAGAGCCAAGAAGGCAAGAAGCAAACGATACATGCTGAGAGTCCTTCCTTTTGACAATGAACACCCGTAATCTCCGTGATTACGTGTTTGGGGAACATGCAAGATAGCATGTATGTGATTTTGGTCAAGCGGTCGACTTTCTTACCCTCATCCTTTACACTATATATATGCAGCATAAGCAGCGCCATATATACATTCCAACGCTACTCATCATCTTCTTGCTGATTGCCATTGTACTTTTGTGGCAATTTAGTGAGCCTGAAGCTGATGCCGTCTTTACTAGTGGTGAGGTGATGACACTCCATGGCAAGGTAGCAGAAAATGTCACTCAGGGCGTAGATGTTGATGCTTCTTCCTATCTTCTCTTAGCGCTTGATGAGGGGAGTGTTGCAAAAGTGGAATATCATCGTGGTGAAGCTGATTGCGAAAATAGAGTAGATGGCTTTTCTATCAATAAGGGTCAGTCTATCGAGGTCCGGGGTGTGGCAACCAGTCAGGATACAGTGAGCACCTGTGACTCAAAAGGTTTCTATATTCGGTAATAGCTCATACTCTTGACTCGTGACCTGGGTAGTGGTATAACACTCAGGCTCTTTTTTATTTGGCAATGACCATGTCACATCAGGAGGATACGTGGCAGAAACGCTCAAGATTGCGCTTACCGATGGTGAGCGGCAGGTCGTCGATGCGTTGGGGGTGAGTCCAGCAGTGAATTTCCTCATCGGCTTGTACGAGGAGATGCAGCAGAGGGGTGCTCGCTCGGTGACGCTGCTCGATGAGCAGAATGAGCCGCATGAGACCTTCGTGCCATTCCTGGTTCGTCGATCAGGTCTCGAGGGCGACCGTGCCTTCGTTGATGTTCCTCGAGACGATGCGGTGAGTAGGCTGCTGGAGCTGGCTCCTTGCCGGGAAGGTGCGCCGGAGTCCGAAAGGTTGCGACGTGCGCTGGCCTTGTTCATGCGCATCTGTCGCTGGGTGAAGGAGTCTGGCATCCTGGGCAAGGTTGGTTTGCCGGACATGCGGGGCCGGATTCAGCATCAGCTAGACTTGAGCTGGATGCGACCGCTTCTGTCGATCTCGGTCTAGACTTCTCTTGACCGAAACAACGGCTCAGTTACGACTGGGCCGTTTTCATTTTCCTCTATACAGTAATCCTCTTTTCTTTTATACTATAACCATGCCCAAGAAGCTTGTCGTGACCACCAAAACAGTAGAAGTACAAACACCTCCGCCATCAGCGGTAGATGAAGAGCTCTTTGACGAAGAATTTGGTGACGACGATGAGCAAAGCAGCACTGACCCAATGTTCAATCCTGAAACTGGGAAGATTGAACAAGTAAATGGTGATGCTACTTTCTTCCAGGATATTGGAGCAGGTCGACAGAGCGAGGATGATAACGGTGCCTGGCTCAATGACGAGTACACTGGCCAGTTAGCCGTTGATGTATATCAGACTGAGCAGGATATTGTGATCAAGGCGGCAATCGCTGGAGTGCAGTCTGATGATGTAGATATCCAGGTAACCAACGACATGGTTACGATCAAAGGCGCTCGACGACTGGAGGATGAAGTAACTGATGATCAGTACTTTTATCGAGAATGTTATTGGGGCCGCTTCTCCCGTACCATAATTTTACCGGTTGATGTACGGAGTGATAAAGTTTCGGCCACTATTAAAAACGGAATACTAAGCGTTCGCCTGCCTAAATCTGAACCCTCGAAGGTGACAGTGGTAAGCGTGAACGACGAGGACACAGAGGGCTAATCAGGCGTAGATGGGGGAAGGAGCGAGGCCACTCTGCTGGCCCATTTTTTTCACCTAAATATGGCAAAGAAGAAAGAAGAGAAAAAAGAAAAGCAACACACGCGGACCTGGATCAAACCTCTTGTCTTTACCTTGTCTGGCATCTTTTTATTTCTTCTCATCGTCGGACTCAGCCTTGTTTGGTTGCAGCAAGCCTATGCACAGAAGTTTTATCCGGGAGTGCATATTGGTGCAACTTCAGTCAGTGGGCAAAGCTATCTGGACGTGCTAACTCGATTGGAACGTTATAGTGAATCAGTGGAGAGCGATGGGGTGGAGTTTATCTATCAAGACACTAGGGTAAATGTCACTCCTTCCGTTTTAGCCACCTCAGATCCCGACCTCGCCGTTTCACTTTTCAGTTTTTATGTTGAGCCAACAGTCCAAGCAGCTTACGCGCATGGTCGCTCAGGCACGTACTGGCAAAACACCATGACGCAGATACGTTCCTTTGTATTTGGCTACCATGAAGCTCTGCAATACGAGGTGGCAGACGAAACACTGCAGGGATTGTTAGAGGAGAGTTTCGCAGCATATGAGACAGCCGCACAGGATGCGCAGCTAGAGGTGAATGAAGCGCATACACTTATTGTGGCCCCTGAGGAAGCAGGTGAAACATTAGCCTATAGCGATGCAATAGTAATGATGAAGCAAGCTTTTGTTAAACAAGAAAGTCGTATTGAAATTGCGCTTGCAGCAAAATCAGTTGCCCCCCGCTATACCAGCGCTGATCTGCAACCCTTGTTACCTTCAGCTGAGCAGCTCCTTACTCACGCGCCATTTATTCTACATTCATCCGATGGTGACAATGAAATAAGTAAAGAAGAATTAGCTCCTTGGCTTATTGCGCGTCCGGCTACGGTTGGAGTGCTATTAGAAGTGAGCGCAGAACGGGCTGATGAGTTTTTTACCACACTGGCTGAGCAGATTGATGAAGCGCCGCAAGAAGGTCGCTTTGCTATTAGCGATGGAGTGGTCACAGAAACGCAGCCGGGCAAAGAGGGTCGTAGCTTAGATCGAGAAGCGACTGCCCAGGCCATGACACAAGCATGGATTCAAGAGGGTGTGCAAAGCGCTGAAGTGGTTATGAAAGTGCAAGAGCCACAAATTACCTCAGATGCTACCGGGCCACTACAAAACCTCCAACTTCTTGGCACTGGTCATTCTAATTTTGCCGGAAGTCCAAACAATCGACGACATAACATCCAAGTTGGAGCTGATAGCGTGAACGGTGTAGTGGTGATGCCGGGCGAAGAATTTTCTTTAGTAAACATCCTCGGACCAATTGAGAAAGAAACAGGTTACTTGCCGGAGCTGGTAATTAAGGGCGATAAGACGGTGCCGGAGTATGGCGGCGGACTTTGTCAGATCGGGACTACTGTTTTCCGCGCAGCCATGGCTACCGCTCTACCAATTACTGAGCGGCGAAACCATTCGTATAATGTGAGTTATTATTTAGAGAATGGTTTACCCGGCACAGACGCGACTATCTATCCAGCTCATCCGGATTTACGTTTTGTAAATGATACCGAAAACCCCATCCTTATTCAGAGCAGGATAGAAGGTAATGACATTTACTTTGATTTCTGGGGTAAGTCCGATGGTCGATCAGCAGTACGTACTACGCCAGAAGTATGGGGGTGGACTGATCCGCCGCCAACCAAGGAGATTGTGAGCACTGATTTAGCACCTGGCCAACGCAAGTGTACAGAGCGAGCGCATAAGGGTGTGAAGACGCAATTCACCTATACCATCACCTATCCCGACGGACATCAGGAGGAGAAGGTGTTTCAAAGCACCTATAAGCCTTGGCAAGAAGTGTGTCTGGTAGGCCCTTCTGAAACCTAGGGCTATTGACCGTCTTAATTTCGTGTGTTATATAAGTAGCTCGAACTTTTGAGCTGCTAGTGTCGTGTTGTGCGGAAAGTCTATCCAGCGGGTTTACCCTAGCTGCATAGGTGATCCGCTCGCGCATGTGCGGCTCAACTTTGTCGGAGAGCGGATTGGGTTAGATCTGGAAAAAGTCTCGGCTTCTAGCCGGCAGTATGAAACTATAGCCCGTAGAGGTGGAGACGAACACTCTGAGCCTCCGCTCTCCTTTTCTCACCGGCCATTGGCGTAGTCCATTGGCCGGTTTTCTTTTTTGTATATGCAAAAAGACCGCACATCTCAGGACAAGAAAATGTTTCTATGGTGTGAGATAGGAGGGGGGACCCACCTCATCCAGGGGAAACATTCCCATGCTTGTCGTGTCCTGAGATGCGCGGCCGCTTTGTAAAGTCCGCTACTGCTAGCGTGACTTAGGAGGATAGCATAGGACTTCTGGCTTGTCAAGACTTACCCTTCACATCCCATATGAAAAGGGAAAAACCCCCAAAAAATCGATTTTTTTCGTTGACGAGACTAGTATTTCCTGATACAGTTTTGAAGCTACATATCATTGAAAGCAACAAGGAATCAAAGGCATGACGATTCAAGAAATATATGATTTGGCTATTCGTTTAGCCATTAAGAATGACCTCAGGGGTGAAAAACATGTCCGTCATAAGTTAAAGCGGGCAAAAGAGCGTTATGAAAAAATGTCAGGCGATGCAAAAAAGTTTTATGATAAGGAGCAGCTAGAAAATCCCTATAGCGATACCCGATCCTATGCACTTGAGCCAAATCGACAGGTGAAGCGGATTTTGGCAGGCATTGATGTCGAGGAAGGTGAAATCCTGGCAGCGAACGAGCTCTCAAAGGAAAAGCCAATCGATTTAGTTATTTCTCATCACCCAATTGGACATGCCCTGGCCGGTTTGCACGAAGTCATGCATATGCAGGCGGAGATCCTGGCCCTTTATGGTATTCCTATCAACGTCGCCGAGAGCGTGCTCTCAGTGCGGGTAAATGAAGTTTCTCGTAAATTAAATCCAGTTAATCATAGCCAGGTCGTTGACATTGCGCGCTTACTAAAAGTGAACGTCATGTGTTTGCATACGGCAACTGATAATTTGGTAGCAAACCACATGTTTAGTTTAGTGAAACGTAATGAGAAGAAACTGGAAACCGTGGGTGATGTGATGGACATGTTGTTTGAAGAGTATCCTGAATACGCTGAGGCAAAAAAGATAAAAGCTGGTCCGATGCTTTTCGCCGGGTCTCGTGATCGCTTAGCTGGTAAAATTGCCGTTACCGAAGTGACTGGTGGAACCGAGGGCAATCCAAAGATATACGAAAAAGCTGCTCAAGCTGGAATCGGCACTATCATCGGTATGCACATGAGCGAAGAGCATAAGAAAGAAGCGGAGAAGAATCACATTAATGCAATTATTGCCGGCCACATGTCCTCTGACTCAATTGGTTTGAATCTTTTCCTAGACGAGTTAGAAAAGCGAGGAGTTGAAGTCATTCCTTTCGGTGGCCTCATCCGGGTTCGTCACTACACGCCTCGCAAGAAGCGCGTCGCAACTACTCGCCGACGTAAGAAATAATAGTGTCATCGCCCATGCCCGCAGAACGATTAGTGGGAGCGCAGGATAAACCCGAGGACGTCAGTCTCGATCTTACTCTCCGCCCAAAAAACCTCACCGAGTACATTGGTCAGGACAAGGTGAAGAAGAACCTCGGCATTGCCTTGCATGCTGCGAAAAAACGCGAGCAAGTTTTAGAGCACGTGCTGCTGCACGGCGCGCCCGGACTTGGGAAAACAACCTTGGCACATATCATTGGCCATGAGTTAGGTGTGAATGTTCGCATTACTTCAGGTCCGGCTCTGGAGCGGGCTGGAGACCTGGCGGCAATTCTTACCAATCTCCATGACGGTGATGTTCTTTTTATAGATGAGGTACATCGACTCCATCGTACCATCGAAGAGGTGCTTTATCCGGCCATGGAGGAGTATCGACTGGATATTGTCATTGGGAAAGGTCCGTCAGCTCGGACAGTGCGCCTGGACCTGCCAAAATTTACCTTAGTGGCTGCAACTACCCGAGTGAGTTTACTTTCCTCACCGCTTCGTGATCGTTTCGGCATGGTCTATCGATTAGAGTATTATGGCCCTGAAGATATTGAACACATTATTCAGCGTTCAGCCGATTTACTTGGAGTCATACTTGAGCCCGCAGCCGCGAAAGCAATCTCGGCCCGGGCGCGCCGCACGCCACGTATTGCCAACCGGCTCCTGAAGCGAGTTCGCGACTATGCTGAGGTGCATGCTGATGGGAATATTAATGAAGCAACAGCGATTGAAGCAATGAAGCTGATGGATATTGATGAGTTGGGTTTGGATGATGTCGATCGACGCATTCTCGAAACCATTATCGAGAAGTTCAACGGTGGTCCGGTGGGTTTAAGCTCGGTTGCTGCATCAATTGGCGAAGAAGTGGATTCACTTGAAGAAGTATATGAGCCATATTTACTCCAAGTTGGCTTCCTTGCCCGTACACCCAGAGGTCGATTGGTAACCAAAGCGGCTTATCTGCATCTTGGCTTACCAGTCCCCAACGAAGGTCAGGCAAGTCTGGTATAATAGTCTTATGGAAATCTCCTACATTGTCCTCTTCTATATCTACGTCGGACTCGTAGGTCTCTACGTGTTGTTTGCCTTTTTTGATTTATTTCATGTGGTGCGTTTCGGTATGTGGAATTTCACCACTACGACGGTGACCTTTCTTTTTATTGCCGGTTCAGTGCTGATACTCTTTGTGAGTTTCCAATGGTTAAGTCAGGTTGATTGGACTCAGGTTATTACTCTTCGTTTAAATAATTAGCTATGGAAGCAGAGCAACTACCAAATGCACAGCCAAACGAGGAAATCATTTTACTCTTGCGACGACATCCTTGGATTATTATTCGTCATTTTCTCTACTTCCTCTTCTTAGCTGGGATTGGCGTAGCAGCTCATGCCTTATTACGTTATGTTGACCCGAGTTGGTTAAATGAGCAGGATGACATTCGTATGATCCTCGTGACTATTGGCACCAGCGTGTACGGTTTAGCTATTTGGCTTTTCCTTTTTACTGGTTGGCTGGATTACTATCTCGACGTCTGGATTCTTACTAATCAGCGAGTTATTAGCATGGAGCTACGAGGACTTTTTGCGCGAGCGACTGCTGAGCAGCATATTGGACGAGTGCAAGATGTTTCCAGTATTCAGCAGGGGAAGTTAGCTACCTTCCTTAACTTCGGCCATGTGCAGATTCAGACCGCCGGAAGCGAAGTGGTCTTTGTGTTTGAGGAAGTGCCGAATCCTGAATACGTGGCGCGTCGCGTTTTGCAAGCGCATGATCAGTGGATGCAATCACATCCACACCGGGCAGAGCAAATGACTCAAGAGGCTCGGGCGGGTATGAGCATTCGAAACGAAGCCTCACCAAAGTCGGGAACCAAGAAGTAGTCTTTCATAGACTGAGTATTTGACATACCCGCAGGTATTTTTTAGTATATCGTCGCGATCACTACTGGTCGCATAAACCGAGGAGGTGCTTCATGCGCCGCTTCGCGCAGGTCGCCGTGATCTAACCTAGCGCCGAACGGGGCGTCGCTGCCTTCGTGCAGTGGCGAGGTCTCGGGCCGAGCTTTGTCCCTCCGATATGCTCGCGCCAAATCACGTGTCCGTCGTGTATTAGGACAACTCCGTCAGGAGTACGACCAAATAGGACAGCGTACACGACCGTTGTCCTTTTTCATTTTTTGTAAATTGTATTACCTTACGACCACGCCTGAATTAGTAAAGATACCCCAGTCTCTTTCAAATTGCGCGCGAGTCCAAGAGACGCGTCCAGCATAGGGATCGTTTAAAATAATCCGCTCTGGATTTTCCGCACTGCCCACAAAGCCAATGACGGTACGTGCGTGCTCACCCTTCCAGGCGTAAATAGTTTTTCCTTCCGGCGTCACCCAATCATCGCGATACCCATTTCCGTACACACCCCAGACCACCACCGCGTTACCGTTTTGTACCTCCTGTGTAAGTTGCTGAATACTCCAGCCGGTGAAGGCTTCACTTGGTCGCCAAGCATTTGCCGCTGCCGCGATTGGATTCCAATACACACCATAGCCAGTTGTATTTTGCCGTCCATTTATATCACCGACAAAAGCGAGATAGGGATCACCCCAAACGTTACCAGTATGTGGAGTGCTATCATAGCCGACCCGGGACATAATATCACTTTCACTAACGCTCACCCCTTTATTTGCGAGCGCCATTTTTAATGCGGCAGCTTCACAGGAGAGCGGTTTATCCTGCAAGTCAGATGCAACGGCCAGTTGGACAGTTTGGGCGGCTGTGGTGAAACTGCTCACGTATGTATCCACAGAATCGGGTCCAAGTCCCTGGATGCCAGCACGCATGCTTACCGTATATCCCGTGCTGTAGGCGAGTCGTTCGCTGGGTTGATAGGTCATTGCATTTCCGTCCCAGGCAAAACTTCCACTAATGTCTGGAGTAATTTGAAAAGCTTGTTCAGCCGAGGCATGCTCTACCTCCTGGTCAAACACTACTTTAATGCCAGCACTAGTACTTATTCCTTGCGCATTAGTGTCCGGGGTGAGGTAGCTCACTCTGACTGGTCCAATTGTGCCAAAGCTGAAGCTAGTATTTTCTGTTAGGAAACCTCCGTCAGCCGTAGCTGCGCCTTTGGTAATTTCGAAAGTGTAGGAAGTGTCGTAGGCAAATGCGGTTTCTGGCACAAAGGTAAAGGTGGCATTATCCTCGCTCTCGATGGTACCGTTAATTTCCGGCGTAATGGAAAAATGCGCACGCACACTTTCGCTATCCATTGCTTGGGTAAAGGTAAAGCTTGGCTTGGTATCGATAGCCACTTGTTCACCAGTCGGGGAGAGTGAGCTAATGCTAGGCGGCGGAGCGATAGCGAAGTTTCCAGAGTAGACCTCCGTTGCTTCACTTTGTTCCAATACGTGACCAGTAAGTAAATCCTGCGTCACAAAGACGCGTTCAACGGTGAGGTGATAGGTGCTGCCCTGAGCCCACGAGCTTTCAGGAATGAGTGCGTAGGTATTCAGCTCGGCATTTTGTTGAATATGGAATTCAGTTGCTGGAGTCAGTCGGAAATAGTATTGCGCATAGTCAGGTGCCGGGCGACTGAGCATGATTTGGACTGGTGCATTAGCTGAGAGAGCCTCACTCTCATCATTGGGTGATACTTGAGCTACGCCAGGTAAATCTCTTGTACGAAATCCTTGCTGCCAGCTTTGGGTTGATCCGAGAGCAAGGAGATCGGTAATCCCTTCCAAGGTTATTGTGTATGTCGTATCTGGCTGTAGTACGCGATGGGGAGTGAAGCGCAGTGTTCGGAAGAAGTGATTTCCGAGCAAGGGATTTTCATAGGTCCACACTCCGTCAATTTCCGGCTCGATAGCAATATGAAGATGTCGACGATCAACCGGTTTATCAAAGTGGATAAGCACTTCACTGTCGAGTGCCATTGCCTGTTCATCCTCGTTTGGCTGTACCTCAGTAATCTGCGGATGCCAAAATACAAAATAACCCGTGATAGCTGTGCAGAGCACCAGACCGATGACCACAAGCACGATAATAAGACTGAAGTGATGAAATTTCCGCATGGTATTACTATTGTACTGATCCGAGGCGGTCCTTGTCCAACTTATTTGCCTAGTTCATATTTGTGAGTATACTTTGGCAGTATGCAACTGAGCGATTTTTCCTATCATCTCCCTAAAGATCGCATTGCCCAAAAGCCAATGCGGCCGCGTGATCATTCGCGTTTATTAGTGCTCAACAGGCAGAAGACGCAGCTTGCGCACCGACATTTTTATAACATCGTCGACTATCTTCAAAAGGGTGATGTGTTGGTTTTCAATAACTCAAAAGTGTTTCCAGCCCGTCTGCCAGGGAAAAAGATAAGCGGGGGAAATATGGAGGTCTTTTTACTGCGATCCATTTCCCCAGATACTTGGGAATGTTTATTAAGAGGAAAGGGTGCGAAGCCAGGTTTAGAAATGAACATTGTCGGAGTGAAAGCAGCGCAAGATGGCCATCTTCCCTTTCGCGGTGTGGTAAAGAAAAGCTCTGGAAATGGCATTTGGTGGATACAATTTAATTTTAGGGGAAAGAAATTGCAAAACGCAATCGAGCAATATGGTGAAGCACCGACGCCGCCATATGTGAAGCGTCTTTCTAACCTCAAGGAGTATCAAACGGTATTTGCGCAAAAGACTGGCTCAGTAGCGGCGCCTACGGCCGGGTTTCACTTCACCAAGTCAATCATGCAGAGCTTAGGTCGTAAAGGTGTACAGATTGAGTATGTGACTTTGCATGTTGGCTATGGCACCTTTGCTCCTATTAAAGTAAATGATGTGCGTTGGCACCGTATACACGGAGAGTGGATTGAAGTTGATAAGGCAACACATTCCCGATTGGTGCAGGCAAAAAAACAGGGGAGGAGAATAATCGCCGTTGGCACAACCAGCGTGCGCACTTTAGAGAGCTTGCCAAAGAAGCCGCAATATACCCACAAGGAAGTGTATACCTATATTTATCCTGGTTATCACTTTAAAATGGTTGATGCGATGATCACCAACTTTCATGTGCCTGGCTCGTCGCTTCTCGTACTTGTTTCTGCTTTTGCAGGTCGAGAAAATATATTGAAGGCATATCAGATCGCTGTGAAGAAAAAATATCGTTTCTATTCGTTTGGGGATGCGATGTTGATTCTCTAGGAAAATAAAAGACCCGCCTAAGGCGGACCTTTTATTTTTATACGCATGTGTGGAGAGCGTTTACTCGTATACGTTTTTTAGTGTAGTGTCTGTATAGAAGTAGCGAAGTATTTCCGCGGCAATTTTTCCATTCGCTGCCATGTCTAGGGCTCCTCGAGCACTCATACCAACTCCATGGCCATTCATTGTTAATCCTTCACTAGCAGGGTCGGGGACTGAGACGAGCCAGGCTTTTGGTCCGCCGCCCCATACCTCTTCCCAGCTGCGAGTACGTCCATCAGAGTGGGAGAAGTAGGGAGTAATAACAGCTTCATCCTGATAGGCGACTACTTGTCCGCGAGTCGCATCGACTGCTGCGCTGACATTCGGTGATCGTAGCTCAAAGCCATAGCCCCGATAGACTTGGTCATACGTCGCGTCAACAGTGAAATGCTCGTCAGCATGTTTTGTATTACGCTGCACGTGATACCAGGCATAGGAACGAGCAGCGATCATGAGTGTTTTTTGGAATTCAGCTTCGCTATCGTTAGAGGTTTCTGCAATACCGCGGAGATATTGTTCAAGAGCTAATTCATTGATAAGCCAAAGCGTATCGCTTTCCTCTGCGTAGCGCAGCTCGATATTTCCGCGGAAACGGTTGTCGTTGAGGTTAGGATTCCAACCCGGTCGATTTTCATAACTTGTCACTTCCAGAATTGTGTTTCCTACCGGAGCTATTTGAAAAGCCTCTGGTCGAGTAAAGGCGATACCGGCGTAACTCGCAGTGTAAACGCCATTCGCATAGCGTATTCGTATTTCCGTGCCTGAAACCTGGTCTAAGGCTTCACCTTGATACATAAGTTGCATGGCTCCGTTTCCAGCCACGGTAATTTCATCCTGCACCGCGCTGATACCAACTCGGATACTTGGCTCATTATAACTTTGCTCAAGCACATTAGGATTACCTACCCGCAATTGATAGGCGACTTTGCCGCCAGCTAGCCAGGTGAGATCCTCGGCCACTAGTCCAAAGTGTTCTGTGTACACCCCAATTTCTTCAGGTGCTTGTAGGGCAAAAACGACTCGACCAGTTTCTCCAGGGCGAACGCTTGATTGGAGCAGACGAGCAGGACGATAGTCATATTTCCAGTAGCTATGAGTAAAAGGACTTGTCCGACCAGCCGGCTGATCTACATTAAGCGCAATAAAATGATCACCAGTGTTTGTCCAGGTTGTAGTTCCGACGTTTTTAAAATCCGCCCAAACGGTAATAGCGCGACCTGGATCCATGCCAATCACCTTCGCTGATTGGTTGGCGAGCTTTGCTTCATAAGGGCTAGCAACAATGATGGTGAGCGTTAATTCGCCTCCTTCAATCCAAGCTTTGTTCTCGGCTACCAGCTTGAAATGCTCCACATAAGTACCAGGCTCGTTCGGCGCATGGATAGCGAAATTGAGGGTAGCGTTTTGCCCAGGAGCGATAGGTCCTTGTTTTAATCGAGCCGGACGATAATAGTGCTCATTCCAGAAACTATGTTGAAAAGCGCTGATACGACCAGCCGGCTGGTCTACATTAAGGGCAATAAAATTGTTATCGGTCGCACTCCAGGTAGCTGTGCCGGTGTTTTTATATTCAGCTGAAACGGTAAAAGATTTCCCAGGAGCAAGTCGGATATACTCATGAGATTGTGCTACTAACTCGGCTTGGTACTCCTGCACTTCGGCTGCTTGAGCAGTGTGAATGCCAAAAAGCGTATGCCAGAATGATCGAGAAATTGGTTGAACTTCTTGTTCTGAGACGGTAATAAAGTCGGGGGACGTTGGGACTACCTGCATTAACAAATGCGCAGGAGCAATATATCCTTCATAAAAACTTTCATGAATACTAGTCGGTTGTACCTGAGTTGTTTTTACCTGCTCAGTTGTCTGGGCGTGGGCGGTGGAAAATTCTAGCTCAAACCAACGTAGAGCAATTGCGCCTACAATGAGCAGCATAATAGAAACCGCTACTGCTGCGATGGTATCAAACCATTTTGTTTTTTCGAGGATAAGGTCCTCTTGGTACATGTTTTTGATGTTTGTTTGTATATGCGAACAAGCGTTCCGATCAATGCGGAACACTTGAGTCTTCCCGTACGCGTTTTTCACGTACATGAGTAGTATAGCAAAGAAATGCGTTTTGGTCAATAAAGACGGGCTCAATTTTCATTTCAGGGAACACAAAAAGTGTTCACCCTATTTTGGCACACCCTCTTGTCTTCTTCAAAACTATTTGCTATAGTCGTTTGCGTCCCACAACATTCTCTTCACATGTCTGGCCTGGATAGCTCAGTGGTAGAGCGCAGCCCTGAAGAGGCTGGCGTCGTCAGTTCAATTCTGACTCCAGGCATGTGCAGAGAATTAGCGATAATCTTTCGCATTTTGCCAAAAGACCCAATCGAACCACAATTTAAACAGATCGCACTCTGGCCAGAGTACGAGAGTTTTCGTGCAGCTGCACTCCTTTTCTTCTTAGGAGAGAATGTAGTGCTCGCAGTGGCTAATCTGGGATTGTATTGGAATTGGTTGCCGGCTCAGGTGATTGCGGTGCTTGGAATACTCTTAGCTATCGTTGCATCGTACCAGGCTGTGGTGTTTGTTGATAGGACAAAGTCTCATTTTGTTAGTCAGCCAAAAGTTATGGAGGCAATCGCGCACAGTGATACAAAGCTTACAAAGCCTAATCATTGGGCTAGGTTTTTTCGTACGCTCGATGGGCAACTTTTTTTACTAACTCTTGCTCAACTTGTCCTGGTGATTGGGCAGCTGTGGTTTGCACTACATTGATATGTCGTTCTTTCGAAGGATTCAAGAATGGCAAATCCATCAAGATACACAGGATCCAGTTAAGCTGGTCTTACGAGCTTTTACAACTTATATAAGTGCTCTCAATAACTTGGCCGATAAAATATATCGAGCAAGTGACCCCAGATCAGGCAAGAAGCGTAATACATCTTCCCACTAGGCAATTTTTTTAAGTATGCTATGCTAGGCCTGGTCGTCAAAGGCTCTGTTTTGCCGACCACTGAACCTTTCACGAATCCAAGGAAATGGTCCCCCCATGTACCGCGGGTACGTGAAAGACCGTTGCTGGACAACACGCCCATTCACTGGATGGACGTGCTTACCTTAGGGGTTGGAATGAAGAAAGTCCTGTTGCTCTTTGGGGTACTCGCGCTGATGGCACTTCCGTCGGGTCCGGTTCGAGCCGGCGAGGACGAGGAGGAGGTGCTCATCAGAGCGAAGTTCCCCGTGGACTTCATGGTTCAGGTCGAGTTGGTACGAGGCCTCTCCTTCATTGGGCTGGTAGGCTAGCCTGAGAAGGTCGTACCTCAAGTTCCCCCATGGGTCATCTGACTCATGGGGGCCTTTTACATCCGAATTACTTAATTCCTTTTGCGGCGCGCCGTGCCTCTGCTTCGTCCAGTATTTTTTTGCGGATGCGGACGGCCTTAGGGGTCACTTCGACAAGCTCATCATCAGAAATAAAGTCCAGGGCATCCTCTAGGTCCATAATTTTTGGTGCGTTGATATGCTCACTTTCACCATCGCCTTTAGAGCGCATGTTTGAAAGCTGCTTTGCTTTACAGACGTTCACGCGGATATCTTCATCGCGAGAGTTCTGACCAACTACCTGTCCTTTATACACCTCGGCACCTGGACCAATGAAAAAGATGCCGCGATCTTGTACATTCAATATTCCATAGGCATTTGCTGTACCTGTTTCATGAGCAACCAAGGAGCCAGTTTCACGCTCATATCGCTTGCTATGATCAGGTCGATATTCTTCAAAAGCAGTATGCATAATGCCCAAACCCCGCGTGTCGGTTAGGAAAGCATTGCGGTAGCCAAAGAGTCCACGTGTCGGAATAACAAATTCAATGTAGGTAATACCTTCGTGGGTTTCCATATCTTCCATAGTGCCACCACGAGCACCCAGCTTCTGAATAACTGGGCCACTATGCGCTTCTGGCACCTCAACCGAAACTCGATCAAAAGGAGCCAGCATCTTACCGTCTTCTTCTTTGAGAATTACCTCAGGTCGAGATACTTGGAATTCATATCCCTCTCGTCGTAAGCGCTCAATTAATATAGCTAAGTGAAGTTCTCCGCGACCTGAGACTACCCAACCACCATTTGGCGCATCCTCTACTCGCAACGCTAAGTCAGTTTCCAGCTCTTTAACTAGACGTTCTTGGATCTGACGAGAAGTGCAATACTCACCCTCTTGTCCGGCAAATGGGGAGTCGTTCACACTAAAAGTCATCTTCACTGTTGGCTCTTCAATATCGAGCAGCGGTAAAGCAATTGGATCATTTGCATCGGCAAGAGTTTCTCCGATAGTTGCATCCGGGATTCCAGCGATAGCGACAATATCTCCGGCGCTTGCCTCAGTTGTTTCAACACGCTCCAACCCTTGGTAGGTCATGAGGTTGCTCATGCGATATTTCTTCTGCTCTCCCAAGCGATTGATGTGCACGATCTGTTGACCAGATTTCATGACCCCATTGGCAATGCGACCAGTAGCAATGCGACCAAGGAAGTTATCAGCTGCAATGGTGGTCACCAACATCTGCAGCGGTTTTGCAGCGTCGCCTTTTGGCTTTGGTACGTGGGCAAGGATAGCTTCAAAAATAGGAGACACATCGGTCATATTGTTCAAGTTTGGCTCGATGCCAGCCTTGCCAGCCTTTGCTGAAGCATAGACCACAGGGAAATCAAGTGTTGCATCATCAGCACCCAACTCAACAAAAAGGTCAAAGGTCTGATTGAGTACATGGTCTGGTTGCGCATCAGCCTTATCGATTTTATTTACTACCACAATGATGCGCAGTCCCATAGCCAGCGCCTTCTTCAATACAAATCGGGTTTGGGGCATCGGTCCTTCTTTTGCATCAACCAGTAGTAAACAGCCATCAGCCATATTCAATACTCGTTCTACTTCGCCACCAAAGTCTGTGTGACCCGGGGTATCAATAATGTTGATCTTTGTATCATGCCAAAGTACCGAGGCGTTTTTTGAAAAAATGGTAATACCTCGTTCACGTTCTAAATCATTAGAGTCCATTATTAAATTGGCACCAGCCTGATCTTTTTTCAGGTGTGTTTTTGATTGACGCAGTAGGGCGTCGACTAGAGTAGTTTTGCCATGATCAACGTGGGCAATAATTGCGACGTTGCGAATATTTTGTTCAGTAGACATACACGTTTATAGCTTCTCAAAAAAATCGCACAACCCCCACCTTCGCCCAGAGGCTTCAGCGGACAGACCCGTGCGAGACCAGCGTAGAATAGTAGAAAAAACTCTTTTCGTCAAGAGAGAAGGTGTTCATTGAAGTCCCCCATAGCCGTAAAGGTATTTTACTATCAGTATGTCATGGTCGGGGTGGAGAGACTCGAACTCTCGGCCTCCTGCTCCCAAAGCAGGCGCGCTAGCCAACTGCGCCACACCCCGTAAATGAGAACAGAGACATAGTACGTGTTCTTTATAACTTCGTCAATGCTTCACTTGTCGAGATGGGTAAGGAGGAGTAACGTAAAACTATAAACAGTAAAGCGGGAGATATTAAAATGCGAGGCTTTCTCATCAATATCGAAGAGGCGACATTACAAAATACCGACTATCGTCGTGTGCTTTATACAACCTATAATAGCCAACTTGTCCTTATGAGTCTGAAACCGGGTGAAGAAATTGGAAGCGAACGACACGGCCTAGATCAGTTTATTCGCTTGGAGCAAGGAAAGGGTAAGGCGATCATCGATGAGGAGGAGAAGGAAATAGTGGCCGATGATGCTCTAGTTATCCCAGCTGGCACTTGGCACAATATCATGAATACCGGTGAGGAGGATATAAAGCTCTATACGCTCTATACCCCACCGGAACACAAATTCGATACAGTGCAGCCAAGTAAAACTGACGAAGTGGAAGATCACTTCGATGGTGTGACTAATCTCGCAAAAGACACCTAGTGCTGTTTGTGTAAGCGACCGTCCTGTAGCTGATAAATTTCATCAGCCTGCTTCGCTACCTCGGTATCATGCGTCACGATAATAATTGTTGTGTGCTCTGTTTTAGCTAGATGATGCAACAATTCAATAATCGTTTTTGCTGTTTGAGTGTCTAAATTTCCGGTCGGCTCATCAGCTAAAATAAGTTTTGGCTGATTTGCTAGAGCGCGGGCAATTGCTACGCGTTGCTGTTCACCTCCCGAAAGCTTTCCAGGGCGACGCGTGAGCTTATCTTTTGTTAGGCCTACTTGTGAGAGTAGGTGAGTTGCTCGTTTTTTTCTTTCCTCGCTACTTATCTTATTAAATTCCATTGGCAGCATGACATTTTCCAGGGCCGTAAGATTTGGGATAAGGTTGTAGCTTTGAAAAATAAATCCAATAGTTGATCGCCGGTAGCGAAGGAGTTCCTGACCGCTGAATTTGGTTACCTCGTCATGCTCTACTGCAATACTACCTTCATCAGCCTGATCAAGCGTACCAAGCAGTGCAAGAAGCGTGCTTTTACCGCTACCACTTTTTCCTACGATAGCAGCTAGCTTTCCGCTATCCAGGGTAAACGCGACATCTCGCACAGCGTGAACGCTATTATTTCCACTTGTAAAGGTTTTGGAAAGTTTATCTACTTTAAGCATAGTGATTATTCTCCTCGGAGTACTTCAGCTGGACGAACTTTGCCAATCAGCCAGGCTGGGAAAGCAGATCCGATTATGGCGATAAGAATAGCTGCTAGGAAACCGTAGGCAATAAGACGGAAATCTAACACCGCCTGCAGGTCCTGAATTGTGTTCCCTAGTGCCCGAAATCCTCCTACGGCTACGCGAGCAAATCCACCGCCTGGCCCAGAACTGGTGAAGCTGGGTTCAGAGCTAGAGGATCGTAGGAGTGAATCGAGAATCGGGTTGCTAAAAATGAAGCCGAGTACAGTACCAATGACACCTCCAAGCAGAGAGAGCATAACGGCCTCACTCACAAACTGACTCACAATGCTCGCATCGCTGCCGCCAATAGCCTTCAGTACAGCTATTTCTTTACGGCGCTCTCGTACTATCATAATCATGGTGAGGAGGGTGATCACGGTGGCTGCGAGGAGGGCGCCTATTAAACTCGTTGTGGCAATGGTTTGAATATTTTCTAAGGGTTCGATTGCCTGCGTGACTGTTTCCTCGGATGAGGTGATATCTGCTGCGCTGCCTAATTGTTGGCTAATCGCATCACTGGCCGAGGCAATATTATCGGCTGAGTCGATGTGAGCTACTGCTGAGTTGATTTGACCATCCTGCCCAGAGAGTAGCTGCAGGGTATGCATTGGAAAGAGCACAGAGTTATTGGAGAATTCATTTCCAGCATCGTAAATTCCACTCACGGTAATCGTTGTAGCAAAGGCGGTAAATGTCGATCCAACACTGAGACTATTTTTTTCCGCCACATTTTTTCCAAGAATAGCCACATAATCACTTGAGGATCCATCAAAGTATTCGCCTTCGCTTAAAGTGACATTGGCACCAACAAGCTCACCCGCATAACGAGGATTTGAAGTACCAATTGCGAAGATTGGCGGAGTAAAGTTTACTGGTGGCTCATTAGTGCTGTCGTTTGCACTTTGTCCGGCAGCACCACCCTCGACCCGAAAAGCCCGACCTTGGCGATTACCTAGAGTCCCTGCCTCGATGGGAGATTGTAGGGTAGTATCAGTATCAGGGATGAGTTGTGCATCAATCGTAGCATCAACCGAGCTGACGTGAGAGATTGTCGCTACAGCATCTATTTGCTCCTGAGTAAGGGGCTCGCCTCCACCTAAAAATCCCCGCGCGCCGGCGGAGTTAATGGTAACGGTATTCCCAATGCGTTCTTTTACCTCGGTGATGCGCTGATCAACAGCAGAGCGAGCTGATAACATCACCAATACGAGACCAAGGCTGATACCGAGAATGAGCATGACCGAGAAAGTGCGAAGGAGATTTCTGAAGGTGTTACGTATACCGCGTTTGAGAGGTCCCATAGGCTCCAAGTAGTTAAAATATTGTCTTACCCTACTAGTACAATCTATTTACCCCAGCTCTTTCATGTGTCAAAAAGTAGCGTATTGACCTAAGTGTCAAAGCGCTATACTGTTCTCATATTCATCAATCCTTGTCTCTAACCATTGGGAGGGAAGATGCGAGAGATGGATGACTTCGAGGCTGGGTTGCGTGACTGGGCGAGTCGCGTCATTGCCAGCGCTGGAACGCATCGGCCGGAGGATGAGCGCTTCGACGGCGAGTTCACGGAGTACACTGCCTGGAAGGCGCTGCTGCACCCGCATATGCACATGTTTGGCATGAGCGGCGTGCAGCTGGTCCTGGATACCTGGGACGTGCAGACTGATGCCACGCATGGAATCGTCCTCGAGATGATGAGCTTCCTCCAGGAGCAGTCAGCTGGTGTTTCAGCCTAAACGCGACGCTCGGACCTTTATGGCCCGAGCGTCTTTCTTTTGCTTGCTATAGGTTATTTAGTTGAGGGCGTTTACCTTCGCTTGAGTCACTTCACTTCCAAGCGATCCAAGCAAGAGCGCATTGAGTTGCGCGTCAGCCAGGTTGGAATGTTGACCTCGACCGCCTTGTGTCGCAAAAGCCGTGCTCGCATCCTTACCGCAGTAGGGTGTGATCTCCCTTGATCCACCTGGATGCTGTGGCAGATAGCTTGTAGCAACATAGATATTTCCATCGATGAGTAACCAACAGTCCCGTGAGCTGTTGTGTTGGGCGAGCTCGCTTTGCGTAAGAGTAATTAAAGCGTTTCCCGATGTTGTTGTGGTATTAGCGTTTGATCCAGTGCTTGTGTTCGTGCCAGTCGTAGAAGTATTTTGATTTACTTGGTTGGTCCCGCGTGAAAATAGGATGCCGCCAATAATGATGATTGCGATAACAATGAGTCCGATGACTATTTTTTTCTGCATAAAAAAGAGTTACTGGTATTATCTACTACTACCTATTTTAGCACTATTTTCTTTCATGACTATGGCGTGGGATTAAACATCACACCGATCGTGGTGCCGGGAAGAGGATTTGCCCGCCCGCCATCGCTTACGTTCAGGCGCGATCGGGCGGGAACCTCCATGGCCTTGCGGCCATCCCGCACTAGTGGTGGGCGAGGAGAGACTTGAACTCTCACGGAATTACTTCCACACGGCTCTGAACCGTGCGCGTCTACCAATTCCGCCACTCGCCCCCCACAGATGCGGGACGTGCACCTCACTTTCACCATCCCGGCATGAGTTTTCTTTACCTTGTCTCTTGGGATACGTCAACTAATGCCAGCGCAGGCTGGTAGAAATATACCAGTTTTCAATATGGGCGAATCGATCAGAAGGAACTTCAATGAAAGTAGTTGAATAGCCTTTCACTTTTGCGCTGAGTCCGTAGGTATAGATTGGCTGATACAGGAAAATAGCAGGCACTTCGTCGGCGAGAATATTTTGAAACTCTACGTACTTAAGCTTTCTTTCCTCTTCGCTGGTAACTTGGCGAGCTCTTTCGAGGGCCTTGTCAGAATCTTTTTGGAAAAAGATAGCCAGTGCGAGACCTGGATCACGTTGTTGTGATGAGTGCCAGAAAGGATAAGGATCAGGATCAAAGCCGATAATTTCTCCGAAGAGAAGGGCTTCATAGGAGCGAGGCTTAATTGATTCACTCTGGATACGATTAGCATCGAGAATATTTATTTCAACTCGTACTCCAATTTTCGCCCATTGCTCGGCTAGGAGTTGAGCAGCCTGTACATAGAGTTCGCGATCAGAAGTAGTGAGTGTGAAGGCCAGGTCAGATCCATTTTTCTGTCGCACCTCGGCGTCCTCCGGATATTTCCAACCCGCCTCTTCTAATAAACCATTTGCGCGGTCGAGGTCATAGTTATAGGTGGTCATCTCTGGGTTGAATCCGAGCATGCCTGGCAGGATAGGGCCATCAACAGATTCGCCTTCGCCTTGGAGTACACTATCAATAAGACCTTGTTTATCTGTGGCGAGGGCGAGAGCTTGGCGTACTTTTTTATCTTGGAAGCGCGTATTCGTTTTTTGGTTAAAGAAGATTGCCGTATATTGTGGCAAGTTAAGTTGGACAAAGTTAAGACCACGCTCGTTCTCAACATCTTTTTGGAGCTCTTCAGGAACGAAGCTAATCCCGTCCACCTTCTTATTCTCTACCGCTGAAATAGCGCTTTGGAAATCAGGATAGAATTTATACTCCAAGGTCTGTACATAGCTTTGCGGTCCATAGTAGTTTTCATTTCGCTGAAGAGTGTAGCTCTTGATATTACCCAAGCGATCTCGAGTGAGCTTTTCAAAGACATAAGGACCAGAGCCAACTGGCTTCAGGTTGTATTCGACCAGTCCGACATTTAGAGGAGGAACATCGCCCCAGAGATGGACTGGGAGAATCCCGAAAGTAAGCGTATTAATAAATGGAGCAAAGGGTTCAGGAAGCGTTAAAGTGAAGGACGTGTCATCAACGCGCTGCACCTGTACCCCGGACAAATTTACCGAGAGCGGGCTTTGGTATTCTGCGTTTTGAATGCTCTCAATCGTGAAAAGGACGTCGTCCATGCTAACCGGTTGACCATCGTGCCAATAGGCATCTTGGCGGATAGTGATGGTGTAGGTTTTTTCATCTTCTGAAAGTTGAAAGCCAGTGGCAAGATCAGGGATTAAGCCATCGGTACCTTGCTGACGGAAAAGACCAGAGTAAATAAGACGCGAAAGGTCTCGGTCTACATCATTTGCTACTGCATAGATTGGGTTTACTCGACTCGGGCTACCGACTAGAGCTTCCGTATAGGTGCCGCCAACTTTAGGGACAAACTCAACATGGCGTTGGATAAATCGAACACCTAGGAATAGTGCGCTAAATACAACCACGAGTGCGGCTATACGGAGCACAATCGCGTCTCGTCGGCTGAGCACTTTTTGCAGGTAGCGCAATTGAGCCGCCGATGGTATGCGACCACTTTGTTGTTGGCGTACTAAACGCTGATCAAGGTCTCGTTGGGTTGATCGAGTCGTACTATCGGTTTTGCGACGGTCTTGCCAAGCGCGCCAAGGCTTCATGACAGCACTGCCGACCGTGCGGAAGAAATCTCTCACGGAACCTTTAGTTCAGGATTAGCAAAAGGAGAGCGAGGGCTAAGAAAACGATCGCCAAAACAATGGTAGCAATGAAGAGGATTTTTTCAAGTCCACGCTTGGTAGCGTAGACACTGACGTCAGCTCCAAAAGCGCTGCCCATGCCTGAACCACGTTGTTGTAACAAGATAGCGACAGTCATTAACGCTGCCACAATCATAATACCGATTTTGATCCAGAATATCATAGCGTAAGTAATTGAATGCAGACTAGATTCTACGAAATAGAGGGTTTTTTGTCAACGAGAGCTGGCAATGCGGGGTTCGTAATTGTGTAGGGCTTTATCTATTGACAATATCATCCCTCTCTGCTACTCTCCGCTGTTACTCTTTATACCTAAAAAGGACCGTATGACGAAGCGCATTCGCATCGCCATGATTGGCCAAAAAGGAATACCGACACGCTATGGAGGTGTCGAGCGACACGTTGAAGAACTCAGCGCTGACTTAGTGCAGCGCGGTTTTGTTGTGACTGCCTATACTCGTCCTTATTACACTCCACAGCATCGACGCTGGCATCGAGGCGTACAGCTGGTGAGTCTGCCTACTGTGCACACTAAACACTTTGATGCGATTACACATACCTTCTTCGCCAGCCTGCACGCAATCTGGAAGGGTCACGATGTTATTCACTATCACGGGGTGGGACCTTCCCTCATGAGTTGGTTACCTCGTCTCTTACGGCCTTCTACTCGAGTGGTCACTACTTTTCACTGCATTGATCGACATCATGAGAAGTGGGGTCTCTTAGCTCGATTGATGCTACAAGCGGGCGAGTGGACAGCCACGCATTTTGCGCATACCACTATTGCTGTATCAAAAACTATCCAGACATACATTGCAGAAGAGTATGGTCGCGACTCCTTATATATACCGAATGGTGTGTCACGCAGTCCGCGTTATAGTCTGCGTTCTGTCTTACGACGCTTTAACCTACAGCGGGACGCATACTTCTTGGCGGTTACTCGCTTAGTCCAGCACAAAGGAGTGCTAGAGCTGATCCGTGCCTACCGCGCTTCTGGATCACGCTTACCATTGGTGATTGTGGGTGGGAGTGCTGCCACTGACCGTTATGTGCAGCAACTGCATGCCGAGGCAGCTGATTTACCTCAGGTAAAATTTCTTGGCTACCAATCACCCCGAACCGTACAATCTCTTTTTCAAGGAGCTCGGGCTTTTGTGCACGCTTCACGAGCAGAGGGTTTACCAATCGTAGTGCTTGAAGCTATGGAAGCAGGCGTGCCAATTATCGCTAGTGATATTCCAGAGCATCGTGAACTATTACGTCCCGAAATCGGTGGTGAGTACGGCCGACTTTTCCCAGTCAACGATATTGATGCGCTAGCCCTCCAATTAAAAGAGATCGGTCGTCAATCAAAGCAGCGACTCCAGGTAGCCGGTGCTGCGCAGCGTTTTGTCCGACGTGCCTTACAGTGGAAAAGCGTCAGTGCGAAGACAGCCGAGCTCTATGATGAGCAACTGGAGCCTAAGAAGCAGAGTGTTCGGGTAGAGGATTATTCCCTTGCCTAAGCTTTTTTCCGGAGAGGAGACGCTCTGTGCTGGGTCCACTATGGTTGACAGAAGCCTCGCTTCGTGGTAACGTGCGGGCGTTCATTCATATTTATTAATTGCACGATAGCCTGGATATGGGACGTGAGGCGTGCCTATCTCAGCTACTCGTGAGGAAAGAAGGAAAAACTATGCCTCTGGATAAGAAAACCAAAGACAGTATTATCAAAAAATATAAAACACACGAATCGGATACAGGATCCTCTGAAGTGCAGATTGCCATCCTGACCGAGGAGATTAAAGACTTAACAGGACACCTTCAAGATCACAAGAAGGATTTTTCGTCACGCCGAGGTTTGCTGCGCAAGATTGGCCAGCGACGTCGCTTGCTAAAATTCTTGGAAAAAGAAAGCCTCGAACGCTACGAAGCTCTTGTGAAAAAGTTGAAGTTAAAGAAATAGTGGTTTTTCATTTACCACACGATCATGATTCAACATAAAGACCAACGCGTTGGCGTCTTTGTTGACGTCCAAAATATGTATTATTCAGCGCGCTACCTATACGGGAAGCACGTGAACTTTGGCAAAGTGCTCGAAGCAGCCATTGCTGGGCGTCGTTTAATTCGAGCCATGGCTTACGTTATTCAAACCCAGACACAGGAAGAGCAACCATTCTTTGATGCACTCTCTAAGCAGGGTTTCGAAGTACGTTCAAAAGACCTACAAATTTTTTCCGGCGGTCAGAAAAAGGGCGACTGGGATGTAGGTTTAGCAGTTGATACTATCCGCATGGCATCAAAGCTCGATGTAGTAGTTATCGTATCGGGCGATGGTGATTATCTGCCACTGGTAGACTTTTTACAGAACCATGGATTACTCGTTGAGGCGGTTGCCTTTGGTGGATCCAGCTCAATGAAATTGAAAGAGCGAGTTGACCAGTTCACTGATTTGTCAGAAGAGCCAGATAAATATCTGATTAGTCCAAAAGGAAAAACCCGTTTGCCATGGGTTGAGCAATCTTTACCTCGAGGCAATGGCAACAATGGACACGAAGGAAAACATCAAGGACATGAACATCGCCCTCAACAAAAGCAGGGAGGACGTCGTTTGAATATTCCATTTATCCGAAATCGAAATGGCGGAAAATAGACCCTTTGTTCCAGTAGCAGAACAGCCAAGACCTAACTATGAACAATCGTGGTTAGATCGCGCTGGTCTTGCAGATACTGACATTGGTCGCATGATTCGCGAACGTATGCAGTATGAGGAGTCAGTCCGACAAATGCAGCGGGCACGTATGCTGATTCGAGAAACAGAAGTTCCTGAGCAGAGTGATCGAGAAGTGTATCAAGAAGTAATGGGACGTATCGTCGATGCTTTGGATGAGAGTGACACGGTAAAAGCAGCTCGGACCAAAGTAAAAGAAGAAGGCTATGTGGCATTGACTGAGATTGAACGTGAGCAGCTGGTGAAGGTGTTTGAAAGAGCTCGCGATGAAGCGATCAGGTCAGTAGAGATGTCAGATGCGCAACGAAGCCGCATTCGCTTCGCCGTACGCAGTGAGCTTAACTACTCCTTACGCGACCACATTATTCATGGCACTCCGGAAGTATGGATGATTTTGGACCCCAGTGCCCGACCAGTTGATTTCATGGATAGCCGAGAGATTCTCCAGTACATTCGCAACTCCGGCGCGCCTAGTCGCGATGTGGATTTTGTGCGAGAAGAGGCTGAGAGTGAAGACGCGCCCGAGTCAGTGCGGCAAGCGGTGCGCGAGCTTGATCAACAAGCCGCTTAATTGAGTTAATTATTCATTTTATTCACGGGATAGGTTGCTCGGTAGACATATAGACTGAGCATGGTGCAGACGCATTGGTGCTCATCTAGCGCCTGCTTAGCAGCTGTCCCATAAGAAAGGAAGTATATGAAGACATATACACAAGAAATCGGGGGACGAACAATGACCATTAGTACCGGTAAGTTTGCCGGTCAGGCTAGCGGCTCATGTACCGTACGTTATGGTGACACGGTTGTGCTCGCCACCGCGGTGATGAGTTCACAAGTCCGTGATGGGATTGATTATTTCCCATTGATGGTCGATTACGAGGAGCGTCTCTACGCTGCTGGTAAAATTAAAGGCTCTCGCTTCATTAAGCGAGAAGGTCGACCTACAGACGAAGCAGTTCTTACCGCTCGTTTGATTGACCGATCGGTCCGACCGCTCTTCGATATGGCAGTTCGCAATGACGTCCAAGTTGTTGTGACCGTGCTTTCGGTTGATCAAGAGAACGATCCTGACGTACCGTCCATGATCGCCGCCTCAACTGCCTTAGCTATTTCACCAATTCCGTGGAATGGTCCGATTGGCGGCATTCGCGTCGGTCGTGTTGAGGGTGAATGGGTGATTAACCCAAGCTACGAAGCGCGAGAAAAGAGCGATCTCGACCTCTTTGTTTCTGGTACCCGCGAAAAGGTAGTTATGATTGAGGCCGGCGCCAATCAAGTATCAGAAGATGACATGCTTGCGGCGATTACCTTTGCCCAGAAGCACATGAATGAAACCCTGGGCTTGATCGAGCAGGTCGTGAAGGAAGAGGGTAAGACCAAGATCATGCCTGATACTGCTATAGAGAGTGAAGAAGACAAGCAGCGACGAGAAATGGTTGAACAAAAGGTTCGCTCCTTTATCTCCGATCGCCTGAAAGCTATTTGGAAGTTAAAGACGGAAGAAGAGCGTGAAGAAGAGCTAACCAAGTTGAAACTGGAACTCGATGAATTCTTGAAAGCTGATAATGATGTATCAAAGGAAGAGCGAGTTGCTGGTCTAAAAGTGCTCGAAGAAGAAATGGATAATGCATCTTCTCGCCTAGTACTTGAAGAAGGTCGTCGGGTTGATGGACGTGCTCTCGATGAATTACGTCCAATCTCCAGCGAAGTAAGTCTCTTACCTCGCACCCATGGCTCAGGACTCTTTGCTCGCGGTGAAACGCAGGTAATGTCTATTGTTACCCTAGGTTCTCCAGGAGATGAATTAGTCCTCGACACGATGGAGGAGAGCGGTAAGCGACGCTATATGCACCACTACAACTTCCCGGCCTTTTCGGTTGGTGAAGTAGCCCCTCTGCGCGGTCCAGGCCGTCGAGAGATTGGACATGGTGCTTTAGCTGAAAAAGCGCTTATCCCGGTGCTTCCAGATAAAGAAGACTTCCCATACACCATTCGCGTGGTGTCAGAAGTGCTTTCCTCAAACGGATCAACTTCCCAGGCCTCAGCTTGCGGATCCAGCTTAGCGTTGATGGATGCCGGTGTGCCGATTAAAGCCCCGGTCGCTGGTATTGCCATGGGTCTCATCATGAATGAGGACACTGGTGAGTATAAAGTGTTGACCGATATTCAGGGCATTGAAGACCATGCCGGTGGTATGGACTTCAAAGTAGCTGGTACGACTAGTGGTATTACCGCTATTCAGCTGGACATTAAAGTATCAGGCTTGAGTTTAGAAATCTGTAAGGAAGCTTTAGCTGGTGCTCGTAAAGCACGAATGCAGATTTTGGAAACCATGTTGGCAGCTATTCCATCACCACGCACTGAGTTGTCACCATTTGCTCCTCGCATTTACACCTTGCGCATTGACCCCGAGCAGATTCGCGAAGTCATTGGCCGAGGCGGTGAGACTATCAATGCCATCATTGAAGAATGCGGTGGTCGTGACATTACCAAGATTGATATTGAAGAAGATGGTCTGGTCATGATTACATCCACCAAATCTGAAATGGGTGAGAAGGCACTCAACTGGATTAAGAACATGACACGTGAAGTTCAGGTCGGTGAAATCTTTGACGGTAAAGTCACTCAGATTATGTCTGATCGCATGAGCGGACAAGAAATCGGCGCTATCGTCGAGCTCCTTCCAGGTAAAGATGGAATGGTGCACATCTCTGAATTCTCTAATGAGCGAATTGCACGTGTCAGTGATGTCGTGCAGGTCGGTCAAGATCTGAAAGTGAAAGTGGTTTCGGTTGATAAGGAGCGAGGTCGCATCGGCTTGTCAGTGAAGGCATTGACCGAAGCGCCAGGTGAACGAGAAAACCGTCCACCACATCACAGCCGTCCACATGGTCAGGGTCATCGTGGTCAGGGTCGCTTCAATAACGACAACCGTCGACCCTTCCATCGTCGCGATCACAACTAGCGCACGATGATAATCTCGATCTCAGGAAAGCCAGGCTCTGGGAAAAGCTCAGTTGCAAAGGCGATTGCTCAGGAGCTTGGCATCGAGCGATACTACATGGGAAAACTTTGGCGCGAGAAATCTCGCGCCAAAGGCTTGACCCTACTCGAGGGAGAGATTCAGGGTGAGTCTGATAAAACTATTGATAATGAGATTGATGAGTATCAGCGAGAACTTGGTCAGACCAAAGATAATTTTGTGATTGAGGGGAGGACCTCGTTTTATTTTATTCCACACTCGTTTAAAATTTATCTCGACGTTGATCTTAGCGAGGGTGCCAAGCGTATTTGGAGCGATGTGCAAAAAAATCCGCATGAGCGGAATGAGGATCGTGATCTTGATAGTCTAGAAAAGGTAGAGCAAAGCAATGCGAGACGGATTAAGAGTTATGCGCTTCGATACAAGAAGTTCTACGGCATTGAGAATATTGATGACCCTAAGCACTACGATTATTATCTCGACACCACAGGTCTGAGCTTTGCTGAAGTGAAAGAAGCAGTCTTCCAGGCCATCCGACAGGCGAGTGGGGACAAGTCATAAAGTAGGACTTATCCGCATTTCATCCGCAGAAAAAGAAAAGCGCTGACTTTAGCGAAAAAGAGAAGAGACTTGTAAACGTTGACAAGTGTCTTTTTCTGTGCTATACTCCTCTTGTAACGTACTTTTTAGACCACTTTATACCTCGAACAGTCAAGAAATTTGGCCGATTGCAAGCCAGGCGACCAGACTTCTCGACTATTCGTCAAAGGACATCCTAGGTCCTGTTTGAAAAGGATATAAAAACAAAAAGGTATACCCTAACGCCGCTGGTGTCGGGGACATACCAGAAGAGTGGTCGAGTACAAGCTCTCTACACAAACTAGGAAAGTAGTCAGCACATACGATCTTAGTGAAGATCGTCATCACTGCCCTATGGGCGGTAGATAACGTCCCGAGATCGTACGAAAGGGCCTCCGCCCATTCAACACTACGAATCGGGGCCGAGAGGCCTTTTTCTTTTCCCAAAAAAGTTTGTAGCATTACGCTTGTCTTTTACGGGGAGCTAGAATAATATGGCTATGTGGCGATCAAAAAGGTGATCGCTATTTTTCATAGGAACTCACAAAAAGAATATATCTTCCCGAGGCAGTTTATTTTGTTACTACAGTAACAAAATTCCGTGAACCTTTCTTTTTAGATAACTCCCTTGCTCGATTATTTATTGAGCAGTTATATATTGCGAAGAAGCTAAAAGAATTCAAATTATACGCTTATGTAATAATGCCAGATCATGTACATATTTTGATTGAGCCAGGAGTACGCTATTCAATTTCAAAAAGTATGTTTACGATAAAGAAGCAATTCGCACATGAGGCTAACCGTATGCTGGGTTGGAATGACAAGAGAATAATAAATTTCTCCTCCGCAGGCGAACAAACGTTTGTTCGCCTGCGGGAGTTTGTAAATTTACATCATCCTAGCTATGGGCAGAAATTTCATTGGCAAAAATCCTTCCATGATCACGTCATCCGTGACCAAAGGGATTTCAATCACCACGTGAATTATCTACACCTCAACCCGGTGAAAGATGGATTGGTGAAGAAACCCGAAGACTGGCCTTATTCATGCTATGACGCTTTTTTGAAAGGCGATTTACTTTGATTGATGCCATTCCTCAATAAGCACAAAAACATCCTTACCTGGTGAGCGCAGAGGCCTGCCCGCCGACTGGCGGGGACTCGAGTCCGGGGTCAAGTGATTCCTCATAAATTCGGAATAACACTTGACCCGTCTCCGCAGTGCGTGACTGCAGCAGTGCAGTCACTTTCGTCTATCGACGAAACTGCTCTGACCCCCCAACCCGTTGCTTAAGGTTTGAGCGGCATCCTGAGGAATCTCAGGATAGCAAGCAAACTGTTTTGCTTGCGGCCGCGAAAACGGGCAAGGGTTGCGAACAGAGTGAGCCTCCTTGCCCAGTTAGCAACTGTGTTACGGAAACAAAAACATCCTTACCTGGTGAGCGCAGAGGGACTCGAACCCCCAACCCGTTGCTTAAGAGGCAACTGCTCTACCATTGAGCTATGCGCCCCCAGGTAAGAATGTTTTCTCGAAAATTTTTAGAACGTAGGCAGGATACTGTGTTTTCCGATTCTATGCAAGTCCTACGCCTTTGGTGCGGCCGGAGGGATTCGAACCCCCGACCTACTGGTCCGAAGCCAGTCGCTCTATCCAACTGAGCTACGGCCGCACCAGAGACGCGGGAAATATGTTATTTGGATGACTAGGCTCGTCACCCTAGCATGGGCTATATGTTTAGACAAGCTTAGACTGACGGCGGCGTTGGGGGAGTAATCTCGCCACTTTCGACAGCTTCATTGCTTGGCTGAGGTGCTGCAGGTGTATGTGACTCATCTTGCACATCATCTAATGATGGATGTGCATGCGTTGCTTGTTTCAATGAATCTTTTAGATTCTTTCCTGCCTTGAATTTTGGCACGGTGACTGTTGGGATTTGAATACGCTCAGAAGGGTTTTGTGGATTCACGCCACCTCGTGCTTCGCGTACACGAGCGCTAAAGGTGCCAAAGCCAGTTAAGGTAACTTCGTCATTTTTTTGCAGCGTTTCAATCGTAATACCTTCAAATGCATCAAGTACTTCCTCCACCTGTTTTTTTGACAGGCCGACTTTTTGGGCGATTTGTTCTGACAATTCTGCTTTGTTCATATATTCACCTTTTTGGTCAATGATGAAGGAAGTGACAAATATTATACTTCGGTGTGACTGCGGACATGCTCTATGTGTACTGCCTTACCTGTACTCGGATCAATTCGCAGTACGGTTGCGTCCACAACCGCTGGACCATGCTCAGGGAAGGTGTGTTCTCCAGGCATTTGTGTGAGCATCCTTTGAATAATAACATCTTTATCAACGCCAATAACAGAATCGCGCGCTCCGCTCATACCAAGGTCGGAGATAAAAGCAGTACCACCAGGCATAATCCAAGCATCAGCCGTCGGTACGTGTGTGTGGGTTCCTAGCACCGCGCTGACTCGTCCATTGAGATACCACCCAATAGCAGCTTTTTCGCTCGTAACCTCTCCGTGAAAGTCGACGATAGTGCCGGCTATATTTTTTTCCCTTGCATGCTGCTGTAAGATTTCATCAACAGTGCGTAAAGGATCGCTCACCTGCTCTTGCATGAAGGCTTGTCCTTGTACATTAATCACGAGGAGTTGCTTAGCACCAATTGGGAAGAGGCGAGCACCTAGACCAGGAGAAGTGGCTGGATAATTTGCCGGACGTATGAGCGGTACGCTGTCATCTTGCATGATGGTGAAAACCTCAGGCTTCTTCCAGATGTGATTACCCGAGGTGAAGCAATCAATACCTAGGGCAGTTAACTCATTTAAGGTAGAGCGAGTGACGCCTTTACCGTGCGCCAGATTCTCAACATTTGCCAGCATGAAATCAGGCTGGAAGCGTTCCTTTAATTCAGGCATGACTTTTGCCAGCGCTCGACGGCCAATCTTTGCCACCACATCGCCAAAGGCGAGTATGGTGATGAGATTCTCAGGTGTGGCCTTCTTAGCGGGCATAGGTGATGATGCGCTTTTCACGAAGCATATTGACTTTGATTTCGCCCGGGTAGTTCAGATCGGTTTCAATCTTCTTCGCAATATTACGGGCAAGCTGCGTCGCACCATAGTCGTCAATTTTATCCGGATTCACAAAGATGCGCACTTCACGGCCAGCCTGGATAGCAAAAGCTTTTTCTACACCATCAAAGGACGTAACCACATCTTCAAGCTCTTGCAAGCGGGTGACATATTGTTCATAGGTGTCTTTACGAGCACCTGGACGAGCACCCGAGATTGCATCAGCCACTTTTACAATCGCACCCTCGAGGGTCTGTGGATTGTCTTCATGGTGAGCATGAGCAATATAGGCCACCTCTTCTGGCAGGCCGAATTTCTTCATGATGTCATATCCAATCTGCATGTGCGTGCCTTGGATTTCATGGTCGAGGGCCTTACCAATGTCGTGAAGCAAACCACCTTTTTTGGCAAAGCTGACATTGGCGCCGAGCTCAGCTGCCAAAACTCCAGCTAAGAGGGAAACCTCAATAGAGTGTCGGAGCACATTTTGTCCGTAGCTCGTGCGGTATTTTAAACGGCCAAGCAATTGGATGAGTTTTGGATCAAGGCCGGCCACGCCAACTTCATAGGCAGCTTCTTCACCAGCTTTTTGAATATCATTTGCCAGATCCTTCTTTGCTTGTTCGACTGCATCTTCGATCTTACTCGGATGAATACGACCATCCTGGATAAGCTTCTCTAATGCTCGCTTGGCAACATGTCGTCGGATAGGATTGAAGCCGGAGATCACAATTGACTCAGGAGTTTCGTCAACAATAATTTCCACTCCAGTTAATTGTTCAATCGTTTTAATGTTGCGACCTTCTCGACCGATGATGCGGCCTTTCATTTCATCGCTTGGTAGGTTAAGCACCGTCGTGGTCGTTTCAGCTACGTGTGAAGACGCAACACGCTGTAGCACCGTGCTGAGGATTTGCTTAGCTTCTCGCTCCCAGGATTCCTGACTAATGTTCTGCAGTTTGCGAATACGGAGGAGGAGATCCTCTTTCATATTGTCTTCAAGATTGCGAAGCAGTACTTCGCGTCCTTCATCCTTTGTAAGCTCAGCGATTTTTTCCAGCTTCTCAATTTGCTTGCCGCGAATTTGCGTCAACTCTTCTCGAAGCGTTTTGATTTGTTCAGCCTTCTTCGTAAGTTCACTTTGTCGATTCTCAATATCAAGCAACTTTTGATCAAAAGTTGCCTCGCGTCGTTCTAAGCGCTGTTGCGATTGCTGCAGTTCCTGACGTCGCGTGTTTTCTTCACGCTTCGCTTCGTCTAAGAGCTTAATAGCTCGGTCTTTTGCTTCGACCAGGAGCTCGCGCTGTTTGGTCTTTGCTTCTTCGAGAATCAGAGTGGCCTTGGCATCTGCCGACTCAGCTTCTTTACTGGCCCATGTTTTTCGCAGGTAATAGCCTGCAACAATTCCTCCTGGTATGCCAACGATCAGGAGTAAAATCCAAATAAGATTGTCGATCATAGTTTTTGTGCATTGTGCATCAATAACGAGATAAAAGTGCCAGCCCACCGTACCACAGAAGCTATTTTTTCGCAAGTCTTAGCCTTTTTCCTGTGTATTTACATTCGGTTGTCAAAATAAAAATGGCATATACGTCCTGTATCGCCACTTTTATTTTTAGTTACTACTCGATGATCTTATCGATCAAGCCGTACTTTTTGGCTTCATCGGATGTCATGAAGTAGTCGCGGTCTGAATCCTTTTCGATCTTGGCTAGTGGTTGACCAGTGTGTTTCGATAGAATTCGATTCATACGATCGTGAATCTTCAAAATATGTTCAGCCCGGACGCGGATATCTGCCGCTTGTCCTTCGAAGCCACCCATGACCTGGTGGATCATAATTTCAGAATTAGGAAGCGCAAACCGCTTACCTTTTTCACCGGCGGCGAGAAGTGTGGCTGCCATTGATGCGGCCATGCCGACGCAGATAGTTACCACATCAGGTTCGACCAGCTGCATAGTATCGTAAATGGCCATCCCGGCAGTGACTGATCCACCTGGCGAGTTGATATAGAGCTTAATATCCTTTTCCTTATCCTCGCTGGCGAGAAACAGTAACTGGGCGATTATGGTGTTTGCGGTAATATCATCAATCGGGAAGCCGACGAAGATGATGCGTTCTTTCAGGAGTCGAGAATAGATGTCGTAGGCGCGTTCGCCGTAGTTCGACTTCTCGATAACCATTGGGATGAGTTGATTGCGGGTTGGTGTGTCCATAGTATTTGGAGTATAGCAAATGAGTTTTTACTGGTCACGCTGGTTTAATAGTCCAGCCTTGAGGGGTTTCAATAATAGTGCCCGGGGTGGTGAAGCCGGCTGCTTTGACGTGCCCGCCGCCGCCATACTCGGCTGCCATTTTGGAGACGTCGACGCCCTCCTGAGTGGTGCGATAACTTCCGCTAATGAGGCCATCAGGTAGCTCTTTTAAGAAAAAGGCAGCCTTAGCATCATCTAGTCCATTGAGGAAGTTAGCAAAGCCATCAACCGCATCAACATCCACACCACATTCGAGGAAGTCTTTTTGAAAAAGTGCAGTTGAGATAATGCCAGTTTCCACATTGCGTTGTAGGCGACTAAGGGCAATGCCCCAGAGTCGCAGCATAGCCAGAGACTTATTCTTCAGAGTACCATCGTTGATTTCTTTTAAGACCGCGCCCCGTTCAAGTAATTCAGCTGCCGCGCCCATGGCACTTGGTGTAGTTGCGAGATTCGCAAATCCTCCCGTGTCAGTCAATATCCCGGTAAGTAAACTCGTGGCCATTGCTCGTGTGATGGGTGCGCCTACGTGCGTAAGGAAGGAATAGATCAACTCAGCAGTTGAGGAAGCCTGGACATTGATGTGGGCGTGATCAACTACGTTACGACCCTCGTATTCCAATCGGGTGGGGTGGTGGTCAATGCAGACGACTTGTGCTTTTTTCTCACCTTTTAACAATAGCTCAGTTGCTTGTGTGCGCTTCACATCACCAATATCAAGTAGGACGATCACGTCAAAGTCTTGCGTGCGCAAATCATCTGGATTTGAACTGATACGCTGGATATCTAAAAAGTCGAAGTAGGGTGCTGGACGATCATTACTAAAACAAAGGTGTGACTTTCCCATTTGTTCAAGGTAATGACTTAATCCCAACATTGCGCCGATTGCATCACCGTCTGGGCGCTCATGGGCGGTCAGGAGGATATGACGCGCGTTTTGGAGCAGCGCTTGTAATTTGGGGGCAAAGTATTCCATAGAAAGCCCCTGACTCTACTCTTTCTCAGCAATGTCGTCAAGGAGTGACTCAACGCGAAACGCTTTCTCCTCGGTATAGTCGATATGAAACTCAATGTGTGGGACAAATTTCATTACCAGTTTTCGATTGAGATAGTGCTGCAGTTCGCCGCGCTGTTGGCTAAGGATTTTTTCAACTGCTTCCACTTGCTCGATTGGCAGCACTGAAATCCAAACCCTGGTGACGCTTAAATCCACCGCAGTGTCCACCTTGGAAATAGTCACAATCGTACCCAAAGGGAACTCAACAAGCCGCTTCATGAGCTGGCCGAGCTCTGTCGTAATGAGCGCGTTTACTTTCGCTATTCGGTCTCCGGGCATTTTAGGCGCCTAAAGTTTTTTTACGTGTTTCCTCAGTGTAGAACTCAAGCGTGTCGCCCTCAGCGACAATTGGCTCGCCTTCATAGCGGACACCACATTGACCGCCAACACTTACTTCATTCACTACACGCTTTTCAATCTTCACTTGCTTGGCGGTGCCAGTGCCAATACTTTCATCGTTACGCTTCACTCGGATTAGCACATCCGGCACTGCTTTGCCTTTAGTAACCTCACCACCCACAATCATGGCCTTGCGTTCAGTTCGGAAGATGGCCAGCACCTTCATTGCACCAATTTCAGTCACAATAACTTCTTGACTCAATTGTGATTCAGCCTCAATGCGGACCGCGGCGACCAAGTCATAGATAATACTGTAGTGTTCAATCGCAATATCTTTTCCTTTGGCAACTGCTTCGGCAGATGGAGTGGCGTCAACGTTGAAGCCATAGAGCTTGGCTTTACTTGTTTCTGCTGCCAGGACATCAGCCTCAGAGATATTTCCTAATCCTTTGTGAATCACTCGCACAGCTACCTCTTCATTCTGGAGTTTTTCAAGCGCGCCAACAATTGCTTCGAGTGATCCAAGTGTATCAGCCTTCACCACCACCGGAATAATAGTAGCCGCATGTGTTCCTTCACTTTCCACTAAGGTATGGGAAGCGCTGACTTGCGCTGGAGCTTGGTTCTTTAACTGATAGCTCTTCACTCGTTTTTTCACGTCGCTTAAATCAGTAACGGCCTGGAGGATGTCACCAACCGCTGGTGCACCTTTCAATCCAATAATTTTGGCCGGGGTAGCTGGCGCAGCTTCGCTTAAGCTTTTTCCACGATAGTCTTTGAGTGCTTTAATCTTTCCATACACATTTCCAATCGTGACTTGGTCGCCGCGGTGCAGCGTACCTGATTGCACGAGTACGGTAGCCACTGGACCTTCGCCCGGGTCAATGTGTGATTCGATAATCGTTCCAATTGCTAAGCGATCTGGGTTCGCACGTAGGCGATCCTTTTGTAAGTCAGCCACTAAGAGCACCATATCAAGTAACTCTGGAATACCTTGGCCGGTCTTGGCTGATACAGGTGCCATCACTACATTACCGCCCCAGTCCTCAGCTTGTACTTCCTGCTCAGCCAAACCCTGTTTTACTCGCTCCAGATTCGCTTCAGGTTTATCAATTTTGTTAATAGCTACAACAAAAGGCAGATTGCTCGCTTTAATAATTTTCAAAGCCTCAAGAGTCTGAGGCTTCACGCCATCGTCAGCAGCAACAACTAGGATTGCTACATCGGCTACACGGGCGCCACGTGAACGCATGGCACTAAAGGCTTCATGGCCTGGGGTGTCAATAAAGGTAATCGCGCGTTCCTTATCAATTACTTGATACGCACCAATGCTTTGGGTGATACCGCCAGCTTCTTTTTCCGCTACATTTGTTTCACGGATTTTATCGAGCAACAGAGTTTTACCATGATCAACGTGACCCATCACCACAACGACCGGTGGACGCACCTTCAATTTCGAAGCCTCTTCCTTATTTGCATTTTCAAGAGCGCTCAGGTCCTGTGCATTGCTCTCTTGTGCTTCTTTCTCAGTGCTTACATTAAATTCCGCAGCAATAATTGAGGCAGTATCAAAATCAATCCGTTCGTTTTGACCGGACATGATGCCATTTTTCATGAGTTCAGCAATGACGCGGGTGACTGGGACTTCTAGCTTTTCAGCTAAATCCTTAATCACTACCGTCTCAGGAAGTGTGATGTTTTTTTCTTCGCTTGCTGGAGCTGGGCTTGTTGCTGTGTCCATAGTGTACCCAAGAGTAAATCGACTGCCCCCAAATTTGTTAGCGTTAGGTCAGGCGCAGTGTACAATGTTCAATGCGTCTTGTCAATAAAAAAGCCCGCAATCGCTAGCTATTTTATTAAGATATTTTTTTACCTTTGACTCCGAGCAATTGCTACCGCAAAAATGGCCACCACCGTAAACAGCGAGAGCAGCATCCAATATCCTAAGCGTTTGCTAATGCTGCCAGCTTGGGTGGATTGTGCGTGATGTAATTGTACGGTGATCACTTGTCCGGCCAGGACAGCCTCCATGACGATCAAGCCCATTTTTATGAGAAAGGTGGGAGAGCTCAAGGCCTTAGAGAGATAGGGAATAACTAAGGCGATTCCGCTGAGAATTGTTATTCCTGCGATGAAAAAACCTAAGCGTCGAGTTTGTACTAAACGATCTAGTCTCTCTGCACTCAAATTTCGCGGCATGGCCAGGATAACGGTGAAGAACACCACACCAAGTAAAAGTCCGGCACCAATGATATGAATAATAACTAGGAGAGTATGTAACATATTGAAACCTAAGAATGAGACGCGTATAGTATAAGGGTGCTTTTGCATGAGTACAAGCAAGCAATAAGGAGGTGTACTCATGGTGATGGCAGTAGGTGCTGCAGTTTCGCTCCTTGAGAGCTTGATTGAGAAAGCGCGACAGCAGGGGTGGCTCGTCTATCGTCACGATCTACAATGGGACGATAGCGTCTACGCCCAGATCGTCGATTTCATAGCATCGCTCGGTTCAGCGACCTTGCCGACGTGTTTGTGCATCCCTATGCATGAGGGTCGGATGCTGCTGGGTATCCCATGTGATGCGGAGCCTGAGATGATTTGTCATCTGCAGTATATGGATGATATGGAGCGCGACGTATTGTCCATGCTGCTTGAGGAGCTGGGTTTGCACGAGCACGCGGCCGATCGGACATCCGTAGTGATCCAATTTGCTGTCGATGTGGAAGTGACCGACGGTCAGACTGTGCGCAAGGAGGTGACACATCGCTGGAGGGTGGCGGACCAGTCTACTTGGGAAGAATGCCTTAGCGACGCTCTTGCATAAAGGGCGTCGTTTGCTTTTCTTGACAGTTTTGGTTATCAGATTTAGGCTAACCTTGAGGCATGAAAGTCTTGAAGGCAGGTGTTCGGCTTGTTCCGGAATCACTGACCGAATAGGCAAAAGGGTTGCTCCCAGACCAGTAGCTAAGGTTCGATGTACACGTACATTCCTCTACAGAGAGGTGTTGCGCTAAGTGCGCGATTACTACGTGAAACCTCACCCTGCATCTGGGGAGGTGCCGAAGCTCTGGGCGTCACCATTTGGTGTGCGCGGTAGTGTCTCACTTCATGGGGGTCAGCATTTCGATGTCTGGCCCCCTTTCCTTTATATACACAAAACCCCGCGTGTGCGAGGTTGTTTGTGTATCACCCTTAGGTGATTAGAGTATTTCCATTTTCACTATACGAGCGCCCCATTGCTTAGCTTCTTCTCGTGTGTGCATCCAGATATCGGCGATAGATCCGCCGTAGCGCGCATTCATCCGATCCTCGACCACAAATATTTTGTCGCCGTAGACATCGGGGAATCGCACCTGGGTGCCAAAGGGTAAGAGGTTATAGGCAATGATTCCGTCCCGGACATGTGATCCAGATGCAGTGGTGAATGGATCGCCATCCGTTTGGTCCACCGTACTGGAGTAGGCAGTCAGGGTCAGCCAAAGAGTACGCTTGGCTGGTCGAGCAGGCACATCAGGGAGATGTCCGCTTGTTTGCGGAGTGGTCAGGAGCGCTTCATCCACGGTGATGCAGCTTGCATCAGGGAGAGCGCTGATGGCAGGTCCGCTGACGTGAGCCATAGCAGGCTGAGGAAATATGATGTTGATGAGCGCTAGTAAACTGAGAAAAGTGATATGGATTGGCCGCGAGGCTTTCCTCGCAAAGCGTCCAGGAACGTTCGGCATAAGTAATGCTTACTGGTAAGTGGACGGCCCCCCAACGCATCGAATGATGCATCCGTACTCAACAAAAAACAGCTAGAACAAGCTGTCTTGGAGCGAGGCACACCTTAGCACGGATAGGTGATTTGGTCAAGCCTTAAGGCCTAAAAAAGTGTGTTTTAGGGCCTATTTTAGGGCCTGAAGCACATCTTGCAAATCGAGCAATTGGAGCTCCTCACCATATATTTTTCGCTGCACATCAGTGGCATATCCCGAGGCAGCAAAAGAGATAGCTCGAGGGATTTTTTGGGCAATGAGGCTCTGATAAAGCTCATTCAGGTCTTGTCGCGTGACTGTTTTTCCCTTTGGAGCACAGTAGACCGGCACCTTTCCTTTATTTGTAGCGAGGAAGAAGTCAGGTGAGGGCGATGCAGAGGATTGTGGGCTGGGAAGTATTTGAAAACCCTGTTGTGTAAAGAATTTTTGTAGCTCCTTTATCTGTTGGACATCATTCACTTGTTGCCAAAAGTAAGTTTGCGAGACTTGCTCTTGCTTAACTTCCTTTTGTTGGAGCTCTTTCTCTACTTTATTTGTTCGCCAGGCAGGAGAGAAAAGTCCGAGAATTCTTTTTATTTCTCCAATTTGGTAGACAGCCATGTAAAGTCCGATGAGACCACCTGCCATACCAAAGAGGAAAAGGGAAATAGCAATGTTACGGAAGGTGAAGCCGGCAAAGAGGAGGAGTACCAGCGCCACGAGGATACCAAAGGTCACTCCGGCGATGACGGTCTGGGTGGGGAGGTGGGCTTCTCTTTGCTCCATTCTTTTTTTGTCGTCCATATGCATAGTATACCCGACTCTAGACTACTTGACAGCCACTACAGAAATTCTCTCGAGCCTGTTACAATTTTATTACCTATAAAAAGAAAGGAGGCTGAATAATGCTTAATCATCGATTAATGGACGACCCAGAAGAGGAAGGTATGGAAGAAGAGGGTATGGACGAAGACATGGGTGACATGGACGAGAACGAATAGTCCATTCTCCTTCTGGAATCACAACTGCCCCCACACTTCTCATAGTCTGAAAAGGCAAAGAGAGGCGTGGGGGCAGTTTTATTTTTCCGATTAGTTCGCCGGAAGTATTTCTACACTATCGACCATGCGCTGGTCGTAGTTGTTTCCCTCAGTGGTGATTTCGCCATCTTGCTCATCAGGATTTTTTGACCAGTAGGTGGCTTCTTGTCCAAGTGACCAGGAAATGACCCGGCCATACTCAGGGGAGTATAAGGTATAGAGTGCTTGGTAATTTTGACATTTCGTTTCATCAAGACTGAGACCGTCACCAGCAATGCTCACTCGATAGACACCCTCTTGTGAAGCAGGGGTGAGTTCGTCCACCTGACAAGTATCACCATAATACTGCCTAAGAAAGGCATTCAGTTCATCTTCATTCGCTACCGTCCGACTAATAATATTCCAGCCAATGAAATGAAACTCTAATTGAGGGCTTGTTAGTGAAACTTTTATACAATCATTAAAGTAGTAGCCAAAAGTATTGTCGTGGTTTTCCTGAATATGCTCATCTTGAAGTAGATAGGTATACTCTGGGGCAATGCGTATTGTGTTTTCGTGCTGAAAAATTCGGACAGGTGCCTTTGCCCAATCCAGGTATCTTGTTCCATCTTGTTCTTTGCTGCAGGTGGCGCCGTAGTACCACATCGATTTTGGGATATCCATAGCAAAGCCCAATCGTTCGTCAGTGTAGCGCCAGAAGTCCGCATCAATTGTTTTGAGTGAGGATCCGGACAATAGGGTGAGTTTTGTGTCATTGCCTATAGTTACGCTCTGGTCATCATGCGTGCCTGATTGGCCCCAGATAAGTGCTCCAATAATAAGGAGGAGTAGTCCAACTCCAACGACTATAGCGACATTACGGGCCTGGCGAAGTTCAGTTTGCATGGGTGTAGAGGATAATGCTTACGAAATCAGTGTAGCATGCTACACTTGTCATGCAGAGAGGGGCGTGCTACAGTGGCTTGCCTGCCTCGCAGGACAAGCTTTCCTTATATATATGTCATCACCAAATCAATCAGGTTTTTACGGCCTACATGTTGCTCCAAAGTTCTTGGACATACTCGCCCGTCTCAACTTTACTCAACCCACCCCAATTCAACAAAAAGCCATTCCTTTAGCCATTGATGGCAAGGATCTGATTGGTATTGCCCAGACTGGTACGGGTAAAACCCTGGCTTTTGGCTTACCAATGTTGCAAAACCTTTCTCGGGTGAAGGGGCAGGGTCTGGTCGTGCTGCCGACTCGTGAATTAGCCGCCCAGGTAGATGAAACACTACAACGCTTAGGTCGTGGAATTGGCGTGCGTACGGCAATCATCGTGGGCGGCGCTTCTATGGATCGACAAGAGCGGATGCTGCGTAATCGTCCACACGTCATTGTCGCTACACCCGGGCGTCTGATTGACCACCTTGGTTCAAAGCCAAACCTCTTGCAGCAGGTAAAAATCCTGGTGCTTGATGAGGCTGACCGCATGCTTGATATGGGATTTGCGCCGCAGATAAATCAGATATTAGAGAAAGTTTCTAAAGAGCGTCAGACCATGCTCTTCTCAGCCACGATGCCAACCGAGATTGTGAGCATCGCACAGAAGCACATGGCCCTACCAGTGCGGGTTGAAATTGCTCGACCGGGTAGTACGACTGATCAAGTGGATCAAGAAGTGCTCTTTGTGTCTAAGCGAAATAAGAACGCACAGCTCGAGCGCTTACTTCAGCGCTATCATGGTACCGTGCTGGTGTTTTCTCGCACGAAGTGGAATGCAAAGAAGTTGACTCGCGACATTCGTCAGATGGGCCACACTGCAGCTGAGATTCATTCCAACCGCACTCAAGCACAACGTCGGGAAGCACTAGATGGTTTTAAAAGGGGTAAGTATCGTGTCCTCGTGGCGACCGACATTGCTGCACGTGGTATTGATGTAAAAAATATCGAGCTGGTGGTGAACTATGACCTGCCAAGTACACCGGATGATTATGTGCACCGTATCGGCCGCACTGGTCGAGCCGGCAAGAAAGGCAAGGCTATTTCCTTTGCCATGCCTGAGCAGCAACGAGACGTGAGAGACATTGAGCGTCTTATTCGGGCCGAGCTGCCAGTGGGAGAGGATTCCGAGCCAGTAGAAAACCTTGGTTTAGCCAAGAAGGAGTTTCGACAACAGAAACGACATTTCCCTCGTCAGGGCGGTCGACCACAGCGCCCTCATCGACGCTCAGGTTTTCGCCGACGTCGCTAAACGAGGAGTATAAAAAAACCATTCCACAGCGGAATGATTTTTTTGTGCTTATTTTTTCTTTCCTCGTCGCTTTTTTGCGAGGGCTTCTAGCATTTGTCGCTTGATCTCCAGACGCTTCTTTGTTTTGCGTGATTTTGATCGTTGCGGGCGACCGACCGCGTGAGCTCGTTTTGCTGCCATAGTATTTCCTTAGGATTAATGCGCACTCGCTATTCTAGCTGATGAGAGAGAGAAAGGCAAAAAACGAGCGTCGCTTTTATCTAATTATTTTTCCGGAAGTGTTTGTACAAAGCTTAATCCTTGCTCCACCCAGTACTCAAGCTGCTTTTTTGTCTTTATTCCCTTAGGTTTAATATTGAGCACGCCCCTCATTGGCCTGCCGGTGAAAAGCATTTCCTGAGCGTGTTTGTGTTTCAGTAGCTCCGGGTATTTTTCTTTCCCTACTCGGACGACCAGTTTATCTTTGATAATTCCGCAGCATAAATTACCGTTTACCATAATAACCAAACCACCGAACATTTTTCGTTCATCAACGTGCGGTACGGTAATAAAAATTTTGTAGAGACGTTCTGCGAGTTTCTCGTCGTAGGCCATTATTTTAATTGTACTCCAAAATAACGTTTACCGCAGCCATTTTATTAAGTCCAGATTCTTGTCATTATTCTTTCCGTCGGCAAGTTTTGAGTGTTTTTTATGCTAGCTCCCTACTCGATTTAGGCGATAGGTGAAAAATCTAGCCCGGGGGGTAGAGAATGCAGAAAGTGAAGGTGGAGGGCTTTGTCCGACGGGAGCCGCGCAAGGTGGAGTTGGTCCCAGGTCAGATAGCTGTGGTACTAGAAAATGGAAGAGGTGGAAAGTTTAGCCTAGCTGTATTAGAGTAGGATTAATAACACCTTGATAAGATAAAGTACAATGAATATAATACTAGATTCGAATGTGCTGAAGGATAATTATTATCTCAATACACCGAGATTTCAAGCCCTGTTTAGCTATCTAAAAAAAACAAAATCAGAGTGTTTCATTCCTGAAATAGTAATTTTAGAAACGATAAAAAATTATAAAAGAGATACTGAAGAATACAACAGTATTGTTGATTCCCTAAAGAAGACTAATAGAGTTTTAGGTCTTAATGGTCCGAACCTTGAAATTAATATGAGCGATATTGTAAATAAGTATGAGCGAAGTATTTATAAAATAATAAAAAAAGTTGGAATAAAACTAATTCCGACTAAAGACTTGTCAATTTCAATTGATTCAGTTATTTCTCGATCGTTAAATGATATCCCGCCATTTTATAGATCAGGTAGATCAAGTGATGTAGGATTTCGAGACTATATAGTTTGGGAGACTGTAAAATTTGTTAATAAAGACTTCGAAGGTAATCTGTGCTTTATATCGAACGATAAAAAAGCATTCGGACAAAGTTGTGAGTTATTTAGTAGATTAAAAAATGAATCCAACGTTCACTTTTATAACCTATTGGATGAGTTTTTAAATGAATATGCAGAAAAAATTAATTTTATTAGTGAAGAATACTTGGAGGACTACTTTCGTGAAGTTTTAGAAGATGAAATCCCTAATGTGGTGACTCTTAGCGAGCTACTAGCGACGAAACCTGAGAATGAATATATAGATCCTTCTGACATAACTGACTATGAGTTTGATGAAATATCTATTTTGGATTTTTACGTTTATAATGCGACAACAAAATACTATTACGTTTTCGTAAGGACAGACTTAATAGTAAGAGCTTATTATCTAAATAGATTAATGCTAGCGGCCGGACTTGATGATGAAGTATCTTCCGATTATTCTTTTTTAAGGTTCAAGAAATCCTTTTTACTAAGAATTGATAGAAGAACTAAAAGACCAGATCGTTTTCAAAATCATACTAGCAATTAAACTTCTAAGTCCGCTTGGAAAAACTAGATTTATTTTAAATTATCAACAACCTTATCTATTACGGCCCTTCTTTTCGCTTGCCCATCCAGAGGTCAATAAGGTTTTTCGCATACTTAGGTCAAGTTGTCTCACTAACGGGGAGTTTTTTAATGCTTCTTTCATGCTGCGAATGGCAAATAGTATAGCAAATACAATATTGACCAGTACGTTTTTCTCTGGTATTCTTCCGAGCTGTAACTGAACTTGCACAATAGCGTGGTGGCTATAGCACAGTGGTTAGTGCACCGGGTTGTGGTCCCGGTGACATGGGTTCGAATCCCATTAGCCACCCCAGTGTTGTGCAGGTGATGCGAAGACTTTATTCGTCTTCGTCTTTTTCATCCCTCCGCCGGCCATGAAAGGCTTTGTACACTTCACGTAGCTGCGCATTAGTAACGTGGGTGTATATTTGCGTGGTCGTAATAGAGGAGTGGCCGAGCAATTCCTGCACAGAGCGAATATCAGCACCATTCATTAGCAGGTCAGTAGCAAAGCTGTGCCGCAGGGTATGCGGTGTAATCTTTTTCGTAATCCCGGCAATCGCGGCGTAGCGCTGCACCATCCGTTGGATAGAGCGGGGCGTAAGTGGACTGACTTCCTCGCCTTGTATCTCATCACTTTTTCCAGCAGCTCGATCATGTCGGACAAACAGCGCATCGTTGCCGTCGCGCCGCATCTGCAGGTAGTGTCGGATCGCCTGCTTCGCTTGTTCAGAAATAAATACCAGTCGGACTTTGCCGCCTTTACCCTTGACCGAGAATTCATCCTTTTCCAGGTTGAGACTGTTGCGCTGCAGTTTCGCTAACTCGGAAATACGTAATCCCGTTGAGAAGAGTGTTTCGAGAATTGCTCGGTCGCGTTGCTTCACGATGTCGCTGCTTGGACTTTTATATGGAGCTTGCAAGAGTTGCTCCAAATCCTCTGAATCAAGGAAGTTGACAGAGCGCTGCGACTGTTTCATTAGCTCAATTTTTTCTGGAGCTAGTGAAGCAATATCGTGTCGCGATAGATATTTCAAAAATGAACGCAGGGCAATGAGGTGGTAGTTTTGCGTTGAGGCTTTAAGAGTTTCACTATCTTTACCGAGCAGGCGATTCAACTTCAAACGAAAAGAGCGCACATTCGCCTCGGTAATATCCTTAGGAGTTTTTACTCCGCTCAGCTCAAAAAAGCGCGTGAGATAAAAATCATAATTGCGGACAGTGAGTTGACTCCGTCCACGCTCGATTTCGAGATACTCAAGAAATTCAGTTTTTAGCTTTTGCAGATCCACCAGGGAATTTTACGACACAACGGAAGGAAATACAATAAATGCAAAAATCAAAATATGAAACCCACTGTTTGGTAGTATGTGTAGCAGCTTAGTTTTTGACCAATTTCGATTTTCGTATTTCGAAATTCGAGCTTTTATAGTGGTGGTATATACACCCGGTGCAGCTCTTCGTTGCCCTCGAGATTTTGCTGATGCTCAGCTTCCCGAATCGCCAGGGCAATTTGTCGGACAATGATGTGGAGGAGGATCTGGTTATTGTAGTTGAAGTCGCGCTTGCCTTCTTTATCACCCAGCAGGATAGCACCAACAACCTCGCCACCAGTGCGGACTTTCACTCCCAGCATAGAAGCGGAGCTATAGGCTGTTTCTAGGTTTGGCTTGGCTTTAAAAACCTCATGTGTGATAAAGATGTCGCGCTGGGTGCGGTGAATTTCACCGAGAATCGGATCATCGCGCAAGGAGAGTTTTAGAGATTCGATATCCTGATTTTTCTCATAGCCGATCGCTTTTTCTATCACGATGCGATTTTCCATTGGGCGATACCAAGCAAAGAGGGCTTTTTTCGCACGAATCGTTTCAGTGATAGTTTGCAATAGAGCTTCAATCAGATTATCAAGATTGGAGTAGCTGGTAGCAATTTTACCTGTCGCATACACGGTGACAAGTTTATTATTCGCGTGATGCAAGCGATCAGTCAGGTTGCCCATGATATTGCCAAAGAGCACATTGGCGATGGCGGGTTCCTGTTGCCTGAACTTTTGGAAATCCTTACCAGAAATCACGAGCAGCTGCGCGTCCTCGGTTACCTCAGCCAGGTGGTGGTGCTCTACATCAGGATTGATCAGGGCGCTCTCTACTAAAAAGGTGTGTGCGCCAAGTAAGGCCAAGGTTTGTACCTCATCTTTAAAGGTGCGGTAAATATGCACCTGCCCAGAAAGCACGATAATGAATTCTTTACGCTTATCACCGTTCTCAAACAAGAGTGTCCCACGCTTTGCTTCTCGCATTTGCGTGATGGCCGCGATTTTTCCTAGGGCTTCATCACTAAGTCCCTGGAAAACGGGGATAGGTTTGAGAATAGAGAGCTCAGGCATGGTTAATCGAGGAATTCAGGGTTGGCCATGTGTGCCACCGCGACTTCCCGGGAGATTAATTCGTTTTGATACATTTGTTTGAGCGATTGATCCATGGTCATCATGCCCTCCTCTGAGCTGGTCTGAATCGCTGTCTTAATCTGGTGTACCTTATTTTCTCGGATCAGGTTAGCAATAGCCGGAGTGTTGATGAGCACTTCACGAGCAGCCACACGACCGCCGCCGTTTTTCGGCAAAAGCAGCTGGGAAATAATCCCGCGCAAGAAAAGCGAGAGCTGCAAACGTACCTGCGCCTGCTGATACGGCGGGAAGACGTCAATAATACGATCGATCGATTGGGCTGCATTTAAGGTGTGCAGCGTGGCAAAAACCAAGTGACCGGTTTCGGCTAAGGTAATGGTAGAGGCGATAGTTTCTAAGTCGCGCATTTCTCCAACCAGAATGATGTTCGGATCCTGACGGAGGACGTGCTTCAAACCTTCACCAAAGCTCAACATGTCAGAGCCAAGCTGACGTTGTCGGATGACACTCTTCTTCGGTGTGTACAGGAACTCAATCGGATCTTCCAGTGTAATAATGTTCGCGTTTCGCTTAGAGTTGAGCAGCTCTATCATAGCGGCCAGGGAAGTGGACTTACCACAACCAGTTGGACCGGTAACGAGGATTAAGCCTTGATTAAGGTCAAGTAAATCATAAACCACCGGAGGCATGAGGAGCTCCTCCATAGCTGGTATGTTGGTTGAAATAACACGAGACACGAGACCCGGGTAAGTTTTTTCCCAAAGCATGTTTACACGGAAACGTGAAACATCTTTTATCTCATAGGAAATATCCAGCTCGCGTTTGCTTTCGTATATCTTGCGCTGGCTCTCATTTAATATGCTGAAGCACAAGGTTTTCACTTGCTCAGGCGTCAGAACTGGCTTATCAGGCACACGCTGCAAAACTCCATCAATACGGACGATGGGCGGGAGGTTGGCGATTAAGTGAATGTCAGAGGCTTTGTGTTTGACTGCGTAGAGAAAAATTTCGTCGATGGATAGGCTAGGCATTTTCTTTTGTTAGACAAGCATGGGTAAGTACTCCTTATAGTAGCAGGAATGAGAGAAATTCGAAATATGAAGCTCGAAATGCAAAACAAATTCGAATGAGAAAAATACCAATGAGATAAACAGGCAGGTTTTGAGCCTTGAAATATTCGCGTTTTATATGTGCTTAGGACTTAGCGCTTAGGGTTTCGTGTTTTTCTCTGTGGTCTTGACAATTTTAACAATTTGTGCTATTATCCCGCGTTACGTTGCCAGAAATGGCGGTCGTAGCACGATCATTGACAAGTGAATAGTCAGTTGATCGTCACAATAGTGAGGCAGCTTTTAGGCTGTTCTCTTGTGAATGGTCGTAAGCGTTCGAAAAAGCAGGTCTTAGACCTGGGGAGGATGCAATGGCTGATATCACCGGCTTCTTGGAAAAGATTGCCGGGGCGATAATTGGAGCCAAAGATGAAAAAGGTGCCGACCAAAAGCCAGCCACGAAAAAGAAGGGTTGGCTTGAGGACGTCGCAGAGATCGAGATGGACAGGGTTTTGCCTGCCATTGCGAGGTCTATTTTTCGTCTGACCGGCGGCCGAGGTAAGGAGTTTATCGCTCTACTCACGAGCGATCCGGCTAAGTTGGTCTGGGCTCGACTCACCCCTGATCATTGGAAGTACTCGAACCTGATCGACAATGCTCGAAATCGTCTGGCTGTTGAACTTTCCAAACTATCGACTGGAGAGGCCTCGCTCGATGATGACGAAGTAGGTCTAAGTCTGGCAGAGATCGATTGGTCCGTCGCCGACTTCGAGACACTACTTGAGGTGAGCATTGCTCGAGCCGAGTTTGAGTTGGAGTATCCCGAAATGATACCCGCCTATGATAGGTTTGTGGCAAATCTCCTGAAAGGGAATGGCGCAAAGAAGAAAGAGGGCGGTAAGGATACGAGGGGCAGCAAAGGCAAGCAGTCAGGAGGTAAAGATGGTGGAAAGTAGCAACCCCAAGAAGGGCCTCCTCGATCGCTTCCTGAAAGGGACGCCAGACGAGAAGGCCACCGTGCTGCGAAGTGTCGGCATGGGTACTGGAAGTGGAGGAGCCACGGCAAAACGTGACTTCAACGCGCTTTTGTATCGCAGTTCTCAGATCACGGATCAGATGCGTGAAGCGTATGCGGAGTTTCGACGTGGTCTCAGCATCGAACAACTGGAAGCAGTCCGGCGTATTGAGGCGACGTTGAATGATGTCGGTTCAGTACGTTCATGGCTTGAGTTGAATGATGACCAGCGTATCGAGGTGGCTGAGAACTACAGCACCACTACCGTGCCTCAGCAAGAGGTAGCCGATGCAGTTCGTGGAGCTGCCGGGGCGCTTCAACGGGGTACTGCCTCGATGGCGGGTTTTCGTGAACGCCACCGTGCTGGTCTGGAAGAGAAGAAGCAGAAGTGGCAAGAAGAAGATGAAGCAAGAGCGCGTCGGCGAGAAGCTGTGCGCGGCTGGCTTCGAAATCCTTTCCGGCGATAGTCAACGAAGGAGGTCATGATGTGGGAACGGATCAAGCGTTTCTTCGCCGGCGAGGTGGAGGACGCGCTAGGTGAGCTTGGTGGCGAAAGTGTGAATGTCATCACAGCGTTCCTGGAAACGGTCTGGTGCGTAGCCTCGGTCTTTTACCAGACTGAGGTCAGAGTGTTGAAGCGTGGGCTTCCTTGGTTGATTGTTTGGTTGACCACTTGGGCCATGACGACAATAGTAGCCTGGGTTTGCAACAACTTCTTTTGGCACCGACCTTGGTTGTCGTCAGTAATTGGTCTTGCCTCGACTCTCTTCGCCTTATTCGTCTTTATCTATGGAGGGAGAATTCTCTTCATATTAGCGGTGGCGAAGGGGATCACGACCATGAGGCTCTCGAGGTGGAAGCCCTGGGAGATAAATGTGCTCATGGAAGATCTCCGTCGGGGCATGGATGGAACGCTCGACGGGTATTTCTACTTTCTCCGGATTCTGAGTTGGGTGGCAATTGGTGAGCTCTTGTTCTTCATCTATGGGAACATCTTCCCAATGTGGAACAATTACGCCGTGATGCCGCTTTTCTTTTCCACCCTTCTTGTGTTCATACTTCTGTCGAAGAAGCTGAGCACGGGCGCGGAGAAGGCGGCTCGGATGCAGCAGGTGCAGCAGGTGATGCTCGTCATCGCCGTTCTGTGTTCGGGGAGCTTCCTGGCGCCGGGACCTTTCCAGCGCTTTGGAGCAATGCTCACGAGCCTACAGACCAAGGCAGCCTCTGACACCTGGTTCCCAGTGTCGGCGCTCTTGATCGTCTTCATCACTCTTGCGGTGTACGGCAGCAAGTCCTTGCTCAAGTACACGCAGTGGTTGATGATCGGCTTGGCGTCGTCGTACATCGGCTACGTGGCCATCTCCGCAGTCTGGATCAAGCACAACACTCCGCTCGTGCCGACGGTTTTCCTAGGTACGGTCGCTCTGGTGCTGGTGCTGGCGGCAATCGGACTCACGATGCCGAAGTCGACTGACGGGTCCGGTAAGCGGATGGCTCTTGGTGTTGGTCTGGCTGGATTGACTTGCGCCTGCCTCCTCCTCTTCTACGGGGGGAGTCAGGACGGACAGTATCTGGATCCGGTCTCGGGTGCCGCGAAGGTTTTCGTGGCAACTGATCCGGTGACAGAGACCCAGATCGGCGTTCGCGGACCAAAGGCGGCGACGTACACGGTTGATCCCGAGTACGGACAGCCCTTCGTTGCCTGGACCTCTCTCACCAGAGAGGAGCAGGACAAGTTCCGCAAGAACCCGAAGTGGATCGATGAGGTCAAGCTGGAAGGCTTGGGTCTCACGAACAGTAACGCGACCTACACACTGAAAGGAGGCACACCGTAATGGTGTCGATCCTCGATATCTATGTGCTTTTCGCCGTCTTCATGCTGGTGTTTCTCAACTTCCGGCGTGGAGACTGGACGCGGGGTATCGCAGCGGTGATCTTCGGCGCTTTGGGTGTCGGCTTCCTCGTCGGGATGATCAAGTCTTTCCCGCTGCAAGTGGGAATGCTGGAGCCTCCGCTTCGCACCTGGTCGACTGCAGGCACGGTGGAAATCGTGTTCCGCCTGGCGATCACGTTCGGCCTGATCTATTGGCTTGTGTACATGATCAGGGTAAAGAAGTGGACGCTGCGACCTGTTGTCTTGGGGATTGCGGTCCTCATGGCACTGGGCTTCGATACTGGCATGATGCTGCGACCGTACTATACGGACAGTCTCGCGCCGGTCGTCGAGGTAGCAGCAGCTGATTCACTCGAAACGAACTACGAGTCCTTGACTCTGGTCGCACGTGCGAATCAGCGAGAGAATCGGGTGCGTTCGGTTCAGAAGGGCGATCTCGTCATCTGCCGCTTCGTAGGAGAGCCTGACAAGTTCTGCTACCGAGCGCTCAAGAGCACTCCGTACTATCGGGGCGCTCGAGAGGTGCAGTTGGTCGGCTCCTATCAGGATCCTACCCAGCACTCGGTTCGTGACTACATCAACGCGACGGACTACAGCTTCCTGCTTCCGCCGTCGCGCATCAGCGCTCGACGAATCCCCACCAGCCTCAACTTCATCGGTGTCTGCGGCTATGCCCCGGCACCTCTGCAAGATGAGGTGGCAAGCTTCGTGGTACGGGAGTCAGGGGATTTGTACATCGGGTATAACACCCGAGCCTACAATATGCCTTTGACTCGCTTCGCTACCTTCAACTTCGGCTACTGGCACGCACCCATGAATCCTCCTACGGTGAATGGGGAACGTGTCTTTCAGGTCACGGTCATTCCTGCTGGAGAGTGGGGATGATCACAATGTTCTTTTACCTTCAACCGCCTGGGCGTGGAAGCCCTGGCTATCAAAGGCCCTGTCTCGAATAAACAACGAGAGACAGGGTCTTTTTCTTTTTGTAAGCACACCAAGGCTGGGATGCCTTGGCTAGTTGTTATTACCTTGAAATTCAGGCCATTTTTTGCTATACTGCACCTACCATGCGATTTCATTTAGCTTCACGCATCCTCATCGGAGCGCTTCTCGTGCTTACTGGAGCGCTATTTTCGCATACCGTGTTTGCTGCATATGGTGATGTGACGAGTTTTACCAGCAAAGTGTATGCAGGAGATGGCGGACAAGCAGCTAATGCATGGTTAGATTTTCCGGAAGATATTAATTTTGATGCTGATGGCAACCTTTACGTTGCTGATACAGAGAATTTTGTTATTCGAAAAATAGACACGAACGGCGTGATCAGCACCTACGCCGGATCTGGCCATTATGGTTTTTACAATGCGCCTGGGAATGCTGCTCAATTTGCTTCGCCAAAAGGACTTGCCATTGATAGCTCAGGGAATATCTACGTGGCGGACACGGATAACAACATGATTCGCAAGATTGATCGTTATCGTGGCATCTCCACTGTGTTATCAGACAATTTGAACGCTCCCGAAGGTATCACAGTATATGGTAGCTATCTCTACATTGCCGATACTGGGAATAACGCAGTAAAAAAACTCAATCTTGGTAACGGACGAGTTGATATTCTTAGTTCTGATGTTTCTCATCCACGTAAGTTAGTAGTAAATACTGATGGGAGCTTAGTCTATGTCACTGACTCGGGAAATAATCGAGTAGTTTCAGTGAATACCAGCACCGGATTAACCTCATTGATTGCTGGAAGCTCAGAAGGGTATCGAGAGGGTGTGGGAAGTGCGGCAAAGTTTTCTAATCTCGCAGGAATTGCCTTTGACGGCACCTATATATATGTGGGCGATGGATCAGGGCATGATAATCGCATTCGCAAAATCCACATTGGCACGAGACAGACAAGCTTGGTGGCTGATGATCCTCGTTTGCAAGTATTTAGCACTCCTTTTGGCATCCGGATTCGAAACGGGAAAATCTACGGCGCCAGCACCGGAAATAGCACCATCCAATCCTTTACTGCTTCAAACGGCGAACACTATGCGCGCATCGCCGGAATTGATCGCTTTGGTTATCGTAACGGGTCAATCACTGAAGCGCTTTTTGGTCGACCAAATGATGTGGTTATGAACGCGGCTCGGACAAAAATGTATGTAGCTGAGAATAATAAGATTCGTGAAATTAACCTCGAAACCAGTCAGGTTCGATTAGTAGCGGGTAACTCGATTGATGATTACGTAGGCGAGGGACAAAGCGGATCCGCAGCTCGCTTCAGCACTATTACTGCCATGGCAATCAATAGTGATGGAGATACGCTCTATGTGGTTGATCACTGGAATAATCGCATTCGCGCAGTCGACGTTGCCACGGGCACTACGTCTTTAATTGCTGGAGGAGGAGAGTACAATACGAGTGGCTCAGGCAATGGTTATGCAGAGGGAAGTGGAGAAAGTGCTCGTTTTGATAATCCTTTTGGTATTGCTATTTCGCCTGACGATACCACCTTATATATCACTGATGTAGCAAATCGTCGTATTCGTAAAGTGGTTATTTCGACTGGCGCCACCTCTCTTGTTGCTGGCTCAGGTGCAAATACTTCAAGTGATGGCTCAGGTGCTGCCGCGTCATTTATGTATCCGGCTGGCATTACTATCGATACCGCAGGTGAAAATCTCTATGTAGCAGATCGCGATGCGCATACTTTGCGTAAGATTCGCTTGTCCGATGCTATGGTCACCACGATCGTTGGTACGGCCGGTCGACAAGGTTATCGTGATGGCATTGGTGCAAATGCTGTCCTTTCTTATCCGCTGTATGTGAAGTGGGGCAGTGATAATCGCCTTTATTTCTCCGAAGCAGGATCGCTTCGACTTCGCTTAGTAGAAGTGAGTGACATGTTAACTAAATTGGTAGCTGGTAGCGGAAATCGTGGCTATCACGATAGCACACGGACTGATGCAAAATTCAATAATATCGCTGGATTTGCTGTTGATATTCCTTCACATACGCTTTTTGCTGCTGATAATCGTAATGATTTAATTCGACGTATTAGTATTGCCGGTTCGCCGCCTTACTCTGATCCACAACCAGTTGTACAAGGTGTGCGACCAAGTCCGATAAAAGATCAAACAGATGCGTCAGCCGTAGCCTATCTCGATGTTTTGGGCGCGAACTTCCTGCATGGCGCCGAAACAAAGTTTGGTGATTTTCGCACTACTACCTATGTAAAGAGTGATTCGCAGCTTACCGTAGTTATCCCGATCGGTTTGATGGAGCCGGGACACTACGATGTCTCAGTGACAAATCTTGATGGCCAGGTTGATATCCTTACCAATGGCTTTGGTCTCTCTGATGCGAATGGAAATGTGCCGGAGCGCTTCTTCCCCATTTTGGAGCAAGGTGGCTTCTATGCCTATGCGCCAAACTTCCCAGGAGGAGTAAATCTGAGTTCCGGCGATGTGAATAATGACGGTCGTGATGAAATAATTACCGCCCCGGCATCTCTCGGTGGACCACATGTTCGTTACTTTACCAAAGATGGCTCTGTGGTCGGTCAGCTCTTTGCCTATGCGCCGAGTTATCGCGGGGGAGTGAGTGTTGCCTCTTGCGACATTGATGGTGATGGTAAGGACGACATCGTGACGGGTACGGATGGAGCGAAGGCGCCGCATGTACGTATCTTGCGAGCCGACGGTTCATTAATTAACCAATTCTTTGCCTACCCGCAGGCTTTCCGGATCGGTGTGACAGTAGCCTGTGGTGATGTGACTGGTGACGGTAATCCGGAAATTGTAGTGAGTCCGCAAGCACGCGGTGGTCCACACGTCCGCGTCTTTACTCCAAATGGCCAATTAGTTTCTCAATTCTTTGCCTACCCGGCACATTTTCGCTTAGGTCTCGACTTAGCTCTCGGCGACACTGACGGGGACGGTACAAAAGAAATTATTGTCGCACCGTTGACCAATGGCGGTCCACATGTTCGCCGTTTTAATGCGCAGGGTCAACTCCTCGGTCAATTCTTTGCCTACGGTGCAAATCTGAGAACTGGAATCACTATTGAAGCTGGCGATACCGATGGTGATGGTCGGGATGAAATTGTGACTGGCACTGAGAATGGCGCAGCGCCTCACATTCGTATCTTTGATGGTAATGGATCTGTTGAAGGACAGTTCTATGGATTTGCTTCGCGCCTCCGCAATGGTGTACACATTGGGGTAGGTGATTACGACGGTGATGGTGTTGCCGATATTGCCGCAAGCTTGGCGCGTGGTCTTTCCACAGTGCATGTCTACGATAGCAACGGCAACGATTTGTAATTGCTTGATTTAGAAAAAACCTTGAGAATTTAGGGTTTTTTTATTTATTATTACGTTCTTGCAAAAAAGAAAAAAATGTGTTAAAATAATTTAGGTAAATTCATGTTCGTAATTGTGAAAAACCTCGGTATTTCCAAGCTTGTGCCGTGGAACGATTGAAACAAAGAAAAGTCAGAATAGGGGAAAAACGCCAATTTAGAAAAACAAGGGGGAAAACTCTTGGGAGTGGTGGCGTATTTTTGCGTCGTCGAGCAAAGAAAAAAACCCTAGGTTTTCGACAGTTTATTACACGTTCTGTTCGCCTAAGCCCTCGTCCAGCGCTTATTGGCGCTTTTGTGGCGCTCGCAGCCCTGGGTGGCATTTGGTATTGGTATGCCCGTTCATCTTTTGCTGTATCGGAAATCTACACATTTAGCAGCCAATCTGAATGGGAATCAGGTGAGTATTGGCTTCACCAACTCGATACGAAAACGTCAGCTGGTGATATTTCTATAGCTAGTGGAAGTGTTGGGTCTTGGGATGCTGGTACTCCGGGATATCCAGCAAACGAGCGGGGAAATCCTACCATCGTTCCAGAGGGCACGAATTATGGTGCCGATTTAGTGACTGATGGATATTACGTATACATGATCGTGGGAGGTCGGCAGCCAGGCTTCTTCCGTTACAACCCAGACACTAACACCTGGAAGTCATTAGCCGATGCGCCAACTTCTTTCTACTATGGAAGTGCGCTGACTTACTACGATGGAAAGATATACGCCATCAATGGACAAGAGGGTGATCCAAGCGCTGATTATTCCGCCGTGCTTTTCAGTTACGATATTGCTACAGATCTTTGGACACGCTTGGCAGATGCGCCATCAAACTGGGGGCTTGGGTCAGATATCATCAGTGGTCGCAATGGTAAGCTCTACGCGGTTAAAGGACAAAGCACCGACTTTTTCTGGTCATATAACATTTCCAACGACACTTGGAGTGATACCCTGCCGAGTATTCCGGCTCCCTATCAAATCTATACTACCAATAGCCACACCTTAGAATTTTCTGATGTGTCCTACGGAGGGCCCGATCCAGTAAATTGTGAGGCTGGTTGTATTTATGCTTTTCGTGGGAACAATAATCGGCAATTTTTACGATTTGATATCCAGTTGAATCAATGGGTAACTGGATTTGCCGATATTCCTTCAGCAATACGCGGAATACATTATGGAAGCTCGATGGCCTTTGATGATGTGAATGGTATGATGTACGCCTTTACCGGAGGAAACGATGATGAATTTGTAAAATATGATATTGCAAATGAAACCTGGGATGCCGACACCTTGGATACGCCGGACGCACCTCGCGCAGTATATTACGGCGGGGCGCTTGTGTATTTACAAGGCTACGTGTATGGAACTCTAGGAAGTAACCTGAGTGAGTTTGTTCGTTACGATGTCACTGCAGGTGAATGGAATTCAATTGTAAGTCCAGCCGCCTCCAGTACTAATGTTAATAATCCAGAAGATGAACTCATGGCCTATGTGCCAAACGGTGCGGATTGTGCTGATGCCGATGGTTGTCTTTTCTTAGCACGTGGATCAAATAGTAACACTTTTTGGCGCTATGATATTGGAGCAAAAACCTGGAATTCACTTACGAACATCACTGCCAGCGTCTATTATGGCGGCTCATTATGCTACGACGGTAACAACAATATTTTTATTGCTCGAGGCGCAAATACTACTTCTGTCTATAATTACAGTATTAGCGGTAATAGCTTTTCTTCACTAACCTCACCAGGCGCGATTGGAAATGGTGGGGCGATCACATGTTTAGGCGATAATAACTTTTATCTTTTGCGGGGAAATAACCAGCCGAGTTTTTATCACTACAATGGTTCATGGACGACAGAAACAAATATCCCGGTTGCTCAGGCAAACCTCGGTGCAGCGGCAACGAATGATGGAACTTATATTTACGTGATGGCCGGTAACTTACGCGGGAGCTTTTTCCGTTTTGAGCCGGGCGTCGGTTGGACTGAGTTACCTGGATTGCCTACCTCATCCTACTATACCGGAACACTGGAATACGATGGTGTGGATAGTATTTATGCAATTGCCGGACGCTATGAAAAAGACTTTTGGCGCTACGATATTACTGATCAGACTTGGAATCGTATCACTGATTTGCCAGGCCGTTTTGTAAACTCCCATGCCGCTGCTCATGATGATGCGAATGATATTCTCTATTTACTCCGAGGTTTCGGCACATCATCTATCTATCGCTTCAATACAGAAACAGATGCGTATATCCCGAGTGCAAATTGGGTTTCACCAATTATCGACCTCACCTATGTTTCATCGTTTACGAGTTTTGGTGACTCAGCAACTACACCAGGCTCAACTTCTTTTACCTACGAGTCTCGTACTTCCGACGATAAAGTAAATTGGTCAGCTTGGCAGACGATTACCGGAGGCACAAGCATTCAATCTCCTACCAATCGGTATATTCAGATCAAGATAACTTTTAACTCTGACGACACCAATACTCCAACGCTCTCCAGCTTCAGCATCACCTATGAAAAAGATTCAGTTGATCCGACAAACCCGACAATCACCGGGTATTCCAACAGTGGCAAAACCGCAACCCTAAATTCTGGATCTTCCTATTACCATACCAATCCTTACTTTGAATTCTCGGGTGCTAGTGATGCCGAGTCTGGTGTAGTCGGCTACTATGTTGCCTGGACGACAAACGCGACGCTTGATCCAAGTGCGGATGAAGACTATTTCCAGACAAGCGAGTCCTTTGAAGTAAATACCAGTTTACAAACGAGCGCGCCTGGTCCGAATTATTATCTCCGCATCGCAACAAAAGACGGGGCGGGTAATGTCTCAACGCCGCAAACTGCTTTTACCTATGTATACTCCGGTATCTCACCGGCTTCAGCAACAACTTGGACAACCCAAGGTGACTTTGAGACAAGCGGAACAAGTGGCACAAATGTGAATACTGCGGCTAATAGTGGCGTTGATCTTACCTTAAGCTCCATTACTGATGGCGTATGGACAAACGAAGCGCCAACTCCTAATAACGTTAGTCATGGTGCTAGCTTAGCCTATGACGGAAACGATACGCTGTATTTTGTTCGTGGCACTAACTCACAAGAAATCTACGCGTATTCTATTTCTCAAAAAACCTACACCCAGCTCACGAACTATGGAGTCAATGTATATAATGGATCGAGCATGGTGTACATCCCTAGTGGCGCTCAGTGTGCTGACGCTACCGGATGTTTATTTGTGACACGCGGTGCTACCTCGCAAACTTTTCAGCGTTACAATATTGCCGCGGCTACATGGTCACCTCTCACAGATGTACCCGGAGTAGTGAACTATGGGAGCTCGATAGCCTGGGGTCAGGGAAATTATCTCTATGTGACCCGTGGAAACAACTCAAGCGACCTTTATCGTTACTCTATTTCAGGTAATTCCTGGACTAGCCTTACTTCAACCGATCAAACGCTTTATTATGGATCGACCCTTGTATATGTTGCGCCTGGTGATTATTGCGCTGATCCAACCGGATGTCTCTTTGCTACTCGGGGAAACTCAGATTCTGACTTGTATCAATATAATATAAGTGAAAATTCTTGGATTTATCTTACGAACGCGCCTATTTGGACGCAGTATGGCGCATCATCATACTACTTAAATGGCGCCCTGTATCTCGTGCGTGGTTATCTCGCAAATGATTTCTTGAAGTATGATATTGCCAACGACTCGTGGTCTTATCTCGATGAAATTCCCACCAACCACTATCAAGGTAGTACCAATGGTTTAACCTACGTTCCTTCCACAGATACCATGTATCTTCTGCGGGGCTATAGCGACTACTCCCTCTTTGCCTATGATGTGTCAGAGGATCGATGGAAAACGCCAAGCTTGCCGCAGGATATTTCAAACACTGGATTCTATTATGGCGCAGTAGCCTATGATAGTAATATTGATCAGTTATATGTTTCGCGCGGACAAAATTACACTGATTGGTGGGCTTTCCATATCGATACAGATGAATGGGAAGAGTTAGCTGATGTGCCAATGCGTGTCTACCAGGGTGCTGATGCTTCTGTGATAGATCATGCCAGCAATCAATACGATGGTGTATATTTAATGAATGGCGCCGAAAGTCTCGGTGACAGTGTTGGCTATTTCTTCCGATATAGCCGCACGACAGATCTGTGGACTCGTCTAGCTGATCTACCAGCTGAGCCAGGACTTGGTGCTGATCTTGTTTGGGATGGAGTTGATACCCTCTATTCGCCTCGTGGACAAAACACCACGACCTATTATAAGTATACGATTTCTACAAATACCTGGGACACAGTTGCTTCAACAGTTCCAGGGGCTGTATATCAAGGTGGTTGTCAGGTAAATGGCGGTGACGGATATATTTACTTAGTACGAGGACAAAACACTGCTAACATTTATCGCTTCAACATTTCGACCGAAACTTGGGACGCTGCTGGCACCCTAACCTCGGCCCCGGGCAATTTCTATTACGGCGATGCATGTGTCTTAGATGGGCAGGGTAATATCCTCATCCCACGTGGCAATAATACGACAGACATGTATGTCTATAACATTGCTGGTGATAGTTGGTCCACTCGATCGGTATTGCAGTACTTTGAATACGGCGAATTGGCCATGACTTCAAATAACGTCATTCTCGGTTTCCGTGGTGAAAGCACCTCTGCTCTACAGCGCTATGTTGTTGCCACAAGCACGACTGGCTTTGAGGGGAATGGCTCATGGACATCCCAAATTCTTGACTTTGGCACCGGCGCTTATGGATATGCTGGACTGAGTTTAGATGTGACGAATCCGGCGAATACATCTGTAAGTTTGGAAACTCGTACGTGCTCGGATGCTGGATGTGCTGGTGATGAAAACGATGCACATTGGAGTGATTGGGCAGAAGCGACCAGCACGCAAAGCCTTGGGAGCGTCACCTCATATACCGTTGCTTCCAGTGTTGCGCAGTATGGTCAGGTTCGCATTCGCTTTGTGTCTGATCAACTCTATACCTCCAGCGTACATAGCCTTAGTTGGTCTTCGTATAGTGATGGAACTGCACCAAATAATCCAAGCGCAGCTAGTGCGTATACTGATTCAGGCAAGACAACTGGAATCACGGACAATACTTGGACCGCTGAAACAACTCCGTATTTTGAATGGAGCTCCACAGATAATACCGGCGGTATAGGCGTACAGGGCGCTTATGTCTACTTTGGTACAAACAGCGCTCTTGATCCTGTCGACGATGCCGATGATGCAACGAACTTGGCCTATAAGAGTGGTACTAACTTCTATAACGCAAGTAGCGGAACAGTATCCTGGGATGCATCTACGCAGGCATCAGGATCCTTGAGCTCTGGTACTTACTACCTCAAAGTAAAAACACAGGACTTTAATACAAATGTAACCGCATCGGCTGCATCTATCTTTACTTACAAAATTGATACACAGGTTCCAACTGATCCAAGTGGTGTCTCAGCCGATCCAGCAGGATATACCTCGGTGAATAATTTTGACTTCTCTTGGACTGCTTCCTCCGACACACACTCAGGTGTGACTCAATATTGTTGGAAGACCGGGGACGTAGGCTCAACTGATACTTGTATCGATTCTAGCATAACAACGGTGACTGACATTCTGGCATATCAAACTCGTGGCAATACCTTCTATGTTCGTGCCAAGGACAATGCGGGGAACTATTCTAACTACGCAACAACAACCTACTTCTATGCTGGTGATGCGCCGACGGAGCCGCTTACGCTTGTAGCCACTCCAACAACGGCTGAGAATACAAATGCCTTCTCATTCTCATGGAGCTTACCAAATACTTGTCTTGGCCGGACACCATGTCAGGCTGCTGACATTATTCGTTACTGTTATACGATTAACGAGTTGCCGAGTCAGGCAAACTGTGGCACAAATTTGGATGGCAACGCTACGCCAAGTCCGGACGGAGGATGGACCACGTCGACTCAGACATCTAATCGACTCTTGCCGGCCTTCTCAGCTGCGACTCAGCAGGATGTAAACACGCTCTACTTGGTAGCAGCTGATGCGATTAATAATATTGATTACGCGAATTACGCAGAAGTGAACTATACTTTCACTTCTACTGCCCCTGGACCTCCAGCCAGCTTGCAAGCAACTGACTCATCTGATCGGGCTAGCGAAGAATTTTCAACTACCTTAACTTGGAGCACGCCAAGCGATGTAGGGGACGGCGTTGAGTTATACAAAATTTATCGTTGTGACGAAAATAGTACTGACTGTGATAATCCTTCATCAAGCGAAGATCCGCCAACCTATTACACCAATATCGCAAATACTACTACACGCGGTTATCTCGATGTTGAGCTAGATACGACCATTACTTATCGTTACTTTGTCCGGGCAATTGGGCCAGGTAATGCGCCGTCTGGTAATTCTGCTGTAGTAAGCATTAAGCCAGAGGGTAAGTTTGTGAATCCTCCACTCATTATTGGACAAGTATCAGCGGTGCCAAAGGTAACTACCGCTGAGATGGAGTGGTTGACCGCTGATGATGTAGGTACCGGTGGTGTTGTTATTCCTCACCCTGCTTCTTCCTTTGTTGAATATGGAGAAACTACCGCCTATGGTAACGAAACCGGTTCATCTGAATTGGTGAATGCGCACAGCGTGACTATAACCGGCTTAGCTGCTGATACCACCTATCATGCGCGGGCGTTCTGGATTGATGTCGATGGAAATCGTGGTGAGTCATCAGACTTTGAATTCACTACCTTGGGCGCCCCATCTGCCCCAACAAACGTAACAGTAGATCCGACCACAAACACAGCAAATCGATTCACTTTCTCATGGGATGCACCAAGCGACGAAGGTATTGAGATTGGTGGGTATTTCTACTCAGTGAATACTTTGCCAAATGAAACGAATGCCAAGTTTACTGCGAACACCAGCGTGGGTCCGTTCCGAGCAGCTACTCAGCAGGATAAAAATACTTTCTACGTTGTGGCATCTGACACTTCAGCCAACGTCGATTTCGATAACTACGCTACGGTAGAATTTGAAGCACATACGACACCGCCTGAACCTCCGCTTAATCTCTTTATCGAAGACTCATCAAACCGTGATACTGAAAATTATCTCGCTACGCTGACCTGGTCCGAGCCGGGCATTCCAACCAGTACAGGAGGTCTCGTTTCGAGTGAGGAAGTAGACGAGGAAATTTCTTACGAGGTGTATCGTAAAGCTGAAGGGGAGGATGACTTTAGTAAAATTGCTAGCGTCAGTTCAACCGCTTATCTTGATGCAGGACTAGAGGGTGGAAAAACATATGAGTATACTGTCACGGCAGCTGATTCGGCTGGTGCAACTTCAGACCAGGCTGAGGCGGTGGATGTCGTTCCAACTGGTCGCTACACAACACCGCCGGATATTACTCAGGGCCCAACAGTCACGGCTGATTCCTTTAGCGCCAAGGTAGAATGGGACACTGAACGTCCAACATCCTCATTCATAGAGTTTGGTCTCACAGCAGATTTAGGTGATGAGCAAGGCACCTCTGATCTTATTTCAGATCATAGTGTGATTGTTACTGGCTTGAAGCCTACTACAACATACTACTATCGCGTGAAGTCGATCGATATTGATGAAAACGTGGGCTATTCCAGCGTGGGTAGCTTTACTACCCTAGAGGCTCCGCGAGTGCTTGATGCAAAGATTAGTAACATACGTCTCTTTGACGCTACTATTACTTGGACCACCAACAAGGAAACAACCACTGCCTTACAATATGGCACTACGACTAATTATGGATTTACAGTGAATGACACTAGTGGCTCATTTGCCTTCACACATACTTTGCAGCTACAAGGCTTGGCCGACGGCACGACATATAATGTCCAGTTAACCGGTACTGATCGTAGTGGAAATGCCGTCCAATCTGACAACTATGTATTTACTACGCTGACCTTCCCGCGCATCCTCAGCTTTGAAACTGAAAACAAAGCAGAGGGAGAGACTGAAGTTCGTTGGACTACCAATGTGCCAACTACTTCTCTCGTTGAGTACTATAACGAAACAAGTCCGCCAAAAACACAAGGTAACACTGCCCTGGTGACTGATCACGCTATCCTCCTCTTTGGTCTCGAGGACGCTACAGTATACAACTATACAATTCTCGGCGAAGATCAGTTTGGTAATAAGGTAGAGTCGGATGAAAATAATTTCCGTACCTTGGAAGATACCACGCCGCCAATTATTTCCAACGTAAAAGTAGAATCAAACACCATTGGTTCTGGTGAGGCTTCTCGTGTACAGATCATTGTTAGCTTCCGGACAAATGAACCCACCTCTACTCAAGTGCTCTATGGACAGGGATCAGCAGGTACCACCCAAGAGACTGATGTAAATGGTGAGCTTGTGTATGATCATTTGATGGTTATTCAAGATCTTGATCCGGCGCGTACTTACGTCGTAAAAGCTGTGGCAGTTGATAAGGCCGGAAACGGTTCAGAGTCTGATGTGTACACTGTGTTGACGTCACGATCACGTGATTCCTTCCTCCAGCTTATCATCGCCAACCTCGAAGACACCTTTGCCTGGCTCGGTAATTTGACTCCGGGTTAGCGAGATAAGATAGGGTAAAAATCCTTTTTGGGTTTGAAAAAACTCAGAGTGTTTTGTTGTTGACGAAATGATGAAAATATATCAAAATAAAACGGTAGTTTAACTTTTCTTTACTGAAAGAAAAAGGGGGATTTGGCTTGAAGATTAGCCAAGGAAAGAAAAAACAGGACTGGAAGGCTAGAAAAAAGAGAAAGTCAGGAAGATTCAGCCTTTTCAGTAATTTTTTTCAGAAAAATCGACGTCGTCAGACTAAACTGGAGCAACCCCACAGCTTAAAGCCTGGGGCTGTTTTATTGCAGCTTTTTAGACAGACGCGACGTTACCGGGCTCAACAGCTTGTCTCTATTAGTCTGGCAATTGTTTTGCTCTTGGCTTTTGGTTTTCAAATGTTTGTTGTAGCGGCGCCACCTGAAACTGCTTTTACGACGGTAAGCTCCGATGCTGAATGGAATATGGGCACGCTTGAAGATGTCACTGTGAATAGTGGCAGCATTGAAATTTCTGGAGACGGGGGAGCTGGCTGGTTGAGTGGATGGCAAAATAGGCAGCCGGTCACAATTACCAATACCGGTTCAGCGCAGACAAACTATCAAGTAAGAGTTGATGTTACCTATGATGCCAAAATGCAGGCGGATTTTGATGATTTACGTTTTGCAAAAGCTGATGGCACTGAGCTGGACTTTTGGCTGCAATCTAAAGTTGATTCTACCTCAGCCGTTGTTTGGGTGGAGGTGGATTCTTTGGCTGGATCGGGCGATACGGTGATCTACATGTATTACAATAATTCTGGCGCTTCGAGTACATCGGACGGAGCGGCGACTTTTCCTCTCTTTGATGATTTCAATGATGCAAGTATAGACACGGGTAAATGGGTAGAAGTTGATCCCAGCTCAAAAATTGATGAATCAGCCGGATCGCTCCGTTTCCTTTACGGGTCTGGTAGTGGAGCATGGAATGCAAGTGTGTATGGCGTCACTTCTTTTACGCGGGCGGATTGGAGTTTTGAGTGGGATCAAACTTGGATTAGCGATTATAATCCATATGACGCCTTCATGTTTGGCTGGAAAGATGATGGCGGAGCGGTAAGTTACACAAATCTCGTGTATGGCTACTACAATAGTGGGTCGGGTTTTTGTACAACGAACTGTACAGGGAATGTGTATGAAGATGGGAATAGTCGGGGAAATGCTGGAGTATGGGACAAAGATGTAACGTATAATCTGCGGGTTCGCATGCGAAGTGCTGGCGGAGCTTACTATGAAAAGAGTACAAACAATGGGGGATCATGGACAACCGATTATACAAGCACCTATTCAACTGAGGCTTCTCTTCATCCAGCCTGGATGCATTACGCAGGTGATTATTTGATTGATAATGTGCGGGTACGTAAATGGATGGCAAGCGAGCCAAGTCTTGTCTTTGGCACCGAAGAATCCGCCCTCCAATCACCTGGGACCTACACCTCCCACAACCTTGATCTCCAGTATATCTACCAATGGGGAGACTGTGCCTCTGGCTGTAATGACTCTTCCACTGCCTTCACTACCAACATCACGGTTCCCAGTAACACCTCAGTCCAGTTTGAACTCCGCCATTCAGCTGACGGCTCCACCAACTGGTCATCATGGACATCCCTGGCTACCTACACTACCTCTGGTACCAAAACGCTCACCCGAGGAGACCTAGTGGGTCTCATTGGTGATATCTTCAATCGTTATGTCCAAACTCGGATTACGCTGACCTCCTCAGATGGGAGTAGTAATCCTTCCATCGCTGACTACCGCTACGACTACACCAGAGAAACTGATCCGCCCAGTAATCCCAACACGCAGAATGGCTATGCCTCGAATGGAGGAGCAGCCATTACTTCAGGTAATTGGTACAACCATCCAGCTCCCTACTTCACCTGGAGTGGCGCCAGTGACACTGATGCTGGTATGTCCGGAGGCTACTCCGGCTACTGGGTCTGCTTTGGCACCTCATCCTGTGAACCTACCTCTGGTACCTTTGTGTCTTCCGCTGCCTACACGGCTGGGAGTCTCACTACCAATACGACCTACTACCTCCGCATCAAAGCGAGAGATGCTGCCGGCAATGTGGCCACCTCAGCCTACGATGCCTTTACCTACAAATACGACGCCACCCCACCAGCCAATCCCTCTGGTATCCTGCCTGATCCGGCTGGCTTTACCAATGTGAATGACTTTGACTTCACCTGGAATACCGGCTCCGATGCGGGTGGCTCTGGTATTGCTGAATACTGCTACAAGACCGGAGAAGATGGCTATGTCGAAACCTGTACCGCCTCCACCTCAGTCACGGGTATTACTGCCTACCAAGAAGGAGCCAATATCTTTTACGTGAGAAGTAAAGATATCGCTGGCAACCTCCCCACCTTCTACACCCAGGTCTCTTACTACTACTCTGCCAATGCGCCTTCACCACCGCAAGGACTCGAGGTGGACCCCACAGAGAACACGGCCAACTCCTTTACCTTTACCTGGCTACTTCCCGCCTCCTACTCCAATCCGATTGCCACCTACCATTACTCGGTAAATGCCTTACCCACGGCAAGTAACACGACCGCAACGACCAACCTCAGTGTCGGTCCTGGTGCCTTTGCCACCCAACAAGGCACGAACATCTTCTATGTCGTCGCCAAAGACACCGCTGGCAACGTGGAATGGGACTCCTACGCTGCAGTTGAGTTCACCGCCAATACCACTGCTCCAGGTATTCCAACTGGTGTGACCCTGACAGACTCATCCATTCGGGCCCAGAACAAGTATTCCCTCACCCTCACCTGGGATGCTCCAGAGAACGAAGGCTCAGGTATTGATCACTACGTCATTGACCGCTCAACCACTATCGGCTGCAGTGATGGTTCAGGTACCTGGGTCCAGCATGCCACCACCACCGCTGAAGGCTACTTTGATCCGAATCTTTCCAATACCACGACCTACTGCTACCGCGTGAAGGCAGCCGACAATGCCGGAGCCCAATCCGCCACCTCCTCTATTGTCTCCATGCGTCCAGAAGGCCGCTTCACTGAACCTCCAGAACTCATTGGCTCCCCAGGGGTTGAAGCCTACATCCAGTCGGCGACCGTCGAGTGGCTGACTGATCGCGAAGGCAGCTCCTTTGTGGAGTTTGGCACGTCCTCAGATACTCTTGATCGTGTCATGGGCCAAGACGACTTTGTGACCAGTCACAGTGTCACCCTCCTCGACCTTGATCCGGCTACTACCTACTACTATCGTACGAAATACACTGACCAAGACAGTAATACCGGCTATTCTTCAGTCCTCTCCTTTACCACTGCTGATGCACCGTCAGCTCCGACCAACCTCAGTGTGGACCCAGAGAGTAATACCCGAAACTCCTTTACCTTTGCCTGGGATCCCCCCAGTGATGCTGGAGTCACTATTCAAGGCTACTTCTACAGTGTGAATGATGTCCCCACCAGTACGAATACCTCCTTCACTGCTCAGCAAGAGCTTGGCCCTGGCGCATATGCCACGAGACAAGGGAGAACGTCTTCTACCTTGTCGCTATTGATGAAGGAACAATGTGAACTACGACAACTATGCTGCAGTCGCTTTCACTGCCACGACCCCCGCTCCTGCCATCCCCACCGGCCTCATCATTACCGATGCCTCGAACCGAGAAACTGAAGACTACTCTATTGCCTTGAAGTGGAAAGCAGTGACCACTGAACAAGCCGGTAGCCTGGAAGATGACGCGGTGACCTACGAGATTCTCCGTTCCACTGATGGAGACAGCTTCTCCACCGTGGCCAACATTACCTCGACTGGCTACCTGGACGTCGATCTCGACAATACGACGGAGTATTACTACCAAGTGAAAGCCAAAGACTCCGCCGGCGCTGCTTCAGCTCCTTCGACCACCGTCTCAGATATCCCTGAGGGGAGATATACCACTCCACCGGAGATTACCAAAGCCCCCCACGTTACTCCTTCCAGCTTCTCAGCCAAGGTAGAGTGGAGTACTGGACGGCCAACTACCTCCTTTGTTCAATTTGGCACTAACCCCGCCTCATTAACAGAAGAGCAGGGTACTTCAAACCTTATCGCTGACCACGAGGTAACCATTGAGGGTTTGCAGCCTGAAACTACGTATTCATATAGAGTAAAAAGTGTTGATGTGGATGGAAACATTTCACATTCAAGTGTTGCTACATTTACCACCCAGGCTGCTCCACGTGTTTCAAATGTAGGCATCAGCGACGTACGTTTATTTGATGCTCTCATTAGCTGGGAAACAAATAAAGCGACCACAACTTCACTTGAGTATGGCACCACCACGAACTATGGTACAACGGTGAGCGATGCAACAGGATCAACTACCACATCTCATTTATATAAGTTAGAGAATTTGCAAGATGACACGCTCTACCATCTTCGTTTCCGTGGCGTTGATGCAGAAGGGACGCAAGTTAGTTCCGACGACTACACCTTCACCACCCTGACTTTCCCCCGGGTCGAGAACATCACCTGGGCTAATCAAGCCGAAGGCGAGACCGAAGTGCAATGGACTACGAATGTCCCCACCACCTCCCAAGTGGAATATTACAACGAAACTACTCCAGCCAAGACCCAAGGTAATACGGTCCTGACCACGGAACACTCCGTCCTCCTCTTTGGCCTCGACGATGCCACCATTTACCAATTCCAAGTCCGAGGCACTGACCAATTTGGCTACGAAGCCATCTCAGATGAGCAAGAGTTCCGTACCCTGGAAGATACTACCCCTCCAGTCGTGAGTAATGTGCAGGTAGAGTCCAATACCATTGGCTCAGGTGAGCTCTCTCGTGTGCAGATCATTGTCCGCTGGACCACCAATGAGCCTACCTCTTCTCAAGTCCGCTTTGGTGAAGGAAATAACCTTTCCTCTGAATCAGATGTGAACCCAGAGTTAGTCTATGATCACCTCCTTGTCGTCTCAGACCTAGAACCAGCGAGAACCTACAATATTCAAGCTATTGCCGTCGACAAAGCAGGGAATAGTACTGACTCTGATACCTACCGAGTGCTTACCACCCGTCGGAGAGATTCCTTCCTCCAACTGGTCATTGGCAACCTGGAAGACACCTTTGCCTGGTTTACTAATATTGGAGGACTCTGATGGCACGGACGATGAAACATTGGCATAGAGGTGCAAAGAAGCGACCAGCTCATCCAGCAACACGTACGAGCTATCGTCGAAAATATCGCCAGCAAGTAGGTATCTCGATTGCGGTGTTTTCACTTTTCCTACTCACTATCTCGTCATTTATCCAGGCAGCCGCACCAGAAGCCACCTACGTTGAAGTAACTTCAGACGCGGACTGGAACATGGGCACCTTGAGCGATGTTACGGTGAATAGTGGGAGTATTGAAATCTCTGGAGATGGGGGAGCAAACTGGATAGCAGAATCAGGATGGCAATTGCGGCAAAAGATTACCTTTGATGCTTCTACGCTCACGACATCTCTGAGTTATTTTCCCATCATGGTGCATATTGATAATACAAATACGGATTTTTGGGCAGGAGCGGCAAGTCGTGACGAAGTACGCTTCGGTGATAGCGATGGTGCCGTTTTAGATTTTCATTTTGAAAAATTTGATCATACTGCCGATGATGCCATTGCCTGGGTTGAAGTGCCAACGCTAACTAATGATTCTTCTGATCACATATATCTCTATTATGGACACGCTTCACCAGCTAACGGTGAAGATGAAGCGGGCACCTATGATAATGACGGAAATTTTGTTGGCGTTTGGCACATGGCAGAGACAAGTGGTACGTCATATGATTCTACAAGTAATAACGTTGACCTCACTCCTCGCAATGCACCAACCCAAGATGAAACTGGCAAGGTAAATGGAGGAGATGGCTTCACAGGAAACGGCGACGCGCTCCATAATCAAACGTCAAGTATCGTATTTGGAAATAGTATTACTCTAGAAGGTTGGTTTAAGCGAACCGGATCCGGTACTGGGTCCGGAAGAATTTTAGAATTTTCCCTGGATGGCGACGCTGATAGCCACGCCTTAGCCGTCGATTCAGACGGTTCACTTCGAGCCTGGGTGCAATGTACGACTGGTCGAGTTGGCAGCGCTGATGATCCTACTGTATATGGTACAGGAACTTGGTATTACTTCGCTTACACCTATGACGGATCGATTGGTCGACTTTATGTGAATGGTGTTCAGAAAAAAACTGCAAGTGGATCTTGTGCAAATTTAGATGATGCAGGGGACACTATTCTTGGAGCAATTTCTGACCAGAGCGGTGCTTACTCCCTGCCGCAACATGAATTTGATGGATATTTAGATGAACATCGTGCTTCTGATGTAGCTCGATCAGCTGATTGGATTAAAGCTGCTTATCTCTCCGAAACCGACACCCTCATCTCGACCTGGGGAAGTGAAGAATCCGCCCTCCAATCACCTGGCACTTACACCTCCCACAACCTTGATCTCCAGTATATCTACCAATGGGGAGACTGTGCCTCTGGCTGTAATGACTCTTCCACTGCCTTCACTACCAACATCACGGTTCCCAGTAACACCTCAGTTCAGTTTGAACTCCGCCATTCAGCTGACGGCTCCACCAACTGGTCATCATGGACATCCCTGGCCACCTACACCTCCTCTGGTACCAAAACGCTCACCCGAGGAGAGATGGTCACCCTCGTAGGCGATATCTTCAATCGTTATGTCCAAACCAGAATTACCCTCAGCTCCTCAGATGGCAGTAGTAATCCTTCCATCGCTGACTACCGCTACGACTACACCAGAGAAACTGATCCCCCCAGTAATCCCAACACCCAGAATGGCTATGCCTCGAATGGAGGAGCAGCCATTACTTCAGGTAATTGGTACAACCATCCTGCTCCCTACTTCACCTGGAGTGGAGCCAGTGATACTGATGCTGGTATGTCCGGAGGCTACTCCGGCTACTGGGTCTGCTTTGGCACCTCATCCTGTGAACCTACCTCTGGTACCTTTGTGTCTTCCGCTGCCTACACGGCTGGGAGTCTCACTACCAATACGACCTACTACCTCCGCATCAAAGCGAGAGATGCTGCCGGCAATGTGGCCACCTCAGCCTACGATGCCTTTACCTACAAATACGACGCCACCCCACCAGCCAATCCCTCTGGTATCCTGCCTGATCCGGCTGGCTTTACCAATGTGAATGACTTTGACTTCACCTGGAATACCGGCTCCGATGCGGGTGGCTCTGGTATTGCTGAATACTGCTACAAGACCGGAGAAGACGGCTATGTCGAAACCTGTACCGCCTCCACCTCAGTCACGGGTATTACTGCCTACCAAGAAGGAGCCAATATCTTTTACGTGAGAAGTAAAGATATCGCTGGCAACCTTCCCACCTTCTACACCCAGGTGTCCTACTACTACTCGGCCAATGCTCCTTCACCACCGCAGGGACTTGCGGTTGATCCGACCGAGAACACGGCGAACTCCTTTACCTTTACCTGGCTTGCTCCCGCCTCCTACTCCAACCCGATTGCCACCTACCATTACTCGGTGAATGCCTTACCCACGGCAAGTAACACGACCGCAACGACCAACCTCAGTGTCGGTCCTGGTGCCTTTGCCACCCAACAAGGCACGAACATCTTCTATGTCGTCGCCAAAGACACCGCTGGCAACGTGGAATGGGACTCCTACGCTGCAGTTGAGTTCACCGCCAATACCACTGCTCCAGGTATTCCAACTGGTGTGACCCTGACCGACTCATCCATTCGGGCCCAGAACAAGTATTCCCTCACCCTCACCTGGGATGCTCCAGAGAACGAAGGCTCAGGTATTGATCACTACGTCATTGACCGCTCAACCACTATCGGCTGCAGTGATGGTTCAGGTACCTGGGTCCAGCATGCCACCACCACCGCTGAAGGCTACTTTGATCCGAATCTTTCCAATACCACCACCTACTGCTACCGCGTGAAGGCAGCCGACAATGCCGGAGCCCAATCCGCCACCTCCTCTATTGTCTCCATGCGTCCAGAAGGCCGCTTCACTGAACCCCCAGAACTCATTGGTTCCCCAGGGGTTGAAGCCTACATCCAGTCGGCGACTATTGAATGGTTAACAGATCGTGAGGCGAATTCATTTGTTGAATTCGGAGTAGCGTCTGACACTTTGGACCGAATTATGGGACAGGACGATTTCGTTTCCTCGCATACAGTACAATTATTGGATCTAGAGCCTGCCACAACATATTATTATCGAACCAAGCATACTGATCAGGATAGCAATACTGGTTACTCTACAATTTTGTCATTTTCAACGGCGGACGCCCTCTGCTCCAACAAATTTGACCGTGAGCCCAGAAAGCAACACACGCAATTCATTTACTTTTTCATGGGATGCGCCAAGTGATGAAGGAGTAGATGCAGGGATATTTCTACAGTATTAATGACGTGCCAACTAGTACAAACACTTCCTTCACTACGCAAACTGAATTAGGTCCAGGTGCATATGCTAGCCGGCAGGGTGAAAATGTGTTTTATGTAGTAGCGATCGATGATGCAAATAATATTAATTATAGTAATTACGCAAGTATTTCATTTAGTGCTGAAACCCCCGCTCCTGCCATCCCCACCGGCCTCATCATTACCGATGCCTCGAACCGAGAAACTGAAGACTACTCTATTGCCTTGAAGTGGAAAGCAGTGACCACTGAACAAGCCGGTAGCCTGGAAGATGATGCGGTGACCTACGAGATTCTCCGTTCCACTGATGGAGACAGCTTCTCCACCGTGGCCAACATTACCTCGACTGGCTACCTGGATGTCGATCTCGACAATACGACGGAGTATTACTACCAAGTGAAAGCCAAAGACTCCGCCGGCGCTGCTTCAGCTCCTTCGACCACCGTCTCAGATATCCCTGAGGGGAGATATACCACTCCACCGGAGATTACCAAAGCCCCCCACGTTACTCCTTCCAGCTTCTCAGCCAAGGTAGAGTGGAGTACTGACCGTGATGCTGATTCCCACGTAGAATATGGCAGCACCTCAGATCTCACTGAAGAGCAAGGGACGATTGATGAAACTGATGAACATAGCATCCAACTCGAAGGACTCCAACCAGAAACGACCTATTACTACCGCATTCGTTCACGTGACCAAGATGGCAATGTAGCCCTCTCGAGCATCACTACCTTTACTACCTTGGAGGCACCGAGGGTGTCAAACGTAAAGATAAGCGACATTCGTTTATTTGATGCTTTTCTTACTTGGGATACGAATGTTGCTTTAACTACTGAACTTGAGTATGGCATTTCTACAAATTACGGAACCATTGTGAGTGATGCCACAGCCTCAAGAACAACCAGCCACACGGTAAGACTGCAAAACCTCACTGATGGTACACTTTACCACTTACGTTTACGAGGAACAGATAGTGAAGGAAACTTACTTTTGTCCGACGACTACACCTTCACCACCCTGACCTTCCCCCGGGTCGAGAACATCACCTGGGCTAATCAAGCCGAAGGCGAGACCGAAGTGCAATGGACTACGAATGTCCCCACCACCTCCCAAGTGGAATATTACAACGAAACGACTCCAGCCAAGACCCAAGGTAATACGGTCCTGACCACGGAACACTCCGTCCTCTCCTCTTTGGCCTCGACGATGCCACCATTTACCAATTCAAGTCCGAGGTACTGACCAATTTGGCTACGAAGCCATCTCAGATGAGCAAGAGTTCCGTACCCTGGAAGATACTACCCCTCAGTCGTGAGTAATGTGCAGGTAGAGTCCAATACCATTGGCTCAGGTGAGCTCTCTCGTGTGCAGATCATTGTCCGCTGGACCACCAATGAGCCTACCTCTTCCCAAGTCCGCTTTGGTGAAGGAAATAGCCTTTCCTCTGAATCAGATGTGAACCCAGAGTTAGTCTATGATCACCTCCTTGTCGTCTCAGACCTAGAACCAGCGAGAACCTACAATATTCAGGCTATTGCCGTTGACAAAGCAGGGAATAGTACTGACTCTGATACCTACCGAGTGCTTACCACCCGTCGGAGAGATTCCTTCCTCCAACTGGTCATTGGCAACCTGGAAGACACCTTTGCCTGGTTTACCAATATTGGGGGGTTGTAGCATAGAGAAAGTTGAAGAAGTTTTAGGAATTTCCTGATTTGACTAAATCAAGGAAAAATTTTACAATATAACAACAAAAAATAATTTTAATTTGCGAAATTAAGGATTTTGGCTTGAAGATTAGCCAAAAAATTTTTTTCGGGGAAGAGAAAAAGAGCCAAGGCTCAAATATCTCAAGCACGAAAAAAACAAGACTTCAAAGCTATCTAACTGGTAGCATGCTTCATAGAAAAGAAAAAAACCAGGCAACTCTGCGCGTGGTTTTTTTGTGCTGACAAAAAAATATCGCCTGCAGTCAGTCATCTCGGTAATGCTTGCCATTACTTTAGGTTTCGGCATTTTTTGCAGTTTAATGCAATTGCCGCTCCACCAGAAGCCACTTACATTGAAGTAACTTCAGACGCAGACTGGAACATGGGCACCTTTTGAGCGATGTTACAGTGAATAGCGGGAGTATTGAGATCTCCGGAGATGGGGGAGCGAACTGGATAGCAGAGTCTGGCTGGCAATTCAGACAGCAATTGACCTTTGATGCATCTTCATTAAGTGCTCCAGTCGCCAATATGCCGATTATGGTGCATATCAGTGCATCCAACACTGACTACTGGGGCGAAGTGACCTCAAGAGATGAAACCCGTTTCGGCGATAGCGATGGTACGGCTTTAGACTTTCATTTTGAGAAATTTGATGATGCCAATGATGATGCGATTGCCTGGGTAGAAGTGCCTCAGGTTGATAATGCTGATACCGACTCCATCTATCTTTACTATGGAAATGATGCGGCAACGAATGGTGAAGATGGGGCGGGCACCTATGATAATGATGGGAATTTTCAGGGTGTATGGCACATGAATAATGCAACCAGCACCACAATCAGCGATAGTACTGGACATGGTTATACCGGTACAAAGGGTGCGAGCACGGCTGCCCCAACTCAGGTCAACGGACAAATTGGTTATGCACAATCTTTCGACGGCGGTGACTATATTGATTTTGGCAACGTTCTTAATCCAGGAAGTAATGATTGGACTGTAGAAATTTGGTTTAAAACAACTTCAAATGGGAGTCCTAGTTCACGAATTCTCTATAATAAAGAGAATTTGTACGAGGCTGCGGCAGCCGGAAGTTCTTACCACGACTACGCCTGGCAGCCGCACTGGGCTTGGGATGGAGGAACTGCTTTTTCCGTTACAAATAATGTTTGGCATTTGTCTGGGACGACATACGATAAGTCCAAGCAACGTTTATATAAGAATGGTGTCCTTGTGTACAACCGGGACCAGGGTGGCGTCATGGGGACAACCACTTCACGCTTACAATTTGGCGCCCGAGGAGATACTGGGCACTCATCTTTTTATATTGGAGAGATTGATGAAGTGCGCATGTCGAGTACGGCTCGGAGCGCAGACTGGTTAGCCTTAGCGCATCTCTCCGAAACCGACACCCTCATCTCGACCTGGGGAAGTGAAGAATCCGCCCTCCAATCACCTGGCACTTACACCTCCCACAACCTTGATCTCCAGTATATCTACCAATGGGGAGACTGTGCCTCTGGCTGTAATGACTCTTCCACTGCCTTCACTACCAACATCACGGTTCCCAGTAACACCTCAGTTCAGTTTGAACTCCGCCATTCAGCTGACGGCTCCACCAACTGGTCATCATGGACATCCCTGGCCACCTACACCTCCTCTGGTACCAAAACGCTCACCCGAGGAGAGATGGTCACCCTCGTAGGCGATATCTTCAATCGTTATGTCCAAACCAGAATTACCCTCAGCTCCTCAGATGGCAGTAGTAATCCTTCCATCGCTGACTACCGCTACGACTACACCAGAGAAACTGATCCGCCCAGTAATCCCAACACCCAGAATGGCTATGCCTCGAATGGAGGAGCAGCCATTACTTCAGGTAATTGGTACAACCATCCAGCTCCCTACTTCACCTGGAGTGGCGCCAGTGATACTGATGCTGGTATGTCCGGAGGCTACTCCGGCTACTGGGTCTGCTTTGGCACCTCATCCTGTGAACCTACCTCTGGTACCTTTGTGTCTTCCGCTGCCTACACGGCTGGGAGTCTCACTACCAATACGACCTACTACCTCCGCATCAAAGCGAGAGATGCTGCCGGCAATGTGGCCACCTCAGCCTACGATGCCTTTACCTACAAATACGACGCCACCCCACCAGCCAATCCCTCTGGTATCCTGCCTGATCCGGCTGGCTTTACCAATGTGAATGACTTTGACTTCACCTGGAATACCGGCTCCGATGCGGGTGGCTCTGGTATTGCTGAATACTGCTACAAGACCGGAGAAGACGGCTATGTCGAAACCTGTACCGCCTCCACCTCAGTCACGGGTATTACTGCCTACCAAGAAGGAGCCAATATCTTTTACGTGAGAAGTAAAGATATCGCTGGCAACCTTCCCACCTTCTACACTCAGGTGTCCTACTACTACTCGGCCAATGCCCCTTCACCACCCCAGGGACTTGCGGTTGATCCTACCGAGAACACGGCGAACTCCTTTACCTTTACCTGGCTACTTCCCGCCTCCTACTCCAACCCGATTGCCACCTACCACTACTCGGTGAATGCCTTACCCACGGCAAGTAACACGACCGCAACGACCAACCTCAGTGTCGGTCCTGGTGCCTTTGCCACCCAACAAGGCACGAACATCTTCTATGTCGTCGCCAAAGACACGGCTGGCAACGTGGAATGGGACTCCTACGCTGCAGTTGAGTTCACTGCCAATACCACTGCTCCAGGTATTCCAACTGGTGTGACCCTGACCGACTCATCCATTCGGGCCCAGAACAAGTATTCCCTCACCCTCACCTGGGATGCTCCAGAGAACGAAGGCTCAGGTATTGATCACTACGTCATTGACCGCTCAACCACTATCGGCTGCAGTGATGGTTCAGGTACCTGGGTCCAGCATGCCACCACCACCGCTGAAGGCTACTTTGATCCGAATCTTTCCAATACCACCACCTACTGCTACCGCGTGAAGGCAGCCGACAATGCCGGAGCCCAATCCGCCACCTCCTCTATTGTCTCCATGCGTCCAGAAGGCCGCTTCACTGAACCCCCAGAACTCATTGGTTCCCCAGGGGTTGAAGCCTACATCCAGTCGGCCACCGTCGAGTGGCTGACTGATCGCGAAGGCAGCTCCTTTGTGGAGTTTGGCACGTCCTCAGATACTCTTGATCGTGTCATGGGCCAAGATGACTTTGTGACCAGTCACAGCGTCACCCTCCTCGACCTTGATCCGGCTACTACCTACTACTATCGTACGAAATACACTGACCAAGACAGTAATACCGGCTATTCTTCAGTCCTCTCCTTTACCACTGCTGATGCACCGTCAGCTCCGACCAACCTCAGTGTGGACCCAGAGAGTAATACCCAGAAACTCCTTTACCTTTGCCTGGGATCCCCCAGTGATGCTGGAGTCACTATTCAAGGCTACTTCTACAGTGTGAATGATGTCCCCCACCAGTACGAATACCTCCCTTCACTGCTCAGCAAGAGCTTGGCCCTGGCGCATATGCCACGAGACAAGGGAGAACGTCTTCTACCTTGTCGCTATTGATGAAGCGAACAATGTGAACTACGACAACTATGCTGCAGTCGCTTTCACTGCCACGACCCCTGCTCCTGCCATCCCCACCGGCCTCATCATTACCGATGCCTCGAACCGAGAAACTGAAGACTACTCTATTGCCTTGAAGTGGAAAGCAGTGACCACTGAACAAGCCGGTAGCCTGGAAGATGATGCGGTGACCTACGAGATTCTCCGTTCCACTGATGGAGACAGCTTCTCCACCGTGGCCAACATTACCTCGACTGGCTACCTGGATGTCGATCTCGACAATACGACGGAGTATTACTACCAAGTGAAAGCCAAAGACTCCGCCGGCGCTGCTTCAGCTCCTTCGACCACCGTCTCAGATATCCCTGAGGGAGATATACCACTCCACCGGAGATTACCAAAGCCCCCACGTTACTCCTTCCAGCTTCTCAGCCAAGGTAGAGTGGAGTACTGACCGTGATGCTGATTCCCACGTAGAATATGGCAGCACCTCAGATCTCACTGAAGAGCAAGGGACGATTGATGAAACTGATGAACATAGCATCCAACTCGAAGGACTCCAACCAGAAACGACCTATTACTACCGTATTCGTTCACGTGACCAAGATGGCAATGTAGCCCTCTCGAGCATCACTACCTTTACTACCTTGGAGGCACCGAGGGTGTCGGATGTGGTCATTTCTGATATCAAACTTTACGATGCGCTTATTGCGTGGAAAACAAACAAGGCAACAACAACGGTTTTGGAATATGGTACGACTGAGCAATACGGCCAAAGTCTCGCAGATACTTCTGGGTCCCTTACCACGAACCATATTGTGAAGCTTGATAGCTTAACCGATGATACACTGTATCATTTCCGTCCTACTGGTTTCGACGAGAGCGGGAATGCTCCAGAGAGTAGCGACTACACCTTCACCACCCTGACCTTCCCCCGGGTCGAGAACATCACCTGGGCTAATCAAGCCGAAGGCGAGACCGAAGTGCAATGGACTACCAATGTCCCCACCACCTCCCAAGTGGAATACTACAACGAAACTACTCCAGCCAAGACCCAAGGTAATACGGTCCTGACCACGGAACACTCCGTCCTTCTCTTTGGCCTCGACGATGCCACCATTTACCAATTCCAAGTCCGAGGCACTGACCAATTTGGCTACGAAGCCATCTCAGATGAGCAAGAGTTCCGTACCCTGGAAGATACTACCCCCCCAGTCGTGAGTAATGTGCAGGTAGAGTCCAATACCATTGGCTCAGGTGAGCTCTCTCGTGTGCAGATCATTGTCCGCTGGACCACCAATGAGCCTACCTCTTCCCAAGTCCGCTTTGGTGAAGGAAATAACCTTTCCTCTGAATCAGATGTGAACCCAGAGTTAGTCTATGATCACCTCCTTGTCGTCTCAGACCTAGAACCAGCGAGAACCTACAATATTCAGGCTATTGCCGTTGACAAAGCAGGGAATAGTACTGACTCTGATACCTACCGAGTGCTTACCACCCGTCGGAGAGATTCCTTCCTCCAACTGGTCATTGGCAACCTGGAAGACACCTTTGCCTGGTTTACCAATATTGGGGGGTTGTGATGAGTCGACGGATGCGACATTTTAGCGTAGGACATAAAGGATTAACTCCGAGAGTAAGTCGGAAAAACTCACGTCATTCAAAATTATCACGATATAAGTCAAGATATCACGTTCAAGTTATTCTCACCTTGACGGTTCTTGTTTTTGCTTCAGTGTTTGGGGTAGCTATTCCATACCTACAAGCGGTTCCAACAAATAATACCGAGACCTTTACGCTGAGTAGCGATTTTAGTGGAGGGGTATTAACTGATGTTGATGTGAGTAATGACGAAATTAAACTGTCTGGAGGAGCGGAAAATTGGTGGGACGCAAACTATCAATATCGTCGACAACTTACGGTTACAAATGATTCTGCTGGAACTGCTGAAGTAGGCACAACAGCTACCATCAGCATTGATACTTCGGCGCTTGAGACAGCAGGGAAGTTGCGTTCAGATCGTAATGACTGGCGAGTAGTATATTGGAACGGCTCGAGTAATGAAGAGCTTGATCGTGTCTACGAAAGTACTAGTTCGACTGTTTTTGCTATTCAGGCCACTATCGCGGGAAGTGGTGGATCAAGTAGTGATTATTATGTGTACTACGGGTACTCAAGTGAGTCCTCAACTCCGCCAAGTACGGTGGGTAACGTAAAGACGGTACTCAGCATGCATACAACCGCTAACCAAGTTTTAACAAGTGGAGTTACAAACCTTGGTATTGCTACTGACGGTGACTACGTTTACATGTCAAATGGGTCTCAGTTATCAAAACTTAACCTTGATGGGTCATTAGTTGGCACTAAGACAGTGAGTATTGGTGGTGCAAATAGAGGACTCGGTTTTGCTGATGGACGGGTTATTGGTCGAGACTTAAGTAATAATCTTTATGCGTATGACTGGGATAGCTCAACATTATCTCCATTGAGTATTCCAGGTGGACATCCACTTTTATCAGGTCAATCCTGGATGAATCATAATCTTGTGACTGATTCGAGCGATCGGATTGGTACCGTGCAGTATGCATCTGGCGGTATGATTCTGCGTCGCTACACTATTAGTGGTAACACGCTCACTTGGTTAGATGATATCACCCTAGGTGGAACCTATCACTCAGTAGATAATCATGGCTTTACTATGAGCAACGACTATCTCGTAATGGTGAGTTATAGTGATGGATGGCGACGATGGAGCTTGCCTGATGGTACAGAGGAAGTTGACTTTGGGAATTTTGGCGGGACTGGTACAAATACTGAAACTCACCCTAGTGGGATGTCGAATCCAACTTTTATTGATTATAACTGGAAGACCGGGGAAATATATCTTGGTGACTATAGTTCAGCTGAGTATTTTCGATATGCTAATGAAGCTTTAGTTACTTCTCCTACTTTATCTGTTACTGATGGAGGTGAAGTTGGATCACTTACTCCTATTGGTACCTTTGCTTCAAATCAAACTGATACAGGGGATGACGCATTTATAAATCTTGCTCGCATCTTTGCCTGGGGGAGTGGTGGCGGTGATAGTGATACAGCATTTACCGCAAACGTAACGATGAGCGATCCTTCTCATTCGACACTTAGCTTTGAGCTACGTAGTGCTTCATCTATTGCTAATCTAGCGTCAGCAACATATTACTCACTTGGCTCGCCAACGAGCTCTGGTGCATATACGCTGACCAAAGGACAGATGGATGCTTTAAATAGTGGAAGCGGGGTTTTACCCTCCAGTGTGAATAAGTATTTTCAGTTACGCATTTCATTTACCTCAAGTGATGGCTTAGCCAACCCTTCAGTGCAGGATTTTGCTTTTCATTATCAGGAAGACAACGACGCCCCATCACCACCATCGCCGGTTAACGGAGCTGGGTATGATGAAGAGGGTGGAGATGTCATCTCTCAAACTACCTGGTATAACTACCCAACTCCATACTTTACTTGGGATGATGCCATAGATGGAGATTCTAGTATTGATGGGTATTATGTTTGCTTTGGAACTAGCAGTTGCGATCCAAGCGCTGGTTCCTATGTGACTACTGCAGAGTATACTGCAGTGTCGTTAACAAGCAATCAAAAGTATTCTTTACGAGTGAAGGCTCGTGACACTGCTGGGAATGTTTCTGCAACCTTCTCGGTATTTGAATATTGGTACGACGCCACCCCACCAGCCAATCCCTCTGGTATCCTGCCTGATCCGGCTGGCTTTACCAATGTGAATGACTTTGACTTCACCTGGAATACCGGCTCCGATGCGGGTGGCTCTGGTATTGCTGAATACTGCTACAAGACCGGAGAAGATGGCTATGTCGAAACCTGTACCGCCTCCACCTCAGTCACGGGTATTACTGCCTACCAAGAAGGAGCCAATATCTTTTACGTGAGAAGTAAAGATATCGCTGGCAACCTCCCCACCTTCTACACCCAGGTCTCTTACTACTACTCTGCCAATGCGCCTTCACCACCGCAAGGACTCGAGGTGGACCCCACAGAGAACACGGCCAACTCCTTTACCTTTACCTGGCTACTTCCCGCCTCCTACTCCAATCCGATTGCCACCTACCATTACTCGGTAAATGCCTTACCCACGGCAAGTAACACGACCGCAACGACCAACCTCAGTGTCGGTCCTGGTGCCTTTGCCACCCAACAAGGCACGAACATCTTCTATGTCGTCGCCAAAGACACGGCTGGCAACGTGGAATGGGACTCCTACGCTGCAGTTGAGTTCACCGCCAATACCACTGCTCCAGGTATTCCAACTGGTGTGACCCTGACAGACTCATCCATTCGGGCCCAGAACAAGTATTCCCTCACCCTCACCTGGGATGCTCCAGAGAACGAAGGCTCAGGTATTGATCACTACGTCATTGACCGCTCAACCACTATCGGCTGCAGTGATGGTTCAGGTACCTGGGTCCAGCATGCCACCACCACCGCTGAAGGCTACTTTGATCCGAATCTTTCCAATACCACGACCTACTGCTACCGCGTGAAGGCAGCCGACAATGCCGGAGCCCAATCAGCGACCTCTTCTATTGTTTCCATGCGTCCAGAAGGCCGCTTCACTGAACCCCCAGAACTCATTGGCTCCCCAGGGGTTGAGGCCTACATCCAGTCGGCCACCGTCGAGTGGCTGACTGATCGCGAAGGCAGCTCCTTTGTGGAGTTTGGCACTGCTGCAGATACCCTTGATCGCATCATGGGCCAAGATGACTTTGTGACGAGTCACAGTGTCACCCTCCTCGATCTTGAGCCAGCCACCACCTACTACTATCGTACGAAATACACTGACCAAGACAGTAATACCGGCTATTCTTCAGTCCTCTCCTTTACCACTGCTGATGCACCGTCAGCTCCGACCAACCTCAGTGTGGACCCAGAGAGTAATACCCGAAACTCCTTTACCTTTGCCTGGGATCCCCCCAGTGATGCTGGAGTCACTATTCAAGGCTACTTCTACAGTGTGAATGATGTCCCCACCAGTACGAATACCTCCTTCACTGCTCAGCAAGAGCTTGGCCCTGGCGCATATGCCACGAGACAAGGGGAGAACGTCTTCTACCTTGTCGCTATTGATGAAGCGAACAATGTGAACTACGACAACTATGCTGCAGTCGCTTTCACTGCCACGACCCCCGCTCCTGCCATCCCCACCGGCCTCATCATTACCGATGCCTCGAACCGAGAAACTGAAGACTACTCTATTGCCTTGAAGTGGAAAGCAGTGACCACTGAACAAGCCGGTAGCCTGGAAGATGACGCGGTGACCTACGAGATTCTCCGTTCCACTGATGGAGACAGCTTCTCCACCGTGGCCAACATTACCTCGACTGGCTACCTGGACGTCGATCTCGACAATACGACGGAGTATTACTACCAAGTGAAAGCCAAAGACTCCGCCGGCGCTGCTTCAGCTCCTTCGACCACCGTCTCAGATATCCCTGAGGGGAGATATACCACTCCACCGGAGATTACGAAGGGTCCAAATGTAACCCCGGATTCATTTGAAGCAGGCATTGCCTGGGAAACCGATCGAGACGCAGACTCGCATGTTGAGTACGGGACGAATTCTTCTTTAGGGGAGGAACAGGGTACAATCGATGAGACTGACGATCATTCCGTCCAACTCGAAGGACTCCAACCAGAAACGACTTATTACTATCGCATTCGTTCACGTGACCAAGATGGCAATGTAGCCCTCTCGAGCATCACTACCTTTACTACCTTGGAGGCACCTTTTGTTTCTGAAGTGCTTGTCTCAGATATTCGCCTCTATGATGCATATATTAATTGGACAACAAATAAAGCGACCACAACTTCACTTGAGTATGGTACTACGACTGGTTATGGACAGACTATTACTGACACTTCAGGATCACTCACAACAACCCATACCGTACATTTAGAGAATTTAACTGACGATACCACATACAATTTTAAGCCAACAGGAGTGGATATTACTGGCAATAACCCGGCGAGTGGTAACTACACCTTCACCACCCTGACCTTCCCCCGGGTCGAGAACATCACCTGGGCTAATCAAGCCGAAGGCGAGACCGAAGTGCAATGGACTACCAATGTCCCCACCACCTCCCAAGTGGAATATTACAACGAAACTACTCCAGCCAAGACCCAAGGTAATACGGTCCTGACCACGGAACACTCCGTCCTTCTCTTTGGCCTCGACGATGCCACCATTTACCAATTCCAAGTCCGAGGCACTGACCAATTTGGCTACGAAGCCATCTCAGATGAGCAAGAGTTCCGTACCCTGGAAGATACTACCCCTCCAGTCGTGAGTAATGTGCAGGTAGAGTCCAATACCATTGGCTCAGGTGAGCTCTCTCGTGTGCAGATCATTGTCCGCTGGACCACCAATGAGCCTACCTCTTCCCAAGTCCGCTTTGGTGAAGGAAATAACCTTTCCTCTGAATCAGATGTGAACCCAGAGTTAGTCTATGATCACCTCCTTGTCGTCTCAGACCTAGAACCAGCGAGAACCTACAATATTCAGGCTATTGCCGTTGACAAAGCAGGGAATAGTACTGACTCTGATACCTACCGAGTGCTTACCACCCGTCGGAGAGATTCCTTCCTCCAACTGGTCATTGGCAACCTGGAAGACACCTTTGCCTGGTTTACCAATATTGGGGGGTTTTAAGAATTCTTTAATCTATGGTATAGTATTCAAGTAAAAAATACAGACCGACATGGCTGAGCAAAGCAGAAAAAAACCGATTATCGAACTCAAAAATATTATCAAAGAATTCCGAGTGGGGAAGAATACGATTCGTGTCCTTAAAGATATTAACGCACGAATTGAACCACAGGAGTTTATCATTATTCTCGGACCATCTGGATCAGGAAAGTCGACGCTTTTGAATACCATAATTGGTTTAGAGCGCCCCACCTCCGGTCAAGTTTTGGTTGCGAATGAAGATCTCACTACACTCAGCTCTGATAAGTTGGCAGCTTTTCGTTTACAGAATTACGGCGTGGTATACCAGCGTCCTGACTGGATAAAAGCTTTGAATATCGTACAAAATGTAGCCTTTCCTTTAGCTATTGCAAATCATTCCATGACAGAAGCAATTCCTAAGGCAATCGAACTTCTAAAGCGCTTTGGTATGGACGATCATGCTGAATATGCGCCAAGCGAACTCTCTGGTGGACAACAACAGAAGTGCGAAATTGCTCGATCCTTAATAATGGATCCAGACATTGTTATTGCTGACGAGCCTACAGGAAACCTGGATACTGATTCAGCTGAGCGCGTGATGAATATATTTACCGAATTGCGAGAAAAGGATAAGAAAACTGTAATCATGGTTACTCATAACATTGAATATGTTCGCTATGCGACCCATACTATTTATGTACGAGATGGTCGTGTATTAGAAGGTGAACAATCATTCGGCACAAAGAAGAAGTAGAGTATGAAGTTTAGCTATATTGCTTTTCTCTCAACACAAAATTTGCGCAAACGTAAGCTGCGTAGCTTTTTGACAATTGGAGGTATGGCAATCGGTATCAGCTCAATTGTTTTCTTGGTTTCGCTTGGTTTTGGCTTACAGCGCCTCATTACCTCACAGGTAACTAATCTGGAAGCGCTTACCATACTTGATGTAAGTACCGGCACCTCAACCTTGCTACAAATTGATGATGATCGCATTGCTGGCTTTAAAGAGATTCCTCACGTGCTTGATGTAAGTCCCTCGTACAGTATTTCTGGTCAGGTAGCCTATACCGGGTCAGTCACTGATATTGCCATGTTTGGCATTCAACCGGAGTATGTAGGGCTAGAAGGTATAACACCGGCTTTTGGTCGAGTTTTTTCAATCCCTGATGGCAATGAAACAGTTATTAGCACTACGGCAGCTGAATTGCTTGGTGTTGAGGACTTTGCTTCTTTAATTGGCAAAACAGTTACGTATAGCGTTTCAGTAGAGCAAACGACTGATGAGAATGGCGCACCACTTGATCCAAATCTACCCCCACCGGCCCCTGAAGTAGTTGATTTTGATGTGGAGGTCATTGGAGTCGTGGATGATGAATTAACTCTAGCGTATTTACCTATTAGCATCTTGGAAATTACGCAACCAGAAAATTATGATTTAGCGCGCGTAAAAGTAGATAATAGAGATAATCTGGTCGGTGTCCGCCAAGAAATTGAAGGGCTAGGGTATCAAGTTGATTCAGTGGCTGATACTGTTGGTCAGATTGATCGTATCTTCCTGGTCTTTGAAATAGTCATGGCTGGATTTGGCTTTATTGCCATGTTGGTCGCATCCTTGGGCGCATTTAACACCTTAACCGTTTCTTTACTTGAACGTACGCGTGAAGTAGGAATCATGAAGGCGTTAGGCACACCGAGTAAGGATGTGTACCGACTTTTCTTGAGCGAGTCATTTTTGATTGGATTTTCAGGTGGAAGCTTGGGAATATTAATAGGATATTCCTTAGGTGAAATTGCCAACGTGGTAGTAAATTATTTGGCGAATCGTTATGGTGGTCAATCAGTTGATATTTTCTTCACTCCATTTTTGCTCATTGTTGTCATTTTCTCAATTATCGTGTTGGTGAGTTTCTTGACTGGTGTTTATCCTGCTCGTCGTGCGTCTAAACTCAATCCTTTGGACGCTCTGCGCTACGAATAATTTTTCCAAAAACGAATAAACGAAAACGGACGCATGTAATTGCTTCCGTTTTCGTATCTATCAGGTTAGGCGTTCTCGCCACCAGCCTCACCCATATCAGCGTCACCAGCGTTTTCTTCTGTGGTTTCGCCACCTTCCATTGGAGTCTGGTTCTCTTCTCCGTCGAATTTGAACATGCAATCACCTCCTTTCAATTGATGTGATTTCACGTAGGGTCTAGTGTACGTGTCTGAGAACGTATTGTCTAGACTCTGTCAACCCCATACCACATTGGGTATAGGGTTGTATCGCGCACCGATTCTGGTGCGAGGTCAACCCTTCGCGAGTGAACAAAAAAGACTTTCTGCTAAATTACTAGGTTTTTTGGCTTTTGTCGGAGAAAAGAAAGAATGTTATCTATCGTCGTATCAGCGATGCGCTGAATTGCCTCGGTTGTGTTATATGCATTATGAGGTGTGTAGAGCACATTTGGATGTCGAATCAACTCAGCATTCATCTGAGCAATTCGTGCTTCTTGTTTATTTGCAGGCTTCCAGGATGGTTTCAACACACTCGCTTCATCTTCTAGTACATCCAATCCTGCTCCGGCAATACTTCCATTTTTTATACCGCGATACAGTGCTTCAGTTTCGATGAGTTCTCCGCGAGCAGTGTTAATCAGGTACATACCTTTTTTACATTGGCTGAGATTTTTCTTATTTAAAATGTGATGCGTGCTTGGGAAATATGGCGCATGTACAGTGAGCACGTCAGATTTTTTAACTAAGCTGCTGAGGTTAGCATATTGAAAGCCTAATTCTTTTGCCAGTTGTGCGTTACGTTTAGGATCATAGGCGAGCACCTTCATACCGAAACCTAAGCCCATGCGAATTGCATGTTGGCCAATGCGACCAGCGCCGACAACGCCAAGTGTTTTACCACGCAAGTCTATACCACGTAAATCATCGCGAGAACAATTTCCATCCTGAATGCGGCAATATGTCGGATGAATTTTTCTCGTCATGCTTAACAACAAAGCAAAAGCCATCTCCGCCACTGTGTTTTCGCCGTAACTTGGCACGTTGGCTACCTTTACACCCCTCTCTTTGAGTAACGTGCTTTCACAATGATCATAACCAGTTGATCGAGTGGCAATATATTTAACATTCGGAAATTGCTTAAGCAGCGCTTCATCAATCGGTGTGGTGATAAAAACAGATAGCACAGTAGTTTTTTCACCGATTGCACGCTGTGACGGAGGCAAAGTTACCTGCTTGAGAAACGAAGCAGGCGTTGCACGGAACTTGGAACGAAAATAATTTAACTCCCAATCATCACAGCCTAGAAAAGTCGTGTGCTGATTTAAATTCTTTTTACGCGTTGAGATTTTTTTCACAAAATAAGTATAGCAACCGAGTTGACATGCGTATACATCTCTTGTGGATAACTTGGTTGTCCACTGACTCAATACCTTCTAGGATGGAGACATGCAACGCACGGGGGGACTGTGCGTGTTTGGAACGTTGACATGCTATAAGGATGTTGATCCGGGAGTGAAGAGTCATGGGAAACGTACTCGTGGTTGGGACGGGAACGATCGGCAAGCCGCTCATCGGTTTGCTCACCAAGAGAATGGAAGGTCTTGGTATCAGTCAGGTTGCTTTTCACAAGCGGACTCCGCAAGCCGATACCACGCCTTCGATTCGTCGACTAGTTGATCGTGGTGCGCTCTTGGTCTGTGATGAAGAGGCGAGGGATGATTTCCATCGCTATGGCCTGGAGCCGCAGATGACGCGCGATGAGGCGTTAGCCTGGGCTGACGTGGTGATAGACTGCACGCCAGCCGGCAACGCACACAAGACTGGTCGAGCGGTGAACAAGAAGGGTGTGGTGGTTGAGTGCCCACCCTGGTATCCAGCCCACGAAGACAGTACCCTCGGCTTCATCGCCCAGGGTTCAGAAGAGGGCTTTGGCCAGCCTTTTGCGTTGGACATCAACAACGAACAGGTTGATCCGAACGCACACAAGTACGTCCAGGTTGTGTCGTGTAACACGCATAACCTCCTCGTGCTACTTGATCTCTTCGGGAAGCTCGGAGTGGGCAGGATCAAGGGTCGTTTCGTGATGATTCGCCGCGCGACGGACATCAGTCAACCGGACAATGTTTCTGCTCCCAAGGTCGATAAGCACAAGGAGCTTCGGGGCGATCGACACTTCGGTACACACCACGCCTACGATGCTTGGCGGGTTCTTCAGACCATGGGCGTTGATTACGACCTGTTTTCTTCAGCACTGCAGACACCGACCCAGTACATGCATGTCTTGCATTTCTTCCTCGAGGTTGAGCGTCCACCGAGTCATGAAGAAATCATCGCAGCAATTCGCGAGCGTCCTCTCGTGGCAACTACTGAGTACTGCAACACGGGACAGGCCTTCTCGGAAGCGCGCGACGACGGGTTCTACGGTCGAGTACTCGACCAGACGGTCATTCCAGTGAAGACCTTGGTAGTGAACGGGAATGAGATCACTGGTTTCGCGTTCACTCCGCAGGACGGCAACAGTCTGCTCTCAACCGCAGCGGCGGCTGCACGCTTCCTCGATCCAGTTGGTTGGAGAGATCGGATCACTAACTGTTTCGGGAAGTACATGTTCGACGAGGTCTGATCAAGCACACTGTTCATTCACGTCCCGCCTCAAGTGAGGATCACTATGATCCAAAATCAAGAGGCGGGACTTTTTCTTTTCTTCAAGATTGGGGAGTGCTATGATATAGCTACCATGCATATTAGTTTAAACTTGCCACAATTCCGTCGTCAGCGCGCACTATTTATCGTGACCGATAAGGAACACGCGAAGTTTTTTGAAGTTTCCAATGGTGAGATTAACGAGCTGGAAGAGATGGCAATTCATCCTGACCCGAGTGAAGGTAGATTAGCCAGCGGCGGTCGTCGTAAAAAAATTCCCCGCAAAGGTAGGCTTGTTAAGTCACCACTCGGCCAAGAGGGGCTTTATTATCAGTTTGCCAAAAAAGTAAGTCAGGGCGGTTTAGCTTTGGAAAAAAAGCGGCCCTATAAAGCGATTTATCTTTTTGCGCCACATCACTACCGACATGAATTACTTGATCGCCTGCATGCCTATGTGACCAAAAAAATCGCCCACGTGATTGATGGCGACTATATTCATGAACATCCAGTGGAATTACTGCATCGTGTTCGTTCAATTGCAAAACTGGATGGAGTATAAGTAGTTTTGTATTGGGAAGGAGCTACACAATTAAATGAAATAATGTTGTAGTATTTCGTAAAATCTTGCGAATTATTTTTTTATTTGCGCGTTTTTTTATATGTAATGAGTTTTGTGTGAATATTTTTTTGCGTACATTATGTAAAAAATATTTTATGTGTTGTTGTGTACAAATGTAATTTGTTGTATATTTTGTGTACAATGTACTTGACAAGATTTCGGATGACTTTTTTAATGAGAGTATATTGAATACATCGCACATGAAAGGGGGTGGCGATATGGCAACAAAGAAGCGCGCAACAAAGCGCAAGACCAAGAAGCCTGCAAAGCGAAAGGTAGTACGCCGCAAGGTAGCAAAAAAAACTACAAAGCGAAAGACAACCAAGCGCAAAACAACAAAGCGTAAGACGACTAAGCGTAAGCGCTAGTCTTTTTTCGTCTTCGTAAATCAGAAGGGGTCTCACACAGAGGCTCTTTCTGTTTTTTATATGCTATGGTATACTTTTTCGGTAAATATATTAGGGGGATGTCCGATCACGCAATAACAATTCGTGAAGAGTATCAGCGAAAGGTCTTTATATTTATTTCGCTTTTTTTGTTACTCGCCTTAATCGCCGCTGGTATATTTGCTTTTTCATTCCGTAGTAACCAGATATTGCAAGAACGCCAGCAAGAATTGCAGGAAGCTGCTTTTAGGGTTGCTAGAAAAATACCAATTACTGCGCATGAGGCTCTTATTTCGAGAGATCAACAAGAAAGCGATGAATATCTTGAAGTTCAGACATTATTGAAGGCAATTTTAGATGCAAATCCGGGCTTTGACGATGTGTATACATTACGCCCTACTCAAACAGCGCATATTTTTCAATTTATTGTAAGTGGTAAAGATACTGAAGATGAGAATAATGATGGTATTATTGATGAAAGCGAAGAAAAAGCTTATTTAACAGAATTATATGACGCCACAAATTCTCCAGAATTAGAAAAAGGCTTACTTGCCCCTACTGCAGACAAAAATATTACTTATGATAAATGGGGATCGTGGTTGTCAGGGTACGCACCTTTACGTAATGCAAAAGGACAAGCAGTTGCAGTTGTGGGTGTAGACATGAAAGCGGAGCTAATTAAAGAACGACGCGCAGAGTTAGCAAGGAATGTTGGAATTGCGATGCTGCTTGTCGTGCCAATTATTATTTTAGCCGCCTTTTTATTAGCGCGCTGGTTAAGCCGGCCTTTTGAGGTGCTTGCGCTAGGTATGTCACGAGTATCGCATGGTGACTACCATTATCGCTTGCCCATGAAGGGCGATAAGATAAATGATGCCTTTAGTGAACTGTTCAATAATATGTTGAACATGTACGATCCAGAACATCGACCAAAGCGGGATCAAAAAAATTAGCTAAATATATACTCGTTTATTTATACTCTTTGATCTTGTCATTTGTGGGTGACAGGGTTGACAAAAAGGGGTGTTTTGGCATACTTTATCTAGTTCTTTGATCCGCAGGCGAACCACAACTCTTTGACAAGGAGTGACACGGATGAATCAGTCTGTAGCGCAGGGAAGCGAAGTCCAGAGTGTACACATCCACTGTGTACAGGAAGGCGGATCTCGCTGTTCGGTTTGCCATACCCAGTTTGCTGACGGCGATGACGTCTGCCAGCAGGGCCATCAGATCGGCGAGACCTACGAGGTTTCCGTCCCTATCAACAAGGCTGCCTAGCAGCCACAATGCTCCTCTTCGCAGCTTGCGCGGAGGAGTATTTCTTTATTTTAGGCTATCCCTTGACAAGATAGGGTTTTTCATGTAGTATTCGCGGTTAACTTATCACCTATGCAAAAGAACACCCTACAAGTCATCGCAATATTGGGCTTAAGCGTTCTCGTAGCACTCGAGCTCGCGCTACTCATTACCCGCTTTTTTGGCATAATTTCGCTAGAACAAGCCAAAAATGAGGAAAAAGCCAGTCAAAATACTGTGGTTGTGCTTTCTCCGCAAAAGCGGATCGAAGAAGTGCAAAGTATTGTTGCAGCATTGAAAGAGTATAACGAGGATCGCAAAAGCTATCCTAAGACGCTGCAAGGCTTAGTTCCGGCCTACTTATCAGGCCCAAGCGATCCGAGCACTGGATTTTCCGCCTATCGTTATGTCCCAATTGGTGAGCCGATTGAGTTTTACACGCTTACCTACACCATTACCGAGGACTACAACGAGCAATTACTGGCCGGCCAGCACGTGGCAAGTCCAAAAGGCTTAACTGGTGGAGAATTCCCACTAAGCGGCTCTGATTTAGATAATGATGGTGTGGATGACGCTGTAGAAATTTATGTCTATCGCACTGATAGTCAAAATCCTGACACTGATAATGATGGATTCTCTGATGGTGTCGAGATTAGCAGCGGTCATAACCCACGAGGAAAATAGTATGGAATCTACGCAATCAACAACTTTTACAAGCAAATTACTACGCCGCAAAGGCGTGGTCAGCATCGTGGTGTTATTGGCTCTGGCGATGAGCTACGGCGTGCTCTTAACTCAACCTTTTCTTTATCAGGCACGTGTGGAGCTGCTTATTATTCAGCAGCAGTCAGAGAATCAAGATTTACTCTCTGCACTTCGCGCCACTGAACAGGTTGGTAAAGGCTTAGTTGATGTTATTAGCACCAGTTCATTCTTTGATAAGGTGCTGGCAACCGACTTTCCAATTACTGATGATTTCGGCACAAATCCGGAAGAGCGTCGCTTAGCTTGGCAAAAAACTGCCCATGCATCTATTTCTCAGCAATCTGGAATCTTAACAGTCACCGTGCTGCACAAGAATAAAGAGCAGGCAGCGGTGATTGCCCGCGGCGTGGCGCAAGTACTTACCACCGAGAGTCAAGAGTTTCACGGTAAGGCAAATATCATTGTGAAGGTAGTAGATGATGTCTATACCAAGCAATGGCCTGTGCAACCAAACATTCTTGGTACTACCGTAGCCGCGCTTTTCTTTGGCATCATTGCCGGTGTTGGAATTGTCGCCCTCCTTCCTTTGCCAAAAGCAAAAGAAGCCGCGCCAGCAATTCGTCGTACTGAAAATGATATGAGTGGAGCAGCGCCAAGTGCGCGAAAGACTTTGCATGAAATACGTATGAAGTCGACTCCGCCTCCGAGCCTACCGGGCATCGATGAAGAGGAAGACGATCTCTAACACGTCGTGCATTCTCAAGGGATGGAAGAGCTTCCATCCCGGAATGAGTGCGAGACCCGTACTCTGAACGTTGACAATTGAACGTATCAGGACTGGTTCCTGCATACGACGAGATAAACTTGGAGGTTTCCGTATGCGCTGTTTGACCATGGCGTTGTGCCTTTGGCTCATCTTCGTGGCCAATGCGGCGCATGCAGGTGAGTATCAGAATCTCCGACCCGGTCCGCCGGTGTTGGAGCTGGGTGCGTTTTTCGCATCAACCTTTCCCGAAGCTCTACCACAGCTGCCAGCTGGCACGGTGGTAGCACACTTCCCGTGTCCGGTGCCGGCGACATTCGTGTTTGCCGATCGGAGTCTCCGCACCTACTCACTTCCGAGTGAGGCAAAGGTGGTGGCGACGGAGCTGCGTCGGGACGATGGTGGAGCGTACTACCAGTTGCTCTATCTCCTCTCGAATAAGCAGGCGAGCTACGCGGAGCGATTCGCGTATCCGATCTGGCTGAATAGCGATCCGGTCTACGTCCCCAACAACACCAAACTCTTGGTATTGGAACGTGGTCCCGAGCAAGCGACGGTTGTCACTTCTGCTCCTGTGACTGCGACACCGCAGCAGCAGGGTGAAGCGATCAAGACGACGCCGGTGGTGAGAAACACGCCCGTGTCCTCTGCGCCATCGACTGGACGGGTTGAGGGTGAGCACATCATCCATCACCCCTTCATTCGCGGGCAGCTTGATTTGAGGACGGAGTTCCTCGGTGTGAAACCCGAGAACATCTTCACTCATCAAGTGATTCCATCGCTTTGGCTGAACCAACACCTTGGTTTGACCGGACGTTGGGAGCGGCACGAAGCGAAGGATCTCGATCCATCGCAGGGCTGGGGAGTCGGGCTCTGTTACCGGACAGCTCCTATACATCGATTGTCGGTCGAGTACGCTCGATTGACATTTGGTGAGATGAGTTCGTCCGGGCAAAGCATTCAGCTCGTGCATTTCGAATCCAGGCTACAAACCTGGTTCCTGCATCACGAGTTGGAAGCAGAGCAGCGGGATAACGACGCGAAGGAAGTTTGGACTCGACTACGGTCGGGGCTTGCTTTCCAAGTCGGCTATCGTAGCCGGCTGCAGATGGGCGGAGAGTTAGCTAACCTGAACTACGAACTCGTAGCACAGGACGGCTACTACTACGTGTCTGCACTTGGGACGCGCTTCAATCGATCTCACTACGGAGCATTTGCCAGCTTGGATACCCATCTGGGTGATCACTTCCCACTACGACTTCTGGTCGGCGGCGGGAAGGGCAGTGTTCCAGAATGGAACTACATCAATGCCGAGCTGAGACTCGGAGTTGATTTCTGATGTACGAATCCTGGCCACTTGGTCAGTACTCATAACTCGTCGGGTGGTCAGGAGATCCGTAAGGATTTCTACAAAAGGACCTAAGGGTCCGCGACCTGTGCCGAACGCACACGGAGGACAACATGCGAAAGCGTGCTCCGCCGACTATCTGATGAGCTTGTGTAACTGACCATGCCCCAATCAACTTGTTTGGGGCTAGGGATTAACCTGCCCCGACAACAAAAAATTGGGGCAAGCCAAGGAGGAAGCCTTGTTCAAGCTTCGCATCAGCGCGATCTTCGCGCTTCTCATCCTTCTGGGTGCCGGTCTCTATGGCTGCGCTCAGGAGCCCATCGTGTTCCAGCCCGATCAGGATGTGCCGACCGATCAGCTGCCGGGCGATGGCACAGCCACGCTCAGTCTGCAGATCGGCGGCGTACCGGCCCAGCACAATGGAGGCGCTTCGAGTGCTTTCATGGTGACCAATACGGTGCAGGTGATCGGCAACATCTTCCTCACCGGTGACCGACTGGACACCGAGTGGAAGATGCAGAACTGGAGCAGCGGCGATGTCCAAATCCAGACCATGAACGGTCGTTGGTATTCGGTCGCTCCTTCGGTCGACGGCAACGTCCAGATCACCAACTTCCTCATCAACGACATCCAGCCGCAGCATTTCGTGCAGCTGGATGAGATGAAGGGGATCTTCGCCCAGGTCAAGCTGTTGCCGGATTCGTCTGGCTTCCAGTTGTATCAGCTCGAAGACAACCGGGATCAGCTGATGACGGTGCACTACCGAGTCTACGATCCTGCCCCGGCTGACTTCCAGGGACTCCAGATCGTGGGAACTTCCACGAACTGGAATCAGATGTATCCGGAGGCGATCTACAGCTCCGACTACGGTATCTGGGAGTGGTGGGGTCCGGCGTTGAAGGCGAGCGGCAACAAGGTCGCTTTCCGGATTCGCGGAAGTGGGGCTCTGCCGACCTCGTATTTGATCACTGCCCAAGGCGAAGTGAACGGTACGCCGGTTGGTGAAGAGGTCCAGCTCGACTGTACGGAGTTGGTGGAGAACGTGAATACGTACTTCGCCAGCACGACCTGGTTCACCGACCGCGGTTGGTTGGCTGGGAAGCGAGTCTACCGACTCATCATCCACGAAGATGGTGGTATCGAACAGGGATGCGGAGGCATCCCGATTCAGACGACCATCTCGATCACGAACAACCGCATTCCGCAGGATCACCACCTGATGTGTGTCTACGACGGCTACAACGACAATCAGCCGTTCGAGATTCCTCGGGTGAGCGGCAAGTGGGAAACCACGCAGATCACGCTCCATTCTGGTCCGGCGGCTCTGTCGGTCTGGGATACGAGTGACGGAGACAAGCCGATCATCACCACGGTGAAGATCGGCAGCCAGGAAGTGAAGCACCTCGAAGTGTTTCAGGATCCTGGTTCGGAGCCGACGGTTCACTTCACCTTCGTCCTTGGCGAGGGTCCGACCCTGCAACAGGGGACGGACAATCGCACTGGTACGATCGGAGGAGAGAACTACTAATCGCCAGCCCTGGGAACGCTGACGATTGCACATTCTTGCCCCGCCCGCTACAACACTTTGTGTTGAAGCGCGGCGGGGCTTTCTTTTACCTTGGCAGGATGGAAATGTAACTAGTCTTCAAGTTCTGATGTTTGTTGAAGCAATGTTTCGTAGGGCTTGACAAAATAGCACTTTTCCTGCTAAAGTTCGCCGTTAACCAATGCGTAAAACCATCTAAAAAACGAACATTTTTACCACAACGACCTTAGTCGTTTGTGCTACTTATGGACATGAATGGCTTGAGAAATGCCTAGCATTCCTCAACCGATTCTGGACCGGAAGTACTGCAGTAATTGTCATTCTTTGACAATTGAATTCAGAAGTCATTCTCACAGAGGAGGGTCTCATGCGGACCTGGTATGTGGTTCTTGCGCTACTGGCGCTCGTCTCCTTTGGGTCCGCTCGGGCCCAGGTCATCGAAATCCCGATCGACTACGTCGCGACGGATTCGGTGATTGCGAACTGGCCGCATCTCAACATCGGGGGCAACCCGGTGTACAAGAGCGGCTACCCGGCTGATTCCTTGGCAGTACATGCTGCTCGGGACGGCTGGTTCAAGACGACCTTCAACTTTCCCGTCGGGATCTACTGTCTCGATAAGGATGGGAAGATCATCAAGGGACGTGTCGAACCCGGACAAACCATGAAGAATGGTGCCCGGGCCGATACGCTGATCGTGTCTATTCTAGCTGAGACGCCGGAGCAGACGCTGTATCAGATCCACGTTATTCAGGCGTGCGGTAACCCCGTGCTCTGGTCAGGCGTCGGTGTGTTGAAAGCACCGAAGCCGACTGGCCCACTGCCGCCGCCAACCCTGACTGTTCCGAAGCCCCCAGCACCACCTCCCATTGCGGAGACGGAGCCGCCGATCGTAGTAGAGCCTGAAAAACACTTCAGGCTACCGATCGATGGTTGGGCTGGAGTGGCAGGAAGTAAGTCACTCGAGTCCAAGGCTTGGTCGCTCTTCGAGGGCGTCTACATCGACTTTCCGTTGATCGTGGACAAGCTCACGTTCAAGTTTGGGGCGGCAACGTCTCAGGCAAACTACGAGAAGCTCCGTGGTCGGACGAGTTACCGAGGTGTTGGCGGCGATATGAGTCGCTGGCAAGTCGGCCTCTTCTACCGGCCTTGGGACAACATCCAGGTTACCGGCCTGATTGGTCAGCAGTATGACCATAAGGCTGGCGACTGGCAGGATGGCGTCCAGCTGGAAGGAGTGCTGGGTTTCCCCATCGGTCGCTGGTGGAACGATGAGGATGTCAGCTACGGCACTACGACCAAAGCACTTTGGTTCCGCACTCGACATGCCTACAAGCTGTCGGGTGAAGGAATGCATTGGTGGTCGATCGGCGGCGAGTTTGTCTATGACTCGTTCATGGACAACGATGGTCGATTCTACACTTCGCGCGTTCACGTATTTGGGAAGCGAGAGTTTCCCGGATTCTGGAATCGCGAGGCTGTCTTCATCTTCGGTGGCGGAAGAGGGAGTAAAGACGAGGCTTGGGGCCTCATAGCAGAACTAGGGCAGCGGCTCTGGTTCTAGAAGGGAGATTCCTGATGCGTTTTCTCCGTTTCATGGCCGCTGCGCTGTTGCTGCTCGGTGCCTTCGGGTGCCAGAAGCTCCCCAGCGAGCCGATCGACACCGGTGGCAGTCAGCCGCCGCAGGAGTACAACGGACCTGAGTCTGGTCTCGCGCTCAACTTCGAGCGTGGCGCCGGACAATACGAATTCGTTTCCGACATGTTCATCCATCAGGGTGGCGTGACGGATTGGGCGACTGTAACAGTCAACCCGGATAACTTCTTCCTCACCACCTACGCTGGACACTGGTATAGCGACATGCTGACCAGGGACGGTGTGCCGGTGCTGGGAGACTACACTCTGGCCGGTTCGACTCCGTCCAACTACTGGATGGATGAGAACCGCGGTGTTTTCGCGAGCCACATGGTTCTCGTCAGCGACGCTGACAGTGCCTGGGTCTGGCAGTGGCCCTCCAATGCCAGCCAGTTGGTCGACCTCGACATCGAGGTGCTCAACTGGTCATCGGCAACGGATCTTGGCGTGGTCGGTACGCCGACGTGTTACGTCGTGCACCCGGCCATGTTGAACCACTTGCATGACAACGTCTACGGACGCTCGCTACGCCTCCTGCCCGGTGATGCCAAAATCGCTGTGATGGATATGTACGAGCGAGTTGGTCTGGGTGATGCAGTCACGGTCCGTATCAACGGCACCGAGCTGGTCGCCTACGTCGATGACTTCACGCATGACAACCAGCCGACGGTACATCGTTACTTCCGCTTTCACGTGAACGCGGATGGGACGGTGAGCTCGATCGGTACTGAGAACCGATTCTCGTATGGGAACACGGTCTCGGTCAGCAATTCCAATATCGATCCCAGCGCTACGGTGTATCTCAACGGCACAGGCCTCACCAACGGTGAGATGATGCCGATGACCTATGTCGGCAGCTGGACCTGGCAGCTCACCGGTCTCACGACCTGGGTGGGCGAGCAGGATTTGAGGGTGAGTATGGAAGACGGGACTGGTGTGTTTCGTACCGTTCGCTTGAACGGAACGGAGTTGCACCACCTGGCTGCCGTGCCGCTCGACCCGGATCCTCCGATCCAGGTCTTCCGATGCACGCCCATGCATGACCACACGGTGATGCAGGGCGAGGACAACCGGGCCGCTGACATCGGCATGGAGACCGGCGGATGAGCGAAGAAGGTGATGCGACAAGTCGTGAGGTGCCTCCCCAAGTAAGAGAGGTACTTCGCCAAATGCAACGAGTCGCGAAGAGAGATCGCAAAAAGAAGGCGAAGCATCGAGCCCGCAGAGAGGAACGGAAAAAACAGGCAAAGGCAAGAGTGAAAGCTCGAACGGGTGAGCAGTCAACAGGTTCTCCAAGGAAAGGAGATGAACCTCGTCGTCCTGTTCCGCCGCCTCAGCCTGCACCAAGTGCTTCGCCGTCCTACGCATCTCTACTGGGAGATAAGCTTGGGGGAATTCCTCAAGTAAGACGAAATCCGAAGAGAGCAGAAACAAACCTGGGAGGCTCGCCGAGCTTCCCCCAAGATGAGGAGGGTCATGTAATGCCCGAGGTGTCCATGCGCGAAGAAGGAGGATCGAGGAAGCTTTTGATTGCCACTGTGGCGATCTTGTGCGTCCTCTTGGTCGGGGTGCTGATCTACACGCATCCCTGGAGTCCTCAGCAAGGTCTGACGGAGACCGAGGTGTCGGATATGATCAGGGAGTTCGCTGATCAGATGCCGGCTCCGGTCGCTGAAATCCCCGATGACGTGGTACGCAAGGGTGACCTTGCTTCGATGCAGCCGGCGGCGATCACTCTCAGCGCTTTCGACGAGACCTATCTCGATACGCTGTGGGCGACGGTCAAGGATCCGGTGACCGGGAAGATCGACTCGACGATGGTCGTGAAGACCCGGACGAGGAATCCCATCACTGATTTGCAGAAGGACGTGAAGAGTACCAATGCCGAGGCTCGTGCAGCCAAGGTTGCGGCACGGAATGCGGAGAAGCGTCTCAAGGAGACGCCGACCCAATTCGCCGTGACCGTGCCTTCGACTTCCACATCGACTTCGCTTCACCAGCCTGGTGGAGTGCAGTTGGGTGGTACCACGACCACGACGGCGCCTGTGCAGATGACGACTCGAACGAGTACGCAAGCCGGGCTGGTGGCTGGTACGATCGGAGGTGGTTCGCCGCCCCCGCCGCCGGCTAGCAACGTCGCTGTGTCCATGACTACCACGATGGTTCCGGCCGGTGAACAGGTGATGGGTGGGGACGGCTTGATGAAGCAGGGTCCGGCCGTTGCCTTTGTCTACAACGGTCAGACCTACGTTCGTCGGGATCTGGTGCAGCGCAACAAGTACGGCGACCCGATCAACCCCAGTCGAGCTGACCAGAACTTCTACGTGATGGCCGGCGAGCAGGGGATGAACTGGAAGCTCGTCAATCCGGCCAAGCAGAAGATGACGGTCCAGGGCGACTATTTGGTCTGGCCTGGCGTGATCAAAGGTCCTTTCCAGGTCGGCTGGGTGGATCCGAACGACCCGGCCTACATGCCTGAAAGTGGCGTAGTCTGGGCTCCGATCGCTGAGTTCTACTCCGGCTACGACGGGACCTTCTGTCGTGACCCCGACTATCAGTTGAGGGCTGTGGCGATCCAGCAGATGCCGTAGTCCGCGACTGCAACGTTCTTTACTTCAACCCCCGCTATATCTACGGATGTAGCGGGGCTTTCTTTTTACTATGCTTGACAAAATGCCAAAAATAGCATACTATAGCCGGTTCTTTTTGCACCTCACAATCTAGTTACACAAGCGAGAGACACTACACATCCCAACCGGGAGGACTACATGCTCCAACGTTTCTTTGCGTGGTCTTTGCTGGCGCTCTTCGCCTTCGGCTGTGCCGGAGGTAGTGCCACGCTGAAGCAGCATCAGCAGCCCGTCGGGCAGGTCTACGTGGGCGACTGCGTGCCGTCGGATGGCATTCATCCGACTGGCTACCTTCGCCTGACCAAGCCGCCGGAGGACTTCAACTCGATGCTGTCGATGTGGCACGCTGTTCAGGCCGAGGGTTCATCCGAGCCCTCGAAGATCGAGGTCGACTACATCCGGGTCTACGCCCACGTAGCCGGCCGCGATTCACTGCTCGACAGCGACGAGTACAACGACATGATCGGGGACGGAGGTCTCTATCTTCGTCATCCCTCGTGGTTCTACAACGATGACCATACGAGTCTGCCCTGCGAGTTCGACATGGTCAACGGTTACTTGGTCTTGCGACCGAGCGACTACCCGGATCGAGTCTTTCACTGGTGGAATTCCTACCATCCAGCGGAGGATGTCTGGCGTGTCACTATTCCGGCCGGTGCTACCAACTGCTGGGCAGAGACTCGGATTCGGATTACGGGTCCAGCCTATGTCCAGGGCGGCATTGACTACTGGCGTTCACTCACTGCTCCGTACGGCGGCGTCGAAGTGAACAACCGGGAAGCCTGCATGTCCAACTGGACTTGCTCGGCTGATCCGGGTTGGCAGACCATCGTGGTTGGTAAGGACAAGCCGCAGGGCGACAGCGCTGTGGTCGATGCCGATGAGAACGGGAAACCGAAAGTCGTCCAGGCTCCGGTCTACGATCCTTTCGAGAGCAAGGCCGACGGTCTCCTCAAGAAAGGCGCTGCTGTCTGTTTTGTACAAGACGGACGCACCTACTTCCCGAAGGAGATCGTGGCGACGAACAAGTACAGCGATCCGGCTCGCCCCAAGAATGGCAAGTACTACTTGCTGGGCGGGGTGAAGCCATGGGCTATCGCCGGCGACGATCAAGAGCTCCGGGAAAACGGGGATTACCTCTACTATCCCGGCGTGGTCGACAAGGTGTGTCAGGTGGGCTGGGAGGATCCGGCCGACGCTTCGGCCGATCCGTCCGGAACCGTATGGAGCGCTTCAGCGGAACTTTTCTCGGGTCGCCCGGGATCAGTTTCGAAGAACGGTCAGTACGGCTACCTGCCAGTCAATCTCTCCAACTAGGAGAAGGTGATTCACCCCGGTGCATGCAATGCGTGCGCCGGGTTTTCTTATTGACCATGGGCAATATTTTTGCTATAGTCGCCTGTTCACTTTCTTTTACTGAGTTGTAATGTTACGCAATATTCTTGTCATTCTCGGACTCGCCATTTCACTCACCAGCTTCACGCCAAAGCAGGAGAGTCGCGATGGCGTGTATGCGTTTACCACGCCTCCTTTAAGTATTGGTCAAGGAGTGGTGGTGACAAATGATGGCATTGTGATTGGCGATGGCGTGACTGATTCCCGGCAAGGAATACAGGAGCTGCTTAGTGGTGATGACTTGGAACATTTTCTTGACCAAAGCTCTCAGCAGTTTGATGCCGTAGAGCTGCGTATCTGGACATGGTTCCTGGGTCAAAACGATTTTACTATTGGCACGGTGAATAATTTCCTTGCCCGTGCTCATGCCCACGGCTTGCAAGTGTACTTAAATACTTGGGAATATCCTGGCACACATCCCGACCTTCTGCCTGCTGAGTATCAGGCATATAAACTTGCTGACACCGGACAACGCGTGCCGGCCCTAGTGAATGATGGACAAATCAGCGCGCAGCACATTGATAAAGCAAACCCCGCTGCACTGGAATGGATGAGTGGGCAACTGCGGAGTGCGCTGACTTCTTTTGACGTTTTCGATGGATACCTCATTGTTGAGGATAGGGTTTCCGATTGGGTGCATGGGTCTTTCCCACAGTATGTACGTTATTGGGATTCACCGACCTATTCCGATGCAGCGCTTGATTCATTTCAACATTATCTCCTACTGCATGGTCAGGATGCAACACAGCGATTCCCAGTGGATCGTCCGGAGTTAGTTTCTCAATTCACCCAGTATGTTCCTTCAGCCCCAGAAAGTGCTTTATGGAAGTATTGGTATCAATGGCGCTTTGAACTTTTTGCTGACTATGTGGAGAGTCTGAGTAATGCGGTGAAGTCAGTGCAAAGGGTGCCAGTGCTTTACATGCCTTGGCAACGTGTGGTGGATGAATTTGATTACGCCTACGCTGATGATTGGTCAGCCAATCGTTGGGATGTTGGATACGGTCCGGGCAATCCCGAGAATGCCATCTTCGGCGTCTCGCTTCACACCCTGGCAAAACGCGGATCAATTGATGCCTACGTGCATGAATTTGGAGAGGATGGTACGCATGAGCTCTGGCCAATGTCTTTTAATGCGCTGCAGTTAGAAAAAGCCAAAATTGCTTTGTCAGATTCTTATGTTACCCTAGGCAGCTTTATTCAATTTTTTAATTACGAAGGTAGAGAAATAGTTTCCCCTGAACTACTTCAAGATGCCTTAGCCATCGGACGGCAAAACGAGGCAAAGATTTTTGTAGCTTACGATGTTGCCACACTGTATGATCGTTCAGGTCGCTATGATGCACATACCTCAGCGCTTTGGCAGCAAGCAAGAACACATGCATATGCCATTGATGAAGAGGAAATCCGAAACGCAAGTCAGCTAGCGCCAGCGCAGGTTTTTGCTCGAAAATTACCTGAACAGATTCCAGAAGGAGTGGCCGCCTGGACTGCCGATGATGGGTATGTGTATGTGCGGACCGAGGCTCTGCCCGGTAACGGACCATACTATGTCGTATACGATCACTGGAATGCACCACTACTTGATGCGCAGCACCTTATGGAATACTATCCAGAGCATGGTTTAGTCGCTATACATGCTGATGGGTTAAAAGGCGCTGCTTTTCAAATCATTACTCCGGGACCGCAGGGTAGCGTCGCGTGGTCAGAAATTCGTGAACAGCTTTGTGAGCTGGGGTATCAAGGGATCGTATGTAGCCCAAATAGTTGGCTTTATCAACCAGTGGGGCTTCATTCCATGTAGGGAGTTCTTTGTCAGAGGAGGAGTGAATATGCAGTGGAGGTTGTGGATCTACGTGTTGGCTTGCGTACTGTGCGCATCGCAGTCTGCGTACGGTCAGTCTGAGCAATTCCAGCCAATGTACAGCATAGCGCCAGAGTATCCACTTTCAGCGTGGATTGCTGGTGAGTCTGGGTCGGTGATGGTGGGAATGCAGATTGACCCGGTCGGCCGTGTGGAGGAGGTCTGGGTTCAGTCTTCAACAAGCTCGTTGTTTGAGCGGTATGCGCTCGAGGCGGCGAAGCAGTGGGTTTTTGTACCGATCATGCCCATGGTGGATCTGATCGACGCGGTGGATGGCGTTATGGTCTTGCGTAGAATTCCGGAGCTTGAAACAGCGAGTTACCTGGAAACACATCCGGGAATCATTGACAGTCTCGTCTACGAGTGGACGGAAAAACAGGACCAACCGTCCCCGGTCCGTAGCGTCAGTATCCCTTTCAATTTCAACCACTAAGTACGAGCCGCTTATCCTCTGGGTAGGCGGCTTTCTATATATTCAAATCAAGCGATTGAATCAAGACAGGCAGAAGAAGCAGTACGCCAATCAAGGGGAGTAAGAATAAGAGAAGGTTGGCAACTAAGGACCATAGGAAATATTTCCGCGTTTTTTCTGTTGACTGATAGATGGCCTTGAGTAAAGCATCTTGATCATCAAGTCGTTTTTTTAGTTCGTCGTCCATATGCATTAACTTAAGAAATCAAGGTAAATGCCAATAAGAATGGCCAGTGTTGAAGAGGTAAATATGACAATATAGTTCCAGCGTTCTTTCGATGAGCCAAGCGTTGTAAAGATATAACGCATTGCAGATCGCTCTTCCTCTGATAGGTTATCAAGTGATTGAATACGTTCAGCGAGCTTATATTCAGCAATGACACGCGCTCTTTTTTTCGCAACTTGGTAACGATGCAAAAAATAGAGCACAAAACCGACCGTACCAAAATACCAGACCACTTGCACCCAAACTGTTCCGATATTGTTCAGTACAATAATACTGCGATAGGCGATGGTGGCAAGTATGCCTATCCAAAAAAAGAGTAAGCGAAGTCCTGCCGAATGAGGTTTCAAGGTTTCCATTACTTGCTGTTTGCTTTATCTAGTACATGTGTAGCCCAGGCCTGTACACGCTGACGATTTTTATCCAAATCGTAGAAATAATGAAGCAGCCGAAGTGTTGCGCCTATCTTTTTTCCACCTACATCAGTAACCAATTTTTCGAGGTGGTCAGCAGCCGCGCAAGTTTCTTGATACGATTCGTCACCTAATCCGTAGACAGCAAAATTTTGCTTATGCAAGGAGACGCCATGAAGTTTTTCAACCAGTTCCCGCATATGTTGTTGCAGTTGACCTTCTAGACGTTTACCATCTTCAGTAATATGTTCCCAGGTACAGGAGCCTAGGAAAACAAAATCCGGCTGGCGAAGCTCCTCTGCTTGTACAGAATCGGCCCGGCGGATATGTACGGTGTGTCCAGCTTCTTGCCAGACTGATGCGATTTGTTTGGCCACGTCCAGCGTGCCGCCGGAATTCGTGCCATAGACAATGAAAACCTCCATATATATATAGTGTACGGTATTTTCTCGCATTCGGCTACTGTAGGATGTTGTAAAAAAGAAAAAGAACGGACACATAGCCCATTCTTTTTCTTTGGCTCCGGGGACAGGGATCGAACCTGCGACCAAGTGGTTAACAGCCACCTGCTCTACCACTGAGCTACCCCGGAATACACCCACTTGAACGAAGCCTAGTGTAGCGTGCTCAGCCTTTCTTGGCAACTATAGGCTTGAAAGAATAAGGCATTGACAAATGTATCATATATAGTATGATGGAATTGCTTGTTAGCTCTTTGCATCAACGAGACACGTTGTTCGGCAAAGCTGACATCTAGAAAAAGGAGTATGAGATGAGTGAAGGTAGCTCTGGGGGCGGACTCGCTTCTTTGTTGGGCCTTCTTTTCGGCGCTCTGATTTGGCAAGGACTTGCTGAGCGAACGCACGCGAAGGACAAGCCGCCGCCCGTTCAGAAGCCTGAACCTGCACCAGCCCCAGCACCGCGTCCAGTCATTCCGTTTCGGGAGCACAAGTAACCAAGGGGTAGGGAATGCGTGTCTTATCAAAGATCCGTCACAGGGATATGACGGATCTTTTCTTTTACACAAAACGGAGCCCGTGAGCTCCGCTTTGCCTTCGCCTGAGTATTGCGACTAGTAATCTTTGAGTTTACGCATGCCTTCATGTGACTGGATTTTTTCCAGTGCCTTAGCTTCAATCTGTCGGATACGCTCACGGGTCACGCCAAATTCCTGACCCACTTCCTCCAGGGTATGTGCGACACCGTCAGTTAGTCCGAAACGCATCTCCAGGATTTTTTGCTCGCGAGGTTGTAGCTCGCGAATGATTTGCTGCACGTGATCTTTCAGTAGTTGCATCGCTGCAACACGATCCGGCGAAACCGATTTCACATCTTCAATGAAATCGCCCAGGGTTGAGTCTTCGTCACCTTCACCCACGGAAGTTTCCAAGGAGACAGTGTCTTGGCTGATTTTGATGATTTGGTGAATTTTCTCAACCGGTTCACCCATTTCCGCGGCGATTTCTTCTGGCAGTGGTTCACGACCCAGATCTTGGATAAGCTGCCGTTCAATCTGCTGGAATTTATTAATCGTTTCAACCATGTGTACCGGGATGCGGATAGTTCTTGATTGATCAGCGAGAGCGCGAGTAATGGCTTGGCGAATCCACCAAGTAGCATAGGTAGAGAATTTATATCCTTTACGATAATCGAATTTCTCTACTGCGCGGAAGAGTCCAATGTTACCCTCCTGAATGAGGTCAAGCAGAGAAAGTGATCGACCAGTAAACTTCTTCGCAATGGACACGACGAGACGTAGGTTTGCTTCAACCAAGCGACGGTGCGCTTCTTGCTCACCTCGTTCTTTACGTTTTGCTAAAGCCACCTCTTCTTCAGTGGTTAACAAAGGCACCTTGCCGATTTCTCGAAGGTACATCTGGATAGAGTCGTTGGAGATATCACCCAGGTCGAAGTGTCGTTCCTCAGTGCTGAGGCCAATTTTTTCTCGAATGCTGGATTGATCGTCGTTGAGATTGAGAATGCTTTCTCCAGTTTCCACCACACTGATGCCTTGCATCTCGAAGCGATCAAGGAGCGTATCGTAGTAGTCCAGATACTCTTCTAATTCAGGTAGGGCAAAAAGAATCTCCGTTTCAGTTACAAAACCGCGAATACGTCCCTTGTGCACAAGCTGGTCTACTGCTGCAGCATCTGGTTCAATCGGCGCCTTAGCTTTTGCGCGTGGCTTCGTAGTGGTCTTTGCTTTGCCTGTAGTTTTTTTCTTTGCTACCGCTTTTGTGCTCTTTACTTTTTTTGTTTTTTTTACACTTTTGGTCGACTTCTTGGCAGGAGACTTTTTCTTCATACGTAAAAAGTTGCGCTAGAGAGTGAGAAATGAGAGCGATGTCTTATTCAGACAAGGCGTTGCGGCGAGCGCTTAGCTCACTAAATTGTTCGAGCAAGTGCTGTACCTGCTCCTGATTTTGCTCTGTCTCTGCCTGACGAAGGGCTGCTTGGACTGTTGCGATGGACTGCTCGATGCTTCGTTTGAGGAGGAAATGTGCGCAAGTGCGCAGCTCTTTTGAGAGCTCTCCAGTTTGGCGTCCATCAAAATATTGTGCAGCGAATAATTGAAGCTGCGGAATCTCAGAAGCGAGTTCCGGTGCTCGGCGTGTTATTTCGCGTTGCAAATCGTCAAGACTGACAGAGTGGTTACTAGTATACTGATCTCGTAGTATCTTGTAAAGGGTGTGATAGGGGGGGTGAAGCAGCTCAGCCTGGAAGTCCGCTGGCAGCGAGTCAAGGAATTCTAGCTGATGGATGAGTAGGGCGGCGAGAAGTTGACTGACCTGCCAATGGCGACCTTGGCGTGGTTGCGCTACTTGCGCGGGATTTACTGTGCTTGCTTTTGGTCGAGGCGTTTTTCCTTTTTGCATTTGTTCTCGTAGCAACTCCTCATTCACCTGGACGGCCTGCGCAAGTTTCGAGAGATAGTGACTCTGCTCAACGGGATTTGCCACCATGGTAAGTAAAGGAAGGAGATTTTTTACTGCCTTCTTTTTATCATCAACCTTTGTCAGATCAAGCGGGGCAAAAGTGCTGCGAAGCGCATAGTCGAGATAAGGCTCTGCTTTTGCCACTGCCTCGGGCCAAGCTTTTGGATCTTGTCGAATTAATTCATCCGGGTCTTTGCCGCTTGGTACGCTGATGACCTTAATGGTAAATTCTTGCTGCAAGGCTAGCTCAATACCGCGACGGGTAGCTGATTGTCCGGCCATGTCAGTATCAAAGCCGATGAGGAGAGTATCAGTGAAGCGTCGGATAAGCTTCAATTGATCAGTGGTAAGCGCTGTTCCACTAGCAGCGATCGCCTGCGTGACGCCAACGCGATGTGAGGCAATCACGTCCAGATAGCCTTCCACAACAATTGCATAACCAGCACTTCGGATTGACTGCTTCGCCAGATGCAGGCCATAGAGCACTGTGCTTTTGTTATACACGTCGCTTTGCGGGGAGTTCACATACTTTGCCGCATCCTCAGGTGCTGGCGGCATTACGCGACCACCAAAGCCAATCACATTGCCGTGCACATCAGCAATTGGAAACATGAGTCGGTTGCGGAAGCGGTCATAATAGCGAGCGCTACCTTCTTTTTGCTGGAGTAGGCCAGCTCGGGCCATGTCGAGGTCCTTGATATTTTTTTTGGCTAAAGCGTTTTTTACATTTTCCCAGCCCTCTGGCGCAAAGCCGATTTGGAAGTTTTCAATGTCCTCGCTCGTAATACTCCTCTGCTCTATATACTGCCGCGCCGAGGCTGCTTCTTTCGCCCGCAGGAGGACTTGGTGATAAAAACGAGACGCAGTAGCCAGGATATCCAGCAGGTGCGTTCGTTGATCTTGCAGTTTGGGGTCAAAGCGAGGAATCTCGACATTGGCCTTCTTTGCCAGCAGGCGGAGTGTCTCAGGGAAGTCCATACCTTCCATCTCTTGGATAAAGGTAAAGAGATCACCACCTTTACCACAGCCAAAGCAGTGCCAGATGCCATTTGCTCGATCCACCATAAAGGAAGGTGTCTTTTCATGGTGAATAGGACACAGAGCCTTATGATACTTCCCGGATGGTTTGAGCGTGACGTACTCGCCAATCAGCTCAACCAGGTCCAGACGCTGCTTAATTTCATCGGTGACTTGGGCCATACCTGCATTCTGTCTTAGCTGAGCAAAAAGAACAAGTCAAGCTTCCTTGACAGCAGGGTGATGCTACAGTAGGCTCTGAATACGCACATTAGTATCTCACTTCATAGATGAGGAACTCCGGTGAAAATCCGGGGCACTGCCGGTACGGTATCCTACCTTCGCTAAAGCTATGGTGGGGAGCCCGATACTCAGCTATGTTGTTTCAATCGTTCTTCCTCCGAGCAGAGGACAAGGCGTGCAAGTGCACTGTGCGTTATGACTTCTGCTCGAAACAGAAGTTTTATTCTTATCTCAAAAAAGTATGCGAGTATTTCAGGTATTCTTGTTTGTCCTCATGATGAGTTTCAGTTTGCCCGTAGTGGCGCAGACGAGCGCTCCTCAAGTAAATGTAAGAGTTGAATCCGCGGATTCCACCTTGTTCAATAGTTCGGTGCTGGTCGACGCCTGTACGGTGACTGATACCAGTGGAGATGTGCATGAGTATGCTGCTGGCGCAGGAGTTTGTGCAATGGTGGCAGCGGCCGATCAAGCGGGAATCAGCTACAGTTTTCAAAATTTTGATTTTGGTCTTTTGTTGGCTGCGGTGAATGGTGTAGATAATGGAACTGATGAAAACTGGATCTATTGGGTGAATGATAAGGCGGCAACAGTTGGGATGACAGACTATGTATTGCAAGAAGGTGATGAGTTTCTATTAGCGTACGTGCCCTGGACTGCCTCACCACTTCGCTTAACGCTTGAAGAAAGTGCAACACAGGCAGGTGAAGCTATCGCGCGGGTGACTGCGTATTCGATTGATGATGATGCTTTTCTCCCAGTCGATGGAGCAAAGGTGAAGGTAGGAGAAGTCGAGGGTGTAAGCAACGCAGCTGGTGAAGTAACCCTGCGAGCAAGTGCAGCTGGTCGCTATATGGTGCAAGCGGAAAAAGAAGGATATGTCCGCAGCACTATGCAAGATTTTCATCCAGAGGATGTTGCGACAGATGCCGAATCTGATGAAGAAGGTGTAGTGGTGCTCAGCTCAGCCGATGCTACGGCCTCAGAGTCTGATCAATTCTCTACTACGCAAAGAACCGTGCTTTGGTTAGCCGGAATCGGCGTCCTACTTGCCTTTAGTATTGGCTTTTTCCGTCGAAACGGATAAGGGTTTGGTCAGGGCAGTATCAACTTGATATACTGATACTGCCCTATGACCACCTTATCAAAAAACGAACAGGGGATACTCGCCACCTTGGCATATTTTGATGTATTTGATTATCCTTTGCGTGAAGAGGAAATACTGCGCTGGTTTTACGTCACCTCTCCAAGCGAGCATTGGGAAAAGTCGACCGTCCAAGAAACCCTACGACACAGTCAGGCTTTGTCCGAGTATATTGAGCAGCGTGAGGGTTGGTATACCTTAAAACATCGAGGTCAGCTCATTGAACGTCGAGTTCAGCGAAGGAGGATAAGTATGCGAAAATGGCGAATCGCTCGTTTTGCTACTCGCTTGCTTCGGGTTATTCCTTTTATTCGCATGGTGGCGGTTTGCAACACGCTGGCTTTAAATAATGCCAGAGAAGAGAGTGACATTGATTTTTTCATTATTGCGCGTCAGGGTCGTATGTGGACCATGCGTTTCCTCACAACGACCCTGCTTGATTTTGCTCGCATACGGCGCAAGGGCGCGGCGATTAAGGATAAAATTTGTCTGAGTTTCTATGTAACTGACGCGGCTATGAATTTGGAGCCTTTGCGTTTGCAGCCGGTTGACCCGCACTTTGTGTATTGGGCTGATCAGTTTGTCCTGTTGTATGACACTGCCGCAGTGTTTCAGGACTACCAGCAGGCGAATGTCTGGGGCAAGCAATATTTGCCCTTTGCCTTTTCTCAGTCTTCCCAGCCACAGATACGAGATACCTTATTGACCAGCATGATGAAGCAAAGCGCGGAGTGGATTTTAGGTGGGCGTATTGGCGATTGGTTTGAGAAGTTCTTCCGTCGCATTCAGCTGCGCAAGATGGATCGGAATGTGCATAGCCGAGCATGGGAGAATGACAGTCAGGTGATTATCTCTGACAACATCCTCAAATTTCATGAGCAAGATCGACGCGAAGAATATCGCCGTCTTTTTGAAGGCCGCTTATGGGAAATTTTGCGCAAGCCACGACCCGTAGTAGGGGAAGAGCATAGACCGCCTTTGGAGTGAGTTTTCAATTATCTCTTAACTTGACAGGGATTTTGCTTTTTCTTATACTGCGAACGCAGTATTTAGCACTCTATAAATTTGAGTGCTAATTTACTCCCTTAGATACTTATCTCATTAGTAATACCGTAATCTACTATGCAATTACGTCCTCTCGGAGATCGGATTGTAGTGAAGCCTTCCACCGAGGAAGAAGTCACTAAGTCCGGTATTGTCTTACCTGACACTGTTGAAAAAGAAAAAAAGGAGCAAGGTGAAATCGTTGCCATTGGCAGCGGTGAAAAAATTCAAAAGCTCGGCCTCAAAGTTGGTGATATGGTCGTCTTTGGTAAATATGCCGGAGATGAATTCGAGCATGAAGATGTCGAATACAAAATCCTCAAGGAAGAGGATGTCTTAGCCGTACTAGAATAAGGAAGAAAGGAATATTTTATGGCAAAGCAAATTCAATTTGATGAAGCAGCGCGCAATTCTCTGAAGCGCGGAGTCGATAAGTTAGCCAACGCCGTCCGAGTGACCCTCGGGCCACGCGGTCGCAACGTTGTACTCGATAAAGGCTTTGGTTCACCAACCATTACGAATGATGGCGTGACCATTGCAAAAGAGATTGAGCTAGAAGATAAGTTTGAAAACCTTGGCGCACAGCTGGTACAAGAAGTAGCCACAAAGACAAATGATGTCGCTGGTGACGGTACTACGACCGCCACTGTCTTAGCGCAAGGAATTGTCGGCGAAGGTTTAAAAAATGTAGCTGCTGGTGCCAGCCCAATGAGTCTGCGTAACGGACTTGAGCGTGGTGTGGCCGCTGTTGTTGAAGAACTAAAGAAGCTTTCGCAGCCGGTAAAGACCACTGAAGAAATTGCTCAGGTAGCTTCAATTTCTGCTGGTGATAAAGAGGTTGGTCAGCTGATTGCTGATGTGATGGATAAGGTTGGCAAGGACGGCGTGATCACTGTTGAAGAATCCCAAACCTTTGGCCTTTCTAAGGAATTAGTCGAAGGTATGCAGTTTGATAAGGGCTATGTGTCTCACTACATGGTAACAAATGCCGAACGCATGGAGGCAGTATATGAGGATGCGCACATCCTTATCACGGATAAGAAAATTTCTGCCTTGAATGAAATCCTCCCTCTCCTTGAGAAGCTTGCCCAAATGGGTAAGAAGGAATTAGTTATCATTGCTGATGATGTGGATGGTGAAGCATTAGCCACCTTTGTGCTAAACAAATTGCGTGGTACCTTCTCCGTGCTCGGTATCAAAGCTCCTGGCTTTGGTGATCGCCGTAAAGAAATGCTGGAAGATATTGCCGTACTGACTGGCGGTAAGGTAATTACCGAAGAAGTAGGCTTGAAGCTGGAATCAGCCGATCCAAGCATGCTTGGTCAAGCTCGCAAGGTAATTGCTACCAAAGAAAACACCACCATCGTGGAAGGTAAGGGCGATCAGTCACAAATTGATCATCGCGTCAGCCAAATCCGATCGGCTATTGAAAAAGCTGACTCCGACTTTGATAAAGAGAAGCTGCAAGAACGTTTAGCGAAACTCTCTGGTGGTGTAGGTCTCATCAAGGTTGGCGCCGCGACTGAGACAGAAATGAAAGAGCGCAAATTCAAGATTGAGGACGCCCTGAATGCTACCAAGGCTGCTATTGAAGAAGGTATTGTGCCAGGCGGCGGCGTTGCCTTATTGCGCGCCAGTCAAGCACTTGAAAAAGTGCAGAGCGATTCTACTGAAGAGATGATTGGTATACAGATTCTCCGCCGTGCTCTCGAAGTGCCTCTCCGCTTAATTGCTGAGAACTCAGGTGCTGATGGCTCTGTGGTTGTTGATGCCGTGAAGCGTCACGAAGGCCACTACGGCTACAATGCGCTTACCGGTGAATATGAAGACCTGGTGAAGGCTGGTGTACTTGATCCAACCAAGGTTACTCGCACAGCCTTGCAAAACGCCGCTTCAATTGCCGCACTCTTCATCATGACCGAAGCAGTCGTTACTGACCTACCTGATAAGAAGGATGATGAAGCTGCCGCCGCTGGTATGGGCGGGGGTATGCCGGGTATGGGCGGTATGATGGGAATGTAATTTTGCTCTGACGAATTGAATAGACATAGGCGAGGATGATCATCCTCGCCTATGTTGTATTTACTCCTTCAAGCACTTCACGCTATACTGCAAGTGAAGCGGGGAAGTATGGAACAAGCAACATCACAAAATACATCCGAGCAAGAAGTCTACGTAGCTGGTCTACGTTTGAGTGATTATTGGCGTATGGCTAGATGGCCAGTAGCCGCCGCAACGCTTGTGAACGCGGCGCTTCTCGCTGCCCAGCAGCCCTGGCCTTATCTCTGGGGAATAAATGTCCTAAGCTTTCTAGGTTTAGCCTATTGGCTGCAGCTAAAAAAGCGTCTTACTTTTGGCAGCGCCAGTGCGATGGGAATTGTCGCTGGTCTCAGTTTAGGTTTCTTTGTTGCGATATTCCGCTTAGTGATTGAGCGACACGCCTACCTCTTCTTCAATCTGATTACCGAGCCGCTACTCACCGCGGCTGGCGGCTTTCTTTTTTCTACGCTACTCTATAGTCTCTTACATCGGAAGCCAAAAAAACCGGCCACCGATGTCAAAATGCGAAAGGAGGTGAAAACGAATGAGCGAACCAATGACCAAGAATAATAATGACGACCGACTGCTTGCTTTAGCTTCGTATGTTTGGATACTCAGCGTGTTGATCTTATTGTTGAAGAAGGACAGTGACTTTGTACGTTTTCATGCGCGACAGGGTTTTGTTCTCTTTATTATCTCAGTAATCTGCTCCATCTTGGCAATTTTCTGGTGGGTGAATCTTATTGTCGCCGTGATGGCGTTAATAGGTATGTACAAGGCCTACCAAGGCGAGAAATGGAAAATGCCTTTAGTTGGCATGTTAGCAGAAAAAATAAATTTCTAACCCAAGCTTTATCAAGGCAATCAGCGTCCTTATCGATTCTCTGTGTGCGTAGAATCGTTCGGGGCGCTTTGGGTTTGACTCCGTTGTTGCTCAAGCGATTTTCGCGTATACTAAGCATGTTTCTACTATTGAGATTATTAGGGGACTATGGCACAACGCGCAAAAGAACACATCCTTTGGTTCAACCAGGTAAGTAATAAGGACGTAGGATTAGTTGGAGGCAAGAATGCAAGCTTGGGTGAAATGTATCGTCGTTTAACCAAGAAGGGCGTGTATGTGCCAAATGGCTTCGCTATCACGGCTGAGGCCTACCAGCATTTTATTACCAAGGGCGGCATTAAGAAGGAAATTCGCCGCATTTTAAAGACCCTCAATACGCGAGATACTCGTAACTTGATGGCGCACGGTGAAAAAGTGCGTGCACTGTTACTAAAGACTCCAATGCCAGCTGACCTGGAGGAGGAGATTAAGCTAGCCTATGACAAGCTTTCGAAGGAGTTTGGGACGGCTAACGTGGATGTCGCCGTCCGTTCGTCGGCAACAGCTGAGGATTTGCCTGATGCTTCTTTCGCTGGCCAACAAGAGACCTATTTGAATATTCGAGGTCATGAGGCTTTACTCGATGCCTGCCGCAAAGGTTTTGCCTCACTCTTCACTAACCGTGCAATTTCTTATCGCGAAGATAAGGGCTTTGATCACTTCAAAATCTCCCTTTCCCTTGGCGTGCAAAAGATGGTCCGATCTGACTTGTCATCCTCTGGTGTGATGTTCTCGATTGATACCGAGTCTGGTTTCCGCGATGCTGTATTGGTCAGCGGTTCCTACGGTCTAGGTGAAAACATTGTCCAGGGCGCTGTGACGCCAGATGAGTGGTATGTATTTAAGCCAACCCTAGCTCAAGGCTATCAGGCGATTATCTCCCGCAAGTTGGGCGATAAGAAGATTAAAATGATCTACACAAAGGATTTGAAAAATCCAACTAAGAATGTTCCTGTTCCAACGGTAGATCGTCCAAAATATTGTTTAACAGATAAAGAAGTCACGCAGTTGGCAAAGTGGGCCGTGCTCATTGAAAAGCACTATAAGAAGCCAATGGATATGGAGTGGGCTAAGGATGGTCAGACTGGTCAGCTCTATATTGTGCAGGCTCGACCGGAAACGGTTATGAGTCAGCGTGATACCAGCGTGCTTGAGGAATACAGCATTGGCAAGCGTGGCCGTGTCCTAAGCGAAGGTACGAGCGTCGGCAGTAAGATCGGCGTGGGTAAAGTACGAGTCATTAAGGATGTTTCCCAAATTCACAGCTTCAAAGCCGGCGAGGTTTTGGTAACGCGCATGACAGATCCGGACTGGGAACCAATTATGAAAATCGCCAGCGCGATTGTTACTGAAGAGGGTGGACGCACTTCGCACGCGGCAATTGTTTCTCGTGAGTTAGGTTTACCAGCTGTGGTTGGTACAGGAAACGCCACCAAGAAGCTGAAGACCGGCCAAATGGTCACGATAAGCTGTGCGGAAGGTGAGCGTGGATATATTTACGCTGGCAAGCTTCCTTTCACGGTGAATACAACCAATTTGAAGAATCTCAAAAAGCCAAAGACCAAGATACAAATTATCTTTGGTACGCCGGAATTCGCCTTCCAGACCTCGCAGATTCCAAACGATGGCGTGGGGTTGGCTCGTGAAGAAGTAATCACTGCTTCACACATTCAGGTCCACCCGCTTGCTTTGATTCACTTTGCGAAATTGAAGGACCAAGAGGCAAAGAAGAAAATTGAAGCGCTGACCGTAGGCTACGACAACAAGAAGCAATACTACGTTGATACTTTGGCGCAAGGTATTGCCATGATTGCGGCAGCCTTTTATCCCAAAGAAGTTATTCTACGTTTGGCTGACTTCCGATCAAACGAATATGCTGAGTTAATCGGTGGGCATGAATTTGAGCCGGAGGAGCGTAACCCGATGATTGGTTGGCGCGGCGCTTCCCGCTACTATGATCCAAAATACCGACCAGCCTTTGATCTGGAGTGTAAGGCAATTAAAAAAGTGCGTGATGAGATGGGTCTGAAAAACCTCAAGATCATGGTGCCGTTCTGCCGTACCGTAGAAGAGGGTAAAAAGGTTATCGCTATTTTGAAGGAGAATGGCCTGGTCCAGCACAAAGATGGTTTGGAAATCTTCGTCATGTGTGAAATTCCTTCCAACGTTGTTTTAGCTGATAAGTTTGCTGATATCTTTGATGGCTTCTCCATTGGTTCGAACGACCTGACGCAGTTAACTCTAGGACTCGACCGTGACTCCGCCCTGATTGCGCACGTGGGGAATGAAAACAACGAGGCAGTGCATCGACTCCTCGCTCAGGTGATTGAAGTAGCGAAGCGCCGTAAGAAAAAGATCGGTATTTGCGGACAAGGTCCATCAGACTATCCGCAGCTAGCTCGCTTCCTGGTTGAGCAAGGTATTGATGCGCTCTCGATTAACCCTGATACGGTTTTGAAGACCATGGTTGATATAACAAAGTTTGAGAAGCGCAAACGCGGGAAGCGCCGTAAGAAGTAAGGGTTATGCCAACTCAATCTGAACATATTCATGAGCGATACGGGGATGACTCGTATCGCTCAGTGGAATTACGAAACCCGGAAGAACTTCGAGAGTTTGCATTAGCATTTCGTCAGTACTACGGTAAGTCTATAGCGGATGTGACACAGGAAGAGAAAGAGGTAGATGCTTTGACTGAGCGTTTACTTGAGCAGCAAAAGGATTCGGCGGCGAGTGTGCGTTTCTATGGTATGCGATACGGCACGAAGTTGGTTGCTACTGGACGCTTAAAAGTGAGCACTGATCCAAGTACTGGAGAGCGAGTTGCTTTACTTTCGCATTTGTCAGTTGATCCAGATCATCGTGGCAAAAAAATAAGCACTCGATTAAGTGTTGAACGTATTGCAGAAGCGCAGCACCTAGGGGCAAGTCGTATCCTGGCTCATGTAGCGCAGCATAATGTTGCCTCACTAAGCTTGAAGCTGCGTGAAGGATTTCAGGTGACCGGATTTGTCTATTATGATGCAGCGAAGCAGCACGGTCGTTTTGAGCTATCGCAAAACCTTCCCAGCAATAAGGCCGGCTCAGTTTCATTTGAACAACGTGAAGTGTTGCTGAGCGACACAAAAACGCTTGATGAGCTATTACACTCGGACTGGGTGGGGATTGCGCTTAGGGGCACTAGAGAGGAACCAAGCCTGGAGATTCGCAAACATCTCTCTTCCCAATAGATATGGCGGAGAGGGGGAGATTCGAACTCCCGAAGGGCTTTCACCCTTACTTGCTTTCCAAGCAAGCGCACTAGGCCACTATGCGACCTCTCCACGAATTATTTTTTTCTTATCGTGCCGTTCAGTAAGGCGTGAAATTGCACACCGCCTTTGTATTTCTTTATTCTTAACTCTGCTTTTCGTGCCTCGCTCCTTGTTCCATACTTTTCCGCATATATTATTTCCAGGGAACTCCAGACTTCGTTGATCGAACACGAGACGCATTGTGCTCAATTATTCTTGTGGATATATTTTCACAATGGCCTATATAATACCTTCCTGTTTTTTCGCTTTGTAGAATATATGTTATAAACATACATTTTGCTTTCTGCCGCGGAGCGGCATCCCGCCCCGCGGGACAAGCAAGCGCACTAGGCCACTATGCGACCTCTCCAGGTTGCGTGATTTGTAACGGGACAATCCTAGCGAAAAATTACCTATTTGGCAAGGCGAAAATACAGAGTAAAATTCGACAAACAGGTCCCGCTCGGCTAGGATATGGATATGCGCGTAGAAGCAAGTCCAGAAACCCAGGTAGTAAAAAAGAAAAAAGGGAGCTGGCGGAAACTCGTCCTTTCGCTCTTTGTGTTGACCGCTCTAGTAGTAATCGTGCAGCAAGCTTTTGACACTTCCACATCCTCAAGCGAAACAGACACTCAGGAGCAAAACGTCTTAGGTGAGAGTACGAGTCAACCCGAAAATACTGTTCGAGTACGTTTGAGTGAGGAAGAATTGAATAACCGTTTACAAGAACAGATTGGACAGAGTAGTCAGGGAAATACTTTAGCTGATGCACATATAGAGATCCAAGACAGCCTCGGCATTTTACGTATGCGCTGGGAGGGAGGACAAACTCTCGAAGCGCAAATTGTGGTAGGTGATTCTCAAAAGGAATTAGTTGTACGTAATGCGAGAGTTGAGGGTGCCGGAATTCTCAATAGCGTTTTTGAAACGCTGGCCAAAAGTACGATTGATCAAGCATTGAAGATTATTACCAATAAGCAGGGAGATCGATTGGTTTCTCTGGCGATGGTGGATGGTGCACTTCACGCGTATTATCGCTTAGCACAATAATGCCTCGCACATTGCCGAAGGACGTGTTGCTAGAAATCCCCGGTGTAGGAAAAAGTATTGCAAAGGATTTACACGAATTAAACATCCATAAGGTAGAAGATTTGCGCCGGCAAAACCCGGAACAACTTTATGAAAACCTGCAGCGTCAGCAAGGAGCGCCAATTGATCGTTGTATACTCTATGTATTTCGTTGTGCAGTGTATTACGCGAGTCATACTCGTCACGATGTAGAAAAATTGAAATGGTGGAATTGGAAAGATTAAAAATATGTGGAAGCATTCATTTATAGTTATCCTTACCTGCCTCTTCTTCCTTTTCGGTGTAGGTTTTGCAATACAAACTTCTACCTTTAACGCCCCAGATGAGCGAGGGCATTATTTATATGTGCAATACGTGCATGAGACCGGGTTATTGCCGGTGCTCTCGGCTGATTCACCAAATAAGGAGGCGCATCAACCACCCTTGTACTATTGGCTGAGTCAGCCAGTCTTTTCTTTGACCCAGCATTGGTCAGAGCGGGCGCAGGTACTAGCACTTCGTTTTTGGTCGCTTATACTCAGTAGTGGTGTGGTCTTGCTGACCTATGCGGCAATTCGCCGACTCCTCCCAACCCGTCGACTCCTTGCCTACCTCGCCACGGTTTTTGTGGCCCTAAATCCTCAGTTTCTTTTCATGAGCAGCGTGATTAATAATGATGCGCTCACAAATCTTCTGGGTGCAGCATGGGTCTTTGCCATTGTTTTTCTTTTTACGCGACAAAGTGTTTTATTAAAAAAATCTACCAATGTTTGGATGGTGCTTTTAGCTGCGGCAATGTTTCTCACAAAAGCATCACTCTGGCCATTAGTCGCGCTTCTTGGTCTTGTGCATTTTTTCCGAGTGCCCATCTCAGAGCGTAAACGTGTAGCGTTGTATTGGATACCCGCCCTTCTGATTATGCTTTGGTGGCTGACTCGAAATACTCTTATCTACGGTGATCCGACGGTACATCAAGTGCAGCATGATTTGTGGTATGCTGAGCAGCATCGAAATTTTCTTAGCCCTTCAGGTGTATGGCAGTGGCTAGTTACCCTGGTTGAAAGTTTTTGGGCGAGATTTGCCTATTTTAATATTGCCCTGCCTGGGATTTTTTATCTTTTTATCAAGCTAGGTCTCATGATGGGGGCGATTGGTTTTCTGCGCTACACCTTCCAGCATTGGAGTGAAAAATGGCAGCCTCGAATGCAAGCGATCTGGATACTTTGTTTGGGCGCGCTGAGTGTTTTTGTCGGTGTGTTCTGGTATAGCTTGAGTTTTTATCAGCCACAAGGGCGTTATCTCTTTGCTGTCCTGCCCGTTTTTAGTGCGCTGCTTAGTCTGGGTCTCCTGGTATGGTTGCCAAAAAAACTTCAATGGTTAGTATTTGCTCTTATCGTTGTTGCTCTCGTCCTGGCTGATGTGAAGAGCTATGCATTGCTCAGTAAGTACGGATAAACTTCGAAACCTCAATACCGAAATACTAAGCAAATTCTAAATAAGAACTTCAAAATACGCCAAATTACTTTGGGAAGCATGTTTAGATATAGTTTTTGTTTCGAGATTCGAACTTAGAATTTAGGAATTATTATTCGCATTCCGGATCGTCGTAGCGATGTACGATTCCATGAATAACTTGTCCCAGCATGAGTAGGCTAAGTGCGAGAAGGAAGAAAGTGGCACCAAGTCGTGGAGCAAAAGTTCCTACGAGGATAATAAGCAGTGCGCCACCAAAGCGAATGCCGCGATCGCTTTTTTTATGCTCAACATCGTGTTGGTCAGGCACCAGAGTCAGCTCTAGTAAGCCATTAAAGAGGAGAGTAATAGCTGCTCCGCCACAGAGGAGCCATATGATTTCGCTGCGCAGGAGATTAGCCCCATTTGCAATGATGGCTAACATGGCAGCTCCAATTGCGCCAGTGCCGATATGCAAGGGCAAATGTCCATAGCCCCAAGCTGCCTTAACCCATTCGTTCTGTCTCACTCGGCGTACCGGTATGGTATTGAAGTAGAGCCACCATAATCCAAATGCGAGTAACATTCCTAGACCGCCAATGAGGAGAGAGTGAGTAGTCATAACAGGAAGGTCAGCAATTTTTTCTGCTGTTGCGATAATGGTCTCACCTAGGACAATAATCACTAATAAACCAAAACGTTCAGGTAGATGAGAGTTGCTGAAGCGTGGAAGCTTGCTTTGCTCTCCAAAGGTAAGCGCTGGAGTAAACAGGTCGATAGCGAGTCCAAGTCCTCGTAATATAAGTTGGAGTGGGGCTGGGACAAAGAGTGAAATGGTCCACAGGATAACTGAGGTGCTGAAGCCAATGGAATAGATACCGGTAGTTTTTCGGATTTCTGGATTATGATATCCGCCCCGTATCCAAAGGAAGATGAGTACAAGTCGGGCAAGAATATATGAGACCCCGAAGCCAAATGCGGTACTATCGAGTCCATCGCGTGCAAATATTGCCAATCCAGCGATCGGCAGCATCATCAGGAAGGTCAGGAGCTTGTGACTCACATCGTCTGTCTCAAAGCGATCGTTGTAGAGCGTGTGTCCAATCCAAACCCACCAGATTGGGATAAAGAGTAAAACAAAGCGAAGTACGCCGCTCCAGTCTGGCTGGTCAGCGAGAGCATGGATAAGCTCTCTGATTGCCGCAACAAAAACAAGGTCAAAAAATAGCTCTAATCACGTTGCTCGACGCTCTTGATTTTCATCTTCATCACGCCGTAAAACCGGATGTTGCCACCAGTGTTTGTGAGGATTCCATTCGTGTCCCGTATGCATTGCGCGCCGATTGTAGCACATATTTTTAAGCTTGTCATGGCTGGCCTGAGCGATAAAAATGTGTTAAAGTTGTGATGAAAATATGCCACGAGTCATTCATTTTGAAATTCATGCCAGTGATCCAGAACGAGCTGCGCAGTTTTATGCACGCGTTTTTGATTGGGATATACAGAAGTGGGATGGTCCAGAAGAGTACTGGCTAGTAAACACCGGTGCAGATACGCAAGCCGGTATCAATGGCGCAATTTTTAGGCGTCAGGGTGAATTAAGCCAGCATGATGCGGTGATCGCCTTTGTGTGTACTATTGATGTGCCGAATGTTGATGCGTATATAGAGAAAGTGAAGCAACATGGTGGACATGTCGAATTGCAAAAAATGGCCGTGCCCGGAGTGGGCTGGATGGCATATTGCAAAGACACCGAAGGAAATATTTTTGGGATGATGCAAGCTGACCCGGAGGCAGTTTAAGATGCAACACGAACTACTCGATATTATCAATGAAGAGGACGAGGTAATAGGCCAAGCAACTCGGCAAGAGTTGTATGATAAGGGCCTTACTTGTCGCATCGTGCATGTGTTTGTGCAAAATAGCCAAGGCCAGTTTGCCATTCAGAAACGCAGTGAAGTGGTGAGCTTTCTCCCGGGCCACTGGAGCTCCTCGGCCAGTGGACATGTCAAAAAAGGCGAGTCATATGACGAAGCGGCTGCACGTGAACTGCAAGAAGAGTTAGGCATTGAAGCACCTTTAGAAAATGCCTTAACAACTTGGTACACCGTGCCAGACCGAAATATCCGCCGTCGTATTGGCGTTTACCTTGCTAAGCACGAGGGACCTTTTGAGCTTGAGGCAATTGAAGTGGCTGAAGTTGTTTGGCATGAGCCTGAAGAAGTCTTAGCAATGGCCAAGAAAGGCGAGCCATTCCAACCGGAATTGGCAATTAGGAAATCATATTCACCCTATCGAAAGAGTATCTGGTCATTACATTGCTTTATTGCTCGTAATTGTCAGAAGGCAGGCGAACCACAATTGGACGGGGGAGAAAAATAGAAGACCAGCTTATTACTTTTGAAGACTTCTCGCGTGTAATGATTATGTTTACTGAGCGCGAGACTTGTTCCAGGTTTTACCAGATGCGACTGGATCCACAGAAGAAGAAAGAATTCTATAAGATTCTTTTAATACCTAAAATGGAAGAATCCGGAAATATTAAAATATTCGGCATGGATTGGCTGAAATTTGCACGATCTTTTAATTTTCACTTGCAGGGGCTGGGTGTGATGTTATTTTACAATCAAAAACTCATAAAGATAAACGATTGAATATTGATTTTTATCTCCATCAATTCTTTTTAACATTAAACATTCATTAGAGTTGTTTGTAAAAATGACAATGGAGATATTAGATCAAAAAGTTAAAAGACAACACAATACATTAAGCAATTTAATAATAGTCGAAGGTGTTATAAGGAAGTTGGATAATATCGTTTGTAGATATTTGGCTTCAAAGCAGACTAAGTAAATCAAAAGGTAAGTATGATACGTATTATCTAGACACATGGAGGAACGGATGGAGGGAAATTCGAGTGATGGTGGAGTACTACAGCAATTTAAACTTTTGAAAGATCGTGGACTTTCTCAAAAATTATTAAAAGATACTGAGAACACCTTATTTCGATATCCTGATTCCAGCATGATAAAGAAGTTGAAGTATAATGAGGTTTTTGCAAAAATTAATATTCTTGACGTTAAAAACTTTAAGAAAGACGTTAATAATTCCGGAACACTATTTACAGATCTTTTTCTCATACTTTTATTTTTTCGATACGAGATAGTCGAAGGTGTTGATTAGAGAGTTATTATATAAATATGTATGCAACATGAACTACTCGATATTATCAACGAAAGGACGAAATGTCAGGCCAAACAACTCGGCAAGAGTTGTATGATAAGGAGCCTTACTTGTCGTATCGTGCATGTGTTTGTGCAAAATAGCCAAGGCCAGTTTGCCATTCAGAAACGCAGTGAAGTGGTGAGAGCTTTCTCCCGGGCCACTGGAGCTCCTCGGCCAGTGGACAGTCAAAAAGGCGAGTCATATGACGATGCGGCTGCACGTGGAGTGCAAGAAAGAGCTAGGCATTGAAGCACCTTTAGAAAATGCCTTAACAACTTGGTACACCGTGCCAGATCGAGATATTCGTCGTCGTATTGGTGTTTATCTTGCCAAGCACGAGGGACCATTTGAGCTTGAGGCAATTGAAGTGGCCGAAGTTGTTTGGCATAAGCCCGAAGAAGTCTTAGCAATGGCTAAGAAAGGTGAGCCATTCCAACCAGAATTTCTCGACATGTTTAAGCTTGTTATTGAGAGGGACACCAATGAAAATTAAAAAGTATCTTCATTCCTGTCTCCTCATTGAAGAAAATGGAAAGCGCTTGTTGATTGATCCGGGCAAGTTTTCTTTTGGAGATGAGGGGATAAAAGCTGAAGAAGTAGGTGCAGTGGATGCAATACTAATCACGCACGAACATCAGGATCATTACTTTCCCGAAGCACTACGCGCTTTTAAAAACCTAGGCGATTGCGAGATTATCACCCATGCAGCAATTGGTAAGCTGCTTGATGAGGAAGGAATCGCTCATACACTTCTACAGGATGGTGAAGAAAGGGAGGTGGTTGGTTTTCATGTAAAGGGCTTTGCACGAAGTCACGGTCCTCTACCTTTACCTGTGCCAGACAACTTTGCATATCTTATTAATAGTAGATTATTGCATCCAGGTGATTCCTATGAGGCAAGTGATATTAGCTGCGAAGTGCTCGCCTTACCAGTCGTCGCGCCCTGGGCCAAGCTGACCGAAACAGTGGAATATGCAAAAGCGGTTGGCGCAAAAACAGTTATTCCAATTCACGACGCCTTTCTCAAAGACTTTATGCGTCACGGCGTGTACTACAATGTAGCAAAGATGAAGCTTGAGGAGCAGCATATTGCTTTTCAGGTTTTAGAAAGCGGCGACGAATTCGAGATCTAAAATGAGTTAAAAAGACGGCAGTTGAGACAAGCCCAACTGCCGCGTGGACGCCTTCTCTGTGTTTCAGAGATGGTGTGGACCTGTTTGGTCCAACTCGACTGTAGTACAGTTGAGGGGATTTGTATAGCGGCATTTTTATTAGAAAAAGTCCCATACCACACTGGAATGTAAGGTATCTTTTTAAGCGGGACAGGAAACGCTGACATTTTTGCTTGACGACTTCCTTCTTAAGGAGTATGTAAAGAAGGCTAGTTTTTTGTTCTTTGCATTTCAGAGTAACAGGAGGTTGGGGATGCATATATGTGGGGTACGTCCGGCAGCTCAAGTTGTGAGAGAGGCTCCTGGAGCACGAGTGCCTGTTGGTCGGAGCGTTTACTACTATTCTCAGCTGAAAGTAGCGGCGCTTTCCTTGGATCCAGGTGCTATGGTCAAGGTTGGTGATGTGATCGAATTCGAGGCGAGCAGGAGACGAAGGTTGTGTATTGTGGTTGGAGAAATGGAGGTCAACGGAAGACGTGTCGAGGAAGTTTCAGGCCCTTGCGAGGTCGGTGTCCAGGTCGGAAGGTGGATTCGCTGGGGTCAGCATCCGATTTACCGTATCGATGCTCCCTCCGCATGAAGCGCGTACGAGCCGTCAGCATTTTGTTGGCGGCTTTTTCATTGACTAAGCTTAGGGAAAACTGCTAGCGTGCACATATGGAAATTTTCTTTCGTGCCCTCAAACAATACAAAAAGATTGCTATTAGCGCGCTTGTGCTTGCAGCTATTAATCAGGTTTTTTCCTTACTTGATCCCCAGATATTCAGAATCCTAGTTGATCGCTATGCCAGTCGACCAGAGGAATATAGTTCACCTGACTTTTTCCGAGGAGCTTTCCTGTGGGCGCTCGGCATTATCGGCGTTGCGTTTATTTCTCTAGTCGCGAGAAGCTTCCAGGATTATTACGTCAATGTTATTAGTCAGAGAGTAAGTACCAATCTTTACGCACAGAGTGTAGGATATGCCTTTGCATTGCCTTTTGCCGTGTTTGAGGACCAGCGTTCCGGTGAGCTGCTTCAAAAGATGCAGAAGGCAAAGACCGACATTGAAAAGGTGATTCGTAGTTTTGTAAATGTGGTTTTCTTGTCAGTCATCGGAATGCTCTTTGTACTTGTCTATGCCTTTTTTGTGCATTGGCTGGTTGGTTTGGTCTATACGCTCATTATTCCGACGATTGCTTTCTCTGTGTTAACGCTTAGTCGTCGTATTAAGAAGGCGCAGTCAGCTATTGTGACAGAGACCGCCGCATTATCTGGGTCCACCACGGAAACATTGCGCAATGTTGAGTTAGTAAAGAGCTTGGGATTGGAAGAGCAAGAAGTGAGTCGATTGAATCAAGTGAATGATCGCATTCTTGATTTGGAGCTTAAAAAAGTGCGCCTCGTCCGAGCGCTGAGTTTTGTGCAAGGCACTTTATTGAATGCTTTACGATCCGGACTCATCCTGCTTATGCTTTGGCTTATCTACCAAGGCAACATTTCCATTGGCGAATTTCTAAGTTTATTTATTTATTCCTTCTTTGTATTTCAACCGTTGACTGAGCTTGGCACTGTTATAACTGATTTCCAAGAAGCTCGGGCCAGCAGTGAAAAGCTGCAGGAGATTCTAGCCATGCCCGAGGCGCCTAAGCCCGAGCAGCCGGTTTCACTGAATGCGCTGCAGTCAATTATTTTTGACAATGTAGTATTTCAATATCAATCTAATAGCGTGAGTTCAGTCGAGCATATTCACGCGGAGGTTCACTCGGGTGAAACCATTGCTTTTGTCGGTCCGTCTGGCTCGGGTAAGACGACGCTCATGAAATTAGTCTTGGGTTTATACCAACCAAGCCAAGGACAACTTCGTTATAATGATATACCCGGATCGGCTATTCAGATTGATGAGCTGCGGAAGAAAATTGGTTTTGTCGGGCAGGAGACGCAACTTTTTGCCGGGACCATCCGTGAGAATTTGCAGTTTGTCCAGCCCGAGGCTGATGAGGTTACGTGTTTGGAGGCGCTTAAAAAAGCCGCGGCCATGAATATTATTGAGCGAGGCAAGCAAGGGCTAGACACAAAGATCGGCGAAGGTGGTTTGAAACTTTCCGGTGGCGAGCGTCAACGTCTAGCCATTGCACGGGCACTGTTGCGTAATCCAGAGCTCCTCATTTTTGATGAAGCTACCAGCAGCCTTGATTCCCTGACTGAAAAAGAAATCACCCAGACTATCCAGGAGCTCGGAAAAGAAAATAATCAGCGCATGACTTTATTGATTGCGCATCGACTCTCAACAGTTGCTCACGCTGATCGCATTTATGTTTTAGAGAAGGGGAAGATTGTTGAGCAGGGTAAGCATGAGGAATTGGTCCAAGCTGGCGGATTGTATGCAGCGTTGTGGCGTCAGCAAAGCGGCGCGACTGAATAAGCTTGCCTCACTATAGGTATCTTGCTAGGCTCTAGATACCGTTCTTTCGTATTGAGTGATGATCAGCTCAGATTCTGGCTTTCTTCCCCGAGCCGTTCAGAGTCAGCTTATCATTACTCATACCGCGCAGTCTCAACTTGCACCTCCTCATGCGGCTCCCGCCCATGTCGCAAGAACCAGACTGCGCGGTTTTTTCATACACCAAAGAAGAAGAGGCGGCTGAATCTAGGAGATCCAGCCGCCGAGAGAAGCTCGCACAGATCTGCGCGAGCGCCATTGTTCCCCGTACGTAGGGGAGTTAGGCGCTATTGCAGAACCGACGAGCCAGTTTCGGGATCTTCATCGTGCGTCTCCTTGTGGATTGCATCGAGTCTTGTCCCTCGCTTTTGTTCAGAGAACGCAAGCGGTAGTGCCTAAGGTACACTGCATAAAAGTAGGTGTCAAGTGTGGGTGTGTTTCTTGACTACACCTCTTTTTTCAACTAGAGTAGCACAGCACATTAATCAACGTGGGACTGCGTCATGGTGGAACGGGTGTTGAGTCCACTGCCGCCAGCTCAGCGCCTTGTTACGCAGTCCCACCCCTTTCCCGCCGCGCAGCTTGTTGTGAGTCTACCTACCGACACGCTCCTTAGACTCATGACACTGCGCGGCTTTTTCTTTTCCACTTGAATTATTGCGTCGGAGTGCTATACCAAAAGAGTTAGGAAAACATTATGCGCCAAGTACTACTTCTCCTCACTTTGATTTTATTATGTACAGGAGGATTGTATCTAGCGAATACTGCGCAAGCCCAGGAAAAGCCCGAGCTGTTGTTTTTTTACGGCCAAGGTTGTCCGCACTGCGCTGTAGTTGAGCAATATATTGAGGATGAAAATCTTGACGAGCGTTTTCGTATTATAGCGAAAGAGGTGTATGGAGACCCGGAAAATGCTCGCGACCTTACCCAGCAGTTTCAAGTTTTTCACGTGCCAGAGTCAAAGCAAGGAGTTCCCTTTATGGTGCTTGGGGCTAAATATTATGTTGGGGACGTGTATATTATTGAGGCAATAGAAAACTATGCGGATTCGGAAATTATTCATACCGAAGCGCCGAATGTTGCTGAAGAGCAAGGAGACGATCAGCTTCATTTTTTTCCGGTAGTTGGCGCCGCCTTGGTTGATGCTATCAATCCATGCGCTTTTGCTGTTCTGATTATTCTTATGGCTACAGTGATTGCCTCGCAAGACAGGCGACGAGCCTTGCTGGCTGGCTTAAGTTTTTCTTTCGCTATATTCCTTTCATATTTGGCAATGGGCTTTGGTCTGTATTCAGCAATTGCCGCAGCCAGTGCGACGACTTGGGTCACAAAGCTGGCCGCCGGGATGGCAATCTTGCTCGGGTTATTCAATCTCAAAGATGCGCTTTGGTATGGAAAAGGTGTGTTGATGGAAGTGCCAATGTCATGGCGACCTCGGATGAAAAAATTAATTCGCTCAGTCACGCATCCGCTGAGCGCCTTTGGAGCAGGCATTTTGGTAAGCTTATTTCTCTTACCCTGCACCTCTGGTCCCTACATTGTTATTATTGGTATGTTGAGCTCTACGGAATCAATAAACGCGGCAGTCCTTTGGTTGATACTCTACAATGTTATTTTTATCTTACCGATGTTGGGATTAACCTTAGCAGTATATTTCGGATTACAACCGAGTCGGCTTGAAGAAATACGGCAAAGTCGCCTGCGCCTACTTCATGCCATTGCCGGAATCATTTTACTAAGCTTAGGTTTGTATTTGTTGTTGTAGATAAACCAAAACCGACCTGAGCGGCCGGCTTTAGTTTTGACGCGAGACTTAGTAGAGCCCAGCCAAATGGAGCAGGAGGATGAAGACTCCGATAGAGATCAGAAAGAGTCCGAGCCCCGTGGCTGATCCCCAACTGTACCAGGAGCCCCAGGCGCGCCAGGGGAGTTGCGGGTAAGCCTCTCGGTAGCGCTTCCAGTCCTCGAGTTGCTCTTCTTGTTTTTTATCCATAGTTGCCAATGTTTGCTTGATAAGTCGACCTTTGGCAACCCATCTGTGCGGAATGATGTGCCCGTCTGTATGTTCAGGGTTGGAGAACGCGGGCGTGGTGTCAGTTCGCGCATTCGGAGTATAGCGGATGGCAATATTCTGTCAAAAAAGGATAGTAGCGCAGAAGGGGAAATAAGGCTATGCTTCAATCATGAGCTACTATGCTGAGCAAAAAAAGGCTTTTGAAAGGGTAGAAAATGCTGTAAAAAAAGGAAAGGCAGAAGGATCGGTAGTTGACCCGGTACAAGACTATGTTCAGGATAAGCGCTTATCGCTTACGAGCTTGAGTTTTTTGCCTCCGGCAGTGCAGCAAAAAATCTATCATACACTCATTATTCCGCTTCAGGTGGTAGACTCGCAGCAGGCGTATTTTGAAGCACGTAGTCTCCATGTCACGGTGCAAAATATTCGGACAGTCGCTGATCCGCCTCTGTATACTTCAGCTGACATAGAAAAAGCACGCGAGATATTTCATAACATAGTTCCTAAATACCCATTGCTAAAATGTCGACTTGAAGGTTTAAATATCTTTCCTGCAAGCGTTGCGATCCGTGCATTCGTGAGCGAGGAGTTTCGGGATCTGGTGCTTGAGCTGCGCGAAGCTCTACGACGTAATGGTGTGCCAGATAATAAAGTGTATGCTTCTGGAAATGTTATTTTTGGTAATGTTACTTTTGTTCGTTTTACGACTACTCCTAACAAGGATTTTTTTGCCAAAGTCGAGGAGTTAAAAGAGTGTTCATTTGGCGAAGTGCATTTAGAAAAAGTTTCCCTCATGGAGGTCAATGCGCTGTGTCATCCGAGCAGTATGCGGGTCATTGATACTTATTCTTTCCAGAAATAAATACATGCTATATATCACATACTTTGTTCATGGCACCACAACTGACAATGAGCATGATCTTTGTATGGGTTGGGCGCCGGGTCAACTGTCTGAATTAGGGAAGCGGCAAGCAAAAGATCTTGGAGAGCAGGTTGACGCGTCACAGTTTGCAGTCATGTTTTGTTCTGATTTGCAACGGGCAGTTGATTCAGCTGAGCTAGGTTTTGGAGGGATGTTGAAGATAATTCAAGATCAGCGTTTGCGTGAATGCAACTATGGTGACTTAACACAGAGGTCTGAGGATCTTGTGGACTACGCCAAGCATATTGCAGAACCATTTCCAAATGGTGAGAGCTTACATGACGTTGAGCAGCGGATGCGGGAATTTTTAGAAATGCTTAACACTGGCTATGCAGATAAACATGTGGCCCTTATGGCCCACAAGGCACCTCAACTTGCGCTCGAAGTGCTCCTGAATGGAAAAACGTGGGAGCAAGCGATTACGGAAGACTGGCGTAAAAAGAAAGCTTGGCAACCGGGGTGGAGCTATTTGTTTTAGTTGCTATTTTTTTCATAGAGCGCATAATAACATAAGGAGGAAAATTATATGGAAAAAATATTTGGGGTCGACCCGAAAAGTAAGTTCACAGCAGAAGATGTTCGAGACGCTATTGTGGAGTGTTTCTATCAAGCCCATAAAGAGGTGGCTGAGAAGCAATTCCAATTTGCAGGCGAGGATTTTGGTGAAGAAGCATTGAAGAAGATGACCTCTAATTTCACTGAAGGCATAGTACGCCGCGCGTTTACAGAAACAAGTGGTGACTTTTCCCAGCCTACTAAGGCATCTCTACAGAAGGCCATAGATTATATGAAGGAGTTTGCTATGGAATTTCGCACTAAGGAAATTATTGACGCGAATTATCAACAGATTAAAAGCTTGATAGACGGGTTGTCGGAGTAGCCTTGGGAGCTTGCGAAAAAAGGAAAAACAAGTATACTTCGCATACGTAGTGTTCTGATTTTGCTATGCCATATTTTTTCCGTGGACCATTTCTCATAATGATTGCGGCTATGCTGTGGGCCTTAGACGGTTTACTGCGCTCACAGCTTACTGCGTCAATTCCCTCCACCGCCATTGTTTTTTATGAGCACCTGGTAGGCTTTGTCCTTCTTCTCCCTTTTTTCTGGAGAGCTCTACCTAAAGTAAAAACATTGCATCGAGCTGATTGGTTTCGACTCATTTTACTTACCATAGTGAGTAGTGTGCTTGGCACTATTCTTTTTACCGAGGCATTTGCCCGGAGCGCTGTTTCTTATGACTTCATCACTCCAACCTTACTGCAAAAACTCCAACCAGTTTTTGTGGTGCTACTCTCAGCTATTCTCTTACGCGAGCGAGTGACATGGCGTTTCATTGGTTTAGCCATACTCGCTTTAGTAGGTAGCTATATGGTTACTTTTGGATCCGAATCTGTTTCGCTAAGCTGGAGCGGTAAAGAGATAGTGTTTCTCTTATCTATCGGCGCTGCCTTAGCCTGGGGATCGGGTACTATTTTGAGCAAGAAGATTTTAGAGAAGCTTTCATTTAGCGAGGCGACTTCCTTGCGTTTCTTATTAGCCATTCCTATTAGTGCTATCGCGATGCTAACACTTAATCATGGCTATAGTCCGGTGGAAATTTCCGGGGCTTCTTGGCTCCGCTTCGTCGCTATTGGTTTGACTACTGGAGCAGCGGCGATTCTTATCTACTACCGTGGCTTGCGAATTACACCAGCGAAAGTCTCCACTTTTGCTGAGTTGATGTTTCCCGTCACAAGTATTCTCATAGCCGTGACAGCGCTTAATCCCTTTGGCGCGCCGCAGCCCATTAGCTTTGGCCAGGGCCTAGGTATTCTTATCCTCATCGTTTCCATTTTACTTATTGGAACGAGTGAGCTACCCGCGCCTAAAGTAAAAGAGAGTGAAGCATATGAAGGAGCTACCCAGTCCGAGCCAGTATCTACAACATAAACTTGAAACCTGCGGTCAGTATACATTGACCGAGTCTGATCACGCTCTTCTCAAAGAAAAAGGCATGGAGGAGTTTTTGTACGCAAAACTTACTTCCAAGAAATTTCGGAAGTGGAGAATAACTCAAAAAGCAGAAGACCGCATCCGTAATGCACTTTCTGTCACGGTGCCAAAGAATAAGCCACTACAGTTACGTTTTCCCTTTGGGGCATATAAACTTTGGCGCTTGCCATCAAGTCCAGAAGTGGACTGGGCTGAGTTTTTTACCTTGGCGTATTTCTCAGAGTTCCTCGCACCAATTTTAGCCGCATATCAACCGGGGGTGGAGTTGTATTTTTCTTCAGATGAGGTAATTGTCGAACCTATGAACAATGTATCTCGAGAAGAAACAGATGCATACCAAGAATCATTCAGGCGTTTGTTGGCAGAATTTAAAAAGTATTGGCCAAATAATTTCATTGTTGATATTCGACCTGTGCGCAATCTCTATAACAATGCAGAAGAAATTTTCAATGAAGCTCAGCAAATGATTCCGATAATTGAAGAAAGATATGCGGCCATGTCAAAAGAGGAAGTCGCTTCTGCTGAAAAAACCTCAGCCATGAATATTCGCTGGGATGGAGTTCAGGATTGGCAGAAGCTTACTGAGGATGAAAAGAAGGAAAAAATTCACTACGGCACAATATTACACGATGCCTATTGCGCGATTAGCAAACGACAACAATTCATGCGTAGTGACGATACGATTTTACTTTTTGTAAATAGACAAGTTTCTGATGGTATTCCACTAGGTAGCACTAAGAATTCAATTGCGAAGTTTTGGCCGGGCTACGGAGTGTTGGAACAAAAAGAAGCAGGCTATATAGAGAGAGTGCTGACCCCGCAACAACTTACTTCATTGCAGCATGAGAAAGCTCAAATTGAAGCAATCGATTGGCTGCCAATGAAAAACTTTCACGAGATCCAAGTGTATCCTGAGCTGAATTTTACGCTTACTAAATAGTTCTAGACAGGATCCATCAGAACACTTAGTATGCACTAGGAGAACTTTCTTATTGCAGTCGTATGTCACATTTTAGTCCGAGTCAGTATTTACAACATAGACTCGAAAGTTGTGGTCACTACGAGTTGACCGCGTCAGACCATGTTCTACTCAAAGAAAAAGGCATGGAAGAGTTCTTGTACGCCAAGCTTACTTCCAAGAAATTTCGGAAGTGGAGAATTCAAGAAAGTTACCAAAAAGAGATTCGTGAACAGATTCGCTATTGTGTAGAAAAAAATATTCCAATAGAGCCAACTTGGTTTTTTGGTGGATATAAATTATGGAGCTTACCCGGCTCGCCTGAACCAAACTGGGCTGAGTTTTTTACTATCGCATATTTTCTACAATTTATTTCTCCAATCGCGGCGGCTTATTCTCCCGGTGTGACTTTCAAATTTTGGGTTGCTCATGCTTCAATTATGCTGCAGCAAAGCAATATACCCATTAAAGAGTGTATAAAATATAGAGAGGAATTTAATCGATTGCTTTCCTTTTTTAGAAAGTACCTTCCCTCAAATATTGTTGTAGAGCTTCATGACTATTCTGAACTTTATCCAGATCAAAACGAATACGAGCAAGAATTAGAGCAATGTATCCTAAATACAGAAAGAAAATATCACGAAGAATGGACTGAGGATAGAAAAAGAATTAAGAGAACAACTTCAGAATTAAATATACAGTGGTCTGGAGCAGAGGATTGGACCAAGTTGGGTGAAAGTGAAAGAGAAGAAAAGATTTTTCGTGGACCATTGGTTCATGATGGGTATTGTGCTTTATCAAGAGTGAACGAAGCATTACGCGGGTCAGGTAAACTTGACTTGAGTGCTACGCCTTTGCCTTCAGGATCAATTCCAGTTGGCACAAGTGCAAGTTCCGTGACTAAATTCTGGACCGGAGTTGGTGTGCTTGAAAAACATGATAGTCGCTATGTGGAGCGAATTTTATCCCCTCAGCAATGGAATGCTGTTCAGGGTCTATCTGTTCAAATTGAAGCAATCGATTGGCTGCCAATGAAAAACTTTCACGAGATCCAAGTGTATCCTGAGCTGAATTTTTCTCGCTAGATAAGACTGGACAATTTTATCCTCTCTACGTACTATGCAAGTAGTCCGTCTTCAGAATGGCTGTACACAATATTAAGGGGCATAGCATGTTTTCTCGTAATATCTTGATCGCCCTTTCTCAACCTGAGGATGGGGACATGCGGGCGCAAGCGTCCGATGGAAACGGCCTAGAACGCCGTAGGATTTTTTTGGAGTCCGAGGGCTTTAGGTCTGATCAGGCTGTCTACGCTGGACTTGATCATGGCACGAATGTGATTGCAGTCCGCGGGACAGACGCTGGTCAAACTGTTCCAGACGTGGACGGTTTAGTAACGAACGAAGCAGGTCTAGTCCTGGGTCTGACCGTAGCTGATTGTTTGCCAGTTTATTTGTATGACCCAAGGACCGAGGCGATTGGACTCCTCCATGCCGGGTGGCGCGGCTTGGAGCAAGGTGTGCTGAGGCAGGGGATTGAACGAATGCAGCAAAGCTTCCGAGTGCACCCAGAGGATGTATTCGCAGCAATTGGTCCGAGTATCCGATCCTGCCACTATCAAGTAGGCGAGGAAGTGGCGAGACGATTTCGGGCACGCTATTCACTAGCTTTGGAACAGCGGGGACTCGAAACAAGACTGGATCTTACCAGGGTTGCTCGTATGCAGCTCGGTGAGGTAGGAGTCATTGCGCGTCACATCGAGGTTCATCCTCATTGCACCTACTGTCGGCCGGGTTTGTACTTTTCTCGTCGGAGGCAGGGCACAGGCTTTGGTCTGATGCTTGCTACAATCGCACGCTTACCAAGTTAGTCCACCTCAGGTAAAAGCAATCCTTCGGGATTGCTTTTCGCTAATCCTAGCAGAATTTTTTTGGCGTCTTTTCCATTTTGCTCTTTTATTTTTGCACTCTCTTGACAAAGTTTCGTACCGTAGAGGGGCTGTGGATGATTTTACCCCTATAAACATTGGCGGAAATTAACTTTTCGGTTATACTATCTCAAGAACTTTCGATAATTAATTTAAGGAGATGCTATGGCAAAAATGACCAAATCTCAACTCCTCACCATGTTGGCTGAAAAGAGCAACATGTCAAAGAAGGATGTTGGCGAGTTTCTCGACATGCTGGCCCAGATGGCCTATGACGAGACCAAGCGAAATGGCGAGTTTACCCTCCCAGGTCTTGGTAAGCTGGTGAAGAAGCACCGTGCTGCTCGTTCCGGTCGTAACCCTGCTACTGGCGAAACGATCCAGATCCCGGCCAAGACCGTGGTGAAGTTCCGTGTTGCCAAGGCAGCCAAAGAAGCAATTCTGTAATTTCAACAAGATAGTTTCTGATCAAGATCCCCGCGAGGGGATTTTGGTTATGTAGAATAAACTTGATACAAAGGAATTTTTGTGGTATACTTTATGTGAAATAAAAATATGCGGGGGATTTGCAGCTAACAATCAAAACTTCCGAACTCACCAAATGGTGGGGTTTTCGTTCTGTGATAGTAATTTTTTATGCCAAATAAATCATTAAAAAAATCTATGCCAAGTACAAAAGGATCACGCACGGAGGAGGTTGGAGTAAAGACTCGCACTCGAGTTGATACCGCATTTGGTTTGTTGTTGATAGGTGGAGCACTTAGCGTTGGTATGTTTGCCTTTTTCTTCTTTAGCCAGGGATTCTCAAAGGAAGCTACTTCATTTGGCAATAAGGTGAACGAGCAACATCGCGCATCAAGCCTTTGGCCACATGTGAGAACGGCGATTCACTTCAATCATCGGCCTGTAAATAGCACAACAGAGGCAAATTTCTTAGCCACGCACTTTGACTATTATGTTGGTCAAGTCGGTACTTATGCAAATTATTTACGTCAGGTTAATCCAAACATCAATCTGGCCTTTATGCGCAGCGTACGAGCTATTAACAGCGTGCCGGAATTAGAAACTTGGCTGGCAGATCATCCTGAATATGATGAGGAAGAATTTTTCTTGCACTACACCCAAGATACCTTGGTTGGACCTAGTGGAAATCAGATTCTCGTAAAGGGTTGGCGAGAGGAGTGCTCACCAAATTGTGAGCCAGCCGCAACGGCAACTACACGTGAAGAGAGTCGAGTGCCAGATTCTGGTGAGTTTGCCCGGGGTTGGTATGTGCCAAATCCAAACTATGAAGGTCTGCCTGTTTTTCAAGCTGACATGCTTGCTTTGCGACAAAGTTGGTACGGAATTGATGGCACTTTCTTTGATTGGTGTGCTGGAGCATCTGTACAAAGCGAGAATCACCTGAGTCGCACTGCTGAGTATGCCGACATAGATGATTCAGATAATTTTCGCCATCCTTTTGTAGGTGATTCAATCGCTATCATGGATAAGGTTTTGGATCGCTATAACGAGGAATATGCCGATCAGTATGGATCAATTGATTGGATTCCTTGTAACACGGTAGCTGGATATTGGACCTATGATCACGGCAACATTGAAAACAATGACTACCGAGACGCTTTACTTGCCAGCGAGTCAAACAGCGAGTTTTTCTGGGAAGTGTGGATGCAATATAATGATACTTATCCACTTACCTCAGGGCCAAGTCGAGATGTGCATTTGAAGTATCTCAAAGATACCATTGCGCTATCAAACCAGAAACAAACTGGACTCGAATTGGTTGCCCTGGGTGATCAGGCTAGCGATCGAACAAACACCTTCTTACTCGGCTTAGCGTATCTCGTCCAAACACCTGATCGCTCGGTAGTGTCATATCGACTTGATGTGCCAGCTCATAATTCAGATGAGCATCTACAAAATTGGGCCTGGTTACCACAGTTAGCTTACGACATTGGCCAACCTGCTCAGAACCCAGCTGGTATTCGAGATGTCTTTGGCAATCAAAACACCAGTGAATTCTATGAATGGGCGACCGGAGCTGATCCGGGAAATTCAGGACATACCTATTCGATTTATGCTCGACAATACGAGAATGCATTGGTGCTTACCAAAATGCGTCAGGCTCGTGAGGATGCTTGGGGAGATGCAACCGCGACCACGCATGAGCTTGATCAGCCATATCGAGTCTTACGGGCAGATGGAAGTGTAGGAGATGAAGTGAGTCAAGTTACTTTGCGTGATAACGAAGCAGTTATCCTCATTCGTACAGAAGCTCCATTAATCCAAAATGTGCAGACCGACCGTGTCTGGAGCACCCGAGCTTTAATTAGCGCTAAGGTGCAGGACGCACAATCAGTTGTTGTGCAGTACGGTAAGACCACCCAGTATGGCAATGAACTGGTTTTGAAGCGCTCACGGGTTGATGGTACTTACTCCGTCAATATTAATCGCCTCACTCAAGGCACGCTCTATCACTATCGAATAAAGGCAACGGGTCAAAACGGCGCGACAGTGTATTCAAACGATTACAACTTCCGCACGCTGCAGAATTCCTTATCTTTGAAAGATGTTATTCATGTTTTACGAGATGATGGGACCATCGATGTCACCGTGGAATCGCCAAATGCGGATTTAGTCCAGCTGACGTATAACTCAAAGAAAACACCAAACGTTACTGTTACCCTTGAGGAAGCGAGTGAGGGCGTCTTCACCACAACACTTTCTGGATTATTGCCTAATGAGCAATATACCTACAAGGTGCTCACACAACAGGGAAAAACAAAAGCGTATGCCTCGGGCAGTTTTACCCCTCGGAAGATAGATGAAGATATGTTCCCCAGCATCACACGCACGACAGTAGAAGAATAAGCTAATCAAAAAAACGCCTCGGTCATCCGGGGCGTTTTTCGTATCAAACTTTGGGAAGAATGCGTAGAGCGAGTAATACTAAACCTAGACTCAGACTTACAAAAAGCAATTGATCAATGAACCCACCAGTACGAATCCGCAGCATTTTTGGTGGACGCACCCGTAACTTCCATGGATAAAAAAGTGGAATGCCTGATGGCGTAACTCCATCAAGAAGTAGGTGGCTTGCATATCCTATGGCAACCGCAATGATGATAGCAATGGGTGGCTGCCAGAGGCTTGTCAGCGCGATAACTATGCCGAGGGCGAGAAGTGAATGCAGTAGGCCACGATGACCAAAAAGCGCATGGAGGAGCATTCCAAGAGGTCGCAAAAGTGGCAGACGTGGTCCTCGTCGACCAAGCTGAATACTGCTTTGTTGGAGCATTGAATTCGAGGCATCGAGATCAGGCAGGAGTGCGGCCACCCCTCCTATCAGCGTAATGAGAGCGACCTCCTGGCCAGGAAGGCTTGCAGCAAAAGTCCAGGCCGCTGCATTCGCGCCAGCTAAGAAGTGCGTTTTACCGGTCATACTTATTCGTGAGAAAGATTGTTGAGGTAACTCACGGCTGAGAGGGCGGCGGCAACTCCTTGACCAACTGCCACGCCGATTTGCTTGTACGGAGTATTTGTTACATCACCAGCAGCAAAAATGCCAGGCACGCTTGTTTTCGCAGCCATGTCGGTGATAATCTCTCCGGCCTTATTTTTCTCAATATCCTGGATAAAGTCAGCATTAGGAATAGTGCCGATGTGAATAAAGACGCCATCAGCCTCAACGGTTTTTTCCTCACCACTTGCACTGTCTGTATAGCGTACACTTTTTACCTGAGCGTCACCTTCAATTGCCTGAGTAAGTGCGTTATAGCGAATATCTACATTTTGACATTTACTAAGCTTATCAATGAGGACTTGCTCACCTTTAAAGTGGTCGTTCTTATTAATAACAGTAACCTGACTGGCTAGTTCGCTCATCATCAGTCCTGACTCAAGGGCTGAGTTGCCGCCGCCAATAGTTACGACGCGCTTACCTTTAAACAGTGGGCCATCGCAGGTGGTGCAATAGGTTACCCCTTTGCCGCGCAGTTCAGTTTCACCTGCCACACCGAGATGCCGTGGATGAGCTCCTGTGGCAATAATAATTGCTTTGACTTGCCACTGAGCTGGGCCCTGTAGAGTGTCTGCTTCAACTAGGAATCCTTTATCCTGTTTTTGGATGGATTTCACTGTCACGCCTTCTTGTACAGGAATATTGTTATGCTGCAGCTGTTTACGAAATTGTTCAGTCAGAGTGAATCCGTCTGTCGAAGGGAATCCGGTATAGTTTTCAATCTCGCCACTAGTAAAAACCTCACCGCCAATATCCAAACTGACATGAGTGAATTTTAGAGAACGTCGAGCAGCATAGACTGCCGCGGTCACGCCGGCGGCTGATCCGCCAATAATCAAAAGGTCGCTTTGGGTTGGGGTTGAGCTCATACAGGGTAAAACTAAGGAATGAAGCAGTAGGAGTATAGCAGATACTTCCCACCTAATCGAGCGAAAGCAGCACTTTCACTAGTAAAGTAAGGCTTTTTCTGCTATACTACTTATATCAATCATTGATTTTAAAGGTAAGGAACGATATGGACAGCGCAACTCTTGAACAAATCAAAGCCAAATTATTGCAACAAAAGGAGCAGCTACAATCTGAGTTACAGCGAGAATCTTCGCCAACTCCGGATGAGGTAGATGGTCGCACCGCATCTTTCCCTGACTATGGCGATCATGATGATGAAAACGCCTCTGAGGTAGCAGATTATGCGACCAATATGCAGGTGGAGGAAAACCGGGAGGAATTGCTTGCTTCGATAGAAAAAAGCTTGACCGAAATTGAGCAGGGTAGCTATGGGAAGTGTCAGAGCTGCGGCAAAGAAATTGCAGCTGAACGGCTCTTAGCAAATCCAACCGCGCAAACGTGTCTGAGCTGCGCCAATCAAGCTTAAGTCTCTTTAGCAGCACACATCGGTTTAGCATAGTACTAGGCCTTTGCCTTTTGGTGCTTGATCGTTTTTTTAAAGCCCTAGTGCTGCATGGGTTTACTTGGCCAAACCCTGATGCTTGGTTAAGTATTGGATATTATCCAAATCCAAATTTTTTTGCAGATACTAATTTAGCTTACCCGCTCATCATTGGTATTACCACAGTTGTTCTCTTGTTCGTCATTGGACTATTTGTGTATGGCATACGCTATCGTTATCCAGGGATTGTGGCAGCTGGTGTGTGGATTATTCTGGGAGGAATGAGCAATTTTTGGGATCGACTCAAGTATCAGCACGTGCTTGATTATGTTGGTGTCGCACATTGGCCGGTATTTAACATTGCCGATATCCTTATTTTTATCGGCGTGATTTGGTATGGTGTGATTATCCTACGTAGTTGGAAAAGTCAGGGGATGCGTTGACATCCTCGCCAAGTTAAGGTTAATGTATAGACAGACAAGACGGTGGCGCAAAAAGGCCATCGTATTATGTTTCAGAGGATTCGTAGCGCCGCGGTCTATGGTTTAGACGCAGAGTTGGTTGAGGTAGAAGCGTATATTGCGGCAGGGTTGCCGAAATTTTTAGTTGTGGGCTTGCCTGATGCCGCGGTGCAGGAAGCTCGTGAGCGAGTCCGATCAGCAATACTGAGCTCGGGTTTTGATTTTCCCAATCATCATGTGATTGTGAATTTGGCGCCGGCTGATATGCGTAAGGCAGGACCGGCCTATGATTTACCGATTGCTCTGGCTATTCTCTTAGCCTCAGGTCAGATTCCAGCACCTGAGGGTGAGTTGTGCTTTATAGGTGAGCTTGCGCTGGATGGTAGTCTCCGCTCAGTACGAGGCGCTTTACCGATTGCTGAACATATATCTCGCTCAGGTATTCGTGAATTGTTTTTACCAGCTTGTAATGCCCGAGAGGCATCAATCATCTCCGGTTTTGCTATCCGGCCGGTTACAACACTTCAAGACATTGTCGCACATATTCGTGGACAAAAAGAGCTTCCGGTACTACGCGAGCATCTCGACTTTGCTCAGATTCGGAGTGAAGAAAGTTTCCCAGTTGACTTTAGTGAAATACGCGGTCAGCAATTTGGTAAACGAGCCCTAGAGGTCGCGGCAGCCGGCGGCCACAATGTGCTCTTCACCGGTCCACCAGGGTCTGGAAAAACTATGTTGGCCCGCGCTTTACCGAGCATCCTCCCGCCCTTAGAATTTACCGAAGCACTGGAAGTAACCAAGCTCTATAGCGTTGCCGGATTACTCGACGAAAAAGAGCCGCTCAAAATTACCCGGCCATTTCGCCAACCGCATCATACGGCTTCCTCAGCAGCAATTGTAGGTGGAGGGAGGATTCCTAAGCCCGGTGAGATTTCCTTAGCGCATCGGGGAGTGTTATTTCTTGACGAGTTGCCTGAATTTCCTCGACCCGTTTTAGAAACTTTGCGACAGCCCCTAGAAGAAGGTCGAGTTACTATTGCACGTGTTTCAGCGACCTTACAATATCCAGCTGCACATATCTTCTTAGCAGCTCGTAATCCTTGTCCCTGCGGTTTTGCCGGTGATCCTGAGCGTGCGTGTACTTGTCATCCTAGTGCTCGTGTACGATATGCCAAGAGAATTTCCGGCCCATTACTCGATAGGATAGATTTGCACGTGACTATTCCCCGCTTACCAGTTGAGGAGCTTCTCCACACTGAAAAAGGTGAGTCATCGTCAATTATTCGTTCGAGGGTAATAAATGCCCGGAAACGGCAGCTTCATCGGGCTGCGCGCACGCAGGTACAAACAAACAGTGAGCTTCGAAACCGACAGCTAGAAAAGCTCGTGCAGGTAGATGCAGATGCTCGCGCTTTACTTGAAACGGCGGTACAGCGTTTCCAACTATCAGCTCGGGCTTATTACCGCCTCTTAAAAGTAGCACTCACCATTGCAGATTTAGCCAGCAGTGATGAAATAAAAAGTGAACACGTAGCAGAAGCGGTGCAATATAGAGGAAATTAAATGAGAAATAAGAATTTACAAATGCGAAACAAGCACTAATGACACAATCACTAAATTCAAAACTCCTATTTGTTTAGGAATTCGATTTTCTTATTTAGAGCTTAGAAGTAGTTGAACGGATTGGTGCGTCGGCCGTTTACCCAGACTTCGAAGTGCAGGTGGTCGCCAGTACACCAGCCAGTACAACCGGAAATGCCGATAGTTTCGCCCTTGCTCACTGTTTGGCCTACGCTGACATAGGACTTGCTTAGGTGAGCATAGAGGGTTTGCAGACCATTACCGTGGTCGATGATGATGTTATTGCCGTAGCCAGTTCCCCAGTTTGTGCGGACAACTCGTCCTCCATCTGATGCATAAATAGGTGAGGTGCGAGTATGAATATCAATACCGGTGTGACGTGCGCTATAACCCTGGTTAATTTTGTGACTGACCGTAGGCCAGAACATTCCAGCACCAACGTTGGTGGCGGAGGCTGGTCGAGGACCACTGCTGACGCTGCTGGCAACTTGAGTGGAACTAACAGTTGTTTTAGGCGCTGGAGGAGGTTCAATTTTACCGCCCGGAATGATGAGTTGCTGCCCAACTTCAATAGCACTTGCATCAGCCAATTGGTTAAACTCTAGGATATCATCAGCGTTTGCTTCGTACTTCTTTGCGAGCGATGCAATGGTATCGCCGCTTTGTACTGAGTGGACAACACCGCTGACCGGAGGGATTTTTAATGTTTGACCAGGCTTAATGACTGAGGAGTCGTTAAGGTTATTTGCCCAGAGGAGCGTGTTGGTGCTGACAGAAAATTGTGAGGCAATGATACTGATAGTATCGCCACCCTCAACGACATATTCACGGACCTGGTCGCGGGGCACTCCTAATTCGCTGGTGCTTGGGATATTTGCCTTGGCTAGCGCTTCACCACTTCCTTCATTTCGGGCGATAGCTAAGAGCTGACGCTGCTGTTCAGATTCCTCGGTATTTCGATGATAGCGGTCAATTGCTCCGTCGCGGGTGATTGAGCTCAGTGCAGAATTCGGCGCCACCACCGCGTACTCGACATATTCTTCGTCAGTTTCTTGATTATGCAGAATAGTATTTACTAAAGTGCCACTGGCAAAGTCTTCAATAGCGGCTTCTCGAGCTAATACATTATTAGTAAGTACTCCGAAGATTACGACAATAACGACCACGTGAAGCAAATAGCGCGTGGTGATTGGATACCACCATGAGGACTTACTTCCGGCAAGAGATTTCTCAAGCCGTTGGGTTACACGTAAATATTGTCGATAGATTGGAACTGCCAATACCATAAAGGTGGCATTCCAAAACCACGCCAGAGGTTTAAAAATTCCGTAGATAACAATAAGCACGACCAACTTCCAAAGATAGCGGACGAGATGGTAGACGCCAAAAGCTAATTTGAGTACCTGCGATTTGAGCTGTAAACTCACGCGGGGCCTATGTGCCGATCCAGTGTCGACTTGCTTGCAACCGTTTTTTTTCTGCGCAAGGATTAAGGGAACAGCTTACGGGAAAACGCAAAGAACTATACCAGTCTAGGCAATAACTGTCAATCGTATATCGTATGACCTTTTTCCTAAGTTTAGCAGCCGTACTATATAGTTGCGAAAACAGGGGATTTTCAGGTAGACTGAGCCTAGTATGAGTATGAAAAACGTTGTACCGGAAGGGGAATACAACCCAGCAAGTATTGAAGCAAAATGGCAGGAGCACTGGAACAAAAAACCAGATCAGGCTAAGGATTTTGCGCATGATCCAAAGCGCTATCTTCTCATTGAATTTCCTTACCCCTCAGGTGATGGACTGCATGTGGGGCATGTGCGAAGCTATGCCGCTCTCGATGTGTTGGCGCGTTATTCTCGCTTAAAGGGTTTTAATGTGCTTTACCCCATCGGCTGGGATGCTTTTGGTTTACCCACCGAGAATTATGCGATTAAGACTGGCGTACACCCACGTGTTGCGACTGATAAGAATATTGCCACCTTTCGCCGCCAGCTTAAGGCGCTAGGCCTTTCATTTGATTGGTCTCGAGAAGTGGATACAACAGATCCAAAATACTATCGATGGACACAGTGGATTTTTTTGCAGTTCTATAAGGCAGGCTTAGCCTATCAGGCAGAGATTCCTATTAACTGGTGTCCAAAAGATAAAATCGGTTTGGCCAATGAAGAAGTGGTTGATGGCAAATGCGAACGCTGCGGCACTGAAGTAACGCGTAAAATGCAAAAGCAGTGGATGTTAAAAATCACCGCCTATGCAGATCGCTTACTACGTGATCTCGATACAGTTGAGTACGTTGAAAAAATTAAAACACAGCAGAAAAACTGGATAGGTAAGAGCGAGGGTGCTGAAATATCTTTTCAAATAGCTAGTAAGGAGTCGCAAAAACCTCGCTTCGTACTTCTCCATGGTTTTCAGGGCTCAGCTAAAGGTAACTTTTTCCCATGGCTAAAAGATGAGTTGGTCGCAAAGGGCTATGAGGTGGAAGTACCTGAATTACCAAACAGCGCTCATCCGACTGAAGAGGAACAGGTAAGTTATGTACTTGAACATTGTCGCTTTGATGAAAACACCATCGTGTTTGGTCATTCGCTTGGTACAGTCGTGGCCATGAAGGTTATAGAAAAGCTTCCCACAAAAGTAGCTGGCTTGGTTATGGCCGGTGGATTTACCCAGGCTGATTTTTCTGATCACGATCGACCATTCCGCGATACCTTTACATGGAATTTTGATTTCCAGGCGATTCGAGATAAAGCAGGTTTTATAAAAGTGCTACATGACGTGCATGATGATGCCGTGCCCGAGGGAGCTGGAGAGGCTTTAGCAAAAGCGCTCGAAGTGCCGTGCTACAAGGTGACCGCAAATGAAGAGCATTTCTGCGCAAAGCAAGAGCCTTATCTATTAGCGCATCTCATGCCAAACACACTTTTGGTTGGTACGCAAAATCAGGCAAAGGTGGAAATGCTTCGACGAGCATTGGCCCCTTACCCAAATATTCACCTCATCAGTTTAAGTGATATTGGTAAGGTCGATGATCAGGCTTTAGTAGAGGGCGATGACTTTCGTGCTAATGCAAAAATGAAAGCAGATTTTTATCACCGAGCCACAGGTTTACCAACCATATCGACGGATCATATTCTTTGGATAGAGAAATGGCCTGAGGATAATGGCTTCATTACGCATATTCGCAAATTAGCAAATCCGAAATCTGGACGAGCAACAGATGAAGAACTAGCAGAATGGATAAAAAAATTTATCGATAAAAATGGTGAGTCGCGTACAGCCTTTCATTATGCTATTGGTTATGCCGATGAGAAGGGAGTGCAGGGCTTTGTGAGTATTCAGCGCGAATACATGTTGAAGGCTAATCCGGCTAAAGCACGATGGGAAGGCTATGCGGTCGGTGCATTTTTGCGTGACCCCGTGACTGATGCGTATCGAGAAGAGATGCCCGCAGAGATCGCTTTTGATCGCTTCTTCGCCACAGTGCGCAATGAAATTGTGCCGCAGGTTTTCGATATGAGCACCTTGACGGTCTTTACCACACGACCCGATACCATCTTCGGTGTCACGTATATGGTTGTAGCCCCTGAACATGAACTCCTTGCCAAGTATCAATCACACATTACAAATTGGGATGAAGTTCAAAAGTATGTGCGAGAGGCCGCCAAGAAATCCGATATGGAGCGGACCGAGTTGGCCAAAGAAAAAAGTGGCGTTGAGCTCAAAGGTATTCAGGCAGTAAATCCGGCAAATGGTGAAGTAATCCCGATTTGGGTAGCTGACTATGTGCTGAGTTCTTATGGCACCGGAGCGATAATGGCTGTGCCGGCGCATGATCAGCGAGACAATGAGTTTGCAAAAAAGTACTCCCTGCAAATAAGAGAAGTAGTAAGAGGTTTTAATCGTGTAGGAGAGAAAAAAGATATTGTATATTCTGGCGAGGGGGTCCTAGTAAATTCTCAGGACTTTGATGGAGAAAAAAGCGAAGACGCAAAAAAGAACATTGTAAGGTGGTTAGAAGAAAAAGGACTCGGTCATTCAGCAGTCAATTTTAAACTTCGCGACTGGGTATTTTCACGTCAGCACTACTGGGGCGAGCCGATTCCGATTATTCATTGTCCTAAGTGCGGAGCTGTTCCAGTGCCGGAGAAAGACCTACCAGTGGAATTGCCTCATGTAGAAAAATACCAACCCACTAATACTGGGGCTTCACCATTAGCTGCGATCGAGGATTGGGTGCAGGTGAAATGTCCGAAGTGTAAGGGCGAAGCGAGTCGAGAAACCGACACCATGCCGAATTGGGCCGGGAGCTCGTGGTATTTCCTGCGCTATTCGGATCCGCACAATAGTAAAGCCTTTGCTGATAAGAAAAAGCTAGAGTATTGGCTGCCGGTGGATATTTACAATGGTGGCAATGAGCACACCACCCTCCATTTACTCTACTCGCGTTTCTGGCATAAGTTTTTATTTGATCAGGGCTTGGTACCAACTCCAGAACCATACCAGCATCGTCATTCGCATGGGATTGTGTTAGCTGAGGATAATCGCAAGATGTCAAAGAGTTGGGGGAACGTGGTCAATCCGGATGATTATGTGCAGGAGTACGGTGCAGATAGCGTGCGCATGTACGAGTTATTTATGGGACCATTTGAGGATATGATTCCGTGGTCAACCAAGGGTATCGTGGGTGTGCATCGCTTCTTAAATCGTGTGTGGGAACTTTATCGTAAAGTTACAGAAGAGACGGCCCAAGTAACAGAAGAGAGGGACATTCACAAAGCTGTGAAAAAGGTTGGGGAAGACCTCGAGGCTTTTCGTTTCAACACCGCGGTGAGCACTTTGATGGAATATTTTAATCACTTCCGTGATGAAGTGCAGCAGGGTAGGCTCGATAAAGAAGCAGCAGAAAAGTTTCTCGTGATCCTTTTCCCATTTGCGCCGCACCTTGCCTCAGAGCTCTGGGAGCAGTTAGGAAAGAAGAGCGATATTCGCGAACAATCATGGCCAAACTTTGATCCAAACGCTTTACAAGCGGAGACCGTCACGATCGGTGTGCAGATTAATGGCAAAGTGCGCGCCTCCATAAGCCTTTCACCAGAAGCAAGCGAAGCAGAAGCGCTGGAGCTAGCCTTAGCCGAAGAAAATATTCAACGCTATCTTCAAAAGGGACAGCCCAAGAAGGTTATTTATCGTGCAGGAAAAATTCTCAATCTGATCGCCTGATGTCACATCATTTTCCACATACGCAAAGTTTAGAGTATTCGCTTCGACGAGAAGTGACCGAAATTTATCTCAGCGTGACAATCAAGCACTTTGGCTTGGCGCTTTTGTCAGTCTTCGAGGTCATTTATCTTTTCGAGTGGTTTGGATCTTCTCTAGCTTTATTGCTCTTATTCTACGGCATGAATTATGTGCTGCACGCGCTTTTTACTCCTTTTGCTGCCATGCTCGTAAATCGGATTGGCGTGAAAAAGAGTATCCTCCTGGCCAATCCATTTATTATACTGTTTTTCGTTTCATTACTTTTTCTACCTAGCTGGCCCTGGTTAATTATTCCTGCATTACTCAGTATCGCGATTTATCACGCGATTTTTTGGTTGGCCTTTCACATTGATTTTTCGCGATTTGCCAATCCAGAGCACCGAGGTCGGCAGACGAGCATGCTCCTTGCTATACCAATGATTGCGCACGCCATTGGGCCTTTGCTCGGGGGCTTTCTTATTACAGAGTTCGGCTTCTCAGTGCTTTTTCTCGTTGTCATTATTTGTTTAGGAGTTTCCGTTCTTCCGCTTTTCTTTTCTCGAGAGGTACATGAGCCATTTCACTTACACTGGCGACAGACTTTTCACTACGCTTTTTCTTTTCGTCATTGGCGCCGGAATCTTGTTTTTATAGGCGATGGCATTAGCGGAAAGATTAGCGTTGTTGTGTGGCCGGTTTTTCTTTTTCTCGCCATTACAAATTTTGTTGACTTAGGTGTTATTAATTCCGTAGCCTTTTTACTCACGCTATTGATGGGTTTATATATTGGACATTTGACTGATTCGCCACGTCGCCGAGTGGTTTTGACTCTTGGGGCAATTTTTACTTCCTTTGGCTGGCTTGCCCGAATTTTACTCAAAACACCTTGGCAACTTTTTGCCTTTGACGCATATGGTCGGGTTTCTCGCCGGATCATTGATGTACCCTATAATGCACTTTTTTATAAAAGCGCCTATGAACATGGCGAAAATAAAGCAGCTTTTATTGCTTCCTACGAAATAGTAACAAATCTTTTCGGTGGATTTTTCCTTATTCTCCTCGCGGCATTAGCAAATATGGTGGATCCCTTTATTGCCGCTTTTGTTACCGCTGGTATTTTTACGGCCTTTTTCCCAATTATGCCTGACAGTAATAAGAAGGAAAAATAATGCGACGCTTGCTAATCCATGACCCAGAAGCATTATCTACTGCTGTTCGTGCGCTCAAAAACGGACAACTTATTATCTATCCTACTGACACTGCCTATGCTATTGGCGCAGATGCGACAAATGCGGCGGCTGTCCGGGCAGTCCAACAAGTGAAACAGCGTAGCGAGGCAAAACCACTTCCATTAATTGCTGCTGATAGTGCCCAAGTTGCTCAGGTGGCTATTTTACACCCTGATGAAGAGCTGCTGGCGAAGAAACATTGGCCCGGTCCGCTCAGCCTCTTACTTGACCGGAAAGGTGGATTACCAGAAGAAGTCACGTTAGGCCTGCCAAAAGTAGCCATTCGAGTACCACATATGCCGTTTGCTCGTGAGTTAGCCTTGCGACTCGGTCATCCAGTTGTGGCAACTTCAGCAAATATGGCTGGCATGGGCCCAAAGTATGATCCTGATGAGGTGCTGCATGAGCTAGTAAATAATAACCACAGCCCGGTCGTACTGATAGACGGAGGAGTATTAGCAGAAGTACCGCCCTCAACCATTGCGGAGTGCCATAACGGAGAAGTGAAGATACATCGTCAGGGGCCAATTGTGATCCCGGGCGCCACAATATGAGCGTGTATTCGCCAACTCAGTTGCAAGCCCTTTGCCGTCAATTTGGCATACGGCCTCAGCGACGTCGCGGGCAAAACTTTGTTATTGATCAACATTTGATTGATCGTATGCTGCAAGCGGCTGAAATAGACTCCGAGCATCCGATATTAGAAATTGGGCCGGGTTTTGGCGTTTTAACAGAAGCATTAGTGCAAAAAGCGTCTCAGGTAATAGCAATTGAACTAGAAAAAAAGCTAGCTGAACATTTGCAAAAGCGTTTTTCTTCCCAAAAAAATTTGACCATAGTGCAGAATGATTTTCGTTTTACTGATCTTGCTGCGCTGGGTCTCCAAGAGGCGGCATATGATGTAGTGGCTAATTTGCCGTATCAAATAACCTCCTTAGTTATTCGGCGTTTATGTAGCACGCATCCTCGTCCACGTCGTATCACCCTGCTCGTGCAAAAAGAAGTAGCTGAAAGGATTATTGCGCCATCAGGAGAGGCAAGCACGTTAAGTATTGCGGTGGCTTTTTATGCTCAGGCAAAGCTGGTCAGAACCGTTTCTCCGGCAGCTTTTTGGCCGCGGCCTCAGGTGAAATCAGCTATTCTGCGTCTTGATTTGCATAGTACCATTCCAAATGTTGACGAAAAACGCTTTTTCTCCATTGTGCGTTCGGCCTTTCAAGGTAAGCGCAAAAAATTGCGCAATTCACTTGCTTCAGTACTCGGAGTTGAACCAATAAAAGTCGAGGAAATATTGAGAAAACAGGGTATAAATCCAGAAGTACGAGCTCAAGATCTCTCACTTGAGAACTGGTTGACAATCGCACAAGAAAAGCTTTGACGTAGCGGGACGAAAGTGCTATAATGATGGGGATTTCAAAAGGATTTTTTTCACTACACGATTTTGGCTTTTCAGGGGGAACAACCAGGGGAGAATGACAATACAAAGCTTTTCAATAATGCCCCAGAGCAAGGTAATCAGGTTCCGCCTGAGCAAAGTGGCTCGCGGGGCTTTTTTATTGCGTTAATTTCCTTTGGCGCAGTTGGGCTTTTGCTCGGAATTGTGAGCTTGGCAAAGAATATTCAGTCACCTTTTGTACCAAATGCCAACCTCATTGCGGTGCAGCAGGACACCAATCAAGAAAACATCTCTGATTTGCAGCAAAGAGACACGGATGGAGATGGGTTAAGTGATTACGAAGAACTTTATCAATACAACACTAGCCCGTATTTAGCTGATTCTGACTCGGATACCATTGATGATAAGAAAGAAATCGAGAGTGGAAACGATCCGAATTGTCCAAGTGGCCAGGATTGTACCGGATTAGGCGTAAATACAAACACGAGTACAGTTGACGATGCATTGGGGCTTACTAATAGCTCCACCAATACATCCGCGACAAATACCAGTACGAGCACGAGTGCGGTTGATATGGCACAGTTGCGTGAAGTGTTAAAGGCCTCGGGTGCTCCTGCCTACGTCGTGGATTCAACCGATGATGCTACTTTGCTTGAGCTTTACAACGAATTAGTAGCTGAGCAGGGTGGTGACTCGCTTGATACCAACTCGACAGATACAAATGCGAGTAACACGTCGACTGTTGATGACGCTACCACCTTACAACTTCTGCAAAGCTTATCAGCCAGCGAGATACGCGCACTTCTCATTCAAAGTGGCGTTGATCAATCATTAATCGATCAAGTAGACGATTCTGAGCTGCAGCAAATATTCCTTGATGCAGTGCAATCCGAGTTTTCCTCTGACTCCTCATCATGATTCTGCCTTCTGAGCAATCAAAGAAGAAAAAGAGCGTGCGAGCAATCGCTAGTTTTCTGTTGCCAATGGTTTTACTGGTGACAGTGTTGGGAGTTGCCTTACCACGAGAAAGCAAAGCTCAAATTGGCGCAGTTGGCAGTTTGGCGGGATTTATTTGGAAGGAAGTAAAAGATTCAGCCCGTTATATTGCCACGCAGGCAAAAGCTGCTTTTGAAAAAGCTCAGGATACCAGTTACGCCATTGCGTTTAAGAATAGCTTACGAGTTTTCTTAGGTAAGGTGGCAGAAGATACCGCCGTGTGGGTTTCCAGTGCCGGGACGGGCCAAAAGCCGCTCTTCATCACTGATCCGCATTATTGGCGAAATTTGACCGATGCGGCTGGCGGCGACTTTTTGGATTCTATTTCCAAAGATGTTTTTGGAGTAAGTCTGTGTGAGCCGCTCGATGTGCAAAAGAAGGTTCAACTAGAAATTGCCACCCGCAATCTTATCAATCCTTTAAACGTGTGTGAGAACAGTTGTAACACGACATACAACAATACAGCCGAGCAGCTAGGGAACATGAAATCGTATCTTGATCTTCAAGAACGTAAATCACAAGCAAGTCCGAATGCGCTTACCTATTGTCCTGATGAAGAGTTTCTGCTTGGCATTAGCACTCCAGACAATCCGAATGATCCCTCAACCTATGGCACACAGATGTCAGAGCTTGAGTGTTTTCAACTCATCTCAAACAACTACAATCGTCGAAGGCAGCAGGCGACTTCAGAATTGACCTCATGTTTGCAAGATTGTAATCGCGGATCTCGTAAGTCATCCTGTACCGCAACCGCAGTATGGGGAAACATTCGAGACATTCAGGATTTCTCAGTAGAATTTCAAACTTACTTTAAGCCTGAGCAAAATGATATTGGTCAGATTCTTACCCTTTTCGGCTTGACTCAGCAAGCAGAAGAAGAGGCGAAGATTGCCGAAGAGACAATTCAGAATAGTAAGTTAGGCGCGGTAACTTCAACGCTTCGTACAGACATCCTTACCCCGGCCAGCTTGGTAGAAGAAAAAGCAGCCCAGCCTATTCGAGAGTCTTCAACAATTGATACTACGCAAACCGGATCCTTACTCGCTGATGTGGGTAATATTTTTGCGAACACCTTAACGCAGCGTTTAATGGAGAGATTCTTCCGCAGTAAGTGTGGATTAAATCCAAGCGCATGCGAGGGCCCAGGCCAAACAGACTCCAAACTCGGCTCCTTACTCTTTAGCACACGGACTCCAAGCGGTCTGGCAGCTGCGCGACTCCAGTTCGCCAGCTTAGCTCGAATCGATTACACAACAGGAGATCCAGGTCGTTCACAAATAGCAGTATCAAATCAATTAGAAGCGCAAGGTATAATTAATTCCGGTTTCCGACAGGCTATTGATGAGCACATGACAGTGCGAGAAGCGTTGAACGCCGGCTTGCTAAATGCCAGCGCAACCTTTGGCTACGACGAAACAGACAATGAAGCGGAAAATGGAATTCCATACCGCTCCATCCTTTATCTGCGTAAATATCGAGTCGTCCCTGTTGGCTGGGAGTTGGCCGCTGTGTATATCGGTTCAGATGCAGATAGACAGTCACATGGCTTAGGCGAACTCGTCGACCTCTATGATTGGTGTGGACAGGACGCTGCACATGGTTTACCAAATCCAGATGATCCAGAGACACCATTGCCTTCACCATTCTGCGGATTGGTTGACCCGAGTTGGGTATTAAAAGCTCCTGACACGTACTGTCGACGTCAGGGCGCTGGTGATGAAATTATCCAACGTCGCTATGTGTGTGACACTGATACCAATGGCGATGGTCGAATTAATTGTAGCCTGAGCGATTTGGGTGGAGGGGATATTGGCTCCTGGATTATTTCACGAAATCAAGATACCTGCGTTGATGAGCCTAGCTGTGTGGCCGAAGATAGTGATGGGAATTGTCTCGCCTATGGATATTGCTATGAAGAAAAGCCGATTTGGCGTTTCGGCGGTGAAACCTGTAACGGGTACTATGCTTCTTGTCGATCTTATACAAATTCAAGTGGCATTCAACTCGCTTACTTAAAAGATACCCTTGATGAGGGCGATTGTAATCCAGAGAATGCCGGTTGTCGCGCGTACTGCAGCGATGGCGAATACAATGCCGTAAATCAGACCTGGAGTTGTCGCTCTGATTCAGGTGATACTATATACTTTGATCGGGACGCGAGCTCATGTCCAGATGGTGCGGTTGGATGTACTGAATTAATTCGCACCGAAGCTGGATCAAACGTTTTAGCAAACGCTGGATTTGAATACTATACAGGTACCAGCGATGACGGCACTCGAGATACTTTTGGCTTCTGCAGTAATAATGGCGCTGCCTGTCAAACCAATGGAGACTGTGGACTCGGGGCAAGTTGTGAAGGTTGGAAAACTGATAACGGTGCCGTCCAACTACAAGCAGTCAGCGATGATGTGAGTGGCGTTGGTTCACCAGACACCATTGCAGTGCAAATGAGCGCCGGGGTTGGCAAGCTCATTCACGAAGCTGATGCCTATCAAGATTTGAGCGGCATGCAGATGACTTTCTCATACTACGCAAAAGCGCTTGGAGCAAGTTGTAGCGGCACCTTTGGCGTACAAAGCGCTGATGCAATTTATGTGCCAGCCGCTGATGAAGAGGGTAGCGCTGAGTACACCGATCTCTGGCAGCAATATGCTGGAGTCTTCACCTTCCCAGAATCAGCTTATACTAAGAGTAAGGTGCAGGCGTACATAAATAATCCGGGCTGCGGTATTTTGGTTGACTCAGCTAAATTAGAATTTAGTGCTGCGCAAACAGTGTACTCGGATTATCAGACGGTGAATGAAATTTCCATGCAAGTTCCACAGACCACTCTGCTGTCCAACGGAGACTTCAGCTTAGATGATGGAACTGACTTCTTTAGCTACCCAGCCCCAGTTGATGGAGATAACTCTACCGCAGATGACAATATTCCAGACGGCTGGACACCACGAGCAGTAGGAAGTATCGCAATTGATCGCACGCAAGGCCACTTTGATGATGAATCACTTCGGATTGACGCTAGTGGAGTGCGTAGCTATGCGGGCCAGCTTGTTCCAGTTGAACAAGGTAAAACCTATGAAGTGAGCGGTTGGGTAAAGAGTCAATTGACTCCAAGTGGTGGTGATACTCCATTTGGCGCACTCATGACCGAATGTGTGTACAGTGCCAGCCATCCAAATGCTTACGAAACATTTAATCCTTCGGCTGATGAGCCAAGCGAGTGTCTCTTGTCTAACTTCGAAACCTACATTCGTCCTTCAGTTGAAGACGGTAACAATTATTATGTAACAACTGGGACGAGCGACTGGACTTATCTCCGCTATACCGTGACCGCAAATAATCCTGATATCGGCTTTATGCGAGTTGCTTGTACAAATGTGTCTCAGGATACAGGAGGCATTCAAGCTGATGGTTCTGGTACGGTTTGGTGTGATGATGTGAAGGTGGTGGAAACTCCACTAAGTTGTGACCGCGAAGAAGTTGGTTGTCAAAAATATCGACCAGTTGGGGCTGGTGATGCCGTAAATGGCGTAGTGCGTTCCAGCGACATTTGTCCGCTTGATCAGGTTGGTTGCCGCCAATTCCGTGAAATGCCGATTGAACATGTGCCTCAGCGTGATGGCATTGATCCAGTCTACATTATTGAAAGTTCGGGAAACCAATGTACAGCTGCCAGTGTGGGTTGTGAGGAATACACTAACCTTGACCTGGGTGAGTCAGGCGGAGAAGCCTTAGCGTACTTCTCACAAATTAAACAGTGTGTGAAGCCGACAGATCCAAACGCAGGTAACTTCTATACTTGGGAAGGTAGCGAACAAGCTGGTTATAACCTTCGTGCATACAAACTTCTCACGAGTAATGTTGATCAAGGTCCATGTACAAATCTTTCGGTCGGTACAACTACCAGCGATCCAATCTGTGAAGACGATAGCAATCCAATCGCTGAGTGTAGTGTGGATGACCTAGGCGTGAACCCTGATTGTACTGAATACTTTAACGATTCCGGCGAAGTCTTTTATCGCTTGAAGAGTCGAACAGTCACCGTCTCCAATGATTGTCACCCATTCCGTAATTCAATTGACGCAGCTGCAGGTGAGGATAGTGTGTATCACGTGATTCCGAGCGAAGCAGTCACTTGTTCCGCCGCTGCAGCTGGTTGTCGTCAGTACAAGGGAACAACTGCAGATAGTAGCCGTACCGTCTACAATGAGAATTTTGAAAACGGCTCGGTGAACGGTTGGAGTGGGGGCGTGACCTATTCAAATGAGTCAGTTAACTTAGGCGGTCACTCCATGCGCACGAGCGACGACACTCTTTTCTCAATCGATCTCTCAAACACCATTACTAACGGCCGAACCTACAGTATTCAGTTCTCCTATAAGGCTCGGCAGACCGGTGACCTAGCCTTTCAAATTCGCGATGAGCTAGGCGAGAGCTTTGGCAGCACGGTAGCTATTCGGCCGGGTGAAGAATGGGCGCAGTATGAGCTCGGACCAGTCTTTGTGAATTCAACCGGCGACCCGACCGAGTTTATCTTAGAATTTACCACTCCTTCAAGCCTACCAGGCGGGTGGATCGATAATATTAAATTACGCGAATCAGTTGACAGTATTTATCGTATCAAGGGTACGACCTCGTCCTGTGATCCAGCAAATGCCGGATGTCGCCTCTATGTTGATAGCGCAAATAGCCCGGTGGCAGTTACCTCATTTAGTCATCTCTGCTCTGATCGGGCAGTCGGCTGTGAGGCAATGACAGTGACGCAAAATTCAGATTATCCTTTTGTGCAGGATGTACAAGATAATCCTGATAAGTTTATTCAAGGTGATCTGACTCTCGCGTATGTAAACTCCTCAAGCGCTTATTGTCGGGCAGAGTACCAGGGCTGTACTGAGTATGGCGTTGCTTCCTATGATCAAAATAATGAAGTACTTGCATGGTCAAGCACGAATTTGATTAATGATCCAGACACTTATCCGGTAGCACTTTGTCATCCGAGTCAGAATCGCTGTGAAGAGTACACCGAGAGTATTAGTGGCAGTAAGGCCTATTTCCGCGATCCAGGCAATCAAACCTGTGAATATCGTGAATCAGCTGCCTATGCTGGATTATTAGTAGACGGTTGGTTTATCACGGGCACAAATGAGCCATGTCCATCACAGTCGTTGACTTGCTTCGGCGGCACTCTGGCTGGTGAACCGTGTATGACGTCGGATCAGCAGCAAGCTTGTCTAAACAATAATGGCTACTGTATCGCCTATCCATTAGACGGAGAAGTGAAAGAGGTAAATCTTATCTGTGGTTCAACCTGTTCAACTGGTGGATCAGTTGGTCAGGCTTGTGTGAATAATGGTCAATGCTCGAATGTGTGTGTAGGCGGCACGAATGCTGGTGCATCTTGTCTACGCAATGATGATTGTGGTGGAGGTGGTACCTGTGAGATAGGGCAGTGCGGTGATGGTGGTGTGCGGCCTTTCTGTGATGGTCGTCAAACCGGATCAACTCGACAAGATCAGGAAAATTGTTTGGCTGATGATGGGCTCTGTACGGCCATTCCTCAGGTAGGTCAGCCAGGGCGAACCTGTCAGGGTGGTCCAAACGACGGCCTGTCTTGTGCCAATGATGCATACTGTTCCAGTGTTTGTGCTGGTGGTACAAATGCTGATAACGCTTGCTTTAACGATAGCGATTGTCCAGGGAGTACCTGTGGCGTGGAAGCGAGTTGTGCAAATTACTGGGTTGGCACCTGCGAGCCGGCCGCTGCGGGATGTACGGAATTCCGTGACCCTCTTGATCCGCCGCAACAAGGAGCCTATCCAAATGGTTGTCAGGTGAATTGTACGCTGGCCACTGACCGTAATGATAATCTCATTGAGGTAGATGCTGAGTGTCGACCTGGCTCAACAGCAGCGTCACAACCTGGCTGTCAGCCTTACTACATCTTGCGGCAAAGTATTACTTCGCAAGTTTCCGAATGTAATTCAACTATTGATTTCACTACCGGGTGTCAGCCATTCTATGACACCGCTAATCCAAATGCTAATTTTATAGGGGGTTAATATGCATAATGCGCAGAAAGGAATTTTTACTCGATTCTCGATAAGCTTGGTTGCGGTTGCTACCCTCGCATTATTTGGAATTATAGGGTGGAGTGCGCCTACGCATGCGTACACTGTCACCGATTATAATATTGGAATGAGAAATGCTTTCGTTACATACGATGGCACTAACCTTTGGTTTGCTAGTAGTGACGACGATGTGGTGAAGCGCGTGAATCCAGCTAATGGACAAGTTACTTCCACCTATCCAGTTGCTGAATACTTCACACCGAGTGGTATACATTGGGATGGACAATATGTTTGGGTAAAAAATAAAGTTGACACCTCCGAATATCAGCTCATGCGAATTGATGGGTCAAGTAATATTTATTTACCAGGCCCTCTCGGCGGTTTTTTCCCAATTGCTGAAAATTATCCAGATCCTTTTGCTCGATATCAAAGCGATAGATTCTTTGCGCGAAATGGCACAAACACATATCACGATAGTATTTATCGAGTTGACGCAAGCGGAAACATCCTTGTTGAGGATTCACTTTATAGTGGGGGAAATAGCGAATACCGTCATGATGGGCTTCATGTTATTGACGGTTCCACGGTACTTGATTTCTATACCCGCTTTATACCGGGAACCACTACCTCCCCAGTAGATTTCGGTTTTGTGAAACGCAATAGGACAACCCTTGATGAAGTTGGGTCCAGATGTGTTTTTCATTCACCTAGCTCGATGCAGCTCCGGGCTGGGGTAAGTATTTGGGATGGTACATACGCCTGGTTTTTCGTTAACGATACAAACTTAGGAAAATTTGTAAAAAAGTTTGATCCAAATAACTGTACGCCGGTATTTTCAACTACAGGCGTAGGTTCTTATGGTTATATTGATGCGACCTACGATGGTGGGCAAAACATTTATGCCATGAAGGAGGCAAATCGCATTATCATCGAGCGTTGGGATAAAGACACCAATACGTATTCAGAGATTGTAAATAGAGATTGTAGCGTTTGCCGCCCGCTAAAGATTCAGAAGGTGGGAGATAGTTTGTGGGTTACTTATCAAGATGAAGATGGCGGTAAAGTAACCAAGTTCGATTTTTCTGAAGATGCAAGCCTGACTATTACCTCAGGTCCAAATGCTTCTCCGGTCAATTCTCGCGACGCTACCGTTACTTGGGCAACAAATCTTAATGCCGATTCCCGGGTTGATTTTGGCACCACAACCGCATACGGGAGTTACCGTACAGACTTTACCGACACAACGAGTCACAGTATTTTTATTAACGGCTTACAACCAAACACGGTATACCATTATAAGGTAACTTCTTGTAATGATTACATTTGTGTTTCATCAAGTGATAGGCAATTCACCACAACTGCCTTGCAAGCTCCGGTGGTAACTATTACCGACCCGACTGATGGGCAAGAAATTCCCACCTCGACATATACCATGATCGGTAATGCGCACGATAACGACGGACTCATTACCAATGCCGCCTATCGAGTATGTTTGAATAACTGTACTAGTGAGTCATATTCAACCATTGCGAATCCAAACCAAGCTAACTATAACATTAGCAAGTCAATAAGCTTTTCTGGCTATGGTACTTTCCATATTCAGGTGCGGGCTCGTGATAATGACAACCTCGAATCAGTAGCTTCAATACATGTACATCGAGGTGCGACACCTGTGGTGAATATTACCAGCCACACCAATGGTCAATTGGTTGATACTACTACTATTGATATTTCCGGTAGCGCAACTGACGCCGATGATGCTATTACAACCCCGATGCGGGTTAGTGTGAACGGGGGAGCTTTCCAAAATATCCCCATTACTTCGAGCCAGAACGTAAGCTGGGGACCTAAAACCATCACTCTTGACTTGGGTGGTAATACCATTCGAGTTGAGGCTACAGATGCAAGTGGAAATGTTGGCTTCAAGCAAATTGTGGTAAATCGTGGCACGCCGCCAACTGTTGATATTACTTCCCATAATGATGGTGATGAAGTACATAGTAGCTCAGTGGCACTATCCGGTACGGCATCTGATAGCGACGGCACAGTGAATCAGGTGCAGGTTCGCGTCAATGGCGGTGCGTGGAGTAATGCCTCTGGCACGAGTAGTTGGTCAAAATCAATTACCGTGAGTGCTGGGTCAAACTTGGTTGAGGTGCGGGCTCGTGATAATGACAGTCTCTATGGCTATGATCAGGTAACGCTAATCTATACGATCCCTGATTATACCTTTGAGTTAATCTCCGATAGCCCGCTCACGAAACAACGAGGAGAAAACGCAGAATATACCTTCCGATTAAGCGGTATAAATGGATGGAGCACGGCGGTGAATTTAACCGTTGATCAGCGAGATGGCGTTCCAGTGGGTAATTTCACCTGGAGTCGAACAAGTGTGACTCCTGATGCAGATGGTGAAGAAGTTACTTTGACCGTTACCACCTCAAACTTAAATCCATCAAGCAGTCCCTTTAATATGCGCGCTAAGGCTGATAAACAAGGTGGCGGTAATATTAAGTACGCAAACTTTGATCTGATTTTGACTGATGGACCTGACTTTACCCTGAGCTCTCCAGACACCAGCGAAACTATTCAACCAGGACAACAAGCACATTATGTCTTGAATTTGGTTGAATCAGTGCCGAGTTATACTTTCCCGGTTGCCTTAACGACTGATTCAATTACCAAGCCGACCGGCGGCGATCCAGCTGACCTCACTATAAATTACGCCCCTGCTTCAACAACACCAACACCGCATGGCGCTGGGACGTCAGCAGTAACCATTTCAACCGCCAGCGATATTCAGGTTGGCACATGGGTGGTAAAAGTGAAGGCAAGTGGAAGCGACCCGCTCTCCCGCATTAAATATCTTGACCTCACGATTATCATTGGTGACGCGCCTGACTTCGAGATTACTGCAACACCTTTGACGCAAATAGGTGAGTTCGGTGGCACAGTAACCTACACCTTAAACTTGCGTGAAACTATTCCTGAATACACCTGGCCAGTCGCGGTAACCTTAGATCAGGTATGGGGAAATGATGAAGGCGATCAAAGTAGCAAAATTACCACGACAAGCTTGCCACAAAATGTGACTCCCGGTGATTCTGCCGGACCTGGTACAAATCAAAATGTAGTAATTAACATTGCAGCAGACGCGCCGGCGGATACCTACACCTTAACCTTTAAAGGTGCTGGGACAGATCCACTAAATAAGACACATTTTGTGACTGTCGAGCTTGTGTTGCAAGATGTCGACTTTGACATTTATCACACTCAAGGCAGTACCTACCTTCAAATTCAAAAAGGCACTTACCGTATATGGGACATAAAAGTAAAATCAATTAACGGTTTTACTGAGCCAGTGCGGACGACCTTAGAGGATGAATGGCCAAATGATCCAGAAGCCTGGGATCATATTGCTGCTGAGTTTGTGAACAGCGGCACAAAAGAAATTATTGTCATACCTCCAGCTGACGGTGAAGTAGACGCTTCAGTTATCATTCGACCTGGTGGAAATACCCCGTGTGGCTTTTATCACATTACTGCGCGCGGTCGGGACGATCAAGTAGTTGGCCCACCTGATACCGCACATAGTGTCTTGGTAAAATTTGAAGTTGTTGGTTGTGAAGAAGAGGATACTGAGCCGCCAGTCATTGATCCAGCGCAGATTTCTTGCAGCCCGGATGTTGATAGAATTACGGTCAACTGGACAACTGACGAGCCGGCCAATGGTACGCTCTTCTATGGCACAAATAATCCGCCAACTGGATCGAAAGCAGAAAATAATGGTCTGGTTACCAGCCACAGCGTTACGGCAACAGGCTTAAATCAAAATACGACCTACTATTATCAGGTGCAGTCGTGTGATGAGGCAGGCAACTGCAGTGAAAAGATCCCAGTTCCACCGGGCACATGTCAAACAACAGAATTTATTGACAATGAAGCGCCAGTTGTCAGCTGGGTCGAGCCAAGTGATGGTCAGACCGTCAGCGGTACTATTGCTATGAAAGTGAGCGCGACGGATAATATTGGTATTCAGGATGTTCGCTTCCTGGTAGATGGCGCACTCATCAGCACAGATACAAACCCGCCAGGCTGCGATCCATATTATTGCTATACTACCTGGGATACCACCTTATACTCAGATGGTAATCATTCATTAACCGCAACCGCTCGCGACACTGCAGGTAATCCAAGCTCTCGAACCATTGTCGTTACAGTTATTAACGACACGACAGGGCCAATGTGTAGCAACTTAAGCTATGAGGTGGGCGCTACATGGGCAAATATTAGCTGGAGCACGAGCGAAAATTCTGATTCTCGCGTATACTATTGTCGAGAGGGCTATCCTGGAGAACCAGAAACCTGTGGCAATTGCGGCAGTGATGGATATTGCGCAAATGATCAGCGCGGACCTGACTGCTATTATTGTCAGGCTCAGATTCGTAACGAAAGCGTCATAAGTCACTTAGTTACCTTGAGCGACCTTAACCCTGGATCCCCGTATCATTTCATGGCTGAGTCATGTGATGATGCTGGAAATTGCGGCCAATGCGGCGGCTAGATATATCATGAACTTTATGCGGTATTCCTTCCTCCAAGTCGATGCAAAAAAACTGATGCGGATCAGCTTGTTTCTGCTATTGCTTGGAGTTAGCGTATTAAGCAGCAGCAATGGAGCTGGGGCAGCTGGTAGCGTGGTCATCTCCAATGTCCGTATTAATGATTTAACAACGGGGTATGCTGACATTGGATGGAATACTAACCTCCCTTCAGATTCCATTATTGAGTGGGGTGTGATTGGCGGAGGCTTGCCAAATCAAGTTGCTGCTAGTGATTTAGTAACGACACATCAACTTCGTTTAGAGCCTTTAGCAGCTGATACGGTCTACGAATATCGGGTTGGTTCAAAGCTGGACAGTGAGGCAGAATCTGACCGAGCCTGGTTTCCGGACTCAGGAACAATTACCTTTTCCACACCATCAGGCGGTGGCGGTGGTAGTGACGAGGGTCCGCGCCTCACCAACATTCAAGTAAATGCAAACTGCTGCAGCGGCACCTTTACTTTCTCAACAAATGAGCCTTCGGCGTATAAAATTACCATTACCGATGGTCCAAACGCCGTAGGAAATTCAAGTACTTCTGCTCCAGGAAACTTCTTAAACGATTGGTCAGTAGCCTATCCAGCGGACTTTGTGAATAATATTCCTTTACTGGCCTCAAGTAGCTACGAATATAGAATTGAGTTGACTGATCCAGAGGGCAACTATCGTAGCTACGGACCCTTACCATTCAGGACTGGGTTGAATCAGTTTGATTATGTGTTTACACCTGGAGTTTGTGCGGAAGATAATACACCTCTTGGTCAATGTAATGAAGATGGCTTCTACTGTGGACCAGGCGGCTTGGTTATCAACTGTGAAGTTTGTGGATTCCAATGTCAGGTGGGGGAGACGTGCCGTAATGGTGGAGCCTGTACGACTGATCCGGGCTTAGGGAATGATTCGTATCAGTGTAATCCTCCATCGTGCTATGGTCGGGCCTGTGTGAATAGCGGCAGCGCTTGTAGTACTGATGCGGATTGTCCTGGCAGCTCTTGTCAGGAGGGTGTTTTCTTGAGTCCAGCTGGGCCAGGGTGTTACGCATCCTGGAATCAATGTAATGCTAACACTGTAGTGCAGGTTGATCGTGATCGCGTGTGTAATAAGTGGATGACTTGCCGAACCCAAACGCAGGTAACTAATCCTACAACACAGACAACAGAGAACCTTTGCTATGACTTAGCAGCTTGTGCAGCCATCGGGCCAAATGGTGAGTGCGCGAAGCCACTCTTTGGTAAATATTGTGTAGGCGATGCATTGCGCTTCTGCTCTACTGGTAATGATTGTGAGTCAGGACTTTGTAAGCCTGCCTCGGGCACTTATTGTGCTGTTCCACGTCGCCCCAGTCCGACTGAGCCCTATGAATATGTGCCCTGTGATGTGAATGAAGGCGGTACAAATAATCCAACTTGTTTACCTTTTGACTCTAATGGAAAGTGCACTGAATTTCAGCCGGAAAATGTTACTTATGTAAGTCCAATAGATGTGCAAAAGATTAAGTATTTGAGCGGATCAGTCAAAGCAGGTCTTCGCTGGAATACTGGGGTTTCTTTTACTTATGATGGACAGTTTCCTTGGTATTTCATGCCACAAGACGGCTCGGTTGTGTCGCTAGGTAACGAGGCATTTGAAAATCAAGAATCAACAACTATTACTAGTAGCAACGGGACTCAGCAAACTGTTATTGATTATACAACAAGCCCTTGGTCAGCTTACGGACGTCGCGGCAGTGATAATAGTGAAGCGACTATTACAGTTGTTCCAGAGGATGGAACTGGGCAAAGCAATCCAAATCATATATTAAAGATAGACCCCACTGACGCGGGTAGCTATTGTCGCGGTGGAGTAAATGACGGAAACGCATGTTCGGGTGATGTTGACTGCGGCGGTGTTGCTGATTCTTGTGTTGAGGAGTTTTCCGGAGCGCAAGCCCCATCAAGCCCCTTTTCAACTCTTAATGGTGCAAAATATATTATTTCATTTAAGATACGCTCCTCTGTCCCTGAGGGTCAAACTATTCAAGCGAGAATTATGTCTCCTAATGGTAGTGTAAGTGAGCTGTGGAGAGGGGAGGTAACGACAAGCTGGCAAGGAATAGTTGCTAATCCTGTCCCAGTAAAGGGAGGTAGTGGCTGGTTGCAGTTTGTGCGTTTGTCCGATAATAGTGATCCGTTCTACATTGATGATGTGTCTTTAAATGTAGCTCTCGGGGTTTCAAAGACTAACAATGCTGAACAACTTAATTATGTTCCCCGATCTTGTCGTTTATATCCAAGCGAAGACTCACTACTATGTCAGTATCGCGATGACTCCGGAGTCCGATACAAGGGGTGGTATGGCTATTGTCTAGAAAAAGATCCTAAATTTGCTGATCGATGCATTTCTTGGTGGCCAGTGGATATTATTGGCGGAGAAACCGATGTATATGGGACCTTTGGGTCAGAAATTCAGGCAGGTTATTCCGATCGGAGTCCACTCTATTATTGCGTAGAGGCTGAAGGGGTTACCGGTGGTGACGAGCTAGATCATGACGGAGATGAAAATGATGTTCCAGTTTCGGAAGTATCCGATGGCTGGAGATTATTACGATCGACCATGCAGGGCTATGAAAGTGAGAATGGAAAGTGTAATACTATGCGTTTGTGGTATGGAATTGCTTCGAAAGGATTGCTTGGGGGTTGTGATGATAAAGACTTTTTCGGTGACACTGATGGAGATTGTGAATGGAGCGGATGTGATGGAAAAGCTGATTACTCGGTATTTCATTTTGACGATAGTAATAATGACCCTGCTCATTTTCAGTGGGATCCAGCTGATGAATATTATAAGAATGAAATTATACAAATATGTATAGATGAAAAAGCTACGACACACAGTGATTGGCATATTGGTAGGTTTTGTTTAAATGACGATAATAACTGGAAAGCCCGAAGGGAGCCCGGAGGAGGTAATTTCTTTGAGATCGAAGTAGTTTTTAATACTACTACCGGTAGGTTAGACGCTTTTAAACTATGGGGTAATGATAAAAGTGGAGATTACGGTGGTTTTGAGGCAAATGTTTCAGTCCAACTGCGTGAAACCTGTAATAAAATTGTGAAGGTGGTAGATGAAAATGGTCAAAATAAAGCTTGGGCAAGCCGATTATCAATTGGAAGTGGCTATACTATTCGCGACATTAATTATGTACTTACGCAGGATTTGGCACCTTATGGTGGTGCAGTAACAAGCGCTGGTGATCCATCCACCTGGACTGAAAAATTATACGTTGAACAACCGAGGACAAATGAAAATTTCACCTTCCCATATCAATCTCGAGCAGGTTCACCGTTTGCTTGCAAAGGTGATTGTTCAAGTAGGGTTTGTATAGGTGGGGGCTCAACTGAGGGCGCAATCTGTCATACTGCTGACGATTGTCGAGATAATTCAGGAAACCAGGGCGTTTGTGCTGGTGTAGGAGTGTGTTCTATTTCTCAGAAAGCCTGTCAAGGTAATTTTAGTGAATCGGGTACTTGCTTAGCGCCTGATGGAACAACGTTAACTGCAGATAAATGTTGTTCCCTAGATAATGCAAGTGATATTTGTATAGGGGGTGCAGCCAGTATTCGAACTAGTCAGGTATACAATACTGACGATGAATACCAGTGTGAAAAATCCGGCGCTTGGTGTGGCTGTAATAGTCCGACAGATTGTAGTAATGTCAATGGTGATACTCTTTGCGAGAGCTATCAAGACGGTGATACATGTAAGGCGATCGCACCCGCAAGTATTTTTAAACGCGCTTTTGCAATTAATAACTTGCAGCGTATCTTTTCCGAAAGCTATGGATTCTGGACCTGGAGTCAAAAACAAGGAAAATATATAGCTCAAGAAGGGGCAGAGGATTGGTCGCCACCAACTAAGCAATGCCTTGTTTGTAATACTTCACCACAAAAGGCCTGCGACCAGCTTGGAACAACATCTCAATGTGGAGGTGCAACTTGTAATCTTATTAGTGTTCGAGGAACATATAATACGACTGTTCCCGCGGCAGATTACTGTGGAGTGCGCCCACGGACGTATAATTTTTCGGTAAATGATCAGCAGTCAGCGGATGTTTCCGATGGATCCTGGGTAAACTTTAAATTTAATTCGACAGCTGATAGTGAGCAGTTGCCGTTAGACTCCCTCTTAATTGATTGGAGCGATGGTCAGCAGCAATCAGTTTACTTCCCTTATGCGCCAAAATCTGATGCAGGAAATCCACATAACTTGAGTCATCGCTATTTTTGCAGCCCGACGACTCTTGAGAATCTCCCTACGTGTAACAGTGATCCAAAATTACGAACTTATCCTTGTGCTGGTCCGACTGGAGGGGAGAAACAATATTGTGTATATCAACCTCGCGTGGTTGTTAAAGATAATTGGGGTTGGTGTAATGGCGTGCCAGCTGATTTTCAAGAAGGCTCAGCATGCCCTTGTGCCGACGGGCAATTCTGTCATCCTCAATATAATATATGTGTAGATAATGATTATCTTAACCTCTCATGTGAATCAAGTGATATAAACTTCCCACCGAGCTGGCAAGATTACGCGCCAAACAAAACTATTGAGGTGCACGTGCAGCCAATTGGAACTTAGCACATGAAATTCTTTTTGAGACTTACAGGTCGGATGCGAGAAAAAAGGGGACTAGGTCCGACTGTGCTTGTGAGTGTCTTTATTGTTGCCGCACTGGTACTTTTCTTTCCTGAGAGTCGCGCCTATGCCGCAAGCACGGGAGATAAGGTAGCACTCTTCTTTATTGAGAATTTCATGTACCCGGTGGTGCAGTTTTTGGCGAACGTATTGATTGTGGTAATAAATATCCTCGTCGCCGTTGCGCAGTACAATGGATTTATCAATGCTCCGGCAGTAGAAAAAGGTTGGGTGATTGTACGCGATCTCTCCAACATGTTTTTCATTGTCTTTTTGCTTATTATTGCGTTTGGTACCATATTTAAAATCGAAGCGTATCGTTACAATCGCATTCTTGGTAAGCTAGTTATTTTTGCTTTCTTGATTAACTTTTCAAAGTTTGTTGCTGGATTTTGGATAGACATCGGACAGGTGATCATGTTGACCTTTGTGAACGGGTTTAAGGACGCAGCAGCTGGTAATTTAGCCTCCGGTCTGGGATTAGACAAAACGCTAGAACTTTCAAACAGTCCACTTCAGAACATTGACATCACGAGCAAAGCGCTTTATGGCGCTATTATTCTTGCCTTAATCCTCCTAGGGATTGCCGTTGTAGTGACGCTCATTATTACGGTGTTGTTGCTTTATCGTATTGTGATGTTATGGATATTGATTGTTTTTTCGCCTTTGGCTTTCCTTACCCGTATTTTTCCAAATACGACCAAATACTCTGATCAGTGGTGGGGTGAGTTTAATAAGAACATCATTGTTGGACCGGTGCTCGCCTTTTTTCTCTGGCTTTCATTAACTGTTATTGCAACAAGCAATGGAAATCTTGCCACAGACTTTCAGTCAGTAAGTACGCAAGAGACTACCGGATTATTAGGCACGGCAAATGAGGCTGGTGAAGGCACTGGTCAGACGATTTCCGCCGCCATCACTACGATAGGTGAGTCTGATCGTCTACTTTCCTACATGATTACCATTGGTCTCTTGTTAGGCTCTTTGCAAGCTGCACAACAACTCGGTGCTGCTGGGGGTCGCTGGGCCGGTTCAATGTCAGAGAAACTGAAGACCGGTGGTTTAAGTGCGGCCGGTGTTCTGAGCGGAGTAGCTGCGGCTCGACTTGCCTTACGAGGAGGAAAGGCTGGTGCAGAGCGTGTCGGGAGTACCGCATGGCGAACTGCGGTTACGAAATCAAAGGTAGGCAATCGACAGATACTGGCACCTTTAACCAGGAAATACTGGGAAGGGTATGCACAGCGTGGGGCTGAGCAGCAGCAAGTCCTTGATCGTCGCATGATGGCCCGTGGGCGCACCATGGCTGATATTGTCCGTGAAACCAAGCTCTATGGTGGTGGCGGTGACTTAGCCGTGGGCACCTACATTGAAGACACTGAACGCGCCTTGATTAACGAGGGCTATAATGAAAAACAAAAAAGTTTAGGAAAAAATCCTAGCTCGGAAAAGGTTGTTCAAGAAATGTGGAGCGCCAAAGCACAAAAAGGTGAACAAGGTATTACTTCAAAAAACAGTGGAGCGCTTCTGGGTGCTAGAAATGGAAATTGGGACGATCTTAACCAAATGATGTTTTTTAATAAGGAGCTTAAATCAAACATTGAAAAATACGGGCCTGACCCTGATCAAATCCCTGCAGACGTAAAAAGTAAGCTACTTGAAGAATGGGGCTTTAGTACTGATAGTGCCATTGATGAATGGGAAGATGTGGTGAATGAAAGTTCGAAACACATGCGTGTCATTATGATGAATTATCTAGGCCTGTCACGTAAGTATGATCCAGAATATCTAGCGGCTCAGGAAGCACAAAAGAGAGGGAAGAACATCCATATCATGCGTCGTGAAGGCGAGGCTGGTGACGCAGGTGCTGCAAAAGAATATAAAGAAATTATGCAAAAATCCCAGCAACAAGCTATGAACGAAGCTAAAAACGCTGGAATTGATGATCGCAATCGACTCATAGCCTTACAGTGGGCCGGTGATGAAGCACTTAGTGTGGGTCAGCACGTTGAACAGCGACATGGACTCTTTAATGAAGAAGAGGGGTATAGCTATATTGGCACCCTAGAAAAAATGGCAGATGATTCTTACGGTCTGCTGAACAAAACAGAATCATCCAAAGTTATGGAGCGCATGTCGCCTCATGCCATTACTCCGCGCTATTTTGATACGGAAACAGGTGAGATAGACTATAATACTGACGCATCTGAATGGAGCGAGATTGGGAAACGGATGTTTAAATTCTTTGGTAAGTTTACCAACCGTGAAATTGGACGAATGTCGGGCCGTGTCGGTGAACAAATTATTGGACTTGATGGTGTTGTAGGAAAGAAAAATGTAATCTTTGATGCAAAAGGTCAATTTTACGAAGGCGAAGGAACAGATGAAGAAAAGAAAGCGCGTCGAGCTGAATCACAACGTCGGTGGGAGGCTATGTATAGTCAAGACTCACTTTCCGCGAAGAAATTATATATGAAGGTGTTTACCGGAAGTGCTGACGGATTTAAGGATTGGGATAAAGGTGGACAAACAATAAAAGGATGGACTCCTCCAGCACCGACAGAGGCGGAAAAAGCAGCTGTAAAAAAAGCTGAGGCTGAGGAAAATACAGAGACGGCTAATAAGGCAACAGGTGAAGAAAAAACATCTACGTCCGATACCGCGCAAAAAGATGAAACTAAATCGCCCGGAGGAGTGGTTTTGACTCCAGGTGCTCAGTTTAAGGCAGAACAAGAGGGGGAGGTAAAAACATCAGATAGAAGTAGTCAAACTCCTTCAGTAGAGCCTAGTGCTGATGAAAAAGCGCCTTATAATCGAGAACATATGCAAGCCTCTGATAGTTATGGCAGATTGGCGAATTCTTTGACCGCCTATCATGATGAATTGCCAAAATCGGCTGATGAGTTACGTACAACTATTAGCGAGCTTGGTCGTAACGTAACAGATGCGGTTGATCGTTTGAATAATATTCAGAGCAATGTAAAAGCTCCAGACTTAAAAAATGAAATAGGCGGTCTGGTAGATAAATTGAAGACCCATCAGGAAAACGGAGAATCAATTCGCTTTAATCGAACCCCGGCTGATGAGCAGCGAGAATTCTTTAAGCGCAGTACAGAATTACTTGGTGAGGTGGGTAAGGTAATAAAAAAGTCAGTTAAAGAAAAGTAGTTTTTTATGGTTACCTTTGAAGATTTTTACGAATATCACGACGTAGAGCGTCTATCAGTCGAGGAAGTACAAAAGGCTGAGGTGTTAGCGGCTATTCGTGACGCATTAACACATGCCTGGTATCAAACCCAGCCTGGTAAGGCTCATTCGGTCCTTAGTTTTATCGACCAAAAATTTTCTACAATACCAAAGAGTACACTTCCTGAAGAGATAAAAACGCTCCTTTTTCAAATACAATGTATTGTCGAATTTTCTTCTCTCCCTTCCACCAGTCCGGAAGAAGTTCAAGAATACATGCAAAAGAAATCTCGGGTACCTCTTTTCATTGAAGAGCTTGAATTACAGGACATCATGCCGAGACTCATCCAGGTGCATTTAGGCTTCCCTGATTTGTTCTTACGTTGGTTTGGATCGGCAGTACAAGGCTTGCGAGCAGGTGAGCAAGAGATCGGCAATTCTCGCATCCAATTGTTTAATGGTAAGGTGAGTAGTCCAACAATAGGCTCGTGGACGCAGGACTATGAACGATTTGCCGAAAATCATCCGGCTGATGGTGACGTAGTTATTGCTGAGTACATGACCAAGAGTCCGAATATTCGTTCCTTGGAAGATTCGGATAAAGCAGCCATTCGTAAGCTCTTTACTTGGTTTAACCTTTTATCAATCGATCAAAGTCCAATTTTGAGGGTGTCAGAGGCCAGTCGCCCGCGAGTAAGTCCTTCTAGTGTGTCAAAAATACCAGATACTCTTACACAAGAGCCAGATAATGATGTACTTGCACCAGTTGCCCCACAAAAGAGTATGGGTAAAATAAAACCTGTTCAAAGTGCAGCACAAGAGAAGCCGGAGCGAGACGTGAGTCCACAAGAGTTATTACTCACTAATCTGCATAATTCAAGCAACCTAGTTGAGCGCTTTGAACGTTTAGAAAAAGATTTGCCCCCGGCTGGACCAAAGAGCATTATGCAACTTACTGCATTGGCGGAAAAAGCCTTAGCAGGGCAGGAGAAGTCAGGTCGTGTAATCGCTGGAATATTTCAAATAGTGCGAGCAAGGGGATTACAAGCCTTACTGAGCGACGCTTCATTTGTGAACCTTATGCGTAAGACAATGGCGCCGGAATTAGAGCAGCGTCTGCGCCTTACGCATGACCAGGCCGTGCAGGTAAGCGATTCACCGGCCAATCGCATGGTGATCTTAAAAGAGTTTTTTAAGGCTCTCTTTAATACTGCCACCGGATCTGAGGCTGATGCGGCACGCTTAATGGTGCATGTGGCAAGTATTGTGCCAGAAACAATGGCTGGTCCAGAAGCAGGTTTTGCCTATTTTGATATGAGCGACCAGCATTTCCACTGGTCTTTGACTGAAGTGCGCTCAGCCGATGGTGTGCTTCGTAACAGAATTCCGTAGCCACAAAGCCCTCTTCCATGCGGTTGACTTTTGCATTTCCGAGAAACATGAATACATGGAGCCTTATGCGGCGTTTAGGGTATAGTCCAGATCGCCGGACAGGCTTCCCAGCCCAGCGTTCCGCAGCTCAGGAATCTAGCTATCAACGACGATTGGGTCGATTGGTATACCCCCGATTTCATGTGTACGTAAACCAGGACAGCTCCGATCTTCTTGTGCTCAATATTCACGTAGATATGAAGAAAACAAGCTATGAGGGTAGTCACGCTCATTCAGGTGAGTATGATGGACCTTTATTAGAAGAGGAAGCAGCTCGAATTCAGCAATATATCAGCGCAAGCCGCTAGTTTTTGAAGCTAAAGACAGCTTGAGATAAATAGGCGATGTTTTTTATTTCTATTACTTGGAATTTTCATAGCATTGTGGTATATTATCCCTAGTTATTCTCATACCAAAAACCTGTTTTTACGAGGAATTTGGATCAACTAAGGGGCGAACCGCAAAAAAGAAAAGATGATAGATCTCGCAACGATTAATGCCAGTACGATTGCTCAGCCGAAAACGCTGGAAGCAGTACGTGCAGAAGTCGATGATGTTGTCTCGCTAGGTGATGTATCGCGGGCAGGGGTTTTGTTATCGTATTTACAGCGACAACTTCCCCAATCTCCAAATGATCCAATACGTAACAATTATCAAGAAATACTTCAATCGCTTGAACGGCTTGTTGGAGAGGCAAATCCCGCGGATGATGCGCTCATTTCAGAAGAACGTACTCGTGTAGCAGTAAGAGATTCTTCGGGCAAGGTACAGCTCTTTAGTCATGGTCGCTTCCAGAGTCCAGAAGAGCAAAAACAGCAATTGCGCGAGCGTCCTTCCACTCCTCCGAGCTTCCGGAAGAGCATTGGAAATGTACAAAATAGTACTGAATCGCGAGCCGCGCAAAAGTCAGTCCCTGTTTCCTTTGATGTTCCGGAGGATGAAGAAGAGATTCGAGAGCATACCAATCGACTTTCCGGACTGCGTTTAAATGATCAGCATAATTATGAGGCAATGGTGGAGAGTATTATCTCCCATCATCATTTAGAGTTCCCAGATGAGCAGCTAGCGAAACGTTTCAGCACTATTGCAATCTCACGTTTGAAGGGTATTCGTGATGACAAAGAGGCAAAAGAAATCTTTACTCGTTCGCCAAAGGTCGGTGGCATGGGATTGGCGCCGGAATTAGCCGATGCGGTGCTGCAGTCTTTGGAGTCAGGCGCTGAAGTGCTTGATGAAAGCTTGCCTGAGGTGCATCCTCAACAGAAAGCGCACGTTCCGACGCCTACACCTCCAGCACCTTCGCGAGTGCTGCCACATCTAGCAAATCAGCCTACCAAGGTGATGGCGCATCAGGCTATCCCTACGCCGCCTCGTACGCAAACACCAGCAGCAACATCATCTGAGTCACGCAAAGTACTTCCTAAGCGTCAAACAGTGCAGGCGAGCGGTCGTCCAACTTTAGACGATATTAAATCTCCTTCGCGTCGACTGGTTGGTCCGGTTGAGGAGTTGCAGCACCTAAGTCTAGAGGATTTTCGTAATTGGGGATCTACTCCAGCGGATAGTGTACGAAAAGTGTATGAGAAAATTGCCGTGCTTGGACAAGAATCATTTGGCAAACGCATTGAGGGTGTACAAGCCTGGCGTCAGAGTCCGGTGCATCAACTTTACTTATCCATTAGTCGTGAGAGTTTAGAAAAGGGGACGGATGTGAGTAAAGTGATTAGTGAGCGGACGCAGCAAAATAAAGCCTCCTTGAGTGAGGCAGAGTTTCATGCGGTAGTTGATTTAAATACTAAGCTTCGTTTCTAATGCAGTTTGTTGTACCTCAATTCATCGACGTAGAGGATAAAGTCATCGGGCCAATATCAGTGCGGCAGTTTATTCTGCTACTCGTTGGCGCTGGCATGATTTTCTTAGAGTACGAATTAATTTACCAGTTAAATAACAACATTTGGGTCTTTCTCTTTAGCGCAATTATTACTGGTTTGTTGGACATCGTTTTTGCCTTTGTGAAGGTGAACGGACGACCTTTTCATTTTTTTCTCCTCAACTTCTTAGTGACCATGCGTGATCCACGTTTACGTATCTGGAGTAAAGAAGTGAGCCTAAAGGATTTAAAGCGTGAACAGGCAAATGCAAATCCAGTTCAGACGGTAGTGGAGCCAACCAAAAAGTCGCTCACACCCTCAAAGTTGGCAATGCTTTCTTTGGTTGTTGATACTGGAGGAGCCTTTAAAGCTCCACAGAAGATTCGCGAGGGAAGTGTGAGCGTGAAGCGCGATGAGGCCCCCTCGTTAAGTGATGATGAGTTTCGCAGTTAATATATTGTTATGGCAGCAAAAAAAATTCAGGACAACAAAAAGAAGCGATCAGTAACGCCAACCCAGCGTTATATCGATATTCTTGAAGTGAAGGATGATATTGTCGTTCTAAAAGATGGCACGATTCGAGCTGTCCTTTTAGTATCCTCAATTAACTTTGCCCTGAAGTCAGAAGAAGAACAGAATGCGGTGATCGCCAGCTATACCCAGTTCTTAAACTCTTTAGACTTCTCTATTCAAATCGTTATCCAGTCTCGCCGTTTAAATATTGATGACTACCTCGAGCGATTAAAGCAGAGTGAGCGAGCGCAACGTAACGAGCTCCTCCGCATGCAGACAAGAGAGTATCGAGAGTATATTGCCGAGCTGATAGATATTGCCGACTTAATGGCGAAGCGTTTCTACGTTGTTGTGCCATTTATGCCGCACTCTGATAAACCAAAACGTTTCTTCTCGCGCATACTTGAGGCAGTATCGCCATCGACAGTTATTCACCTTAAACAGCAGCAGTTTCTCACTTATCGCAGCGAACTTATGAAGCGGGTTGATTATGTTATTGATGGCTTGAGCGCAGCTGGCTTAAAGGCGGTTATGCTTGATACGCAGAGTTTAATTGAATTGTATTACAATACCTACAATCCAGAATCAGTTGGCCAGCAAAAGTTTGCTGATCTCTCAAAGGTAAATGTAGAAGGAGGCGGCAATGCCTGATATTGATTTTTCCAAAGCAGCTGGCCAGACGCCTTCACCCTCGCCTTTACCAAAGTCAGAGCGGCAACGTCAGCAAGATGAGCGACTAGAGGCCGAGCAGGAGCGCGAACTACTTGAGGCTGAGCGGGTCTATCGAGCTGGAGTAGTTACTGTTCGCGATTTAATTGCTCCGGCGGCCATGAAAGTAGAGGCAGACTTCCTGCGATTGGGAAGTCAGTATGTCCGTACTCTCTTTGTTGTTTCATACCCGCGCTATATTACTGTTGGCTGGTTTGCGCCGATTATTAATTTCAATATCCCGCTAGATATCAGCATGTTCTTCTATCCGATTGAGTCAGCGGTTATTTTGAAGCAGTTGCGAAATAAGGTGGGTGTACTTGAAGCACAAATTATTTCCGATGCTGAGAAGGGCGCCCCGCGTGATCCAGTACGAGAGACAGCGCTTCGTGATATTGAAAAATTGCGAGATGACTTAACGCAAGGTACAGAAAAGTTTTTTCAATTTGCGCTTTACGTAACCATTTACTCTTCGCGTAAAGACCACCTTGATTTACTGACAGAAAAGATCGAATCAATTTTAGGAGGTCGATTAATTTACTCTAAGCGTGCCTTCTTCCAGGCTGAGCAAGGTTTCCACTCGACGCTTCCCCTAGGGAGTGATCAACTGCAGGTGACCTATAACATGAGTTCATCGCCGATTGCGTCGTCTTTCCCCTTCATTTCCTCTGATCTCACCTCAGATAATGGTATTCTCTACGGCATTAATCGCCACAACAACAGCTTGATTCTCTTTGATCGTTTCAGCTTGCAGAACGCAAACTTTGTTGTCTTCGCCACGGCTGGAGCTGGTAAGAGCTACGCCATCAAGCTAGAGATTTTGCGTAGCTTAATGTTGGGCGCCGATGTCATCGTGGTAGATCCAGAAATGGAATATCGTCACTTATCTGATGCCGTTGGAGGGACCTACATTAATATATCCCTGAATTCGGATTCAAAGATTAACCCCTTTGACCTACCGCGCCCGTCTCGCGAAGATGAAAAACCGGCTGATATTATTCGTTCCGCCGTTATTACCTTAAAGTCTCTCATTCGTCTGATGTTGGGCGAGTTAAATCACGAAGAAGATTCTTTGATTGACCGGGCATTATTAGAGACGTACGCGAAGAAGGATATTACCCCAGATTCAGATTTGCAGAATATAGACCCGCCACTTATGAAGGATTTTGAAGAGGTCTTAGGCGATATGGTGGGAACAGAAGATCTCGTGCAGCGTTTGAAAAAATACACTGAAGGTACTTTTGCCGGCCTCTTTAACAGCGCTACAAATATTGAATTAAATAATCAGCTCGTAGTGTTCTCGGTACGTGATCTCGAGGATGAATTACGACCAATCGGAATTTCCACAATTGTCTCTTATATTTGGAATATTGTACGTTCTCAACTGAAGCGTCGCATCCTCGTGATTGATGAGGCGTGGTGGCTCATGCAACATGAGGACTCAGCTAAGTTTATTTATGCTTTAGTGAAGCGATGTCGTAAATATTATCTTGGAGTAACGACTATTACGCAGGATGTGAATGACTTCTTGCGATCACCCTATGGCCAAGCGATTGTAAACAACTCCGCTTTACAGTTACTTATGAAGCAATCGCCAGCCGGTATTGATATCGTGCAGAAGACTTTCTTGCTCACTCAAGGTGAAAAGTATCTCTTACTTGAGTGTAATGTAGGTGAGGGTATTTTCTTCGCTGGAGCAAAACACGCGGCTATTAAAGTTGTAGCGAGTTATACCGAGGACCAAATTATTACCTCTGATCCACGCCAGCTCCTAGAGATCGAACAAGCTAAGGAAGAATTCGATGAAGCTTATGCGGCCGGTCAAACTGATTTGCCGCAAGATCAATTCGGCACAGCAAAAAATGAGCCACTCGAAGCAAAGCGTTCGCTAAGTGATACGGAGGGCTTAGGTTAGCATTAACCTCAAATTTATGCGTAGAATTTTTATCATCATCATCGCGCTTGTACTCTTGATTACCATTGCTGCCCTCATTCTCATCTGGATTGGTGGGGGAGACGCTTTTAATACCAACGAAAACACCAACACCACAACAAATACTAGCTTGCCGCTTGCAAATACAAATACCACAGTAAACAATAACGTGAATTCGAGTGTAGATGTTTCCCCTCAGAGCACCTTAATCGGTCAAGGGCGAAGTTTTGCCGAGCGATATGCCAGCTGGTCTCGAGCCGACTTTGATGAGTATATTAGTAGTCTCAGCGCCTGGATTACTCCTTCCTTCGCAACCGTGCTACAAACAGATAATGAAGCTCTTGATGCGGCAAAAACCGTTCAGTCGGTATCAAGTCGTGTATTAACTAGCTCCTATAAGTCCTGGGAAGAGGATAGCTCAGCAAGTATTTCATTTGTGATGGATCGCACAGAACGACGCGACAATGAGCCAGATGCTCACTATTATGAAACCTTGGTACTTGACTATACTTTCCTAAATGGAGAGTGGATGGTAAATGGAGCAAGTTGGCAGCCATCACGAGTCCAGCCTGAATAATCAGAATCTTTGCAGTATTTTCATGAGCTTTCGCTATAAAAAATTCGTTGTAGGAATGCTCACCGTTTTTCTCGGGTTTGGGGCGAGCTTTGTAGTCTCACCAGCTTCGGCACAGACAAGTTTACCCACCTGCTCATCAAGCGAGGTTTTAAATCAAATCGCTGATCACATGCAGCTCAATGTAGCGCTTCCAGGGATTACTAACACAGTACAGTGCCTTTCGGAAACAGGTGACCAAGTAAAAACTATCCACGTTTTACAAGCAGAGTCAGGTCAGGAGCTTTCTACGTTTGTGAGAGGCTTCTATGTGTACTTTGTCTGGATTGTTGGTATTTTAGCAGTCGTGATGACTATGTACGCTGGCATTCAATGGTTAACTGCTGCTGGCAATACTTCACGGATTGAGAATGCTAAATCTACGATGAATGGTGCGCTTATCGGACTTGTATTGACGCTTACTTCATATGTTATTTTACAGGCAATTAATCCTGATTTAGTGACATTACGAGTGCCTTTTGTTGAGCCGGTTGAAACAAGTGTTATTTCTGGGACATTTTGTCCACCAGCCCAGCAGACACAAGCTGAAAATTCAGGTCTGGTGTGCGGCGAACAACTCAAGTACTCGGATGCAAATGGTGCTGAGCACTTTTGTTTAAGTAGCGCCTGTCGAGCTGCTGATGGGGGAACTGATTGTCTGCCTTGCACAGGGGACGGTGTTCCGTACGTGTTTTGTAAGGATCGTGGATACACCTGCGGTTACTACGACTCATTTATTTCAGTGGGGGCTACCATTACTAACTTAGTGCCAGATAAAGAACTAAAGTCGTTGAAGTTATATCGTACTAACCCAAATGCGCTTGAGGATGATAATGAATTACCATGGAAGCTTGTCAAAGAGTTTAATGCAGATCAATTAACCGAAGGCGCGGTGCTGGAATTTACGAGCGATGATTCAGTCCCCCTTATCCAGTTTAAGTTTTCTGCGACATTCCGTGAAAGTTTTTGGAGTAATCGAGATTGTGACGCAGTAAATCCCGATGGATCAGTAAAACAACTATGGTTTGAATTACCCTATGCGCCTGGGTCAGTTGTTCACCAAGATTTTACTTTTGATATTCAAGGCATTTACAATAACAGCGAAGGCTGTATTGGTTAATCACTATTCATATGGAATTACCCTCACTTTCACGAAATCGAGTACTAGCTATTTTTGGCTTCTTGGTCGTACTCTTCATTCTTGGCTTCTTGCTTTTCTGGGCTTTTTTCCGCACCGATACCGCCGTAAATGGTAATACCAACACTACCTCAAATGGTCGTTTACCAAACACCAATGATGGAGTGAATCGATCAACTACAAATACAAATAGCGTGAGTGTTTTACCGATCACTAATACACAGATAGAGGTGCCAAGCGCCACTGCCGATGGCGGGAAAACCATTGCGCAATCTTTAGTTGACACCCCTTCGGCAAATATTGCCTTAGCCGGAAATGGTGTTGATCTGATTTATTACGAGGAGCTGAGTGGGAAATTCTATCAGCTTGATAGAAATGGCGTGGAGCGAAAAGTATTGAACGACACTACTTTTAAAGGAGTCTCGGATGTAGCCTGGTCACCAAACCGACAACGTGCCGTGCTTACTTTCAAAGACGGTGCAAATATTGTGTATGATTTTTCCAAGCAGCAGCAGATATCACTACCAACCGAGCTGCAAGAATTTTCCTTTTCACCTGATTCCGCGCAAATTGCCGCAAAGTTTATTGGTCCGACAAAGGATGATAATTGGCTGGCCGTCGTAGATGTAAATGGGGGAAACGTGCAGGTTGTTGAGCCTTTGCGGGATAAGGAAAATCAAGTGCAGGTAAACTGGTCTCCAAACTCGCAAATTGTCGCCACCTATCAGCAGTCAATTGATAGTGAACGTCAAGAAATTGTTCCTCTAGGTATCCAAGGCGAGAATTTTAAATCCTTCGAAGTTGAGGGGAGGGGTTTTGAAGGAAAGTGGGACCAAAGTGGAAATAGGCTTCTTTATAGCGTTTACAGTTCATCATCCTCAATGAATCCAGAGTTGTATATTGTGCAGGCGAGGGGCGATGCAATTGGTGAAAGTAATACACGACTAAATCTGCAAACCTGGCCAGATAAGTGTGCCTTTACCTCGAGTGCTACTAAGGTATATTGTGCGGTTCCGCAGGGTCTAGAAAGTGGTAGTGGTCTCTATCCAGAGCTAGCAAATAGCGTGCCATATCAATTTTATGAGATTAATCTCAGCACGGGTGTACAGCAGCTGATCGCGACGCCTACTAATACAACAGGTGAAACAAGGTACTCGGTGGGTAATGTATATTTGTCAGGCGCTGAGGATCAAATCTATTTCACTGATCAGGATGGTAAGATTCGTACAATTAAGTTGCGATGATGGAGAATAAGAAGCATAATTGGCTCTTACCTTTATTAGTAGCGCTTGCTGCCATAGTCCTGATTGGGTTTACCTGGTGGACTATTAGCATCCCAACTACGCCGAATCTTTCCACGCGTTTCCCAACTGTACATTTAACTGATCCGGTTCGCGGCGGACAAGATGCGCAGGTGACTATTGTTGAGTATAGCGACTTCCAATGTGAATTTTGTCAGACTTGGCATACGGTTGCTCAGCAGATACTAGATAAATATGGCGACAAGGTAAGATTGGTATGGAAAGACTTTCCCTTAACCGATCTACACCCAGAGGCAAAAGCAGCCGCAGAAGCAGCGCGTTGTGCTCAGCAGCAATTTGCTTTTTGGGAATACCACGATCAACTTTTTGCACGTCAGAGCGAGTTAGGCACAGCGCTTTATACTGATATTGCCCAAGACCTTGGCCTAGATGCACAAGCCTTTACTCGTTGCCGAGGTTCAGGTGATGCAGACACTTTCATTACGCAGAGTCAGCAGGAAGGCGTGACCCTTGGGGTAAGTGGCACGCCAACCATCTACGTTGGTCAATACATTTTCAAAGAAGCGCCAAGTTTTTCTACGGTTGATTCACTTGTTTCTTCATTACTGTCTGAATGAAGCGAAGGGATCTTTTCTTTATCTTACTCGTGGGAATTGTTGGGGGAGCTTTTTTCTCTTTGCAGACGCCGACAGCCCAGGCTTCAGAATGTTGTTGTGTAGAAATTGAAGTAGTGGGAGGAGCACCGATACAGGACTGTAAGGTGTTGGATGAATGTGCCTTACCTTATTTACCAACAGATCTTGACCCACTCCAATGTGCAGGTGTAAACACAGATATTGAGTCAAGCACTACAAGTGATCCGATTTATTTTACGCCTAACGCACCTATCCCAGGAGTTTTTGAAGGACCACAAGAAGTAGACGGCACACTACTGAGTCGCTACATTCGCTCTTTCTATATTTATTTTGTTTGGATTGTTGGTATCTTAGCAGTAGTGATGACAATGTACGCTGGCATCCAATGGTTAACCGCGGCCGGTAATACTTCGCAAATAGAGAATGCTAAATCCACCATGAACGGAGCCCTGGTTGGTTTAGTGTTAACGCTGACCTCGTATATTATTTTACAGGCGATTAATCCAGCACTTGTGACGCTTCAAGACCTCTCTATCTTTTCAGTTCCAAGTCAGTTGATAGGAGAAAAAGGAGAATCAAGTGCGCGGGGTGATACCGCCGCAGGTTTACCAGAATCAATACAGGATTTAAGTGGAGTGAGTAATGTCACCAAGTGGGACGACCTGATTCGAACGATAAGTAATGAGAATAACGTCAATCCATATTATGTGAAAGCAATCATGATGATTGAGTCGCGCGGAAATGCAAACGCGATTTCACCCGTTGGCGCATGCGGATTGATGCAGGTAATGCCGGCAAATGCGAATGGCGTATGCCTGGTCGGTGAAGCACGAGCAGAGGAGAATATTCGAGCTGGTGTAAATCTCATTGCTCGACTCATTCGAAATACCTGTCCGAGCTCAGCTAGTCTAAAAAGTGGTAAAACTGTGGAGTGTAATCCACAACAGACAAATTGCTATAACGGCAGCTGGCATTATGTGATTGCGGCATATAATGGAGGAGTGGGGGCTAATTGCTCCTCACAGACTTGTGCGCCGGCTGGACCAGGCTTAAAAGGTCAGACGTGGTGGGAATGCACAGATAATGGTGGCTTTGCGGAAACTAGAAATTATGTAAAATCGGTAGAAAAGATGTATACTATTGTGCAAGGTTGGGGGGGTCTGAACTAAGAATTTTTGCATGCGTAACAGCACCCTATTTGTTTGCTCAAAATGTGATGCGCAGTATAGTAGCTGGCAGGGCCGATGTGCCGAGTGTCAGGCTTGGGGTACTCTAGAGCCAGCCAATGCCAGCGCTAGCGATCAAATGGTTAGCGCAACAAAGCCGGCTGCAGCTACACCCTTGCATGAATTACGCGGCTCAAATGTTGAGCGATTTAGTACGGGCATAGCAGAATGTGATCGCGTATTAGGTGGCGGGATAGTTCCCGGAGCAATGTTATTACTGGCTGGCGCGCCGGGTATTGGAAAATCAACTTTAGTGTTGCAACTTGCTTCCCATATTGCGAAGGGCGGCAAAGTGCTCTATGTCTCGGGTGAGGAATCCGGGGAGCAAGTAAAATTACGTCTTGATCGGCTTGGTTTATCAGCGGAAAATATTGACTTCATCAGTAGCACCGTAATTGAGCCATGCTTGGCAGCAGCTGATAAACTGAAGCCTCGCCTCATTATTTTTGATTCAGTGCAGACACTCGCTTCGTCCAGTATTCCCTCCGAGGCTGGCACTGTTGGACAAGTGCGCACGGTTACGAACCTGGCGATGCACTATGCAAAAAATCATACCGTGGCCACTTTACTCATTGGTCACGTGACAAAAGAGGGGGTAACCGCTGGTCCAAAAACACTGGAGCACTTAGTAGATACTGTACTTTCCTTAGAAGGCGATAATAAGCATCAGTTTCGCTTATTGCGTAGCAGTAAAAATCGCTTTGGCACAACCAATGAAGTTGGAGTATTCACGCTCGAGGAAAAAGGATTACGCGAAGTTGCTAATCCATCCGAGCGCTTCTTAGAAGAACGACAGCAGGGTAGTGGATCAGTTGTCACAGCAACGATGGAGGGCACTCGAGCTTGGTTAGCAGAGATTCAGGCTCTAGTAAATCCCTCTGTCTTTGGCATGCCGCGACGCTCAGCAACTGGAGTTGATGGACAACGTTTGCAGCTTATTCTAGCAGTTTTAACGAGACGAGCAGGTCTGCAATTGGGGACTCAAGATGTATTTGTGAATGTGGTTGGAGGTATTAGCGTGCGTGAGCCAGCCGCCGATCTCGCTATCGCACTCGCAGTAGCTTCTGCTTTTCGAAATGTTTCGTTTGATTCACACACGGCCATGCTGGGAGAGATAGGCTTAGGCGGTGAGGTGCGAAGTGTGGGACAAATCGAGCAGCGTGTAAGAGAGCTTGAGCGTATGGATTTTAAGAGAGTGCTGGTGAGTGCAAAGACCAAGATGAAAAAAAGTGGGATTGAAATTATCCCGGTTGCCACAGTAAAGGACGCCATTACTGCTCTTTTACCAAAAGCTTAGGCTTCTTTTTTCCAGTCGCCCTCACTGAAACGATTCACGCCCTTATCATGCCAGTCATGTGGGTTCGCTTTTTGGATTGCGTCCCAGATTTTCTTAGCTGATGCAGTGGAGAGCTTTTCGCGCAACATCGATTGGCGTTTTGGTCCAAAAGTTTCGTTTATCTTATTACCCTTGCTTGATTGTTCGCTTATTTCAAATTCTTGGTCAAGGATATCAGCATCCTTCACAATCTTTGCTTCGATAGATTCCTTTGCCTGATACTCACGAAATAGCTCTACATATTCACTTCCTAGCGAAGTGTCATGGAAAATGTCCTGGGCTGCTTTTTCTTCATTTCGGCTAGTATAGAGGCGTGATACATAGTGCACATCACCCGTTCGAGTTTCCGGTAAATCATGCACGAGGGCCATTTTAGCAATCTTGCCCGCATCGCCCTGGTTTTCGTGTCTGGCAAGAGTAAGGGCAATCCAGATAACCCGGATAGTATGTTCGCTGTCATTGGCAAAATCAGCGTTCAGAAACTGTCGCCAAGTACGTGGAATAAAGCGAAAAGTGCCTACTTCATACAGGAATTGAATATCGCGCTCGAGGCTCATAGGGGTAGTGTAATAAGGGAAGGGGAAAAAGTAAATGCGTTACTCCCAGTGCACTGCATCATGCCGAATTGTTTCAAGTAACCCTGGCCACTTCTCCAGGTTGACGTCTTGTTGCAATAGCTCTTTCGCAATATCGCGAGTATGAGCAATAAGCTCAATATCTTGGAGTGACGCCATGCGAAAATCAGGTAAACCGGATTGTCGGCCTCCGCGTAATTCACCGGGCCCGCGGCGCTTCAGGTCTTCTTCAGCTACGGCAAAACCGCTCCTGGTTGCCGCGAATTTTTTCAGACGACCACTTGTTTCTGATTGACTTAAGAGGAAGCAATACGATTGGGCGTCACCTCGGCCGACTCGTCCACGAAATTGATGCAGTTGCGCTAGACCAAAACGTTCAGCATTTTCAATCACCATCACGCTTGCATTTGGCACATCTATGCCTACCTCGATGACTGCAGTTGCTACTAGGATGTCATAGTGATGATCAGCAAAGTCACGCATAATCTTTTCTTTTTCCTTGCTCCCAAGTTTGCCGTGCAGGAGTGCTACACGGAGTTTAGGGAAGACATGCTTTTGTAATTCTTCCGCCATATGCGTGGCAGCTTTGACGCCCAGCAAGTCGGATTCATCTATGAGCGCGGTAATGACAAAAGCTTGTCGACCTTGCGCAATTTGTTGTGCAATAAAGCCGTACATTTCCTTTCGCTTTGCCTCGGGAATGAGATGCGTTCTTATAGGCTTACGATTTTTTGGCATTTCGGTGATCGTGCTGATATCCAAATCGCTATAGAGAGTAAGCGCTAGGGTGCGGGGGATCGGCGTTGCGGTCATGGAGAGAAAGTGTGGCTCTGTACTTAATGCTGTGCCAGTTTTTTCTTTAAGGAGTTTACGCTGAGCCACCCCGAAGCGATGCTGCTCGTCAATGATGATAAGTCCGAGACTTTGGAATTGAACATCTTCAACTAACAGGGCGTGAGTGCCAATCACCAACTGGATGCTTCCCTGGCCAATTTCTTTTTTGAGCTGCGATTTTTTAATAGCATCATTTCTATTTGCCTTTGCTTGGGATCCAGTTAAAAGAGCGATAGTTATTGACGTGTCCTGCAGGGTTTTTTGTATACTTTGGAAATGCTGCTCAGCCAGTACTTCAGTTGGTGCCATGATGGCAACTTGATGTTTGCTCCACATAGTGTTAAGAGCAGCCAAGATGGCTACTAGGGTTTTTCCTGATCCGACATCACCCTGCAGTAAGCGATTCATTGGGTGGGCCTCGTTCATGCTCTGAATAATTTCCCAGGCTGCATTACGCTGTCCATTGGTTAAGGTGAAGGGGAGCGTCGCTACAAAGTCTTTTGTTGCTTTTTCATGAAACTCAATCTTGGGTGCTGCAGCATGATGCAGTTGTGCGCGGTGCATTTGATTATGTAACTGGAAACGCAGCAACTCATCAAAGGCAAGTCGAGCTCGCGCGGCCCTTAGTGCAGCATAGGTTTTTGGGAAGTGAATATCCCGTACGGCAGTCTCGAGCTTTGGTAGCTTTTCGCTTTGACGGATTTTTGTTGGTAGAGGATCTTTAATCTCTTCCACGCAGGGTAGTGCCTGTTGCACCAAGTAGCGGAGGTACTTTGGCGTCAAACCATCAGTAACTGGATAGATAGGCACAATGCGTCCGGTATGCGTTTGTTCATCCTTCACTGGCTCGAAACTTGGATTGGTCATTTGCAGGCTGCCATCCTTTGCCAGGCTTGGTGTGCCGCTGACAATTATTTCCTCGTTATTCTCTAAACTCTTGGCGATATAGGCTTGATTAAACCAGACAAGCTTCAGATAACCACTCTCATCTTTCACAGCCGCTTCAGTAATACTCATCCGGCGACGGAAGCTACGACGGGCTCCAAGCAGCTCAACATGCACACGCACACTCGCTGCTATCCCAGCCTGCAAGCGAGAAATAGGGATGACTTGCGAAAAATCCTCATAGCGAAAAGGGTAATGCTGCAGCAGTTGGCGTACGTTTTGGATACCGAGACGTTGAAGCGCTTGAGCGATTTTTGGTCCTACTCCACGCAGTTGGGTAAGCGGTGTTTTGAGGTCCATGACCCTAAGTGTAGCAGGGCTGGTCGGAAAAGCGAATGGAGAAAATAGCCGCTATTGTGCTAGATTTTTGTAGGAAATTGTCCTCTGCGGAAAAGGAATTTCAATACTTGCTTTGTCAAATTCCGACTTGACCCGCTTACGATATTCCCGCATGACATCCCATTGTCGGAGAGGTTTGGTATCACCTAATACTTTTAAGATAATTGCCGAGTCGGCAAACTGCTCAACCCCCAAGACTTTTGGCGCTTCAATAAGATCATTTTTCCAAGTCCCATCATTCATCATGTCTTGTCCAATTTGATTGAGGACTTGAATAGCGTAATCAAGATTTGTTTCATAGGCCACTCCAATATCAAGATTGAGGCGTGACCAGTACTTGGACATATTTGAAGAGGTTTTAATTTCTCCATTAGGGATATAATGTTGCACGCCGTCTAAATCACGTAACACGGTTCGCCGTAAATTAATGTCTTCTACCAAGCCGCCTATGCCGGCAATTTTCACTACGTCGCCTTTGCGATAGTGATTTTCGATGATGATAAACAGACCGGAGATAAGATCGCGGATAAGGTATTGACCACCAAAGCCAAATGCTAAACCAGCGACGCCGGCCGTGGCAATGAGTGGTCCAATGTTAATGCCTATCTCCGAAAGTATCATGAGTATGGCAGTGAGCCATAATACTACTCGAAGGCTGGAGATGGCGATGCTATTAAGCGTATCTTCTCGCTTACCCAGCGCGGCTTCTCGTACACCTTCTTGCGCTTCCTCATGCTGGATGCGGCGTACAATGTGATGCATACCTCGTTTAATGAGTCGTTCAATGACCACCTGCGCAATGCTCACGCCAACTAAGACAATGAGTATTTGAATACCGTGTCCGCTTAGCCAATCAAATATGGGTGTATACCATTGTTCCATAGTTTTTTTGGTAAATAAAAAATAGCTCGCCTTTCATTAGTAACAAGGATGAGCGGATATGTCTACCCTCGATAGACGAGGTAGCTGATATAGAGGACGTAGAGCAATAGGAAAGTGGTACCCTCCCAGCGCGTGAGCTGGTTTTTCTTCCCCACAAACATAGCCAAGAAAAGCAGAATAGTTACGCCAGCAGCAAAGATAGCATCAAAGGTAATTGTGCCACTAAAGGGAATTTGTAAGATAACTGCCGTTAGGCCCAGTACCCAGAAGACATTGAAAATGTTTGATCCGACAATGTTGCCGATAGCAATATCATTATGTCCACGTGCAGCTGCCACAACTGAGGTAGCAAGCTCGGGAAGGGAAGTGCCAACGGCCACAACGGTGAGTCCAATAATCGCTTCTGATAGACCGGCCAATCTCGCTAGAGTGACTGCATTATCAACAAGTAGCTGCCCACCAAAGTAGAGGCCAATAAGACCGCCTAGAATGAGTAAGGCCGAGGTTCCTGAGGGGTAGGTTTTTACATCCTCGCCTTGATCACCCTCGACACGGCTGACGGAAAAAGCATAAAACATAAAAATGAAGAATACCGCCATGAGGGTGAAACCGTCAGTTCGAGTGATTGCGTTTATCGCGCTTCCATCAAAGAAAATATCGTTTCCCATGATAACAATAAGCACTGCGGCAAGAATGGCAAAAGGGATTTCTCGCCAGACAGTTTGCCGCTTTACTTCCATTGGCCGAATAAAGGAACTGATGCCAAGAATAAGAAGAATATTGGCAATATTACTCCCGAGAATATTTCCTACCGCAATGTCAGCTGTTCCTTTAGCCGCAGAAACAATGTTTACAATAAGCTCTGGCGAGGAGGTGCCAAAAGCCACAATGGTAAGTCCAATAACTAGTGTGGAAACGCCCCAACGCTTCGCAAGTGAGGCAGCGCCTCGTACAAGTGATTCAGCGCCTACGATGAGTAGCGCGAGGCCCAACAGTAAGAGAAAAATGGCAGTAATCATGTCGTCAATAAAAGGGAAAAACAATAAAAGTATAGCAAAAAAGAATAAAAAAAGACATTAGCGAAAAGGATATCGGACAGTGCTATAAGTGGCTTGTAACTGTGTTCGGAGATCTTGACGACCTTTTCCTCCTTTCAAATAACGATCTCTTCGTAGTGCATCAATACTTGAAATATAGATTTCTACGTAAATTAGTTTTAATGGTCTACGATACTTTGTTGATAGTACAAATCCGTTTTGATGTTTTTTAATACGATTATTAAGGTTATTCGTTGAGCCAATATAGAGCTTCTTGTCATATAAGCTTAAAAGAATATAAACGTAATACATAACAGAAGTGACGACATTTCGCCACGAATGTATGTATATAATGATAGTGATTGGTGTCGCGCTAAGCGCGACTTCGCACCACGCTTAGCGTGGTGCGCCCGGCAGGGATCGAACCTACGACCTCAGGCTCCGCAAGCCTGCGCTCTATCCAACTGAGCTACGGGCGCATATATAATGCGTTAGATTTTAATATTGTCATCGAGATGGCCGAGGGGCCAACTGCCCGCTCGCCATCGCTTGCGCTTAGGCGCATGCGGGCGAGAGCTACGGGCGCGTATTCACGCGTAGAGATGACTATATTGAGTCGTTGCGGTAACGACCCTCGGGACTTTAGCGTATCTGCACTAGAGTTTCAAGAGGCGACTAAGTGCCTCCGAAGTAGTCTCATCTTCTCGTTCTAAATCTTCCTCTAAATGCTCGAGAAGTACCTTACGGACCTCAATAGGATTTTCGTCCTCCAAAGGGATAACGAGCATAGGTCGGAAGGTGCTTTTAAAAGGCACGTAGAGCTTTTTTACCTCTGGTGGACGATAAGCAATCCAGAAGTTTTTTAACGCTTCATATTCAAAAAAGTCGTTTCCAATATGCAGACCATCCTCGGTAATATCGATGGTGACATCTTGTGGCCTACGTCGATTTTGCAGTACAAGTATGACCGCAATGATAATGAGGATGATGGCGAAGAGGAAATTAAATGTCAGCATGGCAAACAAGAATGACAGCGCGCCAATCACGCCAACAATCATATACCATCGTCGGCTACGGTTATGTTGGACGTAGTCAGGGAAGTGCCAAGTGGCTAGGACTTCACCGTATTCACTGTCGGCCATAGGTGTGTTGATTAATATTGATGCGTAATGCTGTGCGATTCGTCCTGCGCTAGGGCGGAAGGGGTGGGATTCGAACCCACGGAACCCTTTCAGGCCCAACGGTTTTCAAGACCGTCCCTTTCGACCACTCAGGCACCCTTCCACCTCAGTGCAGGATCTCAATCGCGACCATTCCACAGGTTCAATTCCGTGCGTCAGGTCTTAAAAAATGCACGGCATGAGCACTGGAATTGTACGTAAAACACCAGTTTTTTTCAAGGGGCGAGAGTGATATACTTACTATATTCACGCATTAATATCAAGAGCTATGGAATCACACCTTGGGACGAATATGATTACGTGGTGGGTAATTTTTCCCATCCTCATTTTAGCGGCGGTCGGTATTATTTGGATGATTGCAAAAATGAAGCTCAGTCCGATGAAGCGAGCAGGGATGATTGTTGGCGGTATTTTTACCTTTATTGGTTTTTCCGTTGTGGTGCTGGGTGTGTATTATCAATTGAGTATGCATTTCTCAGGAACTTTTCAGATTTATGCGTATTCAAACTTCGCTCCAAATAATGATCCTTTTAACGAGGTGGTTGGCAGCGACGGTCGTCTACTTACCATGCAAGGCGTTAAGCAGGAAGATGGAAAAGTATTTTTTGTAAAACATCCCGATCCTGATTATCCGACGGGACTATTTGTATTCACGCCAGGTAAAATGATAGTTGCTGAGGAAAAAGATAATCAAATTACCATCCCTGAAGACGTTCCAGGATCATTATCAAATGTCACTAAAACTTCACTTTGGTGGGCGCTGACCAAGGATATTTATCTACTTGAGTCTAAGGCAAGCTAGAGCCTATGCAATTAGTATCAACTCTTTGACGGCCTTGGAGCAAAATATCGCCAGCCGAAAAAGATTAGGACTATAGCCACTAATATCAAACTCAAATACAGCAGTAAGTTTTTTGTGCTTGATTCGGCCTCTTCTGTATCATAGTGAAATGCTTCACGTACAGTAATTTCAATTGCGTCGTTAGGAACGCGAAAAGTTTGAATTACTTCTTCCATTTTCGATATATCCGAGTTTGTCGCTACATTGATGGTAATTTTATTCTTTAACTCATTTATCCCAGAACCCGTGATTCCGTCAACAGTATAAATTATGTTATAAATTTGTTGATACCAACTATTGATTTGATTAAAGCTATATTTTACCGTATCAATTACATATATGGGATTTTCGTCCCTAAATAGCGGTTCTTGAGCCTCTAGTACACTGAGGACACGTTGGTGTACTTCGGGGTCTTCTGAAGCCACATTAATATGTATAATTTGTCCGACATAATAGTAGCCAGCAAATTCAGGCGCAGTAGCTGCAATGTTTAGGAATTTATCATGAATAGAATCTTGGAAAAAGGCAGTACATGGGAACAATAAAATAATAGCTAGGCTAAATAGTCCGCTTTTAAAAATCTTTTTTTGCATAGTCGCAGTCCCTTTATTAAAACACCTGCGTTTATTCTATCCTTATCACCTTACACGTAACCGTTTTAGCTCCTGATTGATAAGTGATACTTTCTCCTACTCGATGACTCATCAGGGCGGAGCCAATAGGTGAATTCTGTGAAATTATTCCTTGGCTTGGATTTGCTTCGGCGGAACCGAGAATCTGATAAGTTTTTTGTTGACCCTCAATCTCAATGGTGACATGATGACCGAGCTGTATTTCAGAAGTGTTTCTTGGCGTTCTGATAATTTCTGCACGCTTTAGTTGATCCTCAAGCTCAAGTATTCTTTGATTCATTCCGCGCAAACGCCCTTTAGCCATTGCATACCCGGCATTTTCAGAAAAATCACCGCCCTCACTAAGTACCTTAACTTCCTCAGCTAAGCGTGCGCGAGTGTTTTTGATCTTTTGCAAAGTTTCTTGCAGTTCGGTGTGTTTTGCTTCTGTGAGACGAGTGTCTGGTACGGCCTGTGCGTATGTGCTTGGTTTTCGTTTTGGAATTCGCATGGCGCTTGTTATATGTTGAGGTGTGTAGAATAACGAGACACAAGGGTTAAGTGCCGTGTATCCATCGATATAGCTGACTGTCGCGACATTATTATATTTAGAATTCGTTACTGTAATTAACCAATTATTATTTGTGTCTGTCTAACGAATTTCAAAAGTGTGTAGAGAGGAGCTTAATATAGGCATATTTTGTCCTTGGTATAAAAAGCCCTGGATTGTATATACTCCCGGCGTTGAAGGAATAGGAATATCGGGGTAGGAGTTTGGAAGAGGATTCCAAAGATATTTGTCTAATCTTGTTTCGTATATTACTTCTTCTCCAGAACTAAAAGTTTTTGAGCTGAGGGAAAGATCATGAACCGCCCGAGAATCCCACAGTTGCTTTCCATTCATATCCGATATTACAAACGCATGTGCGGGATTCCCTCCAAGCTCTATAGTAATAGCTTGATCGCTAGAATTTTTAACATGCAGTTTTAGTGTGACTTCTTCACCAACCCTAATTGAAGCGGGAACATCTAGAGTAAGTTCGAGTAATTTAGCGGAATTCTGTGGAAGGCTGATACGGAGAACTAGATAGGTCCCTATTATTCCAATTAAGACAATCAAGAGAATAAATATCGACTTTTGTGTTGCTAGTTTCATAGTAGAAAAAATGTACTAGCTGTGCTGGCGGAGAGGGTGGGATTCTGCTCCCCCGAGCCATTCACGGAGCTCATGGCTCTCCTCCGCAGCCGGGCGGCCTCGCTGCATCCCTTACGGGCGCTCGGCTCGCCTTCGAATGCAATTATTTTGCCACGCTCAGAGCGTGGCGGAGAGGGTGGGATTCGAACCCACGGAGCCCTTTCGAGCTCAACACATTAGCAGTGTGCTGCTTTCGACCACTCAGCCACCTCTCCATGTAGTATTGCAAAAGTTTTAAAATGACCCAACTCTACACTTCTTCGTTTTATTTTTTTACTCGTCCGCCACGGCTAGACCCTAGGCGTGGCGGGCGGGCCACCTCTCCAAAATTACTTGTCAGTGTTTTTAAGGCCTTTCGCGAATACAAGACCCCACACACGCTTGGCACCGGCCTGTTTACAGACCTGGGCCGCGGCCGCTAAGGTTGCGCCTGTAGTGAACACATCGTCGATGAGTATAACAGATTTTTCCGCGAAATCAAGGCCTGGACGGATTTGAAATGCATTGGCCAAATTTCGGATTCGATCGCTTGCCTGCAATCTGGCCTGCTGTTGCGTGGCTTTCACTCGGAGAAGCGCATCTGTGCTTATTAAGTTCGTTTCCTCAGCTACTACCCGGCTGAGATAAGCACTTTGATTAAAGCCGCGAAAACGTAAGCGTGAAGAATGCAGAGGGATAGGGACGAGTATCGCGTTAGGTAAAGTCGGTTGATGCTCAGTCAGGCTGCGCGCCATGTGTTTACCGAGGAAGGGATATATTCCTTTCCAGAATTTGAATTTATATCCGTGAATAATTTCATGGACAAGGGGAGCTTGGTAGCTAGTGACCGCGATCAAAGCATCGAGAGCTTTTTCTTTTTGGCACGCGTCGCAGGTAGTATTCATCTTATTCGCTTGATGACAAAAAGGACAGACGCGGGGAGCTGCTGGAAATACATTACACTTTTCACATAACCATTCACCTTCGCGTCCGCAACCTAAACACTCGATCGGAAAAAGGAGATCGAGAAGTAGGGTAAAAAGTTTTTGGAGCTGAATTGGCATAGTAGCGTATCATTATCCCGTGAGGGATGATCGCCACCATGTCTAGAATACGGGTCAGGTCGTAAAGGTGAGTTGGCCGTTACGAGCACCTACTGTTACTTTAGCGCCAGCCTGAATTGATCCATCGAGCAATTTAGCCGCTAATGCATTTTCAATATGCTCTTGAATGACGCGACGAACTGCCCGTGCGCCAAATTCTGGCTTAAATCCTGTTTGCGCAATAAATTCTTCAGCGCCACGAGTGAGCTTGATGCTGATATGTTGTTCCTCAAGTCGTTGACGTAACTCCTTCATCTGCAAGCGAACGATCTCGATAACCTGCTCAGGATTTAATGGACGGAACACGATAATCTCATCAAGTCGATTCAGGAACTCCGGTCGAAATTCTCGCTCCACTTCATGCAGCACCTGTTCTTTAATGCGTTGATACTCAGTCTCAAAGTCTGAGCTCTTTTCCTCTTTTGCTGAGGTTGCGAAACCTAGACTGGCTGCTCGCTGCAATTCGGCAATGCCAATATTCGAGGTCATGATGATAATGGTATTTTTGAAGTTCACCCGGCGACCGCTGGCATCGGTTAGGTGGCCATCATCCAATACTTGCAAGAAGACATTAAAAATATCCGGATGCGCTTTTTCAATTTCATCGAGTAATAAGACCGAATACGGTTTACGTCTGATTTGATCTGTTAGGGTGTTTTGATCTTTGTAGCCCACATAACCGGCCGGTGCGCCAAGCAACTTTGAAGTATTAAAACTTTCGCCGTATTCCGACATATCAATGCGAATAAGCGCCTTTGGATCTTTAAAAACTATTTCAGCAATCTTTTTCGCAGTTTCCGTTTTACCAATACCGGAGGGACCCAGGAAAAGGAAAGAGGCAATCGGCCTGCTTGGATGACTTAAGCCAACTCGTGAGCGACGGATAAAACTGGAGACTGACTTGATCGCCTCGTCCTGGCCGACGATGTGTTCTTTCAGTAGCGCTTCCAGGTTTAAGAGGCGTTCTTTTTCCTCTTTCACCAAATCCTCCAGCGGGATGCCGGTAGCGCGTGAAATAACTTCAGCGATTTTTTGCGTATCAACCGTGCCTTCGTAGCGTGATTCCTCGAGGCGAATTTTTTCCTGCAGTTTTTCTAAACGCTTGCGCAGTTGTAATTCTTCATTGCGTGCCTTGACTGCTTCGGCAAAGTTTTCTGATTGTACAGAAGCATTTTTTACCTGCTCTAATTCCTGCAGCCGATTTTCAATTTCCTCGTACTGCTGCATCAACGGACTTTTCTTACGCAGCACTTTTTGCTTCGAAGCCGCTTCATCAATCAAATCAATTGCCTTGTCCGGCAGGAATTTATCTTGGATATAGCGCACACTCATTTGTACGGCAGCTTGTACCGCATCGTCAGTGATGTGCACCCGATGATACTGTTCATAATAACGCTTGATGCCCTGCAGTATTTTAATTGTTTCCTCAGGGGTAGGTTCATCTACAATAATAGGCTGGAAACGTCGCTCTAGGGCCGCGTCAGCTTCAATATGCTTACGATATTCATCGAGTGTGGTGGCGCCAATGCAGCGGACATTCCCTTTTGCCAGGGCGGGCTTCAAAATATTTGCCGCATCCATAGAGCCAGAAGCTGAGCCGGTGCCGACGATGGTGTGCAGCTCATCAATAAAGAGGATGATATTAGGATCAGCTTTAATCTCTTCAATAACCTGACGGAGACGACTTTCAAATTCGCCGCGATACATTGTCCCGGCTACTAGGAGACTCATATCTAAGCTCAAGAGTCGCTTGTTGCGCAGCGCGTCGGGCACTTGTTTTTCCATAATTTTCTTGGCCAGACCCTCCACAATTGCTGTTTTTCCGACTCCCGGGTCTCCAATCAACACAGGATTATTTTTTGTGCGTCGAGAAAGGATATTCATTAAACGATCAATTTCACCCTCTCGGCCGATTACTGGGTCAATACCTTTTTGTAGCGAGGAATTGGTTAATTCGGTGGTGAAAAATTCGAGCGCCGATCCTTTTTGTTGATTTGGGTCACCCATAATACCCGCCTCGAGTGCCTCCTCTTTACCTACCTCAAAGAAACCAGTCAGGTCAGGGAATTTGGTGGTGCTACGGAGGACGACATACACTTGGCGCTGAATCTCTTTCAATTTTATCGCGTGCTCATTGAAGTAGCGTTCTAAGGTGGGATCATTGAGTTGCAATAAACCTAGGAGCAGATGTTCAGTGCCAATATACTTATGTCCGTGCTCTTTTGCGATCAAGGCAGCTTTTTCGGTTGCTCTCTTAGCTGGCAAAGAAAATTTTACCTGCTCTTTGGTAAAATGAAGATCAGGGGAAAGAGGTTCATTCCGCTCAATAATAAAACTCTTGAGTATTTCAGCTTCCACACCCGCCTTGTTTAATATTTCTGCAGCAATACCTCCGCGGCTTTCGAGTAAGCCATAGAGCAAATGTTCAGGGTTTAAAAAGACGTGGCGTAGATCAGCTGATAAACGCGAAGCCTGCTCAAAGGTGGCCTTGAGATGGGTAGTAAATTTTTGTGCTAGAGGTGGTTTCTTCTCCATGAGAAGTAGATTGAAGATACAAAAATGTTCGCTTTATGTCAATCTCTGAAGTCAGAGCTTAGCACGTTGAGCGAGAGATACAAGGCCTATGCTAGTGACTTTTTACTGCGCGTTTCTGCGTAAAGAGTGCCAAGCAGAGAAGTGATAGCCGGCAAGGTGATTAAGATGAGTATACCTCGCAGCCAGACGTTTAATCCGTCGAGTTCAGTAGAGATAACGAAGCAAAGTACAATCAGTACGGCAAAGAGCGCAAAAAGTCGCAAACGTGATTGCCGGGCGTAGTCTCGACTAATGCTTAGGGCCTGCGTCCCTTTTTTCTCCTCCCAGATAACAATGAATGGAGTGTAGGCAAACCATAGAGTAAAGAGAGCCAGGAAGAAGAAGGTAAGCAGGAGGATAGGCAGGACTCCGCCGAAGTACCAGCGACTAATAGCATAGGCTAGCGCAATGCCACTCACCAGTATTGCGCAAAGCGTAATCAAGGCGGGTAGTGAGATAAGGAGTACGCCAGTGTAGCGCTTCCAAAGTGAGATAATTTTCTCTTCACCGCCGAGTATGGCACGATGCAGGATAGAGGTCATCCAGGTAACAAAAAAACCATTCAGCGCAAAGTAGAGCAGGGCAAATCCGATAATGGTAAATGGATCTCCTAAAATATTTACGCTGGCTCGTATGATTCCTGACAGGCTAGAAATAGAAAAGAGTGATCCAAAATCAGGCTTCAGATAGCTTAGCGCAAAGTAAAGCACGGTATTACACGCTACTAACAACAAGGTCACAGCGAAGAGGCCAAACCAAGCATGTTGGAGGTCACGAATCCACCAGCGGCGAAAACTACGAATGTTATTGGGTGTTGTTTTCTCTGGCATGGAAATGAATCAGCTCAGTATAGAGCGAGTAGATGAACACAACAGTGAAAGGCCACAGCAAAATATCACTTGCCAAGGGTCCAAAAACCGGAATAGTGCTAATGGTAGCCGATAGTGCGGCAAGTAAAATAAACCCAAGTAGCGTAATGAGCAGGACAGACCAAAATTTCCCCTTTACTAAACCATTACCTCTTTTTAATGCATCAATCGCAGATTTATTTTCAACAACAACTACCGTTGGCGCAAACATGAACCATATACCTAAGACAATGCCTGGAATAATAAAGAGTATAATTCCGCCCAAGACGGCGAGAGTACCAAGGAATCCAGCTATGAGCAGTGGAAGTGTTTTAGGCAGTACTGCGCGTATTTCATTGGCAATGTTTCGAGAGGAGTTATGGAGTATGCTGATAATGACTCCGGAACCCAGTGTCGTGAAGATGCCGTTTAACAGAATAACCAGAGAGGTAAATGATACCCTCAGCGTAGAAGTAAATTGTTCAGGATTATTAAATGGATCAATAAGGCCGAGATTAGCTTTCACCTGATCAAGACCGCCATTGAGATAGGTGAGTGTCATGGTAATAATGGTTACCAATGCAGAGACAGCGATAATTTGATTTGAGTAGGTCCAGAAGCGCTCCCAGCTCTTTTGGATGATGGTGAAGAGGTTAAAGGAGTTTGTTGCTTGTACCGGTGGATTATCCATGATGTTGGCCGCCCATTTCTCTTAATGCTTGAATACGTTTTTCAATTGGAGGATGAGTAGAGAACACACCTGAGATGTTCTTAGCTACTGTACCGAAAGGATTCGCAATGTACAAATGCGCTGTAGCATTTGAGGCTCGTTGTAATTTCGATGACCGGGATATTTTTTGCAAAGCCGAAGCAAGTCCATCAGGATAGCGAGTAAGCAGCGCACCCGAAGCATCCGCCAGATATTCGCGACGACGGGATACAGCAAATTTAATCAATTGTGCAATGATTGGCGAGAGAATAATGAGCACCAATCCAAGTATGGCAAAAACTGCATTTCCAGAAGATCGATCGCGATTTCCCCGAAAGCTCCTAAGCATCGAGCCCCGGATGAACATGTCCGAGATAATCGCGACCATACCGACCAGCACCGTTACTAGGGTCATGAATCGAATATCATAGTTTCCAATGTGGGAGAGTTCATGCGCCAGCACGCCTTCGAGCTCCTCATTTTCCAAATGCTCCAATAAGCCGCTTGTCACGGCCAGTGAAGCGTGTTTTGGGTCCCGACCAGTAGCAAAGGCGTTCATTGCCTGATCAGGGATAATGTAGATCTGAGGAAGGGGTAGTCCTGATGTGATGCAGAGATTCTCAACCATCCGGTAAAGATAGGGGTTATCTTCCTTGCGAATCGGACGAGCGCCTGATGACCAGAGCGCGACTTTATCCCCAGCAAAGTAGCCGCCTATACTCATGGTAATAGCCAAAAATAGGGCAATACCAAGGAAGAAGACACCGGAATCAGACCACGCGTCGATGGAATAACCCAGAGCTACAATGAAAACGAGGAAGAATACCATCAGTAGCACTGATCGGCGCTTATTTGCGGCAATATGCGTGTAGGTTGTCGCCATGTATCCTTGAGCGCGACTAGAATTTTACCTGAACGTTTTCTCGCTCGCTTGGTTCTTCGATCTCAAAGAATTCGCGAGTCTTGAAGCCAAACATTCCGGCGATCAAGTTGGTTGGGAAAACCTGCAACTTTGTGTTCAGATCTCGTACGTTACCATTAAAGAAGCGACGAGATGCTTGAATCTTGTTTTCCGTGTCAGAGAGCTCGTCCTGTAGTTTGGCAAAGTTTTCTGAAGAACGTAGCTGTGGATAATTTTCCGACACAGCAAAAAGGCTTTTTAAAGCACCAGAGAGAGCGTTTTCTGCCTGTGCTTTTGCCTCAGTTCCCTGGGCGCTAATTGCTTGAGCTCGAGCCTCGGTGACTTTAATAAAGACATTCTGCTCTTGCTGCGCATAACCTTTCACCGTTTCAACGAGATTGGGGATAAGGTCGTGTCGTCGCTTTAACTGAACGTCAATATCTGACCATGCTTCATCAGTGCGGTTGCGTAGACTAATAAGACCGTTGTAGGTTCCCCAGAACCAGAGCGCAATCAGAGCGATAAGTGCGAGTACAATCCAAAGATATAACATAATAGAGTTGCTTAGAAGTTAAATTATTGCGAAAGGACTATTTTTTGAGCTGTACCTTTATTTACTTGTCCAGCAGTATTTTTCGCTAATACTTGTATTTTATCACCAACTGATAGGGAAGAGATAGTAATGCTTTCCTCAGTGGCTGGAGCCGCATCAGTATAGTAGATTGTCCGTACAATAGCAGTATTTTCCTCAATCGTAAGGGTAATTTCTTCTCCATTTTCACCCTGCATAATGAGGGAATTACCTTGAATTCGTGCAATAGTGCCACTAATTCCGATCATTTGACGAGCTTCATCGGAAATTTGCGATCCGGAAAGCCTTTCCAGCGCTCCCATACCTGTTACTTCATTTCCATTCGTGTCACTTTCATTTTGCTGTTGGCCCGGGAACACTAAGACGAGGACGGTAAGAATAGTCAGCACAATAGTAACGCCAATAACTGAACGCATAACCCTAATCCAAGGGTCGTGCGCGTGTTGTCCTAGCTCGGTCTTTCGTATAATGTTTTGTGTCAGACCTGGAGTTTGTTTAGGCATGGGATTTTGTTGACGCTAGGTCGAGAAAGTGGTAGAATTTTTTTGTATTTTTTGGACGAGTGTAATTCGACCATCTGACCTACTCTATGATAGTATAGGTGTGTCGACAAGGCTCTGTCAAAGCCATTTTCCTTACTACAACAAAATTGTGCTACATCGGGGGAGTACATATTGATGCGAATAAATAGTAATTCGCGTCGAAAAAAGCATATTAGTCTGCTCGTCATTCTTGGAGTGACGATGCTGTTTTTTGGTGTTTCCCAAGCATTTGCGTATTGGACTGAGCCTGATTTACCAGCCCCTGATTCCAGCGTGGGATATCCGATTTTCCAGGGCAGTGCAAGTGATATTTCTAGCCTTCTCAGTCAAACTAAGACCGGTGGACTCACTATTGGTCCTCCTGGAACTTTAGATATATCAGGTGGATTAAACACCAGCACTGTTTCTAGCACCTCAAATGTGGTTGTGGACAGTGGCCAGCTCTGTTTAAACGGTTTGTGTATTAGCTCATGGGGTGCGATTGCGGGAGGATATGTCCATCTGAGCCCTATTTCGGCTGATGCGGGTACGCTTTGGGTGCAGAGTAACAGTTCTGACCCGGCGCTAAACTCAAAGATTATTCCTAAAAGCAACTTCTTTGGAGTCCGCAGTATTGCCGCAGAGCCAAGTCCAGCTGCTCAGACTGCTGGAATAGCAGGTGATAGTTCAGATCAAGCCTCACCACCCGGAGACACTCCCACCTATGGTATCGGTGGCGTGGCGGTTAACATCTCCTTCTGTGTTGGTGGAAGTAACGCCGGCGAGGTGTGTACGGCAAATAGCGATTGTACTTCAAATGTTTGTACGCCATACGATAAGAGTACGGGTGTATGGGGCTCAAATGGTGGAAATGCGAATGCCTGGGCTGGACGTTTCGATGGTCGGGTCGGTGTAGAAGGCGAACTTTGTATTAACGGCGATTGTCGCGATGTTTCAAACTGGGGCCCACCTGGTGGGTATAACGATTATGTGCGGGTACAAGACAGCGGTGATCCTATTTTCCAAAGCGGTTTGGTAAAAATTCAAGGTACAGTGAAGAGTGGTCAGTTTGTTTTAGGTGCGCCGACTGCCTCCACCTCAATTTTGTTGACCTGCGGCGATAATCTTTGTAATTACGGTGAAAATGGCGAAAATATTGTAAATTGCGCGGAGGATTGTTCCTAATATGCGACATCTTTCCTCCATTGGAACGCTGCTTCTCCTCATCATACTAGGGACGACTAATGCTTTGCCTGTGCATGCACAATGGGTCGAACCTGATACTGGTGAATTTCCTACCACCGGAGGAAGCACGCAAGCGCCTTTAAATACTTCCAACGTAGATCAAACAAAGACTGGATCATTCTTTTTACAGCGCGGCTTAACAGCGGAGAATGGAGTGAGTTCAAGCGGCGTACTCACGGTACAAAATGGTAATTTGCGTGTTACGCCAGACGGCGGCGGTCAAATTTGTCTCAACGGTGTATGTAAAAGCTCGTTAGAAACAAGCTCGGATAACTATGTACGTTTGTCTGCGATTGATCCTGACCTCGGCTTTGTGCTACTCGGTGATGGCTCAACTAACGAAGGTTATTTAGACATTAGTTCGACCGAAACAATTGGCTTATACGGTATTGCCGGTGATCCTATAACAAAAAACACCTACGGTTTATTGGGTATTGCTGGTGCTGATGATGCTCCGTGGCCTAATTTTTCAGCCGGTGTTTTTGGTGAGGCTGGTGCAAATACAAGTCAATCGATTGGTTTATCTGGTGTGAGTCCCGATCCAGACGGCCCTGCCTATGCAGCCTACTTTAAGGGGCGAGTGAATATTGTGGGATGTCTTGAGTGGAATGGAGGCACTTGCTTAAATGCGTGGCCAAGTGGATTACCAAGCGGTGAGTATGTTGCGCTTCTTGAAGATGACGATGAGCCGCAAATAGGAAATATTGATTTATCGACCAGCTCGACAACAGTTTTTACTAGCGTTGTGTTAGGCGATGACCCCTCGGGCTTAAGTTTACCTGTGACCTGTGGAGACGGTATTTGCAACAATAGCGAGAGTGGGCTTACTTGTGCGATCGATTGTTTCACCATTATCAACCTCCAAGTTACCAATATTACGGATGGCAGTGCTACCGTTACCTGGCGTACGCTGATCAATGCTGATTCATATGTTGAGTATGGATTGACCAGCGATTTTGGTAGTGATGTATATGATGCCTCGATGGTGACGATGCACTCTTTGCAAATACATAGCTTGAATCATGATACGCATTACTATTTCCGGGTCCGCACAACGACCGGCTCGGGCATTTCTCAAACCAGCTCGATACAATCATTCACAACCCTACTTGATCAGACAGCACCTAATGTGCCGGCTAATTTGCGAACTACAACCCCAGCACCAGATCGAGTGCCATTAGCGTGGTTCCACTCTCAGCTTGATAATCCGGGTGGATCTGGTTTTAAAGAGTTCATTGTTTATCGTGATGGATCACCCTACGACACTACCGGTAATACCTACTATGTAGATTATTTCCCAGATCCTGGATATGACCACGTCTATTGGGTGACTGCTGTGGATAATCGTAACAATGAGTCAGAGGCTTCAAATCCACTTATCGTGCATGTACCAACTCCGTGTATTAGCGACCTTGACTGTACTGATCCGCAGTATCCAGTTTGTTATGGTGCATTGGGGTGTGGCACACCTCCGCCCGGAGGCTCGCCAGTCATGCTTAAAGAAATTCCCTTAGAGTATTCCCAATATCAGGATCCAGGTGGTTGGGATGAAGGAGGTGGCTGGTACTAATGCGCTATTTCCAACTTCATTTACGTAAACGTTTAACAAATCTGGTGACTTTTGGATTAGCCGTACTTATGCTCGGCGTACTTATGATTGCTAGCCGTTTCGTAGGTAACGCAAATGCAGAATTTGGACTGACACCACGGTGGTCAACTGAGCCTCATGTGGGAGATAGTTCAGTCTACATTGGTCCATGGTCAGCACCGATACAAAACTCTGCTTCCAGTCGACTCTTTGTATATACCGATGATATTCCTGGCGGGGATCGCAATAATTACGTGTTCCGTGTGAACGATGATGGTAGCTCAGTGTTAGGAACCAAACTCACTCCAGCGCTAAATGTGGGAACAAACCAGGGAAATAATTTTGGCTTTGTCTCAGATGGTATCGGCGGCGCTTACGTTGGTTGGACCTCTAACGTTATTGGGGTGGGGTATAACAACGTCATTGCTCGAGTAGGTTCAAGTGGTAATTTGCAGTGGGTGCGTGCAAACAATGATGCCGTGGGTGTATCTGAAGTAAACTGGGGACAGTATTTAGCCTCAGACACGAGTGGCAATGCGCTTATTACTTACTTTAAGGGTAGTTCTGTGTGTGCGATGAAGCTTAGTCGAGCAACTGGTGTGAGTCAGTGGTCATCATCAGCCAATTGTACCGTGGGAGCTCGATCTGCCCGTGAAATTTATCACTCTAGTTCAAATGCCATTGTGCGAGGCATGATTTCTGATCAACAGGGCGGCATGATTGTGCTACATCGCGATGGCGCAGGAAGCATTTTGCATGCCACTCGAGTAAATAGTACTGGTACCGTACTCTGGACAGTAAGCATTACCGATGCTACTGGTGGTTCTCCAACTGGATTAGAATTATTTGCCAAGACTCCAGATACTTTTTATGCGATTTGGCGTAAGAGCTCATCAAACTTTATTCAAGCTTTTCACACCTCAGATGGAAGTGCTGCCTGGGTTAACCCCCTCCTCTTTGCTGAATCGAATAGCTATGATCCATCAAGTCAATTTGATCGAGCAAAGTTTGTTTGGAGTGGAGCCGATGAGTTGGCCACCGCTTGGCGGCGAACATCTGATAGCGCCCTGGTAACGAATCGCATTAATGTGGAAACGGGCGCGAAGCGTTGGGCTTCCGACGTTGTAGTGACGACCGAAGCTGAGGATAATAACTATAAAGTGGCAGGGACGGCTCAGGGAGTCACCTTCTTTGCCTATTGTCATGATAATGTGCCATCTGATTCAGCACTTTGTGAAATGCAGGGAGTGAGTGCGGGCGGAGCGCTTGTCTTTTCTGCTGACGGAGTTGATGTTCGACGGAGTAAACCAGATGACATGCAATTCGGTCTGCACACCGTTACTTCATCGACAAGTAACACATATTGTTTGGATGAGGGCTTCCGACGTATTGGAGAATCTGTTGGTGCACAAAGTTATTGTCTGAATAGTTTACCTACAGTTTCAGATCCGATTTGTAGTATTGATAACGGTAGTAATTTTGTACTTTGTTCTGATGCACAACAGGGTTCAACGGTGAGTCACGTGCAAGTAACCTGTGACCCAGGAGATTTTGTCCCACTTTCAGAAGGTATGGTAGCAAATACTAGTGGAGTGCACGAGGATTCTGCCTTTATTGAGGGTCGCTATGTGGTATATCGCTATCTTGACTCCGGTCCTCGATGGAAAGTGTACGCGTACGATTTAGGTCCTGATCAGCAGTTTGGTACGGGTGATGACCTAGGCACAAAAATTTTGGTGGATGAGGGGAGTATTGATACCTACCCACAAGATATTAAGAATGGAAGAATTTTATATTGGCGTTCAGCTGGTGGCACGGCCTCTTTGCGTTTTTATAACCTCAGTGATGACTCGATAGATCCAGGCACCTTAACGAGCGTCGCCTTTTCTTCAATTTCTGGCTACGATGGACGCTACTTAGTCTATGCACCTAGCGGCACAACCAACTTGAGTGTGAAAGATTTAGGTGTGGACGAGGTGCTCGGTACGGCTGATGACGGGGGAAGCACTCAGCTTAATTCGACGCCCATGGCAAACTATGCCCGGGTGAGTGGACGTTATGCAGTTGGGCACTCCACCGGTGGTTTAGATGATATCTATCTCTTCGATCTTACTTCGATTACACAAACACCTGTATATAGCAATGCTTCGGTGCAAGCTGATGTGCCAGATATCCAAGGACGATATATTGCTTGGATGGATTTTCGTAATGATCCAAATGGGTACGATGATGGCAGCGGCACCAGCAATGGCGACATCTTCATTTATGACATGGGTCCAGATGAACAATACGGCACCTCTGATGATATCGGTGAATCACAAATCAGCGCCTCGGCGAAAAAAGATAGCTCACCGCGGATTGCCGGTACAAAGATTCTCTGGCATCAAACACAGAATGGCGGCGCGTCCGATGCAAATCAAAACGTTATGATGTACGACCTCGGACCGGATGGTGAATATGGTACGGCCGACGATACTTCAGAAACCCAATTAACCAATAGTCTTAATAATGAATACTGGCCACGCGGAGATGGTGAGAACATTGTTTGGTTAAGCGATCAAAACGGTCCAGCAAATACCGATATTTTTATTACACCAGCTGGAATTGGTGCTGCATCAATAAGCGAAGTTCGCTTCACTATGACTGCGCCATCTGGTACGCGTTATGTTGATCAAGTAGCTGGTGAGGTGAATGCTTCAACGTATACTCTTTATTACCCTGAGCTCATTGACGAAGAGGGGCAGTGGACGGTACAAGCCACTTGTGAAGATGTGGCTGGACAAACAGTGCAGCGTGAAAGTATTTGGGATGTTGGACCTTGGCCTTTTAGTGATCAGCAAAAACTTTCTGTCTACGACGGAGTAGCGCAAATTTCTAAGAATTCCGGTGATACGATGGAGATAGGTAATGCTGGACGCGATATTACCTCGAATGGAAATATTTACATCCGCCCGAATAACAGTTACGCGGGAGCGTACTTCGAAGGCGTAGCTTCAACTGGATCGCAGCGACTCCATCTACCCTATGGTGTGCCAGGTCAACACACTGTCTTTGCCAAGGGCACAGGTACGGTAAATAGCGCAGATGGTGCGAGTGGAATTGCAGGAATTTTTACAGGACTCTCTAATAATGCAGGTGGCAGTGGGGTTTACGGTGATGTAATGAGTTGTGCAAGCAGCGGTGGATGTGCCGCAGGGTATTTCCAGGGTGGAGATCAGATTGGCCTCTACGCCTCGACAAACAATGCCTCTTTACCAGCCCTACGAGCAGAAAACGCTGCCACACCAAATGCATCTACGCTGAATATGTCCGCACTCTTTACGGGTAAGGTGCAAGTGAGTCAGGACCTCTCCGGTTCATTTAGCCCTGATGCCTGTGTATGGGTGACGGTAGACGTGGGCGATACTGTGTGTCCAAACGAAGGCTTTGTCTTTGGTTACGATAGCACCAGTTTCGGAGTAGCTGATAAACTTTATTGTTGCGGAAACTAATGCATTCAAAACTACGCATCTCAATTTTCTTTCTCGCTACAATCATTGTAGGAACCTTTGCTTTCAGGGCGATGGCTTTTATCGAGCCGGATGATTTCCCGCCCAGTGATACAACGAGCGCACCAGTATTGACTGGTCCACAGGATCAGACTCGTCAGGGACCCCTGACAGTGCAAGGCAACGTTAGCGCTTCCGGACCTTTAATTACTCGTGATAGTGAAATCGTTACCTCCGGTGATGTTACGGTGAGCGGTGGTGCTTCAATTTGTTTGAATGGAGATTGTATTAACGCATGGACAGCGGCACTTGGTGATTTTGTTCGTCTCTCGCCACCGTCATCTGACGACGGATATATTCACTTGCAAGGTGGGGCTACTTTCCAAGCTGCCACTGACGCTGACTTTGCTCTATATTCTCGCGCCATTGCTCCGACAGCTAGTGCGAGTTATGGCTTTTATGGCAAGTCTTGGACTGGTCCAGTTACGAATAACTATAGCTACGGCGTACTTGGAGTGGCAGCTCATGAGGGAATAAATCCCGGAGCCCTAGCTTATGGCATTTTTGGCTGGAATGGAGATAACCTCAATGCCTATGCAGGCTATTTCACTGGGAATGTTCAGTTAGTGAATAACTCGGAACTTTGTCTGACTGATGGTTTCACTATTGACTGTCGAACCACTTGGCCAAATGGAGCACCGGGCGAAGAATTTCTCCTCTTACAAAATACTTGGCCTACTTCAAGTCAGATTGGAAACACCGCGGTGAGTGGAAATGCGCAATTTGCGAATGCGCTGTTGGGTGATCCGGGCGCCGGCACTCTTACCTGTGGCGACGGATTTTGTTCCGAGGATGCGATCAGTTGTCCAATTGACTGCCCGACGATAACGAACATCGATGCGGAGTGGCTGACCTCTAGCAGCGCCCAGTTTACCTGGACTTCAAATACGACGATGACCTCAGTAGTTCAGTTTGGTCTTTCAGATCTCTATGGTGGACAAGACATTGACGGTTCATATGTCACAAGTCATTCAATCACCATTGAGGGCCTAGATAGCGATCAGGATTATCATTACCGCGTTGGTGGTCTGACGGAAAATTCTGGTGCAGCTGTGTTTTCCTCAGATCAAATATTGTCAGCCAGCGTGGTTGATATTGATCCTCCGCCAGTTCCGAGTGGATTAGTACTTGATGTGCATATTCCACCTCCATCTCCAACAGAAATCATCGACTTAACCTGGGCTCATGATTTGAGCGATAACCCAGTGGGTGGAAGTGGTTTTAAAGAATTTCATATCTATCGATTAGACTGGTCAGTTGGTCCTCCCTTTGTAATGATTGGCACCACCACCGATTTGAATTTCATTGATGATTCAGGGGATTTGAGTCAGACAAATGATTATACCTATAGTGTCACTGCAGTGGATAATAATGGCAATGAGTCAGATCCTTTCGAGCGAGCAGTGCACATTCCAGCGAGGTGTTCTTTTGATGTGGAATGTGGCGTTGATCCGGGATATCCTTTCTGCTGTACATGGAATGAAGGTGATAAAGCCTGTAGCGCAACTTCTTGTAAAGGAGGCGGGTCTCCAATTATGTTGAAGGAAGACCCTCCGCCATTAGGGCCACCTCCATGTAACGGTCCTGATTGTTATGGACCATAAGTATATGCAAATGCAAAAACATCAATTCGTACTAATATTTGGAACTGTGCTTTTCTCTGCTCTCTTCCTGGTCAGTAGTGCCTTGCCTGAAAAAGGGTATGCGGCTACACCTTTTGGAGGAAACAGCAATAAGCGCTTGTCTATTTATAATGGTACTTTATTACTTGATGGTAGCGCACAATTGCGCTTAGGTAATGCCGGTCGCGATATTCAAGCAAGCGGGACTCTGTATCTGCGTCCTGATGGAAGCGCGCGTGGCTCCTTCTTCAGCGGTGTTACCAATGATGTTGGTCAGCGCCTTTCATTAACTGGCGGCATTAGTGGCAGTGATACTATCCAAGCCTCCTGGATCGGAACGAATGGAGTAGACGAAACTCGAGGCGCGGTCACTGGTTATTTCCACGGCGCTCCTGATAGTGCGGTTGGTGCCGCAATTTTTGGTGAAGTACAATCATGTGGTGTTGGGCAAACCTGTTACGCTGGTTACTTTGCCGGTGGCCAAAGCACAGGAGTGCAAACGTATACGGCGACAAATCCAAACGGTGGAGCTACTCCTGCTTTGCAAGTATTAAATGCTGATGCAAATGGCGTAGCCGCTTCCTTTACCGGTAATGTGCAGACAAATCGGCTTATTCTCGATAATAATACTCGTTCTGCGTGTACCTGGGAGTCGGTAAGCGGTGCAGAATTAGTCTGCCCTAGCGGAAAATTATTAGCCGGTGTCCGAGCGAGTAATACAGACCCAGTCATTTCTGATATTTATTGTTGTGAGCTGTAATATGCAATTCCCGCGATTACATAAACTACACATTTTAAGCGCGATGTTCATCGCAGTGCTTGGTTTAGGTGTCGCAGTTGGTGCCTACACCTATTCAAACTGGACTCGACAGCAAAAAGGAGCCGAGAATACGAGCGCTAGTACTGATAATGGTCCAACCGCGAACGTGGTGCAGGGGACGGTGTCGGGTTGTGTAAGCGGTACCACGCAAACGGTTGATTGGACGATGGTACGAGATGGAGAGCTTATCGTTGTTGCACATTCTGAGTCACAGGAAAAACTTTGCATTTATGATTATAACAGCGTTGCCACTTCACCGATTCGACAATATGACATGACTCAATCCGAGCGAAGTCCGGTTGTGGTAGGGGATGTGCTCTATCGAGTCAAAAAAGGCTTAAGTCCAATTCAAGTAGAGGCACGTTCACTCATCGATGGATCAGTGCTGTGGACAAAAACGATTAGCTCAACTGCGGTGGGTAGTACTTACAATGTAATAACCGCAGCTAATGGCAATCTCTATATCGGAGCGAAATTTAATGGATCCGAGCAGAGAGTGCTCGCACTGCAGCAGATTGATGGTCAGCTGTTATGGATGCGCACTATTGAGCCAAGCTTTGGCTTTTCGACCAGCGTTGAACAGCTTGGCGCCTTAGCAGTTAGTAGTGATCAAGTGTTTATCCAATTTGTTGAAGGTTCGCTGTCTGATGGTCGGGTTGGTTATCGTGCGCTTAATGCGAGTACTGGAGCCGTGAACTGGACTGCCGGTCCTTATGGTTCCGGAGTGATTCGGACCAGAGCGTCACTAATTTACGCTGATAATGCTATTTATGCTGCGCCTGATGCATATATTTCTCTCAGTTCAGCTACTGGAAATCAAACCTGGAATCAAGCAATGGCAGCTACGAATGAGGCCTTAAGTATCGCCTATAGCAGCACTAAGGTGTACTACTCCGAGCGACGAAGCACGCAATACGCCTATCTCGCTCGAAGTGCTATAAACGGCGGTTTGTCATGGACAGCTGGAAATTATAACGGCTCTATTGGTGATGGTCCCCTTGTCGTAGTAAATAACAACTTCCTATATCACTGCGCAAATAGTACCTTGCGAGGCATTTCCACTGTGACTGGTTTTGTTACGTTCACGGGAGTTGCGCCCACCTTCTGCAATGCCGCTGCAGTATATAATGGAATATTGTATGTGAATGGTAATGCCGGCTCAGTAGACCAAGGTAAAGTGCGTTTAATCGCAAATACTTTGCCCGCAAGCGCTACAACAACAGTTGGTGTGCCGACATGTAGCATTGATAATGGTTCTAATTACGTTGATTGCGCGAACTTACAATATGGCGCGATTGTGACACATGCTCGGACAACCTGTACGAGTACTGCAGGAGTAAAAGAGGTGCAGTTCACCTTAACAGGGCCCGCCGGTACACAATACTCCTCAGTAAAAGCACAAACAGTCGTCGGTGCTACCTATACTACACATGCGCCGGGAACGCTCGTAGGTAGTGGGCAATGGACCCTGACGGCAAAGTGCGTGAATAGCATTAATGAGAGTACATCGAATCAAAAGATTTGGACTGTTGGATCTGCTCCAAGTGAAGGATCTCAGAAGCTTTCTATTTACGAAGGAAGCGCTCGCTTTACTGATGGTGAGACTATGGAAGCGGGTGCGCTCAGCGGAGATGCAAATATCGACTGGATTGGCTCTGATAGTATTTATGTTCGTCCAAACACTTCAAACGGTTCTTCATTCTTCCAAGGTGTTTCAGCACTTGATCGGCAAAGCCTCTATTTAAGCGGCGGCATTAATGCGAAACCAAGCTTGGAAGCAGTTGGTTTAGGACAAAATGGAGTACCGTACCTAGGCTCTGCTATTGCCTCAACTTTTGATGGGGCTAGTTTTTCCTCCGGTGGCGGTGCAATTTACGGAGGAGTGAGTAGTTGCGGGGCAGGGAAAACTTGCTACGCAGGATACTTCAATAACAGCTCCGAAACTGGCTATGGTATTCTCGTTACGAATAACTCCGCGTCGCAACCTACGCTTCGGGCGGAAAATTTAGCCGGTGGCACTGCAGCCAATTTCGTGGGCGTAGCTAAGGTGAGTGGCGATCTACAGGCAGATAATAATACGGTGAATAGTTGTACCTGGACACCAGTGAGTGCAAAAGAATGTCCGGCTGGGACTGTCGCCTCTGGTATGCGATTTAGCGGAGGAGTGGTGAGCGAATATAATTGTTGTAGTCTCTAATATGGCATTTGTACAACGACATTCACGAGCACTATTTATCAGTATATTCGCAACACTTGTTATAGTGGCTGCTGGACTTCTTATTGCAAAGGTTAGTTTTGCTGGGCTCGAGTGGGAGCCGCAAAAACCTCCAGAAGTATATCAGAATAACAGTAGCATCGACTTCTATAAAGTTGATTTCCAACAAAACCCCAGCGATAATAAATACTATGGTTGGGTGGTAGGTGAGGACTTAAGCGGTAAACAATCAAGCCTCCTTTACTTTAATGGCGCTTTTTGGAAATCAATTACCGACGACGGTTTGGGTGCGGGGTCGACATCGGACCTCTTTGATGTTTCCGCTGTTTGGAATTCAGATATTGATCAGTATCTTGTTTGGGCAGTAGGGGAAAATCAAGCGCTCTGGTATTTAACTGACAGCGAGACTGTGTGTAATAGTGAAGCTATCCCATGTCCTGATAGTCCAGCTGGAGCTGTGACTTTAAATTCGGTTGAAGGTGCTTGGTATAGCGGAGATGATAAAGTTGCCTTTTTTGTAGGTGATAACGGGCACATTTATCATGCAGTGGCTGATGATTACCAAAGCGCATTCGCCTACACCGCAGCATTTGCTACGAGCGGGACCATCCGCGATATTGATTCTTTTGACGCTGCACATACTTGGGCAGTATCAAGTGATGGCAAGATATATTTTAATAGCGATTATCTGACAAACTCGTGGGTGCAACAAGCCTCTTTCCCAGGCATTGATTTTACAGGAGTGTCAGCGGCAGATGCCAGCCACGTATGGGCTTCGGCAATTAACGGCACAAAAGGTCAAATTTATTTTTACGACGGGTCCACCTGGTCGCTCCAATTCACTACAGTGCTTGATATTCCGCTTCATGATGTGAGTGCATTTTATAATCCTACTTTATCTATTTATAATGCCTTTGCGGTTGGTGATATTGATTCCTCTACAGGCAACGGAGGTGTTTATCAATATAATGGTACAATTTGGGAACGGCAGGATTCAAATAATAATGGTGAAGTATTACGCGGCATTTCTGCTGCCAGCCTTATTGAGATACGAGCCGTTGGTGCGAACACCACACTCTTAACCAGCTCACCGGGAAATATATTTGGTTGGATTTGGCTAGGATCAAGCACAAGTAATGGAAGTGGCGATGCGCTGGGATGGGGAAGCGGAAGCTGCGCTAATCTTGATAGTTGTGAAAGTGCTGGCTTTACTTACGGCGTAAACATCCGCCGCAGTGGCACCAGTCAAGGTGCTTTGTCTGGTTACTTTTGGCTAGGGAATGCTGATCCGGATGCTTATATTCCAAATGACTGTGACACCGATCCAGGCGTCGAAGCTTGTCAATCTAATTCGAGCATTAGCTGCACTACTGATTTTGAATGTCGTTGCGCTATTAATTCAGCAGCTTGTTTTTCAACTGGTTGGATGTCGTTTAACAAAAAAGGCTCGGATGGTGTGACTGATGAGGCTGGCACACCTCCAGCTGCACCGTACAATGATGGTGCGCAAAACTATATTGCTCGATTTGATGCAAAGACGGGTAAGGTAACTGGCTGGGCTCGTTTACTTTCCTTATACGAAGATCCAAGCACTGGTGGCTGGATTCGTTTGCGAGGGAATGCAGTTACTCCGAATGTAGGTGACTTACCAGTCCGAGACTGTAAAAATTGTGGCAAATTCTGCAGTCTCGACACTACGTATAAGTGTACAGTTGACGCTGACTGTAATGTAGACGCAGACGGTGATGGAACAGATGAAAACTACGGCCCGTGTAATGTGAGTGTTTGTAAGATTTGTAATGCTTTAAATGATGAAACAATCGTTTCTGCAAACATGTGCTCAAATACCGGCGGCACCTCATGTACGCGACGTTGTGAGCTTAACAACAGTATTACCTGTACCGATGATGCAGATTGTATAGGATTTGGCTCATGTGTGAATGAGACTTTTTGTGATTCTTGTGTGACCTATGACCAATATGGTGTAGCGATTGATGACGCAACTGGTAAGATTACCGGCTATGCTTGGAGTGGCGCGTCTACTACATATGGTCAACTTGGCTGGATTGATTTTAATCGAGCAAACTATTATAGCCAGGCTTGGTTACAGACCCAATTTGGGAATATCTACGCTCAAGCTGATATCGGTAGCGTTGGTACGCCAGCTGCTCCAGAGGGTAAATGTAATGCGACATACGTGATTAGTGCAGCTGGTACCATCACTAACTTCTGTTCGCGCTACGAAGAAATCGATCCAACCGCCCCGCCAGGGGACTACACCACTCGCCCCTTCATCCAGCAAAACTACGATGAAATTTATTATCCAACCGAGGCAAATAACTATACGAACGTCCTAGGAAAATTGGATCCAGATGCTCTGGTGCAGGATGTGGGCGCTGGAAAAAATAAATATGGCGATGAAATCATTACGGTAAACAGCGATGCTGATTTACTTGACCTTGGCTTGTGTGATGCTGACGGAGTAACGCTTGATGGCAAGGTATATCATGTGGTTGGAAATCTCAGTATCGGTGTCTGTAATCCTGGTAGCGGTGATGTTACTGAATTGATTATTAAGAATTCTTCACTCGCCAGTGGGTCAGGGACAATAGTGGTTGATGGTAATCTCACCATTGATATGAATATAAGCTACGAACAAAGTTCAATCTCTAATATTAGAGATTTGGCCTCCCTGGGTGTGATGGTGAAGAAAAATATGATAGTGACTGGTGATGTAGATTCAATCGTCGGCTCCTATATCGTCTTTGGAACCGATGAGACAGAAGCTAATAAATTTAGTGGAATTAAGATTGAAAACTCCTTAATCGAACGCTCCTTTAGTGCGCAAGGTCTCATGATCGCCCGAGGCTTCAAATTCGAGCGCACATATCGTGGCACCTTAATCGATCCACAACCAGCTGAGCAGGTGGTATACGATGGACGGGTGATTGCAAATACGCCGCCAGGATTCCGTGATTTTGCGAAAGTCTTACCAGTTATTCGAGAAACCATACCTTTTTAAGGTTTCTTGCGACAGAGTAAGAAAAATGCTATAATTGATCGAGTTCATACACGTTTTTTCTAAATGATTAGGACGCTGGGGGATGGGTTTATTTAACAAAAAAGAAAGCTATCTCGGGATTGATATCGGCACTTCTAGTATTAAAGTGTCTGAATTCAGAAACGAAGAAGGTCGTCCGCGCTTGTTAAGTTATGGCTTTGTCGAGCAACCAAGCGAGGTTTTAAAAAGCGATTCACCCGAAGCAATCCAGCAAGTGGTGACTACCTTGTTAGGTGTGTTTAAAAAGGGCCATATGCAAAGCCGCAAAGTGGTTTCGGCTCTGCCTAGCTACGCAGTTTTCACATCGATTTTGAGCTTGCCAGTAATGCCGAAGAAGGATTTATACTCGGCAATTCGCTGGGAGGCAAAAAAAATCGTCCCAATGTCCCTCGATGAAATGGTGCTAGACTGGCGCTTACTCCATGACCCAGAAGAGGCGACTGATGAAAAAGGTAAAAAGAGCAAAAAGGATCAAATAAGCAGTGGAGGTCCTAAAAATACCCGTGTGCTCATTACGGCAGCTCCAAAAAACTTAGTTAAACGTTACATTGATATATTTAAACTGGCTGAGCTCGAAATCGTCAGCCTAGAAACCGAGTCATTTGCCCTTGTTCGTTCACTTCTTGGACGAGATAATTCCACAGTGATGGTGGTGGATATCGGGGCAATTGCCACGGAAATAAGCGTTATACTCGATGGTATACCTTTTCTCAATCGAAGTATCGACGTAGGGGGAGAAACTATTACGAAATCAATAGCCAATAGTCTCAATATTGATGCAGAACGCGCTGAGCAAATTAAGCGCGACTTTGGCGTTATGAGTGGGCCGAGCACGAGTCAGATTCCTCGGGTTATTGAATTTGTCATGCAGAATATCGTGAATGAGATTCGCTATATTTTATCGATGTATCAAAATCAGGGCGAAAAGCCAATTGAAAAAATTGTGTTGTCTGGTGGATCAGCCTTCCTGCCCAATTTGCCTAGCTATCTCGAGCAGATGATTAAGCTCAAATGCTATATTGGAGATCCGTGGGCTCGAGTAGTCTACCCAGTAGAATTAAAGCCAGTGCTAGATGAGATTGGACCACGCTTTGCCGTGGCAAATGGTCTAGCCATGCGTGAAATTGTGTAATCTATGGATATTAATCTCCTAAAAGATACTCAGCGATCTGAGGACCAGAAGAAAAAACAGTTGAACTCAACTGGTAATCAGGAGATGACAAATCCAGACAAGCTCCCGCCCGCTAAACCGGAGCCAAAGCTGCCTTCACGCTTTAGCACCTGGCTACAATCCCTCCGTGGTAAAAAAAATCCTAAAGAAATGCAAGAGGAAGAAATTATTCAAGAACCAATAAAAGCCCCAAAAAGTCCAACATTTGATGAGAGCGCTCGACCCAAGACCGAGGATATTTTTGCTGACCTCGACACACCCTCTTCTCAGCCTGAGTCAAATCCAGAGCCAATCATGTCAGATGAAGAGTCTTTACAAACCTTTACGCCGCCAGAGCCTAAGAAAAAGCAAGCAATGCCCAATGCGGTGAAACCCCCACGCTTCACTCAGAAGATGGAAGAAATTAAAATGACGCCTCCGCCAGAGTTACCCAAGAAAAAGGTAAAGCAGCCAAAAATTTCCTCATCGCGCGACCAATCCTTTTTGGTAAACTTGCTGCCAACTGAGTTTCAGCGATCAATTGACCCCCGTTCGAAATTAATCAGCCTGGGAATTACCGTTTTAATCACCGCCTTAGTGATTGGAGCTGCCTATGGAGCGTTGACGCTCTACCGCACCTCTATTTTAGAGCAGATTCAGAGTCTACGTACGGAGCGCTCGGTTGTAGAAAGTACTATTAGCGATTTGCGCCCGAGTCAGCGTGAGGCGATTACCACAAAAGAGCGGACTGAATTGGTAAAGACCTTACTTGACCAGCACGTGTATTGGACAAGGTTTTTTGAAAAGCTTGAGGAATATACCATTGATGACGTGTATTACATTGGTGCCTTTAATGGAAGTCTGGGTGGTCAAATTACGCTTTCGGCAGTTGGCACTTCCTTTAGTGCTCCGGCGCGCCAGTTAATTGCTTTTCAACAAGCCAGCGACTTTGTTTCCAGCGTGCGAATTACCTCAGCCCGTTCGGCTGATTCAGCCACTGGAACCACCGTCGGCAGCACCGGCACTGAGCAGATTTCTTTTTCGGTAACACTAAGCCTACTGCCTGACCTTTTCTATTATGATGCTTCTACCTTCCCCTTAGAGCGAATCGGCAATGTAACAACACCTTTGCCCGGTGACACTTCGCTCTTACCTGGTGCAACCGGAGTACCGGACTTAGGGACATCCACCAATACCAATACTTCAGGAGCTACAAATACGAACACCTCGACAAATACTAATTCAAGTACGAATACCAACACCAGCACGACGCTTAATAGCAATATCTCGAACCCATGAAAATCTTCGGCAAAAGCTTCACTGAATTCTTAATTGAGCAATACCGCTATGTATTAGTGGCGGTTGCGCTTATACTTGCTTTGGTCGGCTATCTGGTGTTTATTGGACCGGAATTGCAAGAAGTCCGTCGTTTCGGTACAGCTGACTTAAAAGATGAGAAATCGAAATTAGAAGATCGGAAAACCTATTTGACTCGTTTACAGGGCATGCTTGATGCCTATAGTACGCTGAATCAAAATAGTTTAAGCGAGTTAGAGGGGGTGCTACCGACCTATGAAGATATCCCTGACCTCTTCATTATTGTAGAGGACTTGGCCAAGCAGAGTGGCTTATCACTCAGTTCTGTTTCTATTAATCCGGCGAATTTAGAATCCGAATCAAGCGCAGCCGGTGCAAGTACAACATCGCTGAGTCAGTTGGCTAAATCAAAGAACTTAAAAGCCTTTGACATCTCAGTGACGGCTATTAATGGTACTTCATACGAAGATTTCAAAGACTTTATTACGAATATCGAAAATAGCAACCGCCTGTTTGATGTGCGATCTATGCAGTTTACGCCGGAGCCGCGTCAGTCAGCTGACCGTACGAGTGAGACCTCAGCTGCTACGACTCCGTACTCAATCAACTTGCGCACTTATTATATTGACGGTGAGGAGGCTTCCTAAGCTATGGCACTGGTACAGAAAAGCAATAAAAAGAGCGTCACTATTTTACTCAGCGTCCTGGTCGGTGTCACGGTGATTGGTTTACTTGTGTATTTCCTGGTTATCGCTCCACCGGATGTTGATCCAAATGTGAATACCTCCAATAATATTGTGCAGAGAGATTTGCCAATCTACACTACCTTTGGCGAAGACTTGTTTGATGATCCGCGTTTCCGCGCCCTCGTGCCCTATGGTGATCTGCCGGTTGATCTAGGTGACGTGGGGAGGACTAACCCATTTGAGAAGCCATCCCCATGAGCGCTGCCCGACGTAGCAGCTCGGTTCAGGACGATTCCGTCTTAGGCATGCCTAGGGCGATTATTAATGACTTGGAAGAACGGGGATTAATCAGCGAGGAAACTCTAGCTCAATATGTAGAGCAGGCTAAAGCAAAGAAGTTTACCCTCGAACGGATTCTCTTAGATACTCGAGCAGTGAGGGAAGAGGATATCACCAAAGCAAAGGGCAAGCTTTTTAACGTGCCCTATGTTGAGCTATTTGGAAAAATAGTACGCGCTGAGGTGCTGAATCTAATACCACAGGAGTTAGCGCAAAACTACAGCATGGTAGCCTTTAGCCGAGATGCTGATGAGCTATCTGTGGCAATGGTGAATCCATCTGACTTTAAGGCGCTAGAAGCAATTGAATTCATTGCTCGTAAAAATCGCCTCAAATTAAAGTATTTCATTGCCTCGGAAACAGGCGTGAAGCACATATTGCAGCAATACGAGAGTCTTTCCGCTGAAGTTGAAGAAGCGCTCAAGGATACAGAGTCAGAAGGCGACGCAGAGGTAAAGTTAAACATTGCCGAGCCGGGCATGGAGGAGGTAATCCGCCAAGCTCCGGTTTCAAAGATGGTTTCGGTTATTATGCGACACGCAGTAGAGGGTAAAGCTTCTGACGTGCACATCGAGCCAGTCGGCAATGAATCTCGCATTCGCTATCGTATTGATGGTGTGCTGCATACCTCGCTTGTGTTGCCAAAGCATGTCCATGCCTCAATCGTTGCGCGCATTAAGGTGCTGTCTAATTTGAAGATTGATGAAACGCGTGTGCCGCAAGATGGTCGCTTCCGCATGAATATTGACGGGAGAGATGTTGACTATCGTGTTTCTACACTGCCGCTCGTCAACCAAGAAAAAGTCGTGATGCGTATTCTCGACACTAGTGGCGCCATGACTGATTTGCAGGATTTGGGTTTCGACGGGCGCAATTACGAAATTATTCAGGAGAACATTGATAAATCCCACGGAATGATTTTAGTCACTGGTCCGACCGGTTCTGGTAAGTCAACCACCCTCTATGCCATTATGAGTCGCTTGAATGAGGAATCTGTGAATATTGTGACGCTGGAAGATCCGGTTGAATATTATATGAAAGGAGTAAACCAGTCACAAATTAATCCTGACGTTGGACTTACCTTTGCAGCAGGTTTGCGCTCCATCTTACGTCAGGACCCTGACATCGTCATGGTTGGAGAAATTCGGGATACTGAAACTGCAGATTTGGGTGTGCACGCCTCATTGACTGGTCACGTGGTACTCTCAACGCTTCACACCAACGACGCTTTTGGAGCAATACCGCGTTTTATTGACATGAAGATCGAACCATTCTTACTTGCTTCATCGCTCAATGTTGTCATTGCCCAACGCCTGGTCCGTCGTATTTGTCAGCATTGTACGACCACGATGGAGATACCGGCCGCCTTGCAAAAAGAGGTACAAGAGGGCTTAAAAGAATTAAAGCCTGAGCAGTTACCAAAAGGTATTAGTCTAAATTCGCCTAAGTTTTATCGAGGTAAAGGTTGTGTACGCTGTGAAAATACCGGCTATAAAGGCCGTGTTGCTATTGCTGAGGTGCTAGATATGACTGAAAATTTGAAGAAGGTGATCACTGGTGAACAGGCGAGAATTTTAGAGAACATTCACGAAGAATTTAATAGACAGGGCCTATTAACCATGAAGCAGGATGGCTTACTGAAGGCTCTGCGCGGCTTAACCACCATTGAAGAGGTGTGGGACGCTACCCGAGAATAATTTTGCCAATAATTTTATTACGCCTATGACAAAGGCAACAAGTAGTGCAAAAGAGCAGTCAAAAAAGAAGAATCCCCAAGTGCTTATTGTGGAGGATGATACCTTCCTGTCTGGAATGTACGTCACCAAACTTGAGCTAGAGGGGATTGATGTAGAGTTGGCCAGTGATGGTCAGCAGGCTATTAATGTCGTGCAGAAGAGGAGACCAGATGTCATCCTGCTCGATGTGGTGATGCCTAAGATGTCGGGATTCGATGTCTTGACTTGGTTAAAAAAGACCAAAGAGACAAAAGATATCCCGGTTATCTTATTAACCAATTTGGGAGAGAAAGAAGACGTACAAAAAGGCTTGAAGCTTGGCGCTGTCGATTATCTCATCAAAGCACATTTCTTGCCATCAGAAGTGGTAGAAAAGATTAAGCGTATTGTTCGCTAGCATGCCCTCATCCGACACTATAGCTATTCAGAAAATTTTGGCCTCGGCGGCTGATTATGGAGCCTCTGATATTCACATTGTGCCAGGTAATCCACCGACCCTGCGCGTGGACGGTAAATTAGTGCCTTTAGAGAATGAAGTAGTGGTCACGCCGGACCTGATGACCGCTTTAGAAGAACTTTTACTTACCCCTGAGCAACGTGAGCGTTTCCATGCTGACAAGGAGCTTGTCACAGCAACCAGCTTAGAGAATCGCCAACGTTTTAAAGCCAGCTTTTTTTACCAAAAGGGTTTACCAGCCAGTTCGCTCCGTTTAATTGCCAGCCGACCAAAGTCTGTCCGAGATTTAGGCTTACCGGATAATATTGAGGACCTCGCCCGTTTGTCATCTGGACTCGTGGTTATTTCAGGTCCCTACGGATCAGGACGGTCTTCAACGGTGTCCGCCTTACTCCAAACAATTAATCAGCAGCGCGCCGCTCATGTGGTTACGATTGAGTGGCCGATTGAGCATCTGTTTGTCAACGAGAAGAGTATGATAGAGCAGCGTGAAGTAGGTCGTGACACACAATCGTTTACCAAGGCGATTGAAACGGCAACTCGAGAAGATGTGGATGTGGTGATGGTGTCTGAGATGGAGGATCCAAATGTGGTGCAGTCAGTGTTGCAAATTGCCTCGACTGATCGTTTAGTCGTGAGTATGTTATTAGCCGATTCGGTGCCGCAAACGGTAGAAAAAATCCTTGACGCATATCCGGCTGAGGAACAGGAGCAGGCTCGACGTATTTTTGCCGAACATCTGGGTGGTATCGTGTGTCAGCGTCTCTTACCGCGTGTGGGCGGCGGGCGCATTGTGGTAGCAGAAATCCTGCTGCCCACTGATCCGGTGCGCGCCCTTATTCGCGATGGGCAGATTGGTCAGCTCAAGACTATGCTACAAAGCTCCCAAGAGGAGGGATTAGTTTCTTTTGATCGTTATTTAGCCGCTTTAGTACGTAATGGTGAAATATTAGTTGATGATGCATTAGCCAATGCAAATGATCGGGCCGAGCTCTCAGCCGCCCTACGAGGACGATAATTACTTATGCCAAATTTTGAATATACTGCACGAGATAGTCAGGGAAATACCAGTACAGGTATTGTTGAAGCGCCAACTGAGAGCATAGCGCAGGATGTTTTGCGTGAACGCGGTTTGATAGTGACCGGTATTAGCGAGCGTCAGCGCAAAGCGCTTTTTCAAACCTCGCTGAACATATTTAATCGCGTGCCTCGTCGTGATGTCACTATTTTTTCACGGCAGCTGGCAGTGATGATTTCGGCCACGGTACCGATTGTGCAGGCTTTGCGTATCCTCGTGAAGCAGACAGAAAACGTAGCTTTTAAGATTATTATCTCAGAGGTTGCTGATGAGGTTGACGGTGGATCAAAGCTTTCCGCCACTTTAGGGAAGTATCCTCATGTGTTCAATGATTTCTTTGTGCACATGATTCGATCTGGTGAAACCACGGGTAAGTTGGATGAAACGCTCAACTATTTAGCTGATCAGCAGGAAAAAGACTACGATTTGATCTCTAAGATCAAAGGCTCGATGACCTATCCGGTCTTTATTCTGGGTGCTTTGGTGGCTGTCGGTATCCTTATGATGATTTTTGTGATTCCACAGCTGACCGATATCCTGACAGCTGGTGGGCAAGAGCTGCCGATTATGACGCGAGCTTTAATCGCTACCTCGGCATTTTTGCAGACAAAGTGGTGGGTGTTGCTTATTGTGATTGCGCTTTTGTACGCGGCATATCGCTTTGTGGAGCGGTCTGAGCAAGGTCAAGACGTGATTGATCGCTTGAAGCTGCACTTCCCAATTTTTGGACAAATTTTTCAGCGTATTTACCTTGTCCGTTTCGCGCGCAGCTTATCAACCTTAATCTCCAGCGGCGTGCCAATTACTCGCTCACTCGAGATTGTGGCTGATGTGATTGATAACCGTCTCTATCGTAAGTTAACCAAAGAGACTATTGAAGCAATTGAGGGAGGTAAATCTATCTCCTATGTCTTTGCGCAAAATAAAGATATCCCTCCTATGTTGACGCAGATGATGAGCATTGGTGAATCAACTGGTAAGCTTGATTTCATTTTAGAAAAGCTGGCAAATTTCTACAGTCGTGAGCTAGAAAACAACGTAGCAAACCTGGTTAGCCTGATCGAACCTTTGATTCTGGTGGTTATGGGTGTGGCAGTTGCCTTCCTCGTTATCGCTATTCTCTTGCCGATGTATAATTTGTCATCAGCCATTTAGCTAAAGTTAGCCGAAAAAGTAGGGGATTTGTTGTCGAATGTGGAAAAGTAAGAACACTTGTTCGGTATTTGCAAAAATGGTACACTACAACTGTACAAATTGCGTACACTAAAAGCCTCGGCATATTTCACGCGTGAAGTATGTACAACGGCAAAATGAAAGGGGGTGAGACAGAAAGAATGAAAAAAGGATTCACACTTATTGAGCTCTTGGTCGTGATCGCGATCATCGGTATTTTGTCTGCAATTGGGCTCGTCTCACTAAACGGTGCACGTGAAAAGGCCCGTGACGCCCAAGCCAAGTCTGACCTTGGTCAGATGCGCACTGCGTTGACCTTGTTTGCTGATGATAACGGTGGAAGCTTTGTTGGAGTGCAGGTAGCAGGCGCAAGTAATACGCCTGATTGTTCTGGTGACACAAACGACGCCGGATCGACCGCAGCTGGTAATGATTAAGTGTGGGATAGCAACGACGGTTACCGATTATCTCTCAACCTATCTAAATTCACCACGAGCTTGGTTACTGGCGCGGACGCGTGCGAAGGTCGTTATGGTTATGTGGCAAATGAATTCAGCTGCTACCGTAAACGACGCTGATGATTATGTGTTGTTCTATAGACCGAAACAGGTGATGGACAAAACTACTACAAGCTTAGCGCTGACGGGCAGTCGGTTGATTATTCAGATAATGAAACAGGTGTTCCTACCTGTCCAAACACGGGTGCGGCTTGTACGCTAAATCCGTAAGGTTGATAAACAAAAAAGGGGTGCTAGTTGACCCCTTTTTTGTTTATTGTGCTATACTTACCGCATTGAAGCTTAAGTTAAAGGGGGTAGTTAATGAAAAAAGGATTCACACTTATTGAGCTCCTAGTTGTTATCGCGATTATTGGAGTACTTTCTGCTATTGGGCTCGTCTCACTAAACGGTGCACGTGAAAAGGCCCGTGACGCCCAAGCCAAGTCTGACCTTGGTCAGATGCGTACAGCATTAACTTTATTTGCTGACGATAGCGGTGGATATTATCCAGATGTACAAAGTGATAGTCCTGGTGTGCCAGATGAGAGCGCTCCCAATTTAACTGAGGGCGGTATTTGGGATGGCACCGGTGGGTCAATAATTCCAAGTTATCTATCAGCAGAACTTGAATCCGGCTCAAGTACTCCTTACGGTTATGTATCGAATGGACTAGATGCTACTCCAAATGTATCTAGCGATTATGGGCTCTATTACTTGTTAGAATCTGGCGATGGAGCGCGCTACTACGTGCTTACTGCCAATGGAACAGTGTATGATTATGATGCTAATATTGGAGCGCCACCGCTTTGTATCGATGAAAGTCTGCCTTGTGAAGTAAGCTAATTACAAAATGGAAATGAAAGGGGGTGAGACAGAAAGAATGAAAAAAGGATTCACACTTATTGAGCTCTTGGTCGTGATCGCGATCATCGGTATTTTGTCTGCAATTGGGCTCGTCTCACTAAACGGTGCACGTGAAAAGGCCCGTGACGCCCAAGCCAAGTCTGACCTTGGTCAGATGCGAACTGCTTTGACCTTGTTTGCTGATGATAATGGTGGAGAGTATCCGGGAGAAGGTACAAACGGACAGCCAGATGCTAGCGGCACGGGATCTGGCGGAGGGCTTGGTGTATGGGCTGCCAGTGGGGCAATAATAGGCCCGTATCTTAGTTCTGAACTAGAGTCACCTTCGAGCACTAGCTATAGTTATCTCTCAAACAGCGGAGCTGCACCTGACACTACAGGAACGGATTTCGTTTTGTATTATCAGTTAGAGTCAGGCGCAGGTGATCATATCTACTCACTTTTAGCTGATGGTACTGTTCGAGACTACGATGACGGGGACACTAACTTACCTTGTTGTCAGAATGATGCGCTTTGCCACTATAATGACCCTGACCCGTTGCCGACAGATGCTTCTTGCGATGGAAGCTAGTTAGTCAAACACTATGTGTAAGAATCAAAAAAGAGCAGAAATGCTCTTTTTTGAATTTGGTGTAGCAGGTAGTTCCGGGAGTTTAAGTTATGTAATGCAAGGTGGTTGCCTTGGTGATTTTCGCTATTTCTTGTATAATAATACTACATGTCGAATTCGCTTTATCACGGTTTGCTTAGTCTGATCTTGCTTGCTCCCTACATTGCGACTGTCCAATGGCGGAAAGCGATGAGTCGTAAGATTTTTATTTGGTCAGTCAGCGGTATCATTGTTCTGATGTGTATACAAATGAGTATTCAGAGTGTCCAACTTTGGAATGAATACTCTAACGATCCGGTTGCCGCCTATTTACTACCACCTCATTCGAATGTCGTTTATTCGCATATTCTGAGATTAGGACAGCCGATACTTGTAGCAGTTATTACCGCACTAGTTACCTTTTCTGTTCTTTACTTTGCAAAAAAATACTTCCGACTCGGACAGTATGATGCTGAGGATATTCGCTGGTTGAGTTTGTCAGCTCTCTTGAGTTCTTGGCCAGGCGTCCTTATTACTTTTGTAAGCATATTTCTCATTGCTGTGTTGGCTCAGATAGTACGGGTGCTCATGGCAATGCGTAGTTCAGCTGAGCCACCTCGACTTGTCCTCACCCCCTTTGTCGCCCCTGTCACCATTTTTATCCTCTGGTTTCTCCCAGATATTCTCCATGTTACCGGACTTGAAAAAATCCGATTCTAGAAAAGGATTTACCCTAATCGAATTATTAGTAGTGATTGCAATTATCGGCATACTTTCGGGTATTGGTATTACACAATTTAATAAGTCGCGCGAAAAAGCACGTGATGCACAACGTAAATCAGACCTGGCGAATATTAGATCCGCACTATTGCTTTATTATGATGATTACGATTTTCTTTATCCAACAACCGTGACTGTAGGTGCACCGGACGCTTCCTTAGACGGCGTAGGTGTATTTGATGCGGATGAGGGCAATAATCCAATAGTACCCGAATATCTTGCGTCTGTGATATTACCAAAAACTGACGACACCAATCATGAGTATTGGTATGACGCGACTGATGATGGGAGTGCGTATCTTCTGTATACTCATTTAGAGGGAGCTGATACAGACTGGTATTGGCTTGATTCTAACGGCAAAAACGGTGTTGAGTTAAATGCCAATACCCATACGGCAGATAATTGCAATGCAGGAACTAGCTGTACGTGGTAAAATACATATATGGAAAACGCTAAGCAAAAAGGATTAGGACTAATTGAGCTCATTATCATTATCGGCCTTTTTGGCTTATTGATCGTGCTTGGCGTGATAATGTTAGGGAACGAGCGGGCTCGGACGCGGGATAGCCAGCGTTTGGCTGATATGACACGGGTGCAGGCAGCTTTTCAGCTGCTCTATTACACACAGGCAAGCTACGCCGAGGCAGCGGATGGCTGTGATGAGGTGGGGACTGCGGTGGCTGCGTGTGGATTAGATCGCTACCTGAACGGAATTGGTACTTTGCAAGATCCGGGGTCTTTCTCTTACCGCATTGCCAAAGTGCCGGATGAGCACGGCTACGCGGTTGAGTTTACCTTAGAGCGCGGATATGGCACCCTAGCCCCGGGGTCGCATTTCTTGACTGAGCAGGGGATTCAATAACGATTCAGATGGGGGATATGGACCAAAGCATCGCACTCATTGGCGCTATTGCGGTAGCTGTCTTTGGTTTGATTATTGGCAGCTTTTTAAATGCAGCGCTCTGGCGGATGCGGGTACGGCGCTCTTTAGTAAGCGATCGTTCGCGATGTCCACATTGCAAGCACGTGCTTGGTCCAGCTGAACTCATCCCAGTGTTTAGTTTTTTCTGGCAGCGTGGTCGCTGTCGGCACTGCCGCCGCAAAATTTCCTGGTGGTATCCCGGCATAGAGCTGGCAACAGCGGCAGTGTTTTGCGTGAACTGGTTTCGTTTTGGTTTATCAACTGAGTTTTTTTACGTCACTGTTATTTCCGCTTTCCTCATTGTCATTTTCGTCTATGATGCGCGCTACAGTTTAATTCTCGATCGAGTTTCTTTGCCAGGCGCGGCATTGGCCTTCATCGGCAGTTTGTTACTTGGTGTGCCTTTTTGGGACGTGCTGCTCGGCGCGCTGATTGGTGGAGGATTCTTTTTCCTGCAGTATGTCATTTCCCGTGGTCGCTGGATTGGCGGAGGTGATATGCGTCTCGGGCTGCTGCTTGGTGCCTTCTTAGCCTGGCCGGAAATTGTCTTTGCACTGTGCCTCGCCTATATATTGGGATCGTTATATGGCATTGGTCTGGTTTTGAGTAAGAAGAAGTCTTGGCAAAGCGCTATTCCCTTCGGCACCTTTTTGAGTTTAGCAGCATACATTTTTTATTTAATGAGCGATCGTGTCCTTCCATACCTCACCTAAAAAATCGCAGCACGGTTTCACAATGATTGAGCTAGTTGTCTCAATCGCAATTTTTGGCATACTCGCCGGGATTCTTGGTTGGAATTTTAGCCGCTTCCGAGAAAATGATGATTTACGTCTAGCCGCTGAACAGCTGATGACTGATCTTCGTACTGCGCAAAATACTGCCATGACCGGTCAGGTGATTGATGATCCAGGACCAGGAGATCCAGCCGTGCCAATTGGCGGCTATGGCATTCATTTTAATCTCAACATAGGCAACAACGAATATTGGATGTTTGCGGATCGAGAGAGTTACAGTGGGACAACTTGTGTTCCTGTACGCAACGAGCGCTTTGATCAATTAGTAGCCGACCCTCCGAGCACGTGTATGACTGATGGGGTGAATGATGATTTAGATGCAGCGCCTAATCCGGTACAATTACCCGGCGATGTGATTATTGAAGCCTTGCGAGTAGATGGAACACAAAGCATTACCGACGTGGCCTTTTTGCCTCCTAAACCACTCCCTTATGTAGCTTACGGCGATCTGACAAATGCCGCCGTAGCTGGGAAAACTATTGAGATTGACCTCCGTCATACCGTGACAAACCAGCTCCGAAGGGTTACTGTAGTAGGAGCATCAGGTCAAATAAGTGTCAGCACACCATAATTATCTATGCATCGATTTTCACACAATCAAGAAGGTCAAACCCTGGTCGAGGTGATTATCGCGGTTTCGATTCTCTTGGCTGGTATTGTTACCTCCTTAACCCTTGGCATTGTGACGGTGCGGGCTGGTCAAGTGTCCCAAAACCGTACGATTGCAGATAATCTAGCTCGGGAGGGTTTAGAGTTGGTGCGTACTATGCGCGATACCAATTGGCTGCAGGATAATGTATGGGACCAGGGCTTATGTGCCTCTGATGACACTACTGCTATTCCAGATTTTTTACCGGATGTAAATGCGTGGAGTCTTGATTTCAGCGTAGATGATTTTGCGGACGCCAATGCACAGGTCTTATATAGAGAAGATCGAGAAAATTCACTTCGCCCGCTTGATTACTACATGCAAACAGCTGGACCTCGACCGGACGGATCAACGCCGAGTCGCTTCCGTCGTTTATTAACGATTAGTTCTGATGACGGTAGCTGTGTCGATGCTGATGTCTCGTATACAGTGAAGTCAGAAGTGCAGTGGGATGAGGGTGGAACAACCCATTCCTCAATAGTAGAAGAGCGACTCTTTGATTGGAGGACATGATGAGGTTGCGACGCTTATTGTATAAGAAAATATTTGCCCGAGAAGAAAAAGGATTCACCTTGGTGGAAATTCTCATGGTGCTCGGCATTTTCTCAACCGCACTACTTATGGTGGTGAATATTTTTGTTACCTCGACTCGTTTGCAGCAGCGCACACTGACTGCCCAGCGCCTGAGTGCTGATGCGCGATTTACTTTAGAGACCATGGCCCGGGCAATTCGAAGTGGTACGGTTGACTATGATTTTTATCACGCACGAACGCCATACGTTTCAACAGAGTACGAGATGAAGATTACCGACCCTAGCTATCCTCTGCATGTGTTGTCAGTTATTGATCCGGATGGAAACCGTACGATTTTTCGCCGTCAGAGTCTGGATCCGGTAAATGACCCCTGGGGGAATGATAAGAGTGGCGGATTTGAAAAAGTTGGAGACAAGCTAGAAGTATGTTTAGAGAGCAACCTTTGTATAGATCCAACAGATTATGAGGGTTCCTCAAAAACGCTTTGCAACTCTGACAGTGAGTGCGGAGAGACTGGTGAATCTTGTTTGCTTTCCTGTAATTACCAAGGTGCTTGGAGCGACATTACTCCAGAGGGCGTCCGTTTAACCGGTGGATCACAACATCCCACCGAGCCCTATGGCTTTAAGGTAACCTTGACCCCCCCGTATAGTCCTTTCTTAATTCAGAATAATGAAACTGGCGAATATAAAGCTGATGAGCAGCCCCGGGTTTCCATACTCATGATAACCAAGGGCAATGGCAATGACCAAGATGAGCTGAAAGAAGTGAAATTACAAACAACCGTAAGTACGCGTGTGTATGGACGTTAAGCAATTTTCACATTCGCAAAAAGATGAACGCGGTATCGTGATGCTTTTGTCTTTACTCGTATTAAGCGCCTTAACTGCGGTAGCGATTGGCACCTCGGTGCTGATTATTAAAGAAGTCCAACAGTCTTCAAACATTGATCGTTCTCTGATGGCCTACTACGCAGCAGAAACGGGAATTGAAAAAGGACTCTACACCGTTAAGATTGGTCGACAGACGAATCAAGAGCTTGCTGATATTCTCAATGATCTGAATGACGGCGGCGCCATGAGCAATGGAGCAAGCTGGTCAACGGATGAGAGTACCACCAGCGAGGAATATTCCCTCAGCTCGCTAAAGGAAAATCAATCAACCGTGCTTGATCTCTACGATCCTCTCGATCCAACTGAAGGTGGTTATGAGAGCTTTGGTGTTGAGGCGCTTGATGCAAAGCCGCTCCAAAATCCAGCTTGGTTGGAAATCAGTTATTTCCCTTGGACTATAAACGGCGGCTTACTTGATTGGGACGATGATAATGTGGAGAAGCGTCTCCGCTCAGTATATGAAACCCAGCCAAATGTGCCGGCCATCTTTGACCTCTTACCAAATCAAAATTATCGCATCCGCGTGCGGGCGCTCTATGATGATCTGCGTAATGTGCGCATTACTGCTTTCACCGAAGATGACCCGACAGATACTGATGTATGTAATCCGGCCTATAGCTGCATAAAGTCGATTCCAAATCGAGTGTTGATTCGCTCGCTTGGTGCCTCGGGCGGTAACCAGAGTGCCTTATCAGCCTCAGTGCCATATCAAGCGCCAGCCTCTGGTATCTTTGACTTCGTGCTCTTCAGTGAGCAGACGATTGATAAGAGGACCTAGGTTAAGGAAATCTGAAATAAGAATATCGAAACACTAGACAATTTTGAAATTGGCTATTACTTCGATTTTCGGAATACGTTTATTCCTGCAGTCTCTTTACTTCAATGCTTATTTTTTCGTCTGTCACTGTTACGAGTAAGTAGTGATAGACTGGACCGACAAAGTCTTTAATCAGGTCCTGAGGCGCCGCCCCTCCTCCGCCGGAAACGCTGACAGGAGTAGTGCCCAGAGTATAGGTGAAGAGGGTGTGGATGTGGCCGGCAAATATGCGAGTGATAGGATGTTGCTCGATGATGTCAATAAATTTCGCATTTGCTATACGTGAGGCAGGAGTTTCATCATCACCGGTAAAAGCGGTGAAAGGCAGATCAACCGGCCGGTGCATAAAAAGAAAGATAGCATTTGCTTCATGCTCTGCTAAATCTTTTTCTAGCCAGGCGAGCTGAGCGTCTTCAAAGCCTACGCGACGGTCAGAATTATCAAGCACGACAAAATGGGCATCCTGATAGTCAAAGCTATAGTAGGTCGCCCCACCTTTGGCGTTTTCTGGCCGCGCATTAGCAAAGTATTTGATATAGAGCTCACGAGATCGATCACGGCCAAGATCATTATTGCCAATTGCGGTATAATAGGGGAAAGGTAACTGGTCGAGCCTTGCCCGAACCTCTTGCAAATCTGACTCAGCGCCACGAGGACTTAAATCACCCAAGTGCATGAGAAATTGGGCTGATTCTCCTGAAATCTCTTGCAAAAGTCTATCAAAAATTGGGGTGGCCCCTTCATTATCACTCAGCACCACAAACTGGAAACCCTGCGTTTCCTCTAGGGATTCCTGAGTGATTGGAGTGTTATCAGCCTGGAAGAATTGATAGCCTGACCAGGCAATATATGCCAAAATAAGGAGGCTGACACTGATGGTTATGAGAAAGAAACGTTTGAGAAAAGACCCCATAGCACCAATAGCATAGCAGGAAATATGACAAAAGCAGAAGCGCAACAACGTATAGACAAGCTAAAAAAGGAAATCGATCACCATCGCTACCTTTATCATGTAGAAGATCGACAAGAGATTTCAGATGCTGCGCTTGATTCTTTGAAGCACGAGCTTGAGCGTCTGGAGCAGCAATTTCCAGATTTGATCACTGCTGATTCGCCGACCCAACGTGTGGGTGGGGAGCCTTTGCCTGAGTTTCAAAAAGTGCAGCACACCCAGCGCATGTTGTCCCTAAATGATATTTTTAGTTTTGAGGAATTGCAGGCCTGGGAAGATCGCGTAAAAAAATTGTTAAGTGCTGGCGAACAAAAGCAGCTCGGATATTTTGTTGAATTAAAAATGGATGGTTTAGCTATTTCATTACTTTATCGTGATGGAGTATTGGCTCGCGCCTCTACCCGGGGTGATGGATATATCGGAGAGGACGTCACCGAGAATATGAAAACCATCGAAGCAATCCCGCTTCGTTTACGTGTACTAAAAAATATTACGCAGCAGAATCGAGTTATCCGCGGTGAGGTAGAAATCCGTGGCGAGGTCGTCATGTCTAAAAAAGCTTTTGCGAATTTAAACGCGGCGCAGAAAAAGAAGAAAGAGCCTCTCTACGCGAATCCGAGAAATGTGGCTGCCGGCTCAGTCCGTCAATTGAATCCTAAGGTCACAGCCAGCCGTAAGCTTGATTTCGTTGCCTATGATCTCGTGAGTGACCTGGGACAAGAGACGCATAGCGAGGTGCATAGTTTGTTGCGACAACTTGGTTTCAAGGCCGGGGATCATAATTACACGAGCGCAAATATCCAAGAGGTAGAAAAAGTGCATACGCAAATTGGCAAGCTGCGCGAGAGCTTGCCATACTGGACTGATGGCATCGTGGTGAACGTAAATCACTTGTCGCTTTTTCAAAAGCTAGGTGTCGTAGGTAAGGCGCCGCGAGGGGCAGTTGCATACAAGTATCCAGCTGAGCAGGCAACTACAGTAGTGGAAGATATCCAGGTGCAAATCGGTCGGACAGGCGCTCTCACTCCGGTGGCACATCTCCGTCCTGTGCAGGTTGCGGGCACGACTGTGTCGCGAGCAACTCTGCATAACGAAGATGAAATTGCCCGCTTGGATGTTCGCATAGGTGACACCGTTATCGTACAAAAGGCCGGAGATATTATTCCAGACATCGTGCAGGGCTTACCAAAATTGCGTACTGGTAAAGAACGTCGGTTTCACTTCCCAAAGAAGTGTCCTATCTGCGGATCTGCAGTTGAGCGCCAAGCTGATCAAGCTGCCTATTATTGCAGCAACACATTTTGTTTTGCGCAGGCCCGAGAGGGTTTATACCACTTCGTCAGTAAGTCAGCTTTTGATATTGATGGTCTGGGTCCGAAGATTATCGATCAACTGCTCGAGCATGAATTGATCCGAGACCCGGCTGACATTTTTGCTTTGCGTGAAGCTGACCTTTTGCCCTTAGACGGATTTGCAGAAGTTTCCGCCCGTAATCTTATACAGGCGATTACTGCGAAGAAGCGGATTAGCCTGGCACGTTTCCTTTATGCCCTTGGTATCCGACACGTGGGTGAAGAAACAGCTATAGCATTGGCTCAGCACTTCCATGCCCTCGATGCTATCACTGCGGCGAGTCTAGAGGAGTTGGAGGCTATTCATGACATTGGTGGTATTGTCGCGAAAAGTATTTACGCTTACTTTGCCGAGCCTGCTCATCAGAAGTTATTGAAAAAGCTAGCACAGAATGGGGTAGAAATTATTTATCAAGCTCCAAAGCGTCGGACATTGGAAGGAAAAACCTTTGTCCTGACTGGTGGACTGTCCTCCTTAACCCGTGATGAGGCAAAAGATCGTATCCGCCGAGCTGGTGGGAGTATTAGCAGCTCTGTATCTCAAAAGACTGACTATGTGGTGGCGGGCGAGGATCCAGGGTCAAAGTACGACAAGGCAAAAGAGTTGAACGTCGCAATTATTAATGAAAAAGAGCTCTTGCAGATGCTGGATTCCTGAGCATAGCGACAGCTGGGACGAACTTTGCTAGACTAGCCTATATGTCATCGAAATATGCAAAAATCGACCTCTTAGCTGATATGGCAAAGATTGCCCTGACTGATGAGGAGCAGAAAAAACTAGAAAAAGAACTGCAAAGCATCTTAGCCTATGTGCAGGTCCTTGATAAGGTTGATACTTCGAGTACACCGCCTACGCGTCATGTCAGCGGTCTCATCAATCAGACAAGAGAGGATAAGATTGTCCCTTCTGATCATGCGAGTGAGATTACTCGTCAATCCCCACGACGTTCAGGATTTGAGATTCCTTCGGTACGTAGCTTATGGACTTCAAAGAAATAACCCTTAGCCGAGCTCTGGAGGGATTACGCTCGGGAGAATATAGCGCGATTGAGTTGACGCAAAGTTTGCTAGAACGCAGTGCTCAACTTAACCCCAAACTCAACGCCTACATTTCCATTCATGCTGAGCAGGCTATGGCCGCAGCCCAAGAGGCTGATGCCAAACTTTCTCGGGGTGAGGACATTGGACCCTTAACTGGCATCCCAATAGCAGTGAAGGATGGAATTGTGACGAAGGGCCCATCAACGGCCGGCTCTCACATGCTTGAGCATTTTAGCGCTACGTATAATGCCAGTGTGGTGGAGCGATTACAGCAGGCCGGCGCTATTATCTTAGGCAAGACAAACTGCGATGAATTTGCTTTTGGCGTATCAGGTGAGTACTCAGCTTTTGGGCCAAGTCGTAACCCATGGGACACTGAGCGAGTGCCAGGTGGTTCATCATCCGGCTCAGCTGTTGCGGTTGCCGCAGGCTTAGCGCTTGGGTCACTTGGTAGTGATACCGGCGGATCAGTTCGTCAGCCGGCGAGCATGACTAATCTTGTCGGTATCCGCCCGAGTTATGGACGAGTAAGTCGATATGGTTTAATCGGCACCGCTTCCTCGCTTGATACGATTGGCGTCTTTGGTCGTAACGTTGAGGATGCCGTGCGCATCTTCCAGGCAATAGCCGGACATGATACTAAGGACGCAACTTCGTTGCCTGATGCAGTGCCGGACTATTTAGCGCTTATGCAGGAAAAAAATCGTAAACTGCGTATTGGTATACCAAAGGAATATTTTAGCGACGCCTTACGAGATGATGTGCGTGCAGTGGTAGAGCAGGCGATTATGACTTTGCGGCAGCTTGGTCACGAGCCAGTGGAGATTTCTTTGCCGCACACCGAGGAGTCGCTGGCAGTCTATTACATTCTCAACCCTTCTGAATCATCTTCCAACCTCGCACGCTTTGATGGCATTCGTTACGGACACTCAGCGCTGGAGAAAAATGAGAAAGCGCCGCTAGGTGAAGTGTTTGCGAAAAGTCGTGATGAGGGTTTTGGTCCAGAAGCAAAGCGACGCATTTTACTCGGCACCTTTGCCTTATCCAGCGGCTATGCAGCGAAATATTATGTGAAGGCGCAGCAAGTTCGCACTTTAGTAAAAGAGGACTTCACAAATGCCTTTCAATCGGTTGACCTGATTGTTACCCCGACTGTACCAGAGCCAGCCTGGAAAATCGGCGAAGTGCAAGATCCTTTGAAGCTCTATCTGGCTGATATTTTCATGACGGCGACCAGCTTAGCCGGACTGCCAGCCATTTCCGTTCCTGCTGGCTTTGTCGACGGATTACCCGTTGGTATGCAGATTATTGGCAAGTCATTAGCCGAAGCAGAAATATTTGCCCTGGCTCAGCAATATGAGAATTCAAGTGAATGGGTAAAGCAATTTCCCAAACTTTAGCACTTGTCAAAAGTCACTTTTTATTGTAGACTTATCGCGTTCCTAATCTGAAATCGCAGTAACTATGGCGGAAAAAAAGACCAAGGTCCTTATTGTAGAAGACGAGAAAATGCTCGCCGATATGTATGGGACGAAATTCAGTATGGAGGGGTATGAAGTAGAAAAGGCGAATGATGGTGCGGCTGGTTTAGAAAAAGCAAAAACCATGCAGCCGGATATCATTCTCTTGGATGTTATTATGCCAAAGATGGACGGTTTTACCGTGCTTAAGGCGCTGAAAGAAGAGTCAAGGTTAAAAGATACCCCAGTCATCTTGTTGACCAATCTAGGTCAGGACGATGATGTAAAAAAAGGGAAAGAGCTCGGAGCAAATGATTATTATGTGAAATCAAATCACAGTCCTTCCGAGATCGTCGAAAAAGTAAAACAAGTTATTCAGTAAGATATTTTAATTTATCAAACGCGCATGTCAGAGACACAGCCGAATTTTATCGAACGCACCGTTGTCTTGGTGAAACCAGATGGTGTGAAGCGGGGATTAGTCGGGGAAATAATTGGCCGATTTGAAAAGACCGGCTTAAAAATAGTCGGAATGAAAATGATCTGGGTTGATAAAGAGCTGGTGGCTAAGCACTACCCAGAATCACGCACCGAATTGCTGCGAGGTATCGGTGAAAAAACTTTGAAGACCTATCAAGAGTACGGCATGGATCCAAACGAGCAATTGGGAACTATGGATCCGCTGGAAATTGGTAAGATGGTGAATAACTGGAATATTGATTTCCTCACCTCAGGTCCAGTTATGGCTATGGTGCTCGAAGGTCTGCACGCCATTTCTAACGTACGACAAATAGTTGGTAATACTTTACCGGTCTTTGCTGATCCAGGTACCATTCGTGGTGATTACTCACTGGATTCTCCGGCTATGGCCAATCAACAGAAGCGAACGGTCCGTAACCTGATTCACGCTTCAGGTAACGCTGAAGAAGCAAAGTATGAAGTTGAGCTATGGTTCCGTGAGAACGAGCTCTATACCTACAAGCGCAGCGACGAAGCGGTGATGTACGAGTAGTTTATTCTCTGAAGCAAAAAAAAGACCGGGCCACGTGCCCGGTTTTTTAAATGTGTTCTTTCGCTAGCCGTTTAAGTTTTTGGCCCGCAGAGGTTGTTGTAATTTTATTTGTAATGGCGAGTCCGTGCTTTAATTGGCTCACTGTTTTTTCAGGGGCATATGAATGCGGTGAGTCTGCAAACTTATCTAAAAAGTTTTCTTTTAGTGTTTTAAATTTTTGCTCATCAAATTTGTTAGAGTTACGATCGTAGCTGAGTTCATAAATTGTCGCTAGTTTGTCTTGATATACTTCAGCTCTATGTTCTGTTGTTACCCAAAAGAAATCATTATCTTTTTTTGAGGATTCTTGCATTGCTTCACATTGGCTATAAAAAACACTTATTTCTTGTAGTTCATCTTGATCAAAGTCCGCAGCAAAAAGATACGAGAAGTCTCTCCAGCTATTATTAGGTAAAATATGAGGAAAATCTTTTGCACCTCTCTCCACTAAGCCTCGTATTTCTTCGATCCTTTGTTCAGCGTTACGAATTTCGGTTAATAATATTCGCGCTACATCAGTTTTTTTATCTTTTCTCTGACGTCGATATAATATTAACGTAGATAGTCCAAGTAGGCCGACTAGAAATGTAGAGAACGCTTCAACGTGATCGATAAATAAGTAAGAAATAATATGATTCATATAGAGTATTAGTTATTTGTATGGTCGGGGTGGCGGGACTTGAACCCACGACCTCATGCACCCCATGCATGCGCGCTAGCCAACTGCGCCACACCCCGACGGCGGCATAACCTTAGCACCTAGGGGAATGTCTCGTAAAGCGCTATACTGAGCTTGTAATAGGGTATGGGTATATGCGCATTCGTCAATGGATAATTGGCATTCTCGTGCTCGCCACTGGACTGACAGTGTCTATTCAAGCTGGTAACTTTGTGTCGAATCATTGGGCTACTCATCCCAGCGTGCATGACATTGTGCTTGAGCATATTCCTTATGTGAATTTATTTTTTATAGGCGAGATGTTGTACTGGCTAGTGCTGGCTACATATTTGCTTTTGTATATTCGTTATCAACGCGCACAGATTCCTTACATTCTTTGCTTGGTCGGCATCTATTATCTCTTGCGTTCTCTCTTCCTTATTCTTTTACCCATTGGTCATCCGTTTAGTGCGCCAGAGTATGGAGAACGCTGGAGTGCCTATCCGCAATTTGCTTATTTTCCCAGCGGTCACCTTGGCTTCCTCACCATCATCACGCTTGGCTTAGGGCCGATTCGTTTTCACCGTTGGTTTTGGTTGCTCGTACTTTTCTTTGGTGTAGGCATGATCGTCACGCGGGCACATTACACTGTGGATATACTTGGAGCAGTGGTTATTGCGTATGCCGTGTACGCGTTTGCGGAACAACATTTACGTTCGCGTTGGTTTGCAAAAAACACTCAGCCGGCGCTGGGCAAATAATTTTTCCTAGTGCTTATCTCAACCCTTCACTAAGCACCGCGTCTAAATCCCAACGCACTCGGCGACGCTCTGGCTTGGCAAAAATATATTCAAAAACTTTTTGCATAAATCCAAACACTGCAGATCTCAATGAAAAGTCAGTTGGGCCAAGGAGTTTTTCACGCTCGCTGTTATTCAGTGGTCGGGCGCCAGCACTTTGTCTCAGCTCATCAAAGGCCTCATCGCCAATTTTTTGGTGTAAGGCATCCATAAAGCGGCGGAGCAATTTTCTTGCCCGCGCATAATCACGCAGATTCCAATCAGGGTTAAAAAAGAGCGAGAGGGTGCGCACGGCATGCTCCTCATTTGTCATACCCTGATGTACTGCCAGGTCTTGAATAAGGTGGATAGCAAAACCCAGCCAGACTAATCGCTCAGAGCTAGGGCTGTGTTGTATTTGCGCTATGTATTCTTTTAGCTGCGCACTGGTTGCTTGAGAGGCGAGCTTCGGGTCGGTAGGTTCGCCGTACTCAGTAGTACTCGGAGTTGCTGCATTTGGGATGCATTTATTCCAGCGGTGCCAATCAGTCCACTGGGCACTTTGGCCTAGGATGCCAGCAGTTTCTTTGCTAAAGCCGTATTCACGCGCTACAGCCATTGCTTGTCGTTTATGGAGGTAGGGGATCATGTTCTCCATAGTAGCCTGAAAAACTGAGTAAAGCGAATGGATATACTTGACAAATTATATAATTAGTAGTATAATACTCAGTTCTACGCTAAAAATAGCGAAATTTGTCAAGCGTATGAACCCCCTCCGTATTGGCCTCGGACAAAATCGAGGTCAGTGCGGAGGGGCGCACATTGAGAATTCATCTCGTGTATGTTACTCCGGCTTGCTTCGACGGAAGTAGGTCTAGACCAAACGTTTGGGGGAAGAAATGCAAAGCAAGGGTTTCTGGTTCACGTTGATCATGACCAGCTTGGTCATGTTGCTTCTCTCCGCGGCTATGGCGCAAGCCACGTCGCAACCGATGATTCCGAGGAGCCTCCTGGCAACCCCTTGGCACACTGCCGAGGACGCGAGTGGCGATCTCATCGTCACTACCCAGGATTCCGACATCAACGGTATCTGGTCTTCGTCTCACGCAGACTCGTCTGCCGAGGCCGTGGCTATGTGGGCGGACATCGTCGCCTACAACAAGCAGCATGGAATGACTGGGAAGGACTTCACCCGGATGATTCCGGGCGAGACCACCTACCGTGTGCCTGTCTGGCGGGCGGAGCAGTTCAAAGCGTGGTACAAGTCTCGCAACAACGTGCCGACGGCCACGTCTGCAATCGAGTCTGCTCCGGAATCGACCAACCCTGGTCGCGGATTCCCAGGCTTCCTCGGCGGTCTACTGGCTGCTGGAGCTCTGGTCGGTGCGACTACTCTCGGAACCCGGCAACGGAGGCGCTTGCTTCAACCGTCCAACGCAAACCCGATGCGGCAAAGCCCGCTCGAGAATGTCGAGGACGCGGCGACAGAGGTTCGGGAGCAGATCCTGGCCTTCAGTCGTCTCAACCCCACGTCTCCGGAATCTCTGGTGAATCCGGAGGAATGGACCATCGTCAGCGCTGTCCGTGGCCTCGGTAACGGGGCGGTCGAGTCCCACTTCAGCAACGGTTCCACGAGGAAGGAGAACTTCCACAACGAGCCGTGCTACGAAGTGACGGCGCGCAACACTTCGGGTGAGGAGCGCAAGTTCTACATCCGGATCAAGTGCGCGAACCAGCTCACCGGCCTGACGGGTCAGTTCGGGCTCGACGACTTCACCTTCACTCCTGGAGGCGATGCAGTCGAGCTGAACATGCCTTTCGTACCCGCCGCTGACCCCACCCCCGCCACCACTGCTACCGCTGACTCGACTCCGGCTGCTACTTCGACCGAAAGCGCTCCTGCGCCGACGGACGAAGCTGCTCCGACCGAGGCTGCTCAGGTTCCGGCCGAGACCGAGGCAGATCTTGACCTGGTCAAGATCGAGGCTCTGGGCGAGGGTCAGTTCCGGATCACGCGATCTGGACAGCCCCTCGAAGTGAATGGTGACTACATCACCATTACTAGCTGGAAGGGCTTCAGCTTCTTTCATCGGGGGAATGAGACCCTGGTGATTCCGCCGAAGTCCACCGACACCACCCCGCAGGCCTAAGAGCCTAGCGGACACGAGATGAACCCGAGCCCCGTTTGCTACATGCAGCGGGGCTCTTTTCTTTGCTATACTGTACATAGACGTGCTTACACAGGAGGGAGTCATGTCAGACGCTCATTGCAACGGTACTGCACAGGGAGTTCCTGAGATTCGCGAGGTGCAGATTGGACTTCACGAAGGGGTGGTACGTGCGCATCTGCTGCACGGGACTGGTCCTTTTGATCATGTAGAGCTCAAGGATGCCGGTAACTGCCTCTTGGTGACCGCTGATGGCACCGTGCTATCGCTCACGCTTGCTTCGGAGACCATCATGGCTGCTACCTGGCATGGGCGACTTCAATCAGTGCAGGAAGCTGCTGAACGAGGTAGCGATGTGCCGCAGCAGTGAGACAAACACAATCAATATCCCACCTGCCTAGGTTTCATTACGAGACATGGGCAGGTTTCACATGTTGACAGCTTTTAGGGGATTCTCTAGAATCGAACAGTCTTACTGGCTAAATAGAAAAACACATGCGCGAAAGCGAAGGATTCTCCCCAGAATTTATGGAAAACGAAAGCGACAGTGCGATGAGCGCTGAAGCGGCCGAAGCAAATTTCATTGATGAGGGAGCCCAACAGTGCGTGGTGATTGAGCCAGGCAATATTGACGTACAAACTGTCACCCAATTTGCCACAGAGCAGGGAGCGCTCATCGAGGACGAAGACGGTGGCAATCAGGATCGTTATGTGATTCGTTTCCCCGAGGGTGAACAGCAAGCGCTGACCTACGAGGAATTACGCGACCAGATCGAAGTACATGCCCAGGAATGGGCCGAGGCAGCCTAGCCTAAAGAACGCAGCTCTTGTGCCCTAATGAGCAAGAGTGCGCTTTTCTATTGGGCGAAGTTTTAGTACAATGCAAAAACCGGCGACATGTCTTGCCTAGTACCGGTCTTTCCACTTACGCTTTCTGCTTCTGGTTGTGGGTTCGGATGCAAGAAGTGCAAGCCTTTACGCGCTTGCCATCAACCAGCAAGGTCTGCAAATTCACATGCTGCTTGCGCTTCGTAGCGATATTTGAGTGGCTGCGGCTGACTGCATTCATAGCTCCTCGACCGCAGATTGTACATGTCCGTGCCATACTGGCCTTTCCTTATTTCCAACAAGTAGTAACGCACCATAGACTAGCAGTCGACCCTAGTCTGGTCAAGTCCTTCCTATGATTCTCGACCTCCTTTTCACCGATCCAGCCATATTCCTCATCTACCTAGGGGCAATAATCGTGCCAATTGCTTTGCATGAGTTTGCGCACGCGTTATCAGCCACGATGCAGGGCGATCCAACCCCAAAGGCTATGGGACGCCTGACCTTCAACCCATTGGCGCATATTGACCCCATGGGCATCCTGCTCCTCCTTATTGCGGGATTTGGATGGGGGAAGCCAACCCCATTTAACCCAATAAACCTTAAAAATCCGCGTTTGGGTACGGTTTGGGTGGCCTTAGCCGGTCCTTTGTCAAACCTTATCCAGATCATAGTTTTTGGTATTTTCTTGAAATTTGTAGCGTTTTTAGGGCCAAGCAACTACCTGGTGATTTTCTTAGCCGCCTTGTTACAAATTAATATTATTCTCATGCTCTTTAACCTTATTCCCATTCCGCCTTTGGATGGATCAAAAGTACTTTTTGGTTTTTTGCCTCCCTCTACCTTGGAATTTCAAGCAAGATTTGAGCGTATTGGGCCGCTGGTGTTGCTGGGGATTATTATCGTAGATCAGTTTACCGGAATTGGAGTCTTTCACTGGATATTTAGCGGAATAACCAACGCAATCTTTTCATTTTTTTAAAGAAAAGCACCTGAAGCGCAAAAAAGCCTCGTCGGCTTGACGAAGTGCCATGCTCATGGTACCGTGCTCGTCGTTACACCCGATTTTCCGGTTGCAGCAATGTACGCGACTTTGGAAGCCAATCTGGTGCTGAATGAAGAATTTTTATGCCTACAACTAGCCAACTTGTCCGCAAAGGACGCAAACGAGAGCAAACGAAGTCAAAGACTCCGGCGCTCGAAACTACCTTAAACGCCTTGAAGCGCAAACGCACCTACCTGAAGAAGGGTAGTCCTTTTAAGCGTGGTGTATGCGTGAAGGTAACGACTACTACCCCTAAAAAGCCAAACTCAGCTTTGCGCAAAATTGCTCGTGTACGTCTTTCGAACGGCATGGAAGTGACTGCGTACATCCCGGGCATGGGTCATAATCTCCAAGAACACTCTGTGGTATTGATTCGTGGCGGTCGTGTCAAAGACCTTCCAGGTGTCCGTTATCACATCGTCCGTGGCGTCTATGACACCCAGGGAGTAGCTGAACGGAAGCAAAGCCGCAGTATTTATGGAGCTAAGAAAGGAAAATAATGCGAGGAAAGCGAGCACCAAAGCGTACCATTGCCCCTGACGCACGTTACCAAAACGTCATGTTGGCAAAGTTTATCAATTTGATTATGGAGCGCGGTAAGAAGAGCGTAGCTACTCGAATCGTCTACGGCGCTTTTGATGTGATTAAGGAAAAGACTGAGCAAGATCCTATCGAGGTATTTGATCTCGCTATCCGCAATGTCGCTCCAGTATTAGAAGTGAAATCAAAACGCGTTGGTGGTGCAAACTACCAAGTGCCGATTGAAGTCCGTGGTGATCGCCGCATTGGTTTAGCTATGCGTTGGATTATCGCTGCCGCCCAAGGCAAAAAAGGACAGCCAATGCACGTGAAATTGGCCGAAGAGCTCATTGCTGGCTCCAAAAAAGAGGGTGAAGCCATGAAGAAGCGAGAAGATGTGCATCGCATGGCCGAAGCAAACCGCGCCTTCGCTCACTTCGCGTAGGGGAATGTCACATTTAAAAATGCACATTACCCACTTGCATCTCTTGTAGATACTAGCCTTTTCAATTTTACCGCCTTAATTTTTTACCACCTTGCCACGAGAATATAGCCTAAATAACACCCGAAATATTGGAATTATTGCGCACATTGACGCTGGTAAGACCACCGTGAGTGAGCGTATTTTGTATTACACCGGTAAGAAGCATAAAATCGGCGAGGTGCACGAGGGTGAAGCAGAAATGGACTGGATGGAGCAGGAGCGGGAACGTGGTATTACTATTACCGCTGCGGCTACCACCTGTTTCTGGAAAGACCATCGCATCAACATTATCGATACCCCAGGTCACATTGACTTCACCGTAGAAGTACAGCGCTCTTTGCGCGTGCTTGATGGCGGTGTGGTGGTTTTTGATGGCGTGGCCGGTGTGGAACCTCAGTCTGAAACTGTATGGAACCAAGCTGAGAAATTTGGCGTGCCTCGCATCTGTTTTGTGAACAAGATGGACCGCATGGGCGCAGATTTTTACAAAGACCTTGATTCAATTCATGAACGTCTTACCAAGAGCGCTCACCCGGTGCAGCTCCCAATTGGTGCTGCAGAAACCTTCCAAGGCATTATCGACCTCTTTACCCGGACTGCTCGTGTATACACCGACGATATGGGTAAGGAATGGACAGATCAAGAAGTTCCGGAAGACATGAAAGAGCAGGTTGAGCAATATCGCAGCCAACTCATTGAAGCAATTGTCGAGCACGATGAAGTATTGATGAATGCATACTTAGAAGGTAACGAACCTTCCATCGAAGATTTGCAAAAGACTCTCCGCAAAGCCTGCATTGCTAACCAATTAGTGCCGGTGCTTTGTGGCTCTGCTTTGAAGAACAAAGGCGTTCAGTTCTTAATGGATGCCGTAAACACGTACCTCCCATCACCATTGGATGTGCCACCAGTGACCGGTACTGACCCGAAGACTGAACAGGAAGTGCAGCGAGAAACAGCTGATACTGCACCATTCTCAGCCTTAGCTTTCAAAATTGCTGCTGACCCATTTGTTGGTAAGCTTGCTTTCTTCCGTGTGTACTCTGGAATGATTAAGTCTGGCTCCTACATATACAATTCTACTACAGGAAATAAAGAGCGCATCGGTCGTATTGTTCGCTTGCACGCAAATCACCGAGAAGAAGTAGATGAGGTCTACGCCGGTGACATTGCCGCGGCCGTGGGATTAAAAGAAACAAAGACTGGTGACACGCTTTGCGATGAAGAGCACCCAATCGTGCTTGAATCCATTACCTTCCCAGCACCAGTTATCTCAGTGGCTATTGAGCCAAAAACCAAGGCTGACCAAGAAAAAATGGGTGTGGCGCTCGGTCGTTTGGCTGAAGAGGACCCAACTTTCCAGGTGAAATCTGACACTGAAACCGGTCAAACCATTATTGCTGGTATGGGTGAACTTCACCTTGACATTATTGTCGATCGCATGAAGCGCGAGTTTAAAGTAGAAGCAAATGTTGGTAAGCCGCAGGTTGCCTACCGCGAAACCGTTACTGCCATGGCCGAGGGTGAAGGTAAATACATCCGTCAGTCAGGTGGACGCGGACAATATGGTCACTGTAAATTACGCGTCGAGCCTTTGGAACGCGGTACCGGCGTTGAGTTTGTTGACGCAGTAAAGGGCGGTAATATTCCTCGAGAGTACATCCCAGCTATTGAAAAAGGTATTCGCGAAGCGGCTGATAACGGTGTGTTGGCTGGTTATCCCTATGTTGACTTCCGAGCTACTGTACTTGATGGTAGTTATCACGAAGTCGACTCTTCAGAAGCGGCTTTCAAAATCGCTGGTTCTATGGGTTTGAAAGATGCCACTAAAAAGGCAAAGCCGGTTATTCTTGAGCCTGTTATGAAGATCGAAGTAGTAACTCCAGAAGAATTCATGGGCGATGTGATTGGTGACCTGAACTCCAAGCGGGCAACTATTAAAGAAATGCGTGATCGAGCAAACACCAAAGTGATTGATGCTGATGTACCTTTGGCGGAAATGTTTGGCTATGCAACCGCACTTCGCTCCATGTCACAGGGCCGCGCTTCTTACTCTATGGAATTCTCACACTATGAGATTGTGCCACAGCATGTTGCTGATACCATCATCGGTGAAAAGGCCAAAGCAAAAGCTGAATAGGTAAAGAAATACTTAAGAAAATATGAAGCGTTCGTGATGGACAATCACGGGCGCTTTTGGTTATAGTGATGACGGTATGAAAAAGCAACTCGGGCCCCTGAGGTCACAAGGCGCAGCCCAGCGCGGTAACATACGGATTTTTGGTACCGTGCTTTTTGTTGTAGTGACTATCGCAATGAGCGTTCTTTTACTACGGTTGCCAGAAAAAAAGAATGGCAAAATTGCTGACTTGCCCTTTACTCCAGCTGAAAGAGTTGCCACACAGCCTCAAGAAGTGTTAGGAGCAAGTGATTTACCAGCAGGCAAGATAGTGCTTGCGCAACGAAGCGTTGTGGCAATTGACGGACAGGGCAATAATGCTTACCAATACGCCTTCTTTCTCAGCGATTTTACTGGGCAGCATCGTTTTACTTTTGCAAAAAGAGACGACCTACTTTACGAGGCAATGCAAGTTGTCGGCGGCGCATATTTAGCTGTATACGACGACAGCGGAGTGGGCACTAAAGACGTGTTCCGCTTTGATGGACAAGATCCATCATCCACCTTTGTTCCTCCATATCAGCCTGAAGGCGCTCTTTTTAGCGAGGATGGAAGCCAAATGGCATATGTGGAGAGTGATGAAATAGGTGATATGACGGTTATCGTGCGGAATATGTCCACAAATGAGGTAGAGGAGTATGCCTCATCTGCGTTTTCCACAGACCCTGACGCTTCGCTGCTCCTCCAACCTTTAGCCTTTAGTATGGATAATCAGGAGCTTTACATTGAGGCGATGCAGGATATTGGGCTCACTACTTCGCCCTATGTGCTTTATCGGGTCCAACTGTCTGATGCGTCAGTCACAACTGTATTTCAGCAGGGTGAAGATGAGGTCAATACGCATTTTAAGCAGTTAGTAGGCCTTTTTTCCGATATGAATATGGCACTTTTTGAATCCCTCGATTATGGGGCTGCCAGTACGGCAATTGATAATGTGAATGTAAAAACCACTTTTACGACGCTCGATTTGACTACATTGGAGCAAAATGAATGGTTTCAGTATGAAAATGTAGCCTCACCCCTTGCGCACCAATACGCTTCTTTGAGTCCGGATCGGCAGTGGCTAGCCTTGGAATCGCTTGATCAGACAAATCCAGGAGTACTTCTTTGGAATACCGAGGATAAGTCATTCCGACGCTTAACAGCTACTGGTTCCTTCTTAGCCTGGAGTCCAGATAGTCGCTTTGTACTGACCGAGCAGGTGACTTTTGATAATTCCGGGGCCTACACCTTGAGCTCAATTGACTTACAGAGCGGTAAGGAATATGTGATTTTTCAGCAAAGTGACCTAAGTGAAGGCACGGGTTTGAATCAAATAGGCGATAGCTTTAGCTTGTTCTTGGGTATTGCCAGTGACTTATCCACAATCTAGGTTTTTGGATAAAAGACTGCTAAAAACTTAATTTGGCTAATATTAGCAAAATTTATTTTATCTTGAAAAACTAGGCCTAAACCCTTGCCAGGACAAAACAAGCCTGCTATACTCGCCAGTGCATTCTGTCAAAGAATGCGCCAATAATCATTGAATTTAATTGCAAATTAATCTCTAGAGAACATGGCAGAAAATTTTGAACGCTCGAAACCTCACAAGAACGTCGGTACTATTGGTCACGTAGACCATGGTAAGACGACTTTAACTGCAGCAATCCTGAAGACATTGACTGACGCTGGTATGAAAGCGTCCAATCGTTCTGTCGATGAGATTGATAGCGCGCCTGAAGAAAAGGCACGCGGTATTACTATTGCTACTGCGCACGTTGAGTATGAGACTGAAAAGTATCACTATGCGCACGTTGACTGTCCTGGTCACGCTGACTATGTGAAAAACATGATCACCGGTGCCGCACAGATGGACGGTGCTATCTTGGTGGTGTCAGCAACTGACGGTCCTATGCCTCAGACTCGCGAACACATTCTCTTGGCCTACCAGGTTGGTGTGCCAAAGATTGTCGTTTTCTTGAACAAAATTGACCAAGTCCAAGACCAAGAGCTTATTGAATTGGTTGAAGTTGAAATTCGCGATCTCTTGAAGAAGTACGAATATCCTGGCGATGAAGTGCCGATTATTCGCGGTTCAGCTTTGAAGGCCTTAGAAGGCGACGAAGAAGCTAAGAAATCCATCATGGAGCTTATGAAGGCTGTTGATGAGTATATTCCTGAGCCTGTTCGTGAAACAGAAAAGTCCTTCCTCATGCCTGTAGAAGATATCTTCTCCATTGAAGGTCGTGGTACCGTGGTTACCGGTCGTATTGAGAGCGGTATCATCAAGGTAAACGAAGAAGTTGAAATCGTCGGTATCCGAGACACCCAGAAGACTGTGGTGACCGGAGTAGAAATGTTCAACAAGACTTTGGACGAAGGTCGCGCTGGCGATAACGCCGGTCTCTTGATCCGCGGTTTGAAAAAGGAAGATGTGGAGCGCGGACAAGTCTTGGCCAAGCCGGGTACTATCACCCCGCACACTGAATTTGAATGTGAAGTCTATATCTTAACCAAGGATGAAGGTGGTCGACACACTCCATTCTTCAAGGGATATAAACCACAGTTCTACATTCGTACGACTGATGTGACCGGTGAAGTGATTCTTCCAGAAAACACTGAAATGGTTATGCCTGGCGACACCGTCAACATCAAGGTTACTCTCCAGAGTCCGATTGCCTTAACCGAGCAGCAGCGCTTCGCCATCCGCGAAGGCGGCCACACGGTCGGCGCCGGAGTCGTCACTAAGATTCTTAAGTAAGTGCTTATCCGCCTCTCCTCACGGGACACCCAAGGACACGAGGCGGATTTGTAAAGCGATTCGATCATTCAATCCACAATGGCTGACAAGGAACACAAGGAAGCACCGAACAACGAAAGCGAAGCGCCATCGCAGCGTATTCGCATCAAGATTCGTGCATACGATCACAAGATTGTAGACCAGTCGACTCGGACGATTATTGAAACTGCGCAGAAGTCTGGTGCAGCGGTAAAAGGACCAGTTCCTTTACCAACTGAGAAGACAAAGTACACCGTACTGAAATCTTCCTTTGTGCATAAGAATGCTCGAGATCAATATGAAATGCGAGTGCACAAGCGCTTGCTGGACATTGTTGATCCGACACCAAAGACTGTTGATGCATTGATGAGTTTGAGTCTACCAGCCGGTGTCGATATCGAAATTAAGATGTAAGTATGTCGATTGGTCAGTATATCTTACTTAATTTGCTGCCACTGATCGATTACCTTAAGTCTCTGTTTACTTAACACCTCGGTAATTGCGTTCTCGGGATGACAAGACTCGTAACGGTATAGCGTTAATCCCTAGATAACCTTTTGCCAGCAAGCATCTCACCAACCGTGGTCATCAGGCCTCGTTCGGAAGTGATTGTCTGGCCTTCACGGTATTTTTGTGCAAGTGTATGAAATTCATTCTCGGTAAAAAACTTGGCATGTCTCAGCGCTTTCGACCTGACGGTACGAGAGTGTCAGTCACCCACGTGCAAGCCACTCCAATGGTTGTCACGCAGGTAAAGACAGCGGAAAAAGACGGCTATACTGCCGTCCAGCTTGGTATGACTGGCAAGCGTAATCTATCCAAGCCAGTTCAGCAGCACCTGAAGGATTTACCACAAGTTGCCGAGCTGCATGAATTTCGCATGGACGACACTGCTAAATTCGAACGCGGTCAAACCTATACTGTACAGACTTTCACGCCAGGCGATGCCGTAAAGGTAACTGGAATTTCCAAAGGTAAAGGTTTCGCCGGTGTGGTAAAGCGTCATGGATTCGGCGGTAGTCCTAAAACACACGGTCATAAAGATCAACTTCGCATGCCTGGTTCCATTGGTGCAACAGACGCACAACGCGTTATGAAAGGTAAGCGCATGGCTGGTCGCATGGGCGCCGAACAAGTAACTATTCGCAATCTTGAAATCGTTGACATTGATGCCGAACATAATGAGCTCCTTATTTCCGGAGCAGTGCCTGGCGCGCGTCATGGATTGTTAATCATCACTGCTGAAGGAGATATGCCTGAGCCAGTCCAAGAGCAAAAGCAGGAAGCTCCAGCAGAAGAGGTAAACAAGGTTGAGGAAGTTGCCAAGCCAGAAAATCCTGAAACTGAAGTAAAGGCAGAAGCGAGTGACGAAAAAACCGAAACCCCAGCAGCTGAAGTAACTCCAGAAAAGGCTGAAGAGAAAACTGAGGAAAATACCGAAGCGAAAAAGGAAGCCTAGGTATGAAGAAACGGGGGCAGACCTATAACAAGCTAGTCCGCGATCTCATCCCCGAGATTATCGCCGAAGACGGTTATCACGCTGAGATCAGGGTGCTCGATGAAGTAGAGTATCTCAAAGCCCTTCGAGAAAAACTTTTCGAAGAAGCTAAAGAACTTGCCGAGGCTCCTGATGTCACCGCGATAACCAATGAACTCATTGATCTTTATGAAGTGCTCGCCGCCTTTGAAAAGGCCTATGGACTCCGTCACAGCGAAGTGATCGAGCTCCAGGAAAAGAAGCGAGCTGAGCGCGGTGGATTCAAGAAACGCCTCTTCCTAGTTCGCACAGAGCTGGATGAGGATGAAGAATAATTTCATGGAAAAAGTACAGACAACAATTCATGGTAAAGACGGCGCAGCTGCCGGAAATCTCGACCTCGACCCTTCAGTTTTCGGGATTGAGTGGAACGACGGATTAATCTATCAGGTCGTTCGCGTGCAGCAGCTTAATCGTCGACAGCCAGTGGCTCATACCAAAACTCGCGCAGAGGTGAGTGGTGGTGGTAAGAAGCCATGGCGTCAAAAAGGTACCGGTCGAGCCCGTCATGGTTCGATTCGCTCGCCAATTTGGGTCGGTGGTGGTGTAGCCTTTGGTCCGCGCAATACTCGCGTGTATGCCTTAAAGGTGAACACCAAGGCCCGTCGTAAAGCGATTCGTATGGCCTTGAGCGCCAAGTTACAGCACGATCAGATGTATGTGATTGATGATTTGCAGCTTGATCCAATGAAGACAAAGACCTTAGCTGACCTACTGAAGACGCATAAGTTAAAGAAGGTAACTCTGGTTCCTCCACAGCATATGCCTGAGCTGCGACGTATCGCAAAGAATATGCCTAATGTAAATGTTATCCGAGCTGACAGCTTAAATACCGTTGACATTCTGAACTCCAGCGTGTTATTGATGCCGAAGCAATCAGTCGAGGTAATTGAAAAAACTTTTCGTCCAAAAGAGTAATCCATCATGGGAATTTTTGACCGCTTCACTCAGAAGCAAGACAAGAAAACACTGCAGGAAAAAGCCTCTCGTTCTGAGCGTCAGAAGGAGACAGTGAAGGCTGCAGCCAAGCGAGCTGAGGAAGAAAAGAAAAAGTCTTTTCAGTCAGTCCCGGCAGCTGGTAAAAAATCTGAAGTAAAGGAAGAGAAGAAGGAAGTGGAAAAGACAAGTGCAGCTGCACCGGTCAAAGCTAAGAAGACTGACACTGCGGCAGCTGATACTGTGCTGGTAAGGCCGATTATTACTGAAAAAGCCGGATATCTCAGCGCTAAGCATCAATACATTTTCGAGGTGCATCCTCAAGCAAATAAGATCATGATTCAGAAGGCGATTGAAGCAAATTATGGCGTACGGCCAATCCGGGTAAATATTATCACGGTAGCTGGTCGAGAAGTTCGTTACGGACGCACCACTGGCCGCACAAATTTCTGGAAAAAAGCAATTGTGACATTACCAAAAGATAAGACTATTGACGTGTACGAGGTCTAAGTATGGCATTGAAGAAATACAAGCCAACCACACCTGGACGACGAGCCTCCTCAGTCGTCGATACCTCGTATCTGACAAAGAAGCGTCCAGAGAAAAAGTTAATCTTCCGAGTGAAGAAGACGGGCGGACGTAACAGTCAGGGTAAAATTACTGTGCGTCACCGCGGCGGTGGCGAAAAGCGATTTTATCGCATGGTAGATTTTTTGCAGAATCGCTATGACGATGCAGCAAGCGTCATCGCGCTTGAGTATGATCCAAACCGCAGCGCTCACATTGCATTGATCGAATTCCCTGATAAAGAGCGACGTTATATTCTCGCTCCACAAGGTTTGCAAGTTGGCGATACAGTTACTTCAGCTAAAGAGAAGACTGCCATCCAAACCGGTAATCGCATGCCGATCGAGTTTATTCCAACTGGACTTTTCCTTCACAATATTGAATTGAAGCCGGGTGCAGGTGGGAAGCTTGTTCGTTCAGCTGGTATGCAGGCGAGCCTCATGGCCATCGATGGTGACTATGCGCAGATTAAGATGCCATCAGGTGAAGTACGAAAGTTTTCTAAAAAAGTGCACGCGTCCATCGGTCAAATTGGAAATGTTGATCACGGTAATGTCCGCATTGGTAAGGCCGGTCGCGTACGCCGCATGGGTTTCCGTCCATCAGTTCGTGGTAAGGCCATGAACCCAGTTGATCACCCACACGGTGGTGGAGAAGGAAATCAGCCAATTGGTTTGAAGCATCCGAAGACCCCATGGGGCAAACCAGCCCTTGGCGTCCGTACTCGACGTCGTAAAGCGAGTGATGCATTGATTCTTCAACGTCGTAAAACTAAGAAGAGGTAAGCTATGTCACGAAGTCTAAAAAAAGGACCATGGACTGACCCAAAGCTTCTCAAAAAGCTGGAGAAGTTTAAGAAGGGCGATCGCACGGTTATCAAAACTTGGTCACGCGATTCAGTTATTACGCCTGAAATGGTTGGATTCACCTTCGGTGTGCACAATGGCAAAGATCATATTTCAGTATTCGTGGTAGAAAATATGGTAGGACATCGCTTAGGTGAATTCTCCCCATCACGTAAATTTGTTCGACACGGTGGACGTATGCAAAAAGAGGCTGAGCAAGCCGCTGCTGCAGCTCAGAAAAAGCAGACTGAGGCAGCTCAAACACCCGCCAAAAAATAATAACTATGGAATTTCGAGCTCACATTTCTTATTTGCGCATTGCCCCTCGTAAGGTTCGCTTAGTAGCCGGACTCTTGCGTGGTAAGCGTGTCGATCAAGCGCTGCACCAGCTGCAGATTCTTCGTAAGGGTTCTACTAGCCCCTTACGCAAACTCTTGCTCTCGGCAGTAGCAAATGCAGCAAAGCAAGATAAAAAGGCTGAAGATTTGTATGTTGCCACATTAGTGGTAAACGAAGGACCTCGCTTAAAGCGTTACCGCCCACGAGCCTTTGGTCGAGCTGCAGTTATTCTGAAACGATCTTCTCACATCACCCTTACCTTGACAGATCAGCAAAAGGGTGGCAAAAAGAGCAAGTTATCTGCAAAAGAAGAAGCAAAGTCTGCTGAAGCGACTGAAGTGAAGAAAGAAGAGAAAAAGGCAGAGACAAGTAAAGCTGCGGCCCCTAAAAAGACTGCAACAAAGAAAGCTACTACTTCAACGGTAAAAAAGCCTCGCGCTAAGAAATAGTATGGGACAAAAAGTTCATCCAATTGGTTTTCGACTGGGTATTAATCGGAATTGGAATTCCCGATGGTTCTCAGCTCGTGCATATCGCGAATATCTGAAGCAGGATGTAAACATTCGTAAGCACATTACGAATAAGCTGAAAAATTCAGGTATTTCTCGCATCGACATCGAGCGTTCATCCGGCAGTATGACTGTCACCATTCATACCTCTAAGCCTGGCTTAGTGATCGGTCGTGGTGGCGCTGCTAGCGAAGAGTTGCGCGTTGAGATCCGCCGAAAATTCATCCGAGACCCAAAGCTCCAACTGAAGTTGAGCATTCAAGAAATTACCCGCCCGGAAGTTGATGCAAATATCGTTGTCCAAAACGTTATTGAGCAATTAGAAAAGCGTATGCCTTTCCGCCGCGTATTAAAGACCACGATTGAGTCAGTCAAGCGCGCAGGTGCTGAAGGTGTTAAAGTCATGGTAGCAGGTCGCCTCAACGGCGCAGAAATTGCTCGAACAGAATACTTAACCTGGGGCAAACTTCCTCTGCAAACCATTCGCGCGAACATTGATTACAGTCGCGGTGTGGCTCGAACTATTTACGGCGCAATTGGCGTAAAGGTCTGGATTTATAAGGGTGAAGTCTTTGCTAAAGAGCAGGGCAATACTGAAGAAGAGCCTCTTGGAACGGTTCTCTAAGCCAACAATTTTTCTATGTTAACTCCACGTAAAGTAAAGCATCGTAAATGGCATCGCGGCCGAGTCCGCGGTAAAGCGCAGCGCAAAATCGCGTTGAGCTTCGGCCAATACGGCATCAAGGCGCAGAGCTCGGCTTGGATGACAGCTCGTCAAATTGAAGCAGCCCGCCGTGCCATCACTCGTTTTATGCAAAAAGGTGGTAAAGTCTGGATTCGCATTTTCCCTGATAAGCCAGTGACGATTAAAGGTAATGAAATCCGCATGGGTGGAGGTAAAGGTTCAGTTGATCACTATGTTGCCGTAGTGAAGCCAGGTACAGTACTCTTTGAGATCAGCGGTGTTGATCGCGATACGGCAAAAGAAGCACTTCGGCTCGCTTCCTACAAGCTGCCGGTGCAAACACGATTTATTGAAAAAGTACACGTCGCATGAAACAGCAGGAATTACAAAATAAGACTGCGGCTGAGCTACAAAAAATTCTGGCTGAGAAGCGAGCTGAGTTGCGTGAATTACGTTTCAAGGTTGCGAATGGTCAGCTCAAAGACGTGCGTGATGTACGAACAGTCCGTAAGACTATTGCCCGTGTGCTGACTATGTTGCACACTATGAAGTCAAAAGCAACGTCAAACTCCTAATTTTATGAACGAAGCATCATCAAAAAAAGTGCAGCAACGAACCCTGGAAGGTACTGTCGTATCAACCAGCATGGATAAAACGCTTGTGGTTCGAGTAGAGCGCACAAAGCTCCATCCTAAATACGACAAGCGCTATATCACCACAAAGAAATTCTTGGTGCATGATCCAAAAAATAGCCATAAAGTCGGTGATAAAGTGCGCTTTGTTGCTTCACGTCCGATTTCCAAGCGGAAGCGATGGCTGGTTGTTGAGGAGAAAAGCTCATGATTCAACCTCGCACACTTCTCGTATTAGCTGATAACTCCGGCGCCCGCCGACTCCGCTGCATTAAAGTGCTTGGTGGTTACAAGAAGCGTTATGCTCGCTTAGGCGATATCATCACTGCTTCAGTCATTGAAGCAACTCCGCACTCAGCAGTGAAGAAGGGTGAAGTCGTCCACGCGGTTATCGTACGCACTCGTAAAGAAACATTGCGCAAGGACGGATCCACTATTCGATTTGACGATAATGCCGCGGTATTAGTTGATCAAAAGAGTAAAGAACCTCGTGCCACTCGTATTTTCGGACCAATTGGCCGTGAAATTAAGCAGCTGGGATTTGCAAAGATCGCATCTCTCGCTCCTGAAGTTTTGTAAAACGTATGTATATCAAGAAAGGCGACAACGTGCAGATGACCACCGGTAAAGACCGGGGAAAAAAGGGTAAAGTCACCCAAGTTTTTCCTAGTGACCAGCGGGTTGTGGTGGAAGGCTTGAATAAGATGAGTAAGAATGTCCGTGCACGAAACGCAAATGAAAAAGGCCAAGTCGTTGCCTTTGACGCGCCAGTACATATTTCTAATGTTATGTTGCTTTGCCCAAAGTGTGGTAAGACCACTCGGGTAGCCTATCATGTGGCTGATGACAAAAAGTCTCGCCAGTGCCGTAAATGTAAAGAAGCTTTTGCTTAAATCTCTATGACTCGGATTCGTGAACGATATGTAAAGGAAGTTGTTCCAGAGCTCAAAAAAGAGTTTGGATACACCAATGACCTTTCAGTGCCTCGATTGGAAAAAATCGTGGTAAACGTGGGCGTTGGTCGATCGCTCAAGGATCCGAAGCATATCGAGTTTGTCACGAAGGCACTTGAGCGGATCACTGGTCAGAAGCCATCTCCACGCAAGGCTCGTCTCTCCATTTCTGGATTCAAGATTCGCAAAGGCATGGTGGTTGGTCTGACTGTTACACTGCGCGGCACACGTATGGATGAATTCTTTGACCGCTTAGTAAATATCAGCCTGCCACGTGTACGTGACTTCCAAGGCTTAGACGAAAAATCTTTTGGTCAATCTGGCAATTATTCACTTGGATTAAAAGAGCACACTGTTTTCCCAGAAACGCAATCAGATGACATTGATCAAACCTTTGGACTCGAAATTACTATTGTAACGACCGCCAAGAATGCGGCCGAAGGGAAAGCACTCTTAACTCACTTGGGTTTCCCATTCAAGAAAGACGAGTAGTATGGCTAAAGAATCTCAAATCGCAAAGAGTCGTAAGAACAGCAAAAAGGCGAAGTATTCAACCCGAATTGTTCGCCGATGCTGGCGCTGTGGTCGCAAACGCGGATACATGCGTAAGTTTGATCTCTGTCGTATTTGTTTCCGTGAGTTAGCCACCCGAGGTGAGATTCCGGGTGTGAAAAAGTCTTCCTGGTAATACCATTTCCTATGAGCATGTCTGACCCAATTTCCGACTTCCTTACTCGACTGCGCAATGCCGTTTTGGCAGGCCAGTGGCAGCTTGAATCACCATATTCAAAGTTGAAGCTTGCGATACTCGATATCCTCAAGCAGGAAGGTTATGTGGAATCATATAGCACCGATGAAGGTCGTGGCGTGGTGACTATCATGCTGCAAAAGGCTGAGAACGGTCATCCAGTACTTCGTTCAATTCGTCGGGTCAGTCGACCTGGACACCGTATCTATGTGAAGCGTCAAAGTTTGCCACGCGTGGTCAATGATTATGGTATCGCAATTGTCTCTACTTCACAGGGAGTGATGACAAATCGAGAAGCGCGTAAGCGTTCCCTAGGCGGCGAAGTTATTTGTGAGGTTTCCTAATATTTCCTATGTCACGTATTGGTAAATTACCCATTGCAATCCCTGACGGCGTAACCGTAACACTCACTCCTGAGCTGATCACGGTGAAGGGTCCGAAAGGTGAATTACAGCAAGCCCTGCTTGCCAAGGTGCAGGTTACCCAAGAAAACGGTGCAGTGCAGGTTTCAGTGAAAGATCCTAATGAAAAGCAGCAACGTTCACTTTGGGGCTTATATCAGCGTCTAATTTCCAATATGATTATTGGAGTGACCAAGGGCTTTACGAAGCAATTGGAAATCAACGGTGTGGGATATCAAGCTGTCATGAAGGGTAAGAATTTGGTGCTGTCAGTTGGATTTTCTCACCCGGTAGAATTTCCTATTCCAGATGATTTAATTGCCACTGCCGAAAAGAACCAAATTACTATTAGCGGATCTGATAAACAGCGAGTGGGCGAGATAGCCGCGCAGATTCGTCGCATCCGTAAGCCAGAACCATATAAAGGTAAGGGTATTAAATACTCTGATGAAATTATCCGCCGTAAGGCCGGTAAACAAGCCAAGGCTGGCGCATAAGGTATAGTTATGAGCACACATTTAATGCACAAACAAGCAAAATTACAGCGACGAAAGCGCCGAGTTCGCGCGCGAGTTTCTGGCACTGCTGAACGACCTCGTTTAAGCGTCAGCCGCAGCGTGAAACACGTGCTTGTTCAGTTAATTGATGACACTACGCATCGCACACTTTTAACTATGACTGATCGTGGAGCAAAAGATATCACCGGTACGAAGACCGAACGAGCTCGCGAATTAGGAAAGCGTTTTGCCAAGGCCGCCCAAGAAAAGGGTCTTACCCAAGCAGTTTTTGATCGAGGCGGACGACTTTATCACGGCCGTGTCCAAGCAATCGCTGAAGGCGCCCGAGAAGCCGGACTTAAATTATAAGACTATGAGCAATCAGCAACGACGATCTCGACGAGATGTAGAACAAAAAGACCGCGAATTTGAGCAGCGGGTTGTAGAAATTAGTCGTGTTACCCGTGTGGTAGCCGGCGGTAAGCGCATGCGATTTCGTGCTACGGTTGTGTTGGGTGATGCCAAGGGTCGGGTTGGTTACGGTACTCGGAAAGGTCTCGATGTCAGTGGTGCAGTCAGTAAGGCTTCTGCGGCAGCGCGTAAAACCATGATGCGAGTTCCGATGCAAGAGACTACCATTCCTCATGAAGTAAATACGCATTACGGTGCCGCTCATGTGCTTTTGAAGCCAGCTCCAGCCGGTCGTGGTGTTATTGCTGGTGGTGCGGTCCGCATTGTCATGGAATTAGCAGGCGTTAAGGATGTGGTGGCAAAAATGTTTGGCTCACGTAATAAATTGAACAACATTAAGGCTACGTTCCGTGCCTTAGAGCAACTCCGTCCACCAAAGCCAAAGAAGACGGAAGAGAAGGAGAAGTCACATGACTAAAGGTTTGCACACACTTCGCCAACCAAAAGGTGCTAAGTCTGGCAAGCGACGAGGTCGCGGTCATGGCAGCGGTTTAGGTACCTATTCCGGACGCGGTATGAAGGGTCAGCGAGCTCGTACTGGTGGACGCCAAGGAACCCTGCGACGTACCATGAAGCAGTTGATTGCTCGCATACCAAAGACGCGAGGTTTTTCCAGCGGCAAAAAAGCAGCAACTGAAGTATACCTCAGTCAGCTCAATGTTTTTCCTGAGGGCAGTGAAGTATATCCTGGCTTATTGAAGAAACAGGGGATTATTCAGAGTGATCGACTCGTGAAGGTGATCGGCAACGCTGGATTGGAAAAAAGGCTTGATGTGAAGGCACATCGCTTTTCTGAAGGTGCTCGACGTGCTATAACTGAAAAAGGTGGCAAAGTTGTTCTCCTTCCTTTACCAATCGGTCCGCAACCAAAGCGACATCAAAGCTCATAGCCCATGTGGGAAAAAATCTCACTCATCTGGCGAATTCCTGAAATACGAAAAAAGATTCTGATTGTACTCGGACTCTTAGTTGTTTTTCGTGTCGCCGCACACATTCCAATTCCTGGCGTGAACACCTCTGAGTTGCAGAGTTTTTTTAATTCAAACCAATTCCTCGGACTCCTCAATATTTTTTCTGGAGGAGCCTTAGAGAATTTCTCCATTGTCATGTTGGGCGTAGGTCCATACATTACAGCTTCAATTATTTTCCAATTGTTGGTGATGATTATCCCTCGCTTAGAAGAGTTGCAAAAAGAAGGCGAGCGTGGACAGCAAAAAATCAACCAATGGACGCGTCTGCTTACTGTGCCGCTGGCCGTGTTGCAGGGCTATGCCACTATTACTTTTTTGAAACAGCAGCAGGGTGCCCAACTCATTGGCACACTCAGTAGCTTTGATCTCGTTGTTGCGCTTGTTACCGTTACTGCTGGTACTATTTTCTTAATGTGGATTGGTGAATTGATTTCTGAGCAGAAAGTAGGCAACGGTATTTCCTTACTTATTTTTGCCGGTATTGTTGCGCAAATTCCATTACAAATTCAACAACTCGCTGCCACCTTTGATGCAACCCAGATACTCAATGTTGGTGTCTTTGTCCTCATTGGACTTATCACCATCGCTGGGGTGGTCTATGTGACTGAAGCGCAACGAAACATTCCGGTGTCCTACGCTCGCCGCATTCGTGGTAATCGTATGTTTGGTGGCGTCAATACCCATTTGCCTTTGCGCGTGAACCAGGCTGGTGTGATTCCAATCATCTTCGCAGTTTCGCTTGTGCTTTTTCCATCCTTGATTGCGCAGTTTTTTGTGAATTCAACTAATGCTACGGTGGCGGGTATTGCGCAATGGGTGACAACCGCTTTTCAAGGTGGATGGCTCTATGGCACTCTTTATTTCATCCTCGTGTTTGCCTTTACCTACTTCTACACCTCAGTAGTTTTCCATCCCAATCAGGTTGCAGAGAATTTGCAGAAGCAAGGCGGCTTTATTCCCGGCATCCGGCCTGGTCGACATACCGAAGAGTACCTAGGCTATGTTTCTAATCGCATCATTTTAGCCGGTGCGCTTTTCCTAGGTATCGTGGCAGTATTACCAATTGCCCTCCAATCAGCCGCTCCATCTCAATCCCTCGTGATTGGTGGCACTAGCTTGCTGATTGTGGTAAGCGTGGTCATCGAAACCGTGCGACAAATTGAGTCCCAGTTGATTGTCCGGGACTACGAAGGATTTTAACTACGCCTATGGACACTACTTCAACGAGTGCGTCGTCTGAGCAGTCGAGTGCTTTGCATATTATCATTTTAGGGCCGCAAGGTTCTGGCAAGGGCACCCAGGCTGAGGTGTTGGCGCAAAAGTATAACCTTTTTCACTTAGAAACAGGTAAATTAATGCGAGCAGCTGCTCAGGAAGAGAGCGACTTAGGTCGTCAGGTGAATGAATACATCAACGTGAAGGGAGAACTTGTGCCCTTCGATATTGTGATGGAAATTTTCCGGCGAGAAGTTGAACGTGTACCGCTCACTCAAGGAATTGTTTTTGATGGTACACCACGGCGAATGCCAGAAGTGGCATATTGGGATAAAGAGCTGCCCAAGTTGGGCCGGCGATTTACGCACATCTTTTCGCTGAGTTTATCCGAAGAGAAAACCATGGAGCGACTCATGCTGCGGAAACGAGAAGACGATACTGAGGAAACTATTCGCAAGCGCTTGGATGAATACTATCGACAAACTGCTCCAGTATTAGCGCACTATAAAGAGGCAGGGGAGTTGATTGAAATTAACGGCGATCAAAGTATTGAAGAGGTATTTCGCGACCTTGAAAAGCATTTTCAAGTATGAGTCAATTGAAGCAGCCAAATGAAATAAAGAAAATGGCTGCGTCTGGTCGTCAGCTGGCTGAGATATTAGACGAAGTCAAAAAGCATGTGCGGGTTGGGATAAGCACAGGCGAGCTTGATCGGATTGCCGCAAAACTGATGCAAGATGCCGGCGTGAAGCCAGCCTTCTTGGGATATCGCGGTTACCCCGGCGTATTGTGTACCTCACGCAATGAACAGGTGGTGCATGGAATTCCTTCAAACGATGAAATATTACAGAACGGTGACTTACTGAGTATCGATATCGGCATAGTGAAAGAAGGTTGGTATGCTGACATGGCTGAAACGGTCGCAGTTGGGAACATAAGCTATGCGGCAGAGCGTTTAATGAGTACCACTCGCGAAGCGCTGCAACGTGGTATTGCCGCTTTAAAAATCGGTGAGCCATTAGGCAGGGTTGGTGCTGCGGTACAGAGCTTTAGCGAATCGCGTGGTTACGGAGTTGTGCGAGATCTTTGCGGACACGGCATTGGCCGAGCTATGCACGAGGATCCCATGGTGCCGAACTACGGTAGTGCGGAGAGTGGTCCTATTGTGCAGCCGGGTCTAGTTATTGCGATTGAGCCAATGATCACGGCAGGAAAATGGCAGGTAAAAACTTTAGCCGATGGATGGACAGTGGTCACTGCCGATGGAGGCTTAAGCGCCCATTTTGAAAAAACAGTAGCGGTGACCGAACACGGTGTGGAGATATTAACCGGACTCAGCCATGGCAAGAATTCTCGCGCTTGATCTAGGTAAACAAAAGACCGGTCTTGCTTTATCAGACCCTGATCAGCGCTGGGCCTTTGGACGTGGTATCGTCAAGGGCAGTATTGAAGATGTAGTAAAGGCGATTACTGACATTCGGACTACTGATGAGATTGAGCGCGTGGTAATTGGCTTACCGCTTTCTCTGCAAGGTACGGGTATAGGGGAGCAAGAGCAGTGGGTCCGCGAACAGGCTGAAAAGATTCGCCAAGGTGTGCAATTGCCCGTAGAGTTTATGGAAGAACGTTTTAGCAGCGAGATGGGGAGGCGTTTGCAGCAAGAGGCGGGCAAAAAAGGGGACGATGATGAGGCGGCAGCGAAAATTATTTTGCAGTCTTATTTAGATCAGCGTTTTCGCACATGAGTTTTTGGCTTGTCAACGGTATTTTTTTCCTAAGCAGTTTTGTGCTGGCTGCCTTGAGCACGCCGCTTTTTCGCCGGATCGCATATCGATTTCATTTACTTGACACCCCGGCCAGCGCACCAGAACGAAAACTGCAGACTCAGCCAATTCCTTTACTTGGAGGTTGGGCGATTTTCTTTTCCTTTACCATGGTTATTCTTTTGGGTGCGTGGCTCGGCTGGTTTCAGGATGGAGTCATAAGCGCAAAAGCCTTGTATGGTGTGCTCCTCGGTGGTGGACTCATTATGGTTGGCGGTACAATAGATGATAAGTGGGGAGTAGGCCCGGCTAAGCAACTTATTTGGTCCTTCCTCGCTTGTGCTATTGTTGTGGTTTCAGGAATTGGCATCAGCTTCATTACCAATCCATTTGGGGGTGAGTTACGCTTAGACACGCTTTCCTGGTCCGTGTTCACCATGAATGATATTTCTTATCAATTTGTGGTGTGGGCTGATCTGCTCACTTTAGCTTGGCTCATGGGCATGATGTATACGACCAAGCTGCTTGATGGTTTAGATGGACTAGTGTCCGGAGTTGGTGCAATTGCCAGCCTTATTCTTTTTGGCGTCACCCAACTGCAAGATGTGCAGCAAGCGACCACGGGATATATTGCGCTCGCGCTGGCCGGGGCTTGTCTGGGTTTCCTTATATATAATTTTTCGCCAGCGAAGATATATTTGGGACAAGGTGGAAGTTTGCTTATCGGATTTTTCTTAGGTGTGCTTTCCATCGTGAGTGGAGGAAAAATTGCTACCGCACTTCTGGTGATGGGGATTCCGATACTGGATGTGGCGTGGGTGATTCTTCGTCGAGTGATTATCGAAAAGCGTTCGCCGCTCTCGGCAGATCGTAAGCATTTGCATTTTCGTTTACTCGATGTTGGCTTTAGTCATCGCGGCGCCGTTCTTTTTCTCTATCTGCTCACAGCATTATTCGGTAGTGCGACATTATTCTTCCGAGGAGTGGCCAAGCTATACGCGCTCGGAGCGCTTCTCTTGGTTATGTGTGCCTTGGGTATCTGGCTCGTACGTCGATATCAAGGTTTCAATAAATCGTAGTCTATGCAGCGACGTTTTTTCATTGGCCTCATTGTCGTGCTGCTAGGGCTGGCGGCCGGCATAGTTTGGTGGCTTTGGTTCGCGCCAGTGAGCACAAGCGGTACGCCGACGAGTGGCGATGGTCAGGCAAAGCTGACTATTCATGAACATGAGTTCCTTGTTGATCTAGCTATTCGATCAGAAACGCAAGCTACTGGCTTAGCCTATCGTGATGATTTGGCGAGTGACAGGGGAATGTTGTTCCTTTTTACCGAGCCGCAGAGATTGAGTTTTTGGATGAAAGGTATGCGTTTTCCTCTTGATATTATTTGGATACGAGATCAGCGGGTCATCGCTATTAGCCCTGAGGTCCCGCTAGCGCCTCGACGGGGCATTTTGCCAACCTATGCACCAAAAAGCCCAGCCGATGCCGTGCTTGAGGTCAGAGCGGGATTAGCAAAAAACCTAGGAATTTCGGTCGGTGACACAGTTTCTTGGGAGATATTGACGTCAGAGTGAGTGCGTGCTAGCATACTGCCGTTATGCCTAAAGAAGAAAACAAGCAACTCGCGGTTATTGCCCAGGGCGGACGTCAATATGTAGTTCGGCCAAACGCAAAAATTACGGTCAATTCTTTCACCCATGAAGGCGACACTGTCACGCTCGATAATGTGCTTTTAGTGCATGATGGAAAAACCACCAAGGTTGGTAAGCCTCAAGTGGAGGGTGCCACGGTTACCGCAAAAGTGCTGAAAGTAGGCAAAGGTAAAAAAGTAGTTATTCAAAAGTACAAGCCAAAGGTACGATACCGTCGCAAGACCGGTCATCGCCAAGGTATTGTTGAATTGCAGATACAGGATATTCATTCCTAAGCACGAAGTTCGAATTTCGAAACAATATTAAAACACGAATGTTTCAAACATTCTGTTTTTTGTAATAAAGCTTGTTAGTATTTCGAGATTAGGAATTTTGAGTTTGGTCAGCCTGCATGGCACTTCTCCCTTTTATCGCATTGGAGAGCGTTACCTCGTCAGTGTATTCCAAATCGCTTCCCATTGGTAAGCCACGGGCCAGGCGGGTGACTTTTACATGCAGGGGTTTTAACTGCTGATGAAGATATAAGCCGGTTGCCTCACCCTCCATATCGGGGTTTGTAGCGATAATAAGTTCCTCGATAGATTCTTTCTGCACTCGATCAAGGAGTTGAGTCACGCGCAGTTGCTCAGGACCGATGCCGTCAATTGGATTGAGTACGCCGCCTAAAACATGATAGCGTCCCTGATACTCACCAGTACTCTCAATAGCCAGCATGTCAGCGCTGGTTGCTACTACACAGAGGGTATGCAAATCGCGTTGCGTGTCACGGCAAATGCGACAGGGAGAGGATTCAGTATAGGTTCCACAGATCTCGCAGCTGCGCACCTGCTCTTTAAGCACGCGCAAACTATCCACCAGATGTTCAATCTGTTCCGGGGGCCGAGTGAGGAGATAGAGCACATAGCGCTCGGCGGTTTTACGACCAACACCGGGCAGACGAGCAAAATCCTCGATCAAATCATGAATCGGGGCGGGGAATTGCGTCATACACGTACGCTAGCCTAAGCCAGGGATCTGCATGCCTGAGGAACGCATTTTCATTGCTACAGCTTTTTGTACTTTTTTTGTAGCCTCAGAAAAAAGTTCCTTGAGAGCCTTTTCCAGTTCATCCTTTTTCTCAGGATTGAGAAATTCCGGATCAATGGATAGGGAGAGCACTTCTTGATTTCCATCCATGACCAGGGAGATTTTTCCACCCTTTACGTCGTGGTGGATAGTTTCTTGTGCCAGCATATTTTGCAGCACTTTTGCTTGGTCTCGGAGGTCTTTGATTTGCTTGAGTTTGTTGAACATAGTATGGGAAGTTTAGCAAAAATACCCAATTCTGTCACTCTGAAACAAGTTCAGGGTGACAACTGCTTGTGTTTAAAATGGTTCCTGAACTCGGGTTTCGAGGTTTTTGAAACTCACCGTGTTCTCATCGAAGAACATTTGCACGATGCCGGTAGGGCCATTACGGTGCTTGGCAATGTGAATTTCAGCCACATTGCGTCGGTCGGTCTCGGGCTTATAGAGTGCTTCACGATAGATAAACATCACCACGTCGGCATCTTGCTCAATAGAACCGGATTCGCGCAGGTCGGCCAGCTTTGGTATCGGAGGAGTGCGGGATTCCACTGCACGAGAAAGCTGAGAAAGTGCTAAGACCGGCACATCGAGCTCTTTTGCAATACCCTTGAGTCCACGCGTGATTTCCGCAACCTGCTGCACACGGCTCTCTGAATCAACACGTCCTTCCATTAACTGGAGGTAGTCGACAACAAGTAAGCCGAGGCCGTGTTCAGTTTTGAGGCGACGGGCCTTGGTGCGCATTTCCATGACCGAGGTCACTGCTGAGTCATCGATGAAAATTTGTGCTTCGGATAGCGTACCAATCGCGTGGCCAATGCGAGGGAAGTCATCATCCTGTTCATCAGATGAGAGTTTACCAGTACGCATTTTCCAAAGGCTAACACCAGCTTCAGCACAGATCATACGATCGACCAATTGCTCCTTGGACATTTCTAAGCTGAAAATGCCAACCGGTTGCTTGCTCTTAATCGCCACATTACGGGCCAGGTCCATTGCCAGCGAAGTTTTACCAACTGATGGACGGGCAGCTAAAATAATGAGGTCAGAACGTTGTAAGCCCGCCAGGATATTATCAAGATCAGTGTAGCCAGTTGGTAAACCGCGCAGAGTACCACTTTGCTTATGCAGCTCGTCGATGCGTTCAAAAGCATCTGATAGGGCGCTTTGCAGACTGATAAACTGCTGGCGCATGTATTTTTGCGAGACCTCGAAGAGTCGCTGTTCAGCTTGGTCCAGCAGAATATCAACCTCGTCGGTTTCTTTATAGCCCAGCGCATTAATTTCCTGAGAAGCACCAATCAAGCGACGCAGCGTAGCCTTGCGTTGCACAATATTGGAATGATGCACGATATTTGAGGCAGTTGCTACGGCGTTAGAAAGTTCCGCCAAATAACTACGTCCGCCAATCATCTCGAGCTGTTTTCGCTCATTCAGGCGATTGGTGAGCGAGAGGATGTCGATAGGCTCCTGCTTGGCATAGAGCTCCAACATAGCCTCAAAAATCATTCGATGCGTGTCCTTATAAAAGTCCTCTGGCCGCAGCTGGTCCGCAATCTTAATAATGGCGTCTTTATCTATAAGTAGACTGCCAAGAGTGGCCTGCTCTGCTTCGATATTCTGGGGTGGGATGATTTCCTGTGGCATAGGCGTGGGTTGATTGTAGGCTGAGCCGGCGGCAAAGGCAAGTCAGCGCTCCACAGCTTTTTCCCCATAATTTTCCCCTGTTTCTCCTGCTTGAAAAGGTGGGAGCTCTTCAGTATAATGATCCGGTTATGGGGCAAAATAATCTTGAACTCGTCGTCCTGGATGTAGAAACATCAGGCATGCGGCCAGAAGATGGTCATTGCGTGATTGAATTGGGCGCCCAACGCTTACGGGGCACCGAAATATTGGCGTCTTTTGATTATCTTATCAAGCCCTCACGTCCATTAGACCCTGAGTCGCAGGCCGTGCACGGTATTACCGAAGCGGAATTGCTAGAAAAGGGGAGAGAGCCGGCCGAGGTCTTTGCAGAGTTTCGGGAATTTAGCAAGGATGCAGTTTTAGTGGGACACAATGTAGGTTTTGATCTTGCCTTCATAAATGCTGAATATCGCCGTTTAGGGCAGGAAGCCTTAACAAACGAAATTCTCGATACTATTGCCTTAGCACGACGTTATCTTATTTTACCAAGCTACAGCTTAAAAAACGTCGCAGCATATTTGAAAGTGCCTCAACCAAGCGCCCACCGAGCCTTAGCCGACGTGCAAACAACAACCGAAGTGCTACTCAAATTGATTGAGCGGGCGAAGCAGCGTTGAGAGAGGTTTCCCTTGCTAGGACTTGAAAAAATATCAGCATTTTGCTATGTTCCCTACGATTTAAGGGAAACATAAGAATCTGGGTCCATAGCTCAATGGTAGAGCAACTGCCTTTTAAGCAGTGGGTTGGTGGTTCGAGCCCACCTGGACCCACCAGTCATATCGCGCTTTTTGCATACCCAAGAAGCGAGACCCAGCATAGCGTGGGTCTCGTGTGAGTTCAGACGCCTTTGCGGGCGTGGGGATTGTGGCGATAGATCGCCATTCCCGGCTTTGCGGTACTGGGAACCTCGATCAGGATATCTCCGCTAGCACCGAAGACGTTTCGCGTCGTTGCCCCGAGGTCAACACGCAGGGTTGTCAGAGGCGCTGCTCCGAGCGGATCCCCGAGACAAATAATGTCTCGATCATGCAGCGTCACTCCTTGTTTGAGGCTGGCCGTATGCGTTCGTTGGAACTGCACACTGCCGAGTACGCCAATCTTGATCCAGTCGGTCTGCGTAGCCGCTTGCGTCGACATAGTACCCCCATTCTTCCAGTGAAAGGCACGCACGGATCTCATCCTGAGAATGTGCAAATCTTGCCACGGAGTGTAGCGCTGTGGATTTTCTTTGTCAAGCAAAACGGACACACTCAAGTGAGGTGTCCGTAGTTGGGGTTAGTTGACGGAGGCGATCTCTTCATCAGGGATTGCGGCTATCAAGCGTCCGAGCGCCTTTTGCAGCGAAAGATTAGAGCGGGCTAAGCGTTCATCATATCGGAAGAAGTGAAAGGGGATAGCAGAGGGGTCGGTCAACGCCATTTGTCCAAGCGCTCCAAGCTGCTGGAATACTGCCCCAAGATCGAGTTCGAGGTCGAACAGGAGCTCCCAATCAATGCAAGATCGAAGCGCTTCCCAGGGTAGTGGCTCTTCCATGCAGCATGAGCGCCCGGCCAGCATTCTGACAAAGTGGCAGAGCCCAGGGTTGAAGAAGCTTTTTCTCCTTTGATCAGTCAGCAAGGTGCTTCTTGGGTCAAAGGGGTACACGGTGTCGTCCTCTCCCTGCATGAGCCATCCCTTGAGCAGCTCAAGATCAACCACGCTGGTGACCAAATCTTGGGTGGCGAGGGCCTTGCGATCAAAGCTCACGATGTCGCCCCAGGGGATCGGCAGACAGATTGAGGCAACAAGTTCCACCCAAGCACCTAGTGTGTCTTGGCGATCCTCTGGGACAACCAAGAGAAAAGAATCAAGAGTTCTGGGAAGTGCCATAGCACCAAGGGCGGAGAGAAAGTTCCCGGCTTTTTTTCCTACAGCGTCGATGATGAGGCTTCGTATAGGCTCACCATCAGTATCTTCCAAGATGCTTTGAGAATCCTCAAGACTTGAGCAGACGGTGATGGTGTGGCAGTTGATCCGAGCTGCCAAATGGCGGGCTCGTTTCTGACTACCAGAAAAAACCAAGAGGTGTGCCATACTCAGACCTCCGTTGAGTTATGAAGGTGCTTCCTCCTATAGAGAAGTGTAGACGCATTGCGCATCTTCGACAATACTTGACAACCCACTTCACAGGAGTACACTAAATGCACAATTGGTGGCGATCTCTGCCTGGCACTGACCAGGTTGTCCGGAGACGCCATGTTTTTGTATGCGCGTGTTCTTCCTCCTTGCCGCAGGGTGTAGCTCGGCTCCGCTCGCTACCCATTTCTCGGCATCGGTCTCTTTGCGATGATCGAAACGAAGAGCGTCTTTTTCTACTCTCCTGCAGGGGCGGTGCGGGAGCGCGGAATAGTTCCGGGCTTCATTTCCTCACATGAGGAAAGCGGCTTTGTTGCCGTTTTGCACCTTGAAATGCATGGAGGTTCGCCATGACTTGGCGTTTCCGACTCTTCCTGCTCATGGCCATCGCGTTGACCATGACACCCCTCGCTTTCATGACCGGCTGCCAGGAGCTGCCGACGGAGGGGGATTCACAGGATCAAGTGGTTGAGAGTCCGGAAGCTCAACCCGGTCCAGCGATTCAGTCTACTGGGCCCGAATGGTATAATCAGGTCGTAAGTGAAGCAAAGTACACATTGTGCCAGCTTCGAAACGGCACATCGCATGAGGTCTATCAGGGTAAGGCTATGGGTGATTGGCCCTACCCACATCAAGGGGATTGTTGTAACGCCCTTGGTGTAGTCCGTCAATATATGTACGGTGGTGGCTCTCCAGGACCGCTTGGCGAATGGAATGGCTTCCAGCAAGGCGGTTGGTGCAAGTTCTTTGTCAACTTGGTGCTCTACCGCTCTAGCTATGGCTACCCGGGCGGACATTTGCTCTTGCCCACTTCTACGTATCGTTACAATAATCCACGCCCGGTTTCCGAAGCACAACCTGGATGGATCTTGCAGTCAGAAACACTACCTCATACTGCGATCGTAGTAGAACGACTAGGCGGTGGCTTGGATGTAATCGATTCAAACTGGATCGGAACTTACAAGCGTCCGGACGGAAGTTATTACTACTCATATGCCATCGCAAGGCATGAAATCACAAATACGGAGTTGGATCGCTACGATTTCATGGCATATCGTCCGCATGAGGCGTGCGTGCTGCATAACTAGATAGTGGGGGGTGCTGGAAAGTTTTTCAGTTCCCCCCACCTCCCACAAAGTCAATTATTTACTTCATAAGTATATGAAAAAAATCCAAATAGTCTTTCTCTTATTTTCAAGCATTGTTCTTGCGTCGGTGATTTTTTATTCCGGACATGCTATTTCATATAAAAATACAACCTACGGATATTCTTTTAGTACAATAAAAAAGTCTAATATTAAAGTTCTTGATCCAGCGCTTGTTCAAGTTTCAATTATAGGAGAAGAGGTTATTGAGGAGAGTCCAATAATAAACATATATGCTATTAAGTTGGAGCAAGATTCTTTGTCTGCAACCCAAGAACTTGAAACGTGGGTAGGGGAAGATCTTAATGGTTTCTCTGATATTAATATTCAGAGTACAACGACCGAAACAGAAAAAATAATTAACGTTACTTATACGGGAGGGGGGATGTCTGGAAGTATTAAATACGTCGGATTTTATGTTTTCAATCAGGAAGAAAAAACAATAATTAAGGTAGTAGCTTCTCAGTATAATGATAATATGGAATTGTTTGAGGCCTACAAAAAAATTCTTTCTTCCTTTCAGTTAATATAATGACCACCACTCATCGTCTCCTCATATTACTCATTGTCGTAGTTGCCGCAGGCTTTCTCTATCTTGGATTAAGATCAGATTCCTCCGATGTAACAACGACGAACAAAACAGTCAACAAAGATTTCCGTGAACTTGAAATGCTCAGTTCAGCTGGTCACAAGGTGTTTCAATCAGAGAATTATGATTTCACCTATACGATTGATCATGGTGTTGACTGGAGCGTTAGCGAGGCTGCAGAGCCGACTTTGCTCACCACTTGGTTTTCTTTACCAAATCCAAATAGTGAAGAGGAAGAAAGAGATGATATTCCGAATGGGTTTAATACCTTTGAAAAAAATAGTTTTCGACTTGATGTATATCCTAACTCAGGTTCAGTAAGTCCAAATGGAGAAGCGGAGCTAAAAGATTGGTTAAAAAATGATCTTAATAGTGAGTATATTCCTGGAAGCTTTTTAACCTTATCCATTGCAAGAAACCGTTTATTCAAAGTAGTTGATTTTCAGGGGATTGATGTGCGAGAGGCGCATTATTATCTATTTGGCTCTGCATTTGTATATGTCTTTTCAAGCGGTGATTTCACTGAGCAAGAAATGCGCGAGTTTATTAGCGGTTTTACCTACGAAAGAGCGCCTTTATAAGCGCTTCATCTCATCTTTATTTCTTTACTTGACGCATCTCAGTAGTCCGAGCATAATCATTTTTGGGTAGTAACCCACGTTTTGATAAGCAGGAGAAGTACGGTAGATTCGATGGATGCGCCATGCGCACCCCATCTGCGTTGGATTGTCACACTGAACCTCGGGTCAGGATAGCACCCTGACAAATCTGGAAAGAAAGGAGGCGTCATGAACCGCCTGTTTGTCGTACTCGCGCTGATCACCATCGGGGCTCTGGGTTTTGTTGGCTGCGGCGGTAAGGACGCCGCTACGAAGCCGGAAGAAATCCGCAGTCCAGATCAGATCGTGCAGTCTGAGATTGTCTATACCGTGAACCCAGACTACTCAGGGGTGAATGTTTCGTGGAAAACAAACATCCCGACAGTTGGAAGGGTGTACTATGGTAGGACTCCTCAACCAACTGACTACGTCATCGAGGAGGTGAGCACTACTCAACATTTGTTGTGTGCACCTCGACTCAGGGGAGATGCGCTCTTCTACTTCCAAGTGCAATCATCCTTTTCCGAGGAAGTGATTAGCGCTCGGGAACCGAGCGAAGGCGATACACTTCGCACCCCACGATGGGTTGATTGGTCTCCACCTACCGTAAGATGGGTCGATCCTCGAGAAGGCGCAATAAAGGGCGGGACGATTGATCTCACTGTTTCGGCAAACGAATACGTTGTCAACGGGGTGGTAGAGGTGAAATTCTTTATCGATGGCAGGGTCATCGCTGTAGTGACTGAACCCGATGACGGTGATAAGATCTTCGTCGTGCATGACTTCAATACTACCCAGCTCACCGATGGCTTGCATAGCTTTCACGCGTTGGCAACAGATGTAAACGGTAACAGAGAGTCAAGGGGAATTACGGTCGACATCGACAACTCGAAGCCGGTCATCTATCGATGGGATGCTCCGAGAAATCAGCGGGAGATCGGGAATTCTATCAATTTGCGAGTGGTGGCTCAGGACTTTCGTGGTGAACACGTCGATGATGTGTACATCACCCTCGATGGTCAACCATTTGCGAGGCTTGAGGTGTGTGAACTGCGAGCTAGCGGCGTAGGAGATGTGTGGTGTAGAGACGTTGATACGTCGACGCTGTCACCCGGTCAGCACTACTTCGGTGCCGTTTCAGTAGATCATGCTGGCAACGAGTCAGATCCGGTCTACATCGGCGTCATCAAGCAGTAGCCTTTCCAGTCCGTCAGGAATCCAACAGAGCCTGGGATCATCGATCTCGGGCTCTTCTCTTTTTGATACGCTCCAGAATGAAAAAGTGAAGTTTACTATTACTTGACAACCCACTTCACAGGAGTACACTAAATGCACAATTGGTGGCGATCTCTGCCTGGCACTGACCAGGATGTCTGGAGACGCCATGTTTTTGTATAGGCGTATTCCACCCTCCCTTGCCGTGGCGTTGGGGAGCGCGGAATAGTTCCGGGCTTCATTTCCTCACATGAGGAAAGCGGCTTTGTTGCCGTTTTGCACTTTGAAATGCATGGAGGTTCGCCATGACTTGGCGTTTCCGACTCTTCCTGCTCATGGCCATCGCGTTGACCATGACACCCCTCGCTTTCATGACCGGCTGTCAGGAGCTGCCGACGGAGGGGGAGACTTCGGTGATCTCTGATGAGTTGCCGGATGCTTCACCCTCAGCTCAGTCAAGCCCGATGACTTGGCCCTCTTCGATCCAGGATTTCAAACTCCCTTATGATGGGATCCGGGATGCATGCGGGGGTCAGATTTGGAAGGTTGTTTGCGGGTACGGATGTGGTTATCATCACAACACAAACTACATGGCCGCCGCGTACCATTCGATTGATCTTGTACGGCAGGATGCGCCGACCACTCATAGCGCAGTACTCGCTCCGGCGCGTGGCATCGTTTCGTTTGTCGGATGGAGGAATGGGTACGGTTGGTGCGTGGAGATGGATCATCGAAACGGCTGGAAGTCGCTTGTGGCCCATCTCGAAACGGATCCTTGGGAATTCGTCCATACCTATGACGACCTGCGGCAGGGGACTTTCCTGGGCTATGCAGGGAACAGCGGAGCGAGTACGACACCCCACATTCACTTCTCGGTGTGGCGGAACAACGTCACTCATACGCTCGATGGCGTATCGTTGATCAACCCGCGTCTAAATGGGCGATACAATTCCGGCAATGATTATGTTGCGCCACCGACGGGAAATCCGAACCCGATTCCTTAACACGATAGCGGAGAAGGTTTTTCATTAGAAAGCCTTCTCCGCTGTCTCTCCTCTCTATGAATAGTCATGTTGCTATTCTTTCTGTTAGCGATCACCATCCTTTTAGTTGATTTAGGATTAAAACTATAATTACGTTATTCTGGAGCATTTTCTCATAATATCGTAATCTTACTACTATGAATCGTTTTTCTATCTTCATCGCAGTGTTCGTTCTTATCAGCGCAGTGGTTTATGCTTTCTTTTTTGCTACATTATTTGGGGAAAAGAAAGCTATTGAAGGAGTGCAGGGACCTGCTTTTATGTTTGCAACCCTGCCTGACTCAGATGCATCTGCCGCGATAAGCATTTTTGAGATTCCTACAATGTCGAAGCGAAAGGCTGAAGACACATCTTTGCCAATGCATTTTCTTAAAAAACTAGGAGATCCGAGAGAGTATTTTGATCCCATACTTTCTTCAAGTGGTGCATATTTGGCTTTTAATCGTAATATTGGGGAGCCGAAACAGGATAAGACAAATTTAGTAATACTTGCAGCTGACGGAAAAGAAAGGAGCGTGGAGAGCGGCTCTGCTGGAGATATAGGAATAGGAATGCTCACGCCCTTGCAGTGGAGTGCTGATGAAAAAACGCTCTACGCTTTTTATACACACGCAACTGAAGGTAATATCGTAGGCCTGGTGGCAATTGATGTGGCAACTTTAAGCCAACAACGAATTGAAAAAATTGATGATCTACGTGTAAGTAACTACGTCTTTGATGAAGTCGGAAATACCTACGGTTTTGAACCGCACTATCGATTCCGCCCTGAAGACGAGGCTCAAACAACCTTTTATCGAATTTCTTTGACTAGTGGCGAAACAAAAAGCTTTACACTCCAGCAATCGAGTTTGGACGATCTCTTGACCGTAGATCCAAGCGGGAGATACCTCGTGTACGCAAACGGAGATGATTTTAATTCTCGTAACATTTGGATGTATGACATGGAAACCGGTGAGGAGCGCGCGTTGACTGAAAATGCTGTTGTTAATGAAATTTTGCCCTGGAAAGATGGATATTTGGTATTTCTGGAGGAAAGTGTAAACACCCCCGCAGAAAAAACACTTGTATCATACGATGTAAATTCTGGCATTCGCAAAGTTCTTTTAGAAAATGTTACAGGGACGTTCCGGCTTCTTGGTTGGTATCCCTAATTTCATATATCAGTTGGGAGGTTTTTATTAAACCTTGCCCCTCCCCTTAAAAAGTGGTATAGTCATTGAGCTATTCTGAATATCTCAATATTCTAGCAACCGCGTGAAAATGTCAGCAAAAACAGACATCGCGGAGGGGGAAATCACTCAAGAGCAGCACATACTCTTGTATACTCAAGCGTCCCTAGTAAAAAGGGATGTTTTTTGTGTGCAAAGTAGCCTCGTAGCTGCCACAAGTTCTGAAAGGAGCGAAGGCGCATGTTAGGTTATCTTTTGCTCATTATATCGGTTGTAGAGTTTTTTATTGGCCTGTACCTTATTTTTCGCTATGAAAAAAGCCAGGCAACAACATATTACGGTCTCTTTGCAATAAGTGTTGCGATCTATGTTGCCGCGAACGGTTTCGGATTTACCCGAGCTTCTGATAACGAGTTTATTTTTGAGCAACTTGCTTGGTTTGGCGGCTTACTTAGCGCCCCATTTATCCTTGGCTTCAGTTATAGCTTTCCTAGCCCTAAAAAATATCCCACTGAGCTATTTCCGTGGGTAATTTGGCCAGTAGTGTTATTTGGCGCAGGAATTTTTACTTCAAATATTTTCCTGGAGAAAACGTATATTTATTCCTTTGCCGAAGGCTACACTGCGCCAATCGGTGTCTTTTTCTGGTTCGCCATTGCAGTATTTGCGATGTATTGGATATGGGCAATACGAAACCTGCTGTATACGAGATTGCACACAAGCGGTTTTTATAGGAATTTTCTTACCATTGTGCTCATAGGGCTTTTTTCATCACTGCTTATTTCAGCAATTTTTGATATTTACATTCCCTTAGTTTCAGTCACGCGCTACGGATATATTGGAGCATTATTCTCGTCTATTTGGCTGTTTACTACCGCGTATTTAATGGTGAGGAAGTAAGATGATTGGATATATATTACTCATTATCTCAGTTGTTGAAGTAATACTCGGTTTTTATTTGATTTTTCGATATGTAAAAAGTCCAGCAACTATATATTACGGCCTATTCGCGCTAAGTGTAGCACTCTATGTAGGTGCAAACGGGTATGGTTTTAGTCCGTTTTCAGAAAATGATATATGGCTGGAAATAATTGCCTGGATTGGCGGGACCTTTACCGCTCCTTTTATTCTTGGCTTCAGTTACTCATTCCCTTATCCACGTAAGTCCAATAAGGAAATACTGTCTTTAGTTCTTAGTCCACTCGTTTTTTTCTTCGTCGTAATACTTTTTTCTAATACTTTTGTAGATCATAATAGTGTTATCAGCTTTGATGAAGGATTTCAAAGACCTGTCGGGGAGTTACACTGGTTTGTATTATCAGTATTCTTTTTCTATTGGGTTTGGTCTTTTATTGAACTAGTAAAGAGTCGAAAAAAATCCGACGGCTTTAATAAGAATTTTCTTCTTATTTTAATTATAGGCTTAGTTTTTTCTTTGTTGGTTTCGGTATTTACTAACATCATTCATCCACTTGTCGATGTTTCAAAGTTAGGTTATATGGGCCCCTTAGCCTCTTCAATCTGGCTATTTATTACTGGGTACTTGATATTGAGGAAGTAATGAACACCTTTCATTTAGTTTTACTTTTTACACTTTTCTTTATTCACGCGACTCTCGCAATATGGATGTTGCGTAGATATGTGCAGACGCTATCCATTCGTTATTACTCAGGCTTTTTATTTGGACTAGCACTTATTGCACTATTAAATGGTTTATTGCTGTTATTTGGCGGTCAGGAGAGTCAAACAGTCCTTCATAAGATCGGCTTTATCTCAGGCACCTTCACTTTTGTGATGTTCTTTATGTTTAGTAAGTACTTTCCAATTTCTACTGCAAGACCAAACTCCCGCGACATTCTTTTTTGGGTAATTCCGATTACATTTTTTATTCCATTCATACTTTTTAATCAGCAGTTTATCCAGTCTGTGATTATAGAAAATGGAATAAGTAAGCCTACATTTGGAGTCTGGTATACACCATTTATGTTAGTTTTGGCCACCTTTGTTCTGGGGGCTATCTATAATCTCATACAGAAATATAAAATAACCACTGAACTTGAAATTAGGAAGAACATTAGAGACATTACGGCAGTATTTTTCGTATCAGGACTCCTTGGCTTTTTGTTGGACGTTGTGTTGCCAAGGTTTAATGTTTATACGGCACATTACTTTGCCATTGAATCTTCACTTTTTGTTGCGCTAACTACTGCAATTATTATTGCAAAGAAGTAAGATGAAAGAGTTTCTCATCATTGCAAATTATCTGGTTGGAATAGGGGAGTTGATGCTCGCTGGATATTTTTGGAAAACAAACAGCGGCAGCGCAATTCGGAAGGTGATGGTGTTGTTGGCGTTTTCGACTGGTATGTGGGTCATTTTTACCGGAACCTTTACCTACCGCTGGATTTTGCTTGATTACTTTGATCTCGGCATATCATTTGTATATTTCTTTGGAATTTTGTTCCTTACCGCCTTACTTCATTTAGTAATTCTCTTTCCTCACAAGATTTTCCCGTTTGATAGGCTACATACAGTTTTGTTGTATATTCCAACACTCATATTAGGTTTTGCCGCTTTTACTCCAGCGATAATTAAAGAAAATATCACTCCGTCGAGCGGGTATACCACAAGTTATCCCGGACCAGCACATTGGATGTTTAATAGCTATCTTTTTCTCATGTATGCAATGGTGATAATCCTACTCATTGTTAAGATCAAGCGTTTTGATGGATTTAGCAGAGATAACGCAAAAACTTTGCTTTGGGGTATTATTTTAGGCGGCCTACCCATCGTTTTCTTAGATTTGGTTTTGACAACTTTGGGCATCTACCCAAATGCTGCCGTTGCCAGCCTTTTCACAGTTGTCTGGCTTGGGTTTACTACTTACATAATTGTACGGAAATGAACGGAGAAATAGTATTTTTTGATTTAATTTTACTTAGCGTTGTTGGATTATTAGAATTAGCCTTTGGGATTTATTTAATAGTCCGTTATGTGAGGACAAGTTCGATAGTATTTTTTGCACTTTTCGTTTTCTTTCTTTCTTTGTGGGTGCTTACAAATGCGGCTGCTTTCGTAATACCAATACATAATGTCTTCTTTGATATTGATTCAAAGTTGAGTTTTGTTTTTGCAATATTACTTTTTCCAGCGCTATACTTATATGTAATTAATTTTCCCATCCCTACAATATTAATAAATTGGCGTTTAATACTTTTTGTGTTTACTGCGCCAATACTTCTTAGTACAATGATTTTAGGGTCGGGAACGGTTGTATTTGGATTTGATAAATTGATAGAGAATCAGCCAACTATATTTGGAGAAGCTTTTTGGGCCTATTCTTTTTATATGTTGTTCATGTATGCAATTATTTTATTTGAATTAATAAGGCAGATTAATAAGTCCAAGGGTTCTCACAGATGGTATGCACAAATTTTATTTTTTGCTGTTTTCATTTCTGGCGCAATAGGGCTATTATTTAATCTTGTTCTGCCTTCGATGTTCGATATTAGAATTGCTTATTGGATAGCCCCATCTAGTTCAATTATTTGGCTTGCTCTTGTTTGGTGGGCGACGCAGAGGAAATAATTATGGATTATGGTGTATACTTATTATTAGTTATTGCGGGCCTAGAACTTTGGTTGACAATATACATATTTACTCGCTACCAAAGAACAAAAGCTATTTTTTTCTTTGGACTCTTTACTGCTTGTGTGACTGGATGGGTGCTAACTAATTCTATTCCGCTTCTTTTTTCCTATTCAAGTTGGCAATCTGATTTTTTGCAACGCCTCTCGTTTTCTTTTGCTGCATTTATTTTTCCTTTTCTTTATTATTATATTCTTTTACATCCATTTCCAAGCATTGATATCAACAAGCGATTCATATTATTCACATCCCTCCCGGCCTTCTTTGTTTCTATTGCCACTCTCTTTGATAAAAACTTTGTTATAGGATTCTATGATACCTCAGTAAGGGCAACAATATACGGCGACTCTTTTTGGATGTATGCGGTAGTTATGTTGCTATTTGCAATTCTTATTCCTGTGGAAATAATTTTAAAAAGAAGAAGACTGGATGGATATTATCGCTACCAATTCAAATTATTATTCAGCGCCTATTTGTTTTCAGCGGCAGTAGGATTACTAATTAATTTAATATTGCCATATTTTTTCGACTTAAAAATTAACTATTGGCTTGGGCCCGCGTCATCGATTATTTGGGTGAGTATGGTTTGGTGGGTTATTAATAGAAGGTAATGTTTAATTGCGATTTTCAAAAATGACAATAGGACATGTAGTTGAAGAATTTAAAAGTCGGTATATTAAAAGACAACTAGATCATAATTTTATTGTTTTAGAGACTCAAAATAACAACCAACTAAATTTATCATATAGATTAAGATACGAAGTATATTGTCTAGAATGTAAATATTTAGACGTGAATAATTATCCCAATAGGTCTGAAAAGGATGAGTATGATGATTGTTCAATACATTTCATCGCAATAAATAAAAAGACAAAAAATGTTGTTGGCACAATTCGACTTATTAAACGCACTAATAGGAATTTGCCAATAGAGCATGATTTTGGAATTTCTCTGAATGGATCAATTAGTTCTAAAAAAGTTGTGGAGATTTCTAGACTAGCGGTTGATAAAAAATTTAGGAAGTCGAGTTTAAAGCATCCAAGTATTATGTTAGGTTTATTAAAAGCATGCTATAGATACGCCGAAGAAAATGGAATTGCAATGTTTGTAGCGGCAATAGATCAAAATGTATATAATATGTTAAAAAAGTTTCGTTTTTCATTTAATTTATTAGGGGAACCAAAACATTATATGGGTTCAATCTCAGTACCCGTGTTAATTGATATCGAAAAAGAATCGCAGTGGTTAAAAATAGTAAATCCTGGACTATGGACATTTCTTTCAAGCAATTAGCTCATAAAATTGTATTATTCTATTTAAGACGGGCTAGCCACAAAAAATACCTAACATTTAGCTTTAGCGATCTTATTATACTCTGTCCCCCAAACGTGTTCCCGCCTAATTCGTTTACCACTGACCTAATGGCTAAGTGGCTAGTAAACGAAGAGATGGAAGGTAAACAGGTTTTAGAGATGGGTTGTGGAAGTGGATACATTTCGATTATTGCCGCACGAAAAGGGGCAAAAGTAATTGCAAGCGACATCAGCCCTATCGCGGTTGATGCCGCAAAAATCAATACCATAATAAATAAGATAAAAAATGTCGAATGTTATTGCTCGGACTTATTTTCTAACTTAGAAGGAAAGTTTGATTTAATTCTCTTCAACGCACCTTTTTTTCATGGAGAACCCACTTCTTTATTAGATAACAATTGGATGAGTAAGGATGGGGAGGTGGTCAGTAAATTTTTTAAAGACGCAAGAGAATATATTAATCCAATGGGGAAGGTAGTTATTACTAGTTCGACTCTAGTTAATCAAGATGCTCTGAAAATATTAATTAAAGAAAGCGGATTTAATATTGAAAACGTGAAAACAAAAAATATTATTATTGAAAAATTTTTCTTGTATGAATGTAGAGCTTTTTAATAGAAATCAACCATTTATAACTAAAAAAGAACAAAAAATTCTCACAAAACAGAAAGTTTGTTTTATTGGATGTGGTCTTGCAAGTCAAGCCGCACTCCTTATTGCCAGGACAGGTATTGGAAAAATAGTACTTTGTGATGGAGACAAGGTCGAGTTGAGTAATCTTAACAGGCAAGCATTTGACATTGGTGATATTGGAGAAAACAAAGCAGAAAGCTTAATGAGAAAGATATTAAGCATCAATTCAAATATTGAAGTGGAGCAGTATCCGGTTTTTTTAAAAAAATCGATTATTTCAAATGTAATAAAAGATTCAGATATTGTAGTGAGCACAGTTGATGCGGGTCCTTTATATTTTGAAATTCAGGAATATATTAATAAAAAAGGCATTATGGGAATATTCCCCATGAATATTGCCTTTGGATCACTCGTATTCGTATCAAAAAATGGAAAGGGTGATTTTAAATCGTTATTTGGGGAGAAATTACCTGAAAATAATTCTGAATTTTTTTATCAACTTTACAATAAACTTAAACAAAATGTACCAAGCTATTTATCTCCTCATATTGAAATCTTATTAAGTGGATTTAAAACAAACAGTCCAATTCCACAGCTAGGATTAACGACTTTACTTACCGCATCTTTGATTACTGAGATAATACTGGCTGGGAACAGGGCTGAGCAATTATTGTTAACTCCAAGATTCTATTATTTTGATATTCGTGAATTCGTTCGAAATGGATAAATTGCTAATCCCACAAAATTTAGCACTTATTATATTGCTCTTCGGATATTTAAGTCTGATAATTCTTCTTTTGAGACGCGAGAACACAAGTAGTAGATTATTTGGTGCTACCGTTATTACTCTCTCTCTTTGGATATTATCAATTTTACTTTTAAATATCAGCTCCTCAAAAGAAGAAATTTTATTCTTTTCGCGATCGTCATTTATCGGGCCAATTATTCTCATACCAACATTCCTTCTTTTTTCTTGGTATTTTCCGAAAAAAACTATACATCTAAGGAAAAGTATTATTATTGTCGTTTCTTTAACGGCATGCTTCTTTTTAATTGCGACGTTTACGCCGTATGTAATTCAAGATGTCACAATAAAAGTAGGTGAAGGAGTCAGTCTAACCTATCAACTTGGAACACTATATTTTTTCCAATTTATTTTTTTAGCATTCTCATTACTTTATTCTTTTTTTATTCTTTATAAAAAATATAAAAAATCAAAAGGCCTAGAAAAATTACAAATTAGATATCTTTTTCTTGGCACCGTTATTACTGCAGTATTGACCTTGAGTACTAACGTAATTTTACCAATTTTTAATTTTTCATCTCTTGCTGGATTTGGCCCTCTTAGTACTCTATTTCTCTTATTTTTTATTTCATATGCCATCATCCGCCACCGCCTCCTCGACATCCGTCTTGTTATCACGCGTTCCTTAATTTATTTTTTCCTTATCCTGTTCGTCGCAGGATCATTTACTGGAATTACCTTACTCGCAAAGTTATTATTTGAAGAATTTGTTGGTGAAATAACCGCTACAATACTTGTTTCTCTCATCATCGTTATTGGTTTCGAGCCATTGAAGCGATGGGTCTCTCGTTCTACTGACTCGGTTTTTTATAAGGCAAAAATTGACTACGCTGATGTGTTGCGGGAAATCAGCGAAATTATTAACCGTGAAATTGTCCTGGATCCGCTCGTCACCTCCATCAGCGCCACGCTTGAGAGTAGGCTCAAGCTCAAGCACGCGGGCATTGCATTGAAAAGCGCCAAGGGGGATTTTGTTGAATACATAAACCACGATCACTTTGATCCCAAAACCTTTTCCAGCCGATCCGGTATGATCGGATTCTTACGTTTCACATCTCGTATCACCATTTTAGAATCGCTCGAGCGCAAAATTCAGGACACGAGCGAAGGGGACGAATTAAAAGAGTTGAAGCGATCGCGCGAGGAAATGGAAACGAACCACATTGCCTTAGCTGCTCCGATTGTGGCGCAAGGCAAATTCAACGCAGTCCTCATCCTGGGGCCGAAACTTTCCGGTGATAGCTTCTCGACCGAAGAGTTGAAGATGATTGAAACGTTGACTCCGCAGATCGGATCAGCGATTGAGAAATCCATGCTCTTCGAAGAGGTGAAGAACTTCTCCAGTCAATTAAAGGTGAAAGTTGATGAGGCGACAAAGGAGTTGAAAGAGCGCAATCGTTTCCTTGGCGCTTTGCAGGATATCACGAGCACCATTACGCACTCTCTTGATTACAAAAAAGTAGGACAGGACATTGTGGACGGAGTAGCCAAGAAGCTCGGTTACATCGGTGCCGTGCTCCTGCTCTATGATCCAAAGACTGGCCAGTCATGGGCTGAGGCAATTACGCAAACGCCGGTTACTCGCGCGGCAATGAAATTACTGCCCAAGCCGGTGAACGAATACCATGGGCACGTGGATGAGAATTCCATGACCGACCAAGTTATTTTGACTGGTGAAATGCGCGAAAGTGATTCACTAGCTGAATTCTTAGCACCGGCCGTGCCTAAAGCTTTTTGTTTCGCCATGCAGAAGTTGATTCGCGCAAAGTATATTGTGGCAGTGCCAATCTATGCCGAGGGTGAAATTCTCGGTGCCTTGGTTTTTGTGCTCGGGAAGAAGAAAGAGGAGATCAGTAGTCAGGAGCGGGCTATGATGATCGCTTTAGGTGACCAGGCCGGAATCGTGCTGCACAATATTAAACTCTTTGATCGCATCCAGGATACGAATAAGCAGTTGGAGCAGGCGAATGAACACTTGAAGCAGCTTGATCAAGCTAAGTCGGAATTCGTCTCCATTGCCTCGCACCAATTACGCACGCCGATGACTGGCATTATGGGCTATCTTTCCATGATGGTGCAGGGGGATTTCGGTAAAATGGAGCCGGAGCACACCAAACTGCTGACTGAATTGTTGAGTGAGAGTCAGCGCATGATTCGTCTCATCAACCTCTTCTTGAACGTCTCAAAGATTGAGTCAGGTAAGATGACGATTAACAAGCAGCCGACGCAGATTAAGGATCTCATTGACCAACAGATTAAGGATCAGAAAAAGCCAGCCGAGGATAAAGGATTGGTGCTGAAAGTGGAAGTTGATAAAGAGCTGCCGATAATTGAAGCTGACGGTGATAAGCTCATGAACGTGGTGCAGAACCTGATTGATAACGCTATCAAATATACAGAGCGGGGAAGCGTGACTGTTCGCGCCTTTCAGACCGATGGCCATATCCAGGTAGAAATTCAAGACACTGGCGTTGGTATTAAGCGCGAAGATGTGCATGAACTCTTTGGTAAGTTTGTGCGCGGGTCTGGCATTGCGCAGATCAATCCTGATGGCTCCGGTCTCGGACTCTTTATTGCCAAGTCAATTGTGGAAATGCACGGCGGTAAGATTTGGGTAGAATCAGAAGGTGAAGGGAAAGGTACTAAATTCGCATTCACGATACCAATTACACAGCCGAAAAAATGAAACAGGTAAGGGGGAAACAACCAAAACGCATCCTACTTGTCGAGGACGAGCCGCTCTTAGCAACGATGTATATGTTGGCGTTGCAGCAACGAGTAAAGGCTGAGGTGTACGGGGCTAAGACACGCGAAGAAGCGGAGCGCATTATTGAGCGTGTGAAGCCGGATTTAGTGCTGCTTGATCTCATGATTCCCTCGATTACCATCCAAGACACGGAGCAGGATTTTCATCATCCAGTAGGGCTGCAATTCTTAGCCCAAATTCGGAAGAGTCCAAAGACGCGTTCAATCAAGGTAATGATTCTCTCCAACCTTGATGCGGATGAGCAACGCAAGCGGGCCATTGATTTAGGTGCCGAGGATTACCTATTAAAAGCCAGTCTGCAGCCGCACGCGATTGTGGAAAAGGTAAAGCATAGTTTAGGGATAAAATAAGCCAGTCAATAATCTCATCCTTGACAGAGCCGGTGGTTTTTGTATACTTTCTGGCCCTGTTCTTTCCCATCGCGAATATCGGCAACGGCCTCATTCTTAACATGTTTGGGAGGCCGTATGTCGATTGCGTTTACTCCCACTGAGCTTATTCTCCTCGGAGGATTTCTCGTCTGGATCATGGCCCAAATCTATGCTCCAATGAAAGGTCGCCGCAAAGCTGTCAGCTTCGGCGCCATCGAGATTGTCTTCCTGCTCGTGGGTCTCGCGGTATTGCTCCTCGGAGCAATCACCCTTGCACAGAATCCTGCCTTCTAGGCGGGATTCTTTTTTTAAAAGATGCTAGAGTATAGCTATGAAAAATATTTTTCCAAAAGGGGTCGAGGTAGTAGCGGGGGTAATAATATTCCATAAAGGGAAGATTCTGATTGCACGCTCACCGAAGTGGTCAGATAAATGGACATTGCCGGGCGGCCATATTGATCCCGGAGAAACAATTGCAGAGGCGGCTATGCGAGAAGCGGAAGAAGAGACGGGCTTAAAGGTTCATCCACTTGGTTTTGTGAAAGCAGGTGAACTTATTTATTCAAAGGATTTTCACCGGCCTGCGCATTTTCTCTATTTTGATTATGCTGTTGAAGCAGATGATGGTAATGCAACACTTGATAAGCGCGAATTAACGGAAATGCAATGGTGTTCTCCAAAAGAAGCGCTCCAGATGGACTTAGCAGAAAGTTTTTCTGAATCAATCCAAGCTTTTTTAGAAAAGTTTCCGCAATACGCCGGGTAGTGCTGCTTTTCTGAAGCGCGAAAAAATGGTATAGTAGGGCGCATGACAGGGGGGCAAACCTGGCACAAATACAGCACAAAAGACACAATACAAAAACTGCGGGGGAGCCGACAGGGTCTTCGTTCTAAGCAAGCGCAGCAACGGCTCAAGCAGTACGGACCAAATGTGTTACCCGCGGCAGCTGGACGTACCGCGCTGCAAATTTGGGGTAGGCAATTTGCCAGTCCATTGATGTTGTTATTGATCGCGGCAGCTGGAGTGAGCTTTGCCCTGCGCGATACCATCGATGCACAAGTAATTCTCGCCGCAGTTGTTTTAAATGTGGTGGTAGGATTTATCCAGGAGTATCGAGCCGAACGTACTTTGGAATCTTTGCGCAAGGTGGTTACTTTTGATGCGCTGGTGTTGCGCGATGGAGTAGAGCGGAGCGTGGCGGCGCAGGATATTGTGCCCGGTGATGTTTTGGTAGTGCGGGCCGGGATGCGAGTGGTGGCTGATGCGCGTCTTCTCGAAGTAAATGATTTGCAGGTAAATGAAGCAAGTCTCACCGGTGAAAGCACGCCAGTAGAGAAAATACATAGTGCCCTCGACGGACATTTGGGTTTAGGCGACCAGCACAACATGCTTTTTAACGGAACAACGGTTATTGCCGGTTCAGGTCAGGCAATAGTCGTAGCGACCGGCACCTCGACCGAGTTCGGTCAAATTGCTCAAACCGTGCAGAATGTAAAAGAGGATGCGACACCCTGGCAGCAGCGTTTGCAACGATTTAGCCGTTTTATTACCCTGGTCGTCCTGGGCGTTGCGGCAGCAATTTTCATATTAGGTGCTTTTACTGGCCGTTCCTTGCCTGAAATGTTTGCTGTGTCGGTAGCCATCGCTGTTGCCGCAATTCCGGAGGGTTTGGCTATTGGGGTAACTGTGGTGCTGGTGATTGGCATGCGACGTATTTTGCAGCAGCAAGCGCTGACTCGACAGCTGGTCGCCGTGGAAACGCTCGGTGCAATCAGTGTGCTGTGCTTTGATAAGACAGGCACGGTGACTGAAGGCAACATGGCTGTAGTGCGCGTGGTAACCGAAAACCATGATCTGCACGCCTCCTCCGACGAGCTGCACGCGCATAGTAAAGATGTGGCTTCAACCAAGAGCACTGTCCGACTTTTCAAAATCGCTCTGCTCTGCAATGACGCGCATATTGAAAATGAAGATAAAGCGCTGGAGCATCGCCTGGTCACGGGTAATCCCACTGAGCGCGCGCTCGTAAATGCAGCCCACGCTCTAGGATTGACTCGACATGCCCTCGAATCTGACGCGCCTCGAGTCGCCAGCATACCCTTTAGCTCAAATCGTAAATTCATGCTAACCGTGCATCATGATGCGCAAGGCGATGTGGCCTATGCAAAAGGCGCGCCAGAGGTAATTTTACAGGCCACGCATGCTATAGATTTGGATGGGAAGGAAGTAAAGATACACAATGATCGTCGTCGTGAGCTTCTCCAACGCGCTGAGACTTTGAGTCGCGAAGGCCTCCGCGTCCTCGCTTTTGCCTATGCACGCTTGCCTGATCATAAGAATGACGAGCCAAGTGCGCTGCCGCAACTCACCTTTGTCGGATTTGCCGGCTTAAAAGATCCACTCCGCGCTGAGGCAAAAACAGCTGTGCAGGCGCTCCAACACGCTGGCATTCACGCTGCCATGATTACCGGTGATCACAAATTTACTGCTCAGGCAATTGCGAAAGAGTTAGGCTTACCCATTGCGGCAAAACACATCCTAACTGGCCAGGACCTAGAGCGACTCAGCGATGCGGACCTGCAAAAGAAAATTCGCGGCATCCATGTGTACGCTCGCGTGTCGGCAAAAGACAAGATACGCATTGTAAAAGCCTGGAAAGCCTTAGGCGAGGTGGTGGCTATGACCGGCGATGGTATCAACGACGCCGCAGCCTTGAAAGCAGCTGACGTTGGCATTGGTTTAGGGTCAGGTACTGAGGTAGCCAAAGAAGCTGCTAAGGTAATTCTGCTCAACGATAATATTCAAACGATTGAGTCAGCAGTGGAGCAGGGGAGGATAATTTTTGAAAATATTAAAAAGGTGACGCTGTATTTACTTTCCGATGCCTTTTCCGCAGTTATTTTAGTCGCACTCAGTTTACTTGGCGGTTTACCACTGGCGCTTTCAGCTGCGCAGATACTCTGGATAAACCTTGTTACCGACGGCCTGCCAAACATGGCCCTGACTATTGAGCCAAAGGAGCGTAATGTGATGGCAGAAAAACCGCGTCCACGCAGCGAGCCACTGCTTGATCAGACCGGTAAAATCTTTGTCGCCAGTATCAGTGCAGTTACGGGCGTGTTGTCTTTCATACTCTTCTTCATTGTGTTGCGGGAAAGTGGCAATGAAATTCTGGCTCGCTCGGTTGCCTATGCCGCCTTAGGCACTACGACTTTGCTATACGCCTTTAGCCTGCGTCATATCCGACAAGGCTTATTTAGTGGTAATCCATTTCAGAATCGTTGGCTCAATCTCGCGGTCGGTGTTGGACTCATTCTCCAAATCGGCGTGTTGTATTGGGCTCCTTTGCAGCATTTCCTTGGCACAACTGCGATTGACTGGACGCATTGGAAGTTAATTTTTGTTATGAATATCACGGTCTTGCTCTTTATTGAAGCGTTGAAGCTTTTTGTCCACAGTGGAAAGAAAAAGGCAGCTGCGTAGTCATTAGGGTAAAGTTGACGTTTCGCTTCAGAATAAGTACAATTTTAAGGTATTTACTGAACTATGCCGACACTTCGGATATCGGATATTGCTGAGCGTACCGGAGAGGAAATCACGCTCAAGGGTTGGGTAGCGAACCTGCGTTCCTCAGGTTCCATACTTTTTGTGCAGTTTCGTGACGGAAGCGGCTTATTGCAGGCAATAGTGAGCAAAGACGCAGTTGGCGAGGAGCTTTTTCAGCAGGCAAAAACACTTACCATAGAGTCGTCCCTTAGCTTAACCGGCGTCGTGCAGCAGGATGATCGCGCTCCGGGCGGCTATGAAATGCAGGTAAGTGCCTTGCACATCGTGCAGGTAGGTCAGGAATACCCCATAGGTAAAAAGGAGCACGGCGTTGATTTCCTCATGGATCATCGCCATTTGTGGCTGCGTTCACCGCGTCAGACTGCGATTTTGCGTATTCGCGACGAGATTATTTGGCAGTTGCGCAAATGGATGAAGGAAAACGGTTTTGTGTTAACTGATACGCCGATTCTCACTCCAACCTCTTGCGAAGGAACTACTACGCTTTTTGAAACTGATTACTTTGGCGAACCAGCGTATCTCGCACAGTCAGGTCAACTCTATTTAGAGGCAACCACTGCGGCCTTTGGGCGCGCCTATGACTTTGGACCGACCTTCCGGGCAGAAAAATCCAAAACCCGTCGCCATTTAACCGAATTCTGGATGCTCGATGCTGAAGCGGCTTTTGTGGACTTTGCCGGCAACATGGAAATTCAAGAGCAAATGATTTCGGCGGTCGTGCAAAATGTGTTACGGGAGCGTCAAAGTGATTTTGCCTTACTTGAACGCGATACCAGCTTCCTCGAAAAAGTAAAAGCGCCATTTCCACGACTCCGTTACGACGATGCCGTGAAAAAACTTCAGGAATTAGGAAATCCCATTAAAGTTGGTGACGATATTGGGGCTGACGAGGAAATGCTTTTAACTAAGGAGTACGACACACCTTTCTTCCTCACGCATTTCCCCGCAGCGATTAAGGGATTTTATTTCCAGCCTGAGGAGGGGAACCCAGAGCGCGTCTTGGGCAGTGATTTACTCGCTCCTGAGGGTTATGGAGAGATTATTGGCGGCGCCCAGCGTATTCATGATCTCGCTTTACTCGAACAAAAAATGAAGGAATATAAGTTGCCGGTCAAAGACTACCAATGGTATCTCGACCTGCGTCGCTATGGTTCTTTCCCACATTCCGGTTTTGGACTCGGCTTGGAGCGAGTTGTGGCCTGGATGTGTGGATTGGATCACGTGCGAGAGAGTATTCCTTTTCCTCGACTCTTAACCAGACTACGCCCATGAACAAACAATGGATCATCTCCATCGTGAGTATTGCAGTTCTTTCTTTTGCTGCTGGCGTTTTCTTACTTGCTCGCGAGCAAAATAACTCTATCGATGCAGAAGTGCGCGGAGCAACCGATACGCGCGGTGTGTACAGTGTCTTAGTGCAAGCACATAGCCAAACAAGCGCTGATTTAAGCGGAATTCAGATTGAGGCGAGTCAATTAGGGACTGTGCAAGGTGAAAATCCTTTTTCTCAAATCTTAGCGATTGATACACAAAACGAGATTGTTTTTTCTCTTCCTGAAGGCAAATATTTACTGCATCCGGTGGATCAGGAATCCTATGCCGGTAGCACAGTTGTCGAGTTAAAGGGAAATACTACGGTTGATTTACGACTTGTTATGAAAACCCAAGAGGAAGCGCAATGAATCGACGATTAACTCGGGAAACGCCGGAACTTGTTGGCGAGGAAATAGTCTTAAAAGGATGGGTACATGCTCGCCGAAACATGGGTAAGCTTGTGTTTGTAGATTTGCGCGACCGCTCTGGACTTGTACAGCTGGTTTTTTCGCAGGAAAACGCTGAGGTATACGCGATTGGTAAAAGTTTCCGCTCTGAGTTTGTGGTGAGCGTGCAAGGCAAGGTAGTGGAAAGAGAGGCAAATCGCGTTTCTGATGCGCCAAATGGTAAAGTTGAGGTGCTAGTGGAAAAAGCCGAGATTATCAGCCAATCTGAAACGCCTCCCTTTGAAATCGTGAATGAGGATCGCCAGGCAAATGACGAGCTGCGCTTGCAATATCGCTATCTAGATTTGCGACATGAACGCATGCAGCGAAATATCAAGAAGCGACATCAGATGGCACAGTTTGTTCGCCGCTATTTAAGCGAGCAGGATTTCACTGAAATTCACACGCCGATTTTATCGAAATCGACTCCAGAAGGCGCTCGTGACTTCCTGGTGCCGTCGCGATTACAAGCTGGTAAATTTTTTGCCCTACCGCAGTCTCCTCAACAGTATAAGCAGCTTTTGATGGTAGCCGGCTTTGAGCGCTATTTCCAAATCGCTCCATGCTTCCGCGATGAAGATGCTCGAGTCGATCGAGCGCCGGGCGACTTTTATCAAATTGATATGGAGTTGTCGTTTGTGACCCAGGATGAAATCCTTCGCTTGACTGAGGAAATGTTCACCAAGCTAATCGCTGAAGTATTTCCAGAAAAGAAAATCCTGCAATCGCCCTGGCCGCGGCTCACACACGCTGAGGTGATGGAGAAATACGGCACGGACAAACCTGATTTGCGTAAGAATAAAGACGACGATAATGAGCTGGCTTTTGCCTGGGTGCTTGATTTCCCGCTTTTTGTCACGCAGTCTGAGGAAGATTTCTTTCACGGTTCTGGGAAATCTCGTTACGCGCCTTCGCACCACATGTTCACCGCGCCCAAGGAAGAGGATATTCCTATGCTCGACAGCGATCCTGGCAAAGTGCGCTCATACCAGCATGATTTAGTGCTGAATGGCTTTGAAGTCGGTGGGGGAAGTATGCGTATTCATCAACCAGAGATTCAGGAAAAAGTGTTTGACATCATTGGTTTTACCAAGGAGCAAAAAAAAGAATTCCGTCACTTACTCACTGCGTTTAAATACGGCGTGCCTCCGCACGGTGGTATTGCTCCAGGCTTTGATCGCTTACTTTTCCGTTTATTGGGCGAGACAAGCATTCGGGAAATTATTCCTTTCCCGCTCACGTCAGATGGCCGTGATCCAATGATGGGATCGCCTTCAAAAGTCGCTCCAAATCAACTTCGCGATTTACATATTCGTGTAGAGAAGTAAGTATGGGCCTCTCGCGCCTGCAGAAATATATCCTGAGGGAATTGGCGCAGACTCGACAAAAACAGGTGCCGAGCCAGCAGTTTCGTAAGTATTACACGAAGCAGTCAGCCAAGCCCAAGCAGAACGACATCGTTTCCATTGTCAGCACTTCCATTGAGCGTTTAATTGAGAGGGGGCTAGTCGTTGGCTACGGACGTCGCACCAAAGAGAAGTGGTTTATTGAAACGATTAGTCTGACTCCGAACGGTCGACATATCGCCAGAGCCTTACTCGGTCAACAACAGCGCTTGCCGCTCTTCCGCAGAAAAAAACATTCATCATCTTCCCATGCCTAAAAAAACTCCAAAGATTCCTCCCAAAGTAGATCGTTACCTTAGCCAAGCTGAATATCGCTTCGAGGCTTTTGTACACCGAACGGTTTTTACGGCCTATGATTTAGCGCAGACCCTGAAATTTCCTTTAGAGAAAATCGCGAAAGTATTGCTGGTGCGGGCTGATAAGGACTTCGCGCTTATTGTGGTGGCAGCTAAGCGACGCCTGGACATGGCCAAAATCAAGAAGGCGCTCAAAGTAAAAAGCGTGAAAATTGCCAGCGAGAAAGATATGGTGAAGTACTTTAAGGTAAAAGCCGGTGCGATGACTGCCTTTGCCAAACTGCACGGCATTACCATGGCGCTGGATCGCGGATTAGCCAAAGAGTCGCAGGTGCTTTTCCCCAGTGGTGATTTTCAAATCGCCTTGCGGCTTTCTCCTAAGCAAGTGGTGAAGAATGAAGAGGCTATCCTGGCTGATTTGAGCGTTGCCACTAATCTGAAACTGCAGACACCCAAAAAGCCTCAGAAGAAATCCCGCCCAAAGAAAAAGGCGCGTCCCAGCAAAAAGAAAGTTTCATCGCCTAAACGGAAGAAGGGGAAGCGCTAGTGTATCAAATCAAGCTGCAGCAATTTGAAGGGCCGCTTGATCTGCTTTTGCGTTTGATTGAGCAGAATCAGCTGGATATTTCTCAATTAGCCCTGGCGGAAGTCACCGAGCAGTTTATTGCAGAGATTGAAGCGGCTGAGTATATGAGTCCGGAGGAGCTGGCTGACTTCTTAGTCGTGGCTGCTAAACTGCTCTACATCAAGTCAAAAATACTCTTACCGCGTGATGAAGAGGATGAGGAAGAAGACCCGGGCATTTCCTTAGAGCAGCAGCTACGTCTTTACCGAGCCTACATTGATGCAGCCAAGCATATTGCCGAGCGCTGGCAAAAAGGCGATCGTATGTTTGTGCGCGAGCAGGCTAGTTTGCCTGAATCAATTTTCTTACCACCACCGGGTGTGACACCAACCTTGCTCCAAGAGTTACTCTTGCACGTGATTGCCGGTATTGAGCCGATTGTGAATGTGAACGAAGGTGTGGTGCGCGCCACCGTAAACATCCGCGAAAAAATTACGCAAATTCGCGACATGCTGACTGCACAGCCCGACATTCGCTTCAATTCCTTGCTCGAAAAAATTACCACCAAGACTGAACTCGTTGTTACCTTCTTAGCCATGCTGGAGTTGGTCAAGCAGCGTTCAGTATTGCTGCACCAAGAAGATAATTTTTCCGACATTGTTATTTCCAGTTATAATGAAAGTCCTAACGAAAACGTATGACACTTGAAGCCCAAATCGAAGCATTACTTTTTGCCAGCGCCCGATCTATCAGCCTGAAAAAAATCAGCGAGCTTACGCAGCAAGACACTGAGAAGGTGCAAAGCGCGGTAGAGCAGCTTATTGAAAAATATCGCAGCGAAGAGCGAGGGATTCGACTTATTCGTCAGGCGCAATCCGTCCAAATGGCCACCAGCGCTGAGGCCAGCGACATTGTCACCGCTCTGGTAAAGGATGATCAGCGGGCTGAGCTGACCAAACCGGCCCTGGAAACACTCACCATCATTGCTTACCGTGGACCGATTACCAAGGCAGAGCTCGACACTATCCGTGGTGTGAACTGCAGTTTGATTCTCCGCAACCTGATGATTAAGGGCTTGGTGGAAACAGCGGAACGCGGACAAAAAATAATGACGAGCTATCAAGTGACCAATGATTTTCTGAGCTTCCTTGGATTGGAAAATATTGATCAACTGCCTGACTATGCTACCTTGCATAGTGAAGAGCACATGAATAAGCTCCTGGAAAACGACGCAAAAGCCGCTACAGAAGCAGAAAAGACTGCTGAGGAAGGCGAGGACAAGCCTCAGGAGCAGTCTGAAGAGCCGACTCAAGCTATAGAGGACGAGACAAGCTCCAGTGAACATGCTTCATCAGATGGAAACGATGAGGCGAGCGAAGGGGAACATGATCAAAACACCAACTGAATTTACCAAGCGCAATGAGCCCTTCTTTGTGTTGGGCAATTGGAAAATGCATTTACGCGCCAGTGAGAGTGCGCGCATAGCCAAGGGTTTGGTGAGCACGGCCAAGCGCGTGCAGGGCAAGGTGACGACGGTGGTCTTCCCTAGCTTTCCCGCATTAGAGAAGGTCCACACCCAGGTAAAAAAGAGCGCGGTGCAGCTGGGAGCGCAAAATATGTCTTGGGAACTAGATGCCAGTGATACTGGTGAGGTTTCGGCTGAGCAGATTAAGGAATTTGGTGCGTCCTGGGTTATTATTGGCCATTCTGAACGGCGCTTAAAACTGGCTGAGTCAGATGAAATGATAGAGCGTAAATTGGCTGCAGCGCTTTTGCGCGGGTTGCAGCCGGTCTTATGCGTGGGCGAGTCTGCACTTGAGCGTAACCAAGGCAGGGGATTATTGCATATCATGCATCAAGTTGAATCAGCCATGCGTTACGTGCAGCCGCAAAAAGATCAGGTGATTACCATTGCCTATGAGCCAATCTGGGCTATTTCACCTGGTAAACCCTGCGAGCCGGCTGATGCTGATGAAATGACGCAAAATATCCGACAAGTTCTCATTGACCGCTACGGGGTAAAACCAGCCTACCAACATTTCCGGATTCTCTATGGCGGGAGCGTCGATGCCAACAATATTGCCTCGTATTTACGCTTAGATGAAGTTTCCGGCGTACTTGTCGGCAGCGCCTCGCTGAAAATTCCTTCATTTCGTGCTATGCTAGTGAAAGCTGCTCAGCTTCGGCAGTCGTTAGTAAAGAAGCGCACTCATTCCTAATACTCCCGTATCCATGCCACGTAAGACTTCTGCAAAACGACGACTCGCCATTAACGGATTTGGCCGAATTGGACGAGCTGCTTTTAAAATTGCTTTAGAAAGTAAAAAGTTTGATATTGTCGCGATTAACGACCTGACTGATACCGAAAGTCTGGCCATGCTCCTGAAGCATGATTCGGTGTATCGCAACTTCAATCACAAGGTTGGCTTTACCAAGGATTCCCTTATTGTGGATGGTAAAAAAATTCGCATTCTGGCTGAAAAAGATCCGGCTATGTTGCCTTGGAAGCGTCTGAAGATTGACGTGGTGCTCGAATGTACTGGCCGCTTTGTGAAGGATGGCGCTGCCCGGGCCCATATCAAAGCAGGTGCCAAAGCAGCTGTCGTTTCTGCGCCAACCAAGGGCGGAGACATCCCAACAGCCTTACTCGGTGTGCGTCAACCAAAGCCCGGCGAGCAGGTCGTTTCTAACGCTTCTTGCACTACGAATAACGTCGCACCGGTCACTCGAGTGATTATGGAGAATTTCGGCGTGTTGCGAGCAGCCATGACCACGATTCACTCCTACACGGCTGAGCAAAACTTGGTTGACGGCCCACCGCCACCATTGCACCGCGATTTACGACGTATGCGAGCTGCTGCGGTTAACCTCGTACCAACCACTTCTGGCGCGGCTATTGCCACGACCGAGGTGATTCCTGAGCTTAAGGGCTCCTTTGATGGTTTTGCTATTCGCGTGCCAACACCAGTGGTGTCCTTGTCTGACTTCACTTTCCTGGTAAAGAAAAAGACCACTATCGAAGAAGTAAACCGAGCCATGAAAAAGGCGGCTGAGGATCCTTCCTACAAAAATGTGCTGGCCGTAAATGAAGAACCACGCGTCTCTAGCGACTTTATTGGCGACCCACATTCTGCAATAGTTGACTTACCGCTCACGAATGTGATAGGTGGCGACCTTGTCAAAATCGTGGCTTGGTATGATAATGAATGGGGATATTCAACGCGGCTGGTAGAGATGGCACAGAAAGTGCATATCTAAAAGCACGCAAAAAACGAAAGGGGGTGTATTCCGTACATGTTACAGCTTAATTCATCAATGCTCGCCAGAGCCTTTCTCTGGTTCGGCCTCGTTTGTGGGTTGTTTGCCGTATTAACCCAGCTGTCTGGTAAGACTTTCTTTGCCAGCTCGTTTTTCTATCTACAGGCCGGTATTTTAGGCGTCTTAGCCAGCATTGCCGTCCGAATGGATAAGAATAAGTAGTTTGAGCAGGGCCATAATGAAGGGCTTGGCGAATTGCGTAGTTTTTGTTACCCTACGCTGGTATTTCGGGGCCCTATCGTCTAGTGGCTAGGACGCATGGTTCTCATCCATGTAACAGGGGTTCGATTCCCCTTAGGGCTACCAGCCCGCTTAGCGGGCTCTGCTGATAAGGATAGAAGAAAGTAAAAGTGGAATGTTTAGCATGTTGTTTTATAAGTTAAGGAATCGAACGGGCGAGGACGTCTGCCAGCGGCAGGCGACCGCAAGCCCCGGCCTGAAGTCCCGATAGGGACGGAATGGTCGATTCCCCTTAGGGCTACCACGGGCCATTGCGCCGTGCGGACTGCGTCCGACCAGGTCGGACTCCGCCCTTACGGCGCATGTCCCTTTCCCCATTGCAAACAGTCCCTCTCGGCAGCCTCGAGGTCCTTGGTTTGCAACGGGGGCCCCGATAAGAGTGCGGGCCCAAGTGCTCGGCATTACAAAGCGTCCCAGAAAAAATGCCAGACACAAGTCTTCGGCATTTAATGAGAAGAAGACGTAGGTCAACTTCAGAGTGAGTCACCACAAACATCGTCGCTGCGCTAGAGGCAGCATAATTCAGGAGGAAAAAATATGTCACGTAGCGTACTCATTTTCATCGTACTCCTCGTTATCCTCGCAGTAGGCGGTGGAATTGTTTGGTGGATGGTCACCAACCCAAGCGAAAATAGCAACACAAATAATGCCGTTGTCGCGAATACCAACACTGAGGTGAATGCAAATGCTGCACCGAATATTGATGTACAGGCCGGTGCGGTGGATGTAGGACGAGAAGCCTTGCTGACCAGTGCGAACTTCCGCGCCAGCTCAGCTTCATTGCTCAGCGAATTTGACGGCCTAAGCGCCGCTGAAGATAAAAGCTACCTGGTTGTCTATTACATGTTGACGCCTTACGAAGGATCAAGCGAAAACGTGCCAAATCTGAACGATCAAAACGTTTCAGTCAGCAGCGGTGACACTTCCTATACACTGCAAGCAATTGGCACCACCCAGAGCGAAACTGATGGCGAAGAACTTGGCTATCTGCGTTTCGAAGTGCCTGTTGACGCAAGCGGATTTGTCCTAACGATTTTAGACGGCGACATAGAGCAGACGATTGATCTGGGCTTTTAACCTATTGAGTGCCGGGTGAGTAACGGGGGATTGGCATTAGCGCAGGAGATGGCATGAAGATTGGCATAGTTACGCAGAGCTTTTTCCCCATTCGCGGAGGTGTCGCAGAACACGTCTATCATACAGCGCATGCTTTAGAGCGGCGCGGACACGAGGTCGTTATTATTACGGCCAATTTTAGTCGTTTTGATGAGGATAGGGGATGTCGGGTCGAGCGCATCGGCCGCGATTTAACCATTCCCTTTAATCAGGCTTTTGTAAACCTGACCATTAGCTGGAATATCCCGCAGGAGTTACGCCACCTAGAGCGCAAGTACGGCTTCGACGTGGTGCATATTCACGGACCCTACGAACCATTTTTACCTGCCCTGGCGCTGAAGAATATCGAGTGCCCAAAGGTTGGCACTTTTCATGCCTTTAACGCGCATCCCTCGTTGGGCTATCGCGTGTTTGAAAATTACATCCGAACCTTTAAGGATCGTTTGTCAGCCCGCATCGCGGTTTCGCAAGCCGCTAAGGACTTTATCTCGCATCATTTCCCGGATGATTATGAAATCATCCCAAACGGCGTGGATGTGCAGCGCTTTAGTCCGCAGGTCAAACCCTTCCCTTGGTATAACCCAGAGAAATTCACCATCCTCTTTGTCGGTCGTATGGATCCGCGCAAAGGTTTGAAATATCTCTTACGCGCCTTCACCATGATCGCGTCCGAGTTCCCGCAGGCCGAGGTGGTGGTTGTCGGCAATGGTATATTGCGTCGCTATTACGAAACCTTTTTAGAGCCGAGCCTGAAAGATCGCGTGCGTTTCGAGGGCTTTGTCTCGGCTGCAGATTTACCGCGCTACTATGCCTCCAGCGATGTGTATGTGTCGCCAGCCACCGGCAATGAGAGTTTCGGCATTGTCTTGCTCGAGGGTATGGCCAGCGGCAAGCCGGTGATTGCGTCGGATATTGACGGGTATCGGGATGTGATTCGCCATGGCCAGGATGGGATTTTGGTGCCAAAATCTGACCCAGCCGCCCTAGCCCAGGCTCTCCGCACCCTGGCCCGTGACCCGCAAGAAAGAGCAAAATACCAGCAGGCCGGCCGTCAGCGGGCTGAGGAATTCTCCTGGGAGTCTATTACTGACCGCTTGGAGGAGGTGTATAGGAGGGTGGTGTATTGAACGTAGCAATGGAAGAATTATTAAAGTAAAAGAATGGACTCTGCCCCATTAACACTACAAACGAAGACACTGCAGAGGTCTTCCGATCTAAATAATTACAGACTCTATCGCGCAGCTCTTGAATGGGAGTTGATTGATCCTATTGTCATAGAAGACCGGGATGACATGCATTCCGAAAGTAGTTGGCGTGATCGTCTTGAGCCGTATCATCATCAAGTAACTAACCTAATAACTTTTTGTCGTCGCCTACCTGTTACTTTACTGGCGGATGATGTCGGGTTAGGAAAAACAATTAGTGCTGGCCTAGTTTTAAGCGAGTTAATTTCGCGCGGGAGAATTTCAAAAATATTAATAGTTTGCCCAAAAATACTTCGAGATCAGTGGAAAGAAGAATTGGAAATAAAGTTCCGAATTCCGTCCACAATTGTGACAGGAAGAGAATTAATTACGGCAAAGCCTCCTGAAGAACCAGGAGCGGTAATTACCACATACAATACGGCCAGACTGTATTTAGATAGAATTGACCAGAATGGTTTTGAAATATTGATACTTGATGAGGCGCATAAATTGCGGAATCTATATGGTGTTGACCCAACACCTCAAGTTGCAATTAAATTCCGTAAAGCTCTGGCTGACCGGATGTTTAAGTACGTATTAATGTTAACTGCAACGCCGATCCAGAACAGACTATGGGATCTCTACTCGTTGGTTGACTTATTAACCGTTGCACGCGGCCATGAAAATCCCTTTGGAACGCCAGGTATTTTTGCGAGAAAATTTATTGCAGATAGTCGCACACAAGCGCGTCAGCTTAATCCGGAGATGCGGGATGAGTTTCGCTCAATTATTTACGGTTATATGTCTCGGGTTCGTCGTGGAGATGCAAAACTCCACTTCCCAGAGCGGGTAGTACAGTTGCATAAAGTTGACCCAACACCAGAAGAATTGCAGTTGATCGGTGTGGTCGGAAAATCTATACAACAACTGAATGCGCTTACACAAATTGTAATCCTCCAAGCTTTGGTGAGTAGTCCAGAAGCGCTAATAAAGATGTTAGAAGGAATGGCTAAAAAAGGAACCGTACCGCGTGAGGTGTTGGCGAACGTTAAGGAATCAGCCAAAGAAATTCAAATCACTACAAAACTAAAAGGTTTGGGCGCGTTAGTTGAAAAACTTAGAAAGGAGCAACCCAATACTTGGCGGGTGGTAGTTTTTACAAGATGGCGAGAAACTCAAACAACTATCGAAACTTTTCTTGAAAAGCAAGGAGTAAAATGCGGCTTGATAAATGGCGATTCAAGTAAGCGAAATCAGGAAACAATCCAAAGATTTAAAAAAGACTTACCAGACATTAATGTAATTATTTCTACTGAAGCAGGTTCGGAGGGCGTTAACCTTCAGGCCGCTAATGTTTTGGTTAATTACGATCTCCCCTGGAATCCAATGATAGTGGAACAAAGAATAGGTCGTATTCAAAGACTTGCTTCTAATTATGCAAATGTTTCTATTTTTAATATTGTTTTGCAAAATACCTTTGAAGAATATATTGTAGGGCGCTTGATGGAAAAGTTGCAGATGGCTTCTCATGCAATTGGGGATATTGAAGCACTATTGGAAGCATCCGGCATTGATGAAGGTGAAGAAAATGGCTCAAGTGGTTTTGAAGAAAAAATTCGCCAGTTAGTAGTTGCATCTTTAGCTGGAAAAGATGTTGAGCAGGCAACTCGTAAAGCTGAACAGAGTATTTCAGAAGCTAAAACAGAATTAGACCATGAAGAAAAGAACATTAATGCTTTACTTGGGGGGATGAGTGATTCTCTAGATTCTGGTCCAAGATGTCCGAAGCTTCCTCAAACTACTAAGTCGATGGATGTCCGTGATTTTACTACGGCTGCTCTTATGAGCTTAGGCGCGGAACTACATCCAAAAAAGGATGGTTTATTAGTTTCACAACTTGCTGGGAAAAAAGAATTAATCCGATTTGATAATAACACTCTGAGCAGTGAAGAGGAGAGTGTCTTATATGCACCGGGAACTTCAACTTTTGAACGCTTAGTCCATAAAGTTGCAAATGTAGGAAAACACATTGTTGAAGACCTTGATAAAAACCCCCAACAGCAAATTGAGAAAGTAAGTCGTCAATGGGTCGAAAGTTTTGGCGGAGACTTCGAAAATGTAACGGTAGAGGACGTTTCTCGATGTTTTGCAGGAGTAGCAATAATTCGTGCAAGATCAACAGTAGCTCACGATAGTTATGAGCGTCTCATTGAGGTTTCGTGCGCTCCCACTGAGCATTTCAGTTTTGTGACAAGAACGGGATTGGAACCCATCGGAGACTATATTGAAAATCCGACATCTGTTGGTGCGCTTTCAGAAAAATTAATTGAAAAAGCCAGCCAAGACTCGAGTATTCTTGAGTTCTGTAGATTTTATTTAGAACGAAGATCTCAAGAAATTGCCTCCGCAGGAAATGACGAAAGAAAAAAGAAAAAGCTTGAGGATGAGTTTACGCCCCGTCTTGAATTTTCCCTAGTCGGTCTTGAGGGCAAGGTTCATCGGATAGTTAAAAATCAGGTCTCTTATAGAATTGAACGTGAGGGCCAATACAAAAGTACCCTCATGATAACCCCCTCTTCTGGGCAAGTTGATATGCCGGGGATGGGACAATGCATGAAAACAGGTAAGACTGTACCGAGCGATTGCTTAGCAAAGTGCGAAATAAGCGGACTTATAGTATTGCGGCATTTTCTTGATCAATCAGAGATCAGTAATCGACTGGCGCTCCCTGAGCACATCGTTTTATGTACGTTAAGCAACAAGCGAGTGCTAGCGGACGAAGCTATAAAATCAGATGTTACGGGCAAACTAGTCGCAAAGAAGTTTTTAAAAACATCTTCTCTGAGTGGCAAATTCGCTGAACCACAGTTCATTAACACTTGTGAGTTTACAAAAACAGAAGTTCTGGAAAGCGAAATTGCGGTCAGCCAGATTTCAGGAAAAAGATATCGCATTGATGAGCAACTTAAATCCGCAGTTTCAGGAAAACTAGGCCATCGACAAGAATTTGTAGCAAGTAGTATTTCATCAGCCCCACTTCTTGAAGAAGAAGCCATTCGTTCGGTCACTGGAAAATTTTGTGCACCAATGGAAGCGAGGCCCTGCACTTGGAGTGGTCGAAAGTGTCACCCCGAAGACCTTAGGACTTGCGAGTTGACCGGAGTCCAAATTCATTCAGAGTACGTAACGCTCGAACCACCAATTCGTTTAGAAACCCTAAATAATCTTTTGAATGGCACGAGGAGCAAATCTGACAAATTGGAAGTATGGCCTTCACTTTCAAATAGCGTTACAGCTTTATTAAAAGCAAAACGTTGTAAAATTGAAACAGCAGAAGTTTCACCTAGTGACGATATTTTGGCCGCTTCTATAGAGCTTCGAACTTTTCTAGGCCTGCGCGTGAGTCACATTGGCGTACTTTATTCAATAAAGGATGGATCCGTAGTCGGGCGTGTTGCTAGAGGCAAGCGTGGTGATAAGGGCTGGAATCAAACTAAGAACTAATATGAACCCTCTACTTACAAAAACCGATTATCTTCTTTACCGGGAATGCCCAAAGAATGTTTGGTATAAAATCCAAAAACCTGAATTGTATGCTACATCGGAGCTAACAGAGTTTGAAAAATCGATAATGGAAACAGGTAATGAGGTTGAAAAGATTGCAAGGCAACTTTTTCCAAACGGGGTGTTAGTAACTTATCGTGATGCGCGCGGTCAAGCTGAGACACAAAAGCTATTGGCGGAGAACAAGGATGTGATTTTTCAGCCAGTTTTTGTCAAAAATAACTTTTTGGCTGCTATTGATGTTCTACAAAAAGAAAAGAATGGCAAGGGCTACAATGTTTACGAAATAAAATCGACTAGTGATGTAGATAAGAAAACACATTTTCACGACCTAGCATTTCAAGTAAACGTTCTCAGAATGACAGGCCTGGGAATTAATAAATCATTTGTCATTCATCTAAACTCTGAATATATTCGAAAGGGAGAAATTGAGCTGGATCAGTTATTTAAAGTATCAGATGTGACGGATGAAGTAGAAAGTCTTTTACCGGATGTTGCGACTGAGGCGGAAGAAGCATTGAAGTATATTAGCCAAACTTCTGAACCAGAGGGGTACTGCTGCTGTATTTATAAAGGTCGATCAAGGCATTGTTCAACCTTTCAGCTAGCGAACCCCGAAGTACCCGAATATAGTGTCCACGATATTTCTAGGATAGGGGTAAGCAAGGCTAAATTAAAAGAGCTAATTGACGGAAGTATTTTTCACCTGGACAAGATTCCGCCACACATTAAATTAAGCGAAATTCAACAAGGTCAAGTTGAAACCTATAAATTGAATAAGGTATTAGTAGATAAGGAAAGAATTGCGGAAGAATTTAGTGGTCTCACATTCCCACTTTATTTTCTTGATTATGAAACATTTCCATCAGCAATACCAAGATATGATGGCTTTTCACCATATAAACAAATTCCGTTCCAGTATTCTGTTTACAAACTAGATTCAGTCGAGAGTGAGCCAACTCATTTTGATTTTTTGTACTCTGGTCCCGAAGACCCCAGCAAGCACTTTGCCGAGTCTTTAAGGGAACATATCGGGGATAAAGGCTCGATCATCGTTTGGCATAAAGACTTCGAGTGTGGCAGAAATAATGAAATAGGTAGTCGAATTCCTACTTCGAAGGCTTTTTTTGACTCTGTTAATCAGCGAGTATACGATCTCGAAGACATTTTCAAGAAACAATACCACGTTCATCGAGATTATAAGGGAAGCACATCTATTAAAAACGTATTGCCTGTTTTAGTGCCAGAATTAACGTATAAAGACCTTGAAATTCGTGATGGTGGCAGTGCAGCGGATAGTTGGGACAAAATAATTAGTGGTGTATATAACGAGACAGAGAAAGAAAAGGTAATAAAAGATTTAAAGATTTATTGTGGTCTTGATACATTTGCAATGTATGCTATTTGGAATTGCTTGAACAAGCTACTCTAAACCTATGAGCTTTCTTAAGATTTTTAGTGATGATTCTAAAGACAAGCCAAAAGAAAATGATAGTCGGAAACCTGAATGTCCATACTGTCAGGGCGTTTTAGTTAAAATTCCTGCTAGAAAAACAAAATGTTTTCACTGTGGGAAATATATTTTTGTACGAACACAGACAAAGGACAGAAAGCTCGTTTTGGTTACTGAAGAAAATTCGGCCGCGATAGACTCTGAATGGGAGTCAAAACAAGCCGCTACGATCACTTCATTGGTGGAGAAAGTAGATTTTACAAAGAAAAAAGAAGGTCTGCGCGAAGGGTTTGGGGACAAGGAACCCTCCGTTAGTGACATAAAGTGGGGCTTGTGGAACAAGAGGCTTCAGGAAGCAATGAAACGCAATGATTTTTCAGAACTTTCAGGAATATATTTTCAAATGGCTCTGCGCTTGCACGAAAGTGGAAAAGACAGCTTTAAACTTCAGGGCCAGGCTCAAAAAATGTTTTTGTTTAAAGAAAAGCAAAGCGGTGTTGTTTCTAGCGTAGAGGTTTTTTCTAGAGATGGCTGTGAAGAATGTAAGAAAATAAACGGAAAGAAATTTGTTATTTTTGAAGCACTAAAACTCATGCCACTACCCGTTCAATCCTGCACAAACAAACTGAATAAGAATGCGCCCAATGGTTGGTGTCGATGCACTTTTCTTCCTTTTATAGATTAAGACTTTGCCACCAATACTTTTGTTTCGGTCGCTGAGCATCCACCCTTTTTATCCCCCTCTGCCGATCTTCTAAAAAGAAACGGGAATTTAATCACGTAAAAAATAAAGAGGACCCATTATAACCCCTTGCCTCCGTCATTCGCGAACGACGGGGTTGACAGGGCTTTTTTGTTATACTATTCTTGTTTTAGCACTCAAATATTGAGAGTGCTAATTCAAGCCCATGAAGCTCTCAGAACGACAACAACACATATTACAGGCCGTGATTCAAGAACACCTGGTGCAGGGGAAGCCGGTTGGTTCGCAGCAACTGGTGACGGCCGGTGGATTCGACGTGTCGAGCGCGACTATGCGCAATGAAATGGCTGAATTAGAGGAAAAGGGCTTTTTAACGCATCCCCACACCTCAGCCGGTCGGATTCCGACGGAGCAGGGTTGGCGCTACTACCTCGACCATATCATTGAAAAAAAAGAGCTAAGTAAAAAGGAAGAAAGCTATCTGCAGCAGCAAGTGAAAAGCAGCGAGCCAGCTGGTCCGCAAAAAGTGAAAACCTTAGCCAAAGCACTGGCTGAGCTGTCAGAAGAAGCCATCATGATCGGTTTCGCGCCAAATGATGTGTACTACACCGGCTTGCGTAACCTTTTCTCTAAACCGGAATTCCAGGATTTTGCCGTGGTGACGCAGTTGTCTGAAGTGATTGACCATTTGGACGAGGCCTTGTCTCGCTTATTTCTACGAAAAGAAAAGTCCCAGCAGGATGTAACAGTATTAGTGGGACAGGAGCATCCTTTTGGCGCTGACTGCAGTGTCATTATGACGCAGATTCCGGTGGCCAAGGGGAATGCGACCGGTATACTCGGTATCCTGGGCCCGATGCGGCAGCAATATGCAGACAACATTGCTCGATTAGATTATTCTCGTCATTTACTTACTGAATTATTTTCCTAAAGCATGAGCACGAACGAAAACGAAGTCCAAGAAGACACTTCACCTGAAATGAGCACCCTGCAAAAGAAGGCGGAAGAGTACCTAGCCGGCTGGCAGCGCGCCAAGGCAGACTATCAAAACCTGAAGCGTCAGAATGAAAAAGAGCGCGAAGAGCTCATGAGTATGACCACTGGTGCGCTCATCCTCGACCTCCTGCCCGTGAAAACCAACTTTGACCTAGCCTGGCAACATCTGCCAGAGGATCTGAAAGACCACGCCTGGGTAAAGGGCATGGAACACGTGCAAAAGCAGTTTACCGAATTTTTACAAACCCTGGGTATTAGTTCCTATCAACCATCACATGAAGCCTTTGACCCCAGTAGCATGGAAGCGATCGAGCACACGGCTGACGCAGAAGTGCCCGAGGGTCAGGTGATCCGCACCACTGAGCCAGGCTATCGGATGCGCGACAAAGTCATCCGTCCGGCCAAAGTGGTGGTCAGCTCAGGTCCTAGTCAAGAATCGTAATCTTCTCTCAACATTAACCCTTAAGGAGAAACACTATGGCAATTATCAAATGGAGTCCTTTTGCAGACATGCTTGGCGAAGATTTCTTCGAAGACATGCCGCTGGCTCGTAATTATCGCTTTGTCCCGGCCCTCGACATTTATGAGGATAAGGACAACATCGTAGTAGAAACCCCACTCTCGGGCATTGATCCAAACAAAGTAAATATTGAGATCGAGGACAACATCCTCAAAATCTCTGGATCAACCGAAAAGAAATCCGAAGTGGATGAAAAAAACTACTACCGCAAAGAAGTCCGCAGTGGACAATTCTTCCGCTCGGTTGCCCTGCCAAAAGCAGTGGATGCAGATAAGGCTGATGCGCAATATCACGACGGTATCCTGAAAATCACCGTGCCAAAGCGCGAAGAAGCCAAGCCAAAGACTATTTCCGTTCAAGTAAAGTAAATTCGCCGTTTGAGCAGCCCCGCCTACGCTAAAAGCTTTGGCGGGGAACTGAGACGAGGAACCTATGTCACAACAACGTATACCAGCCCCGCAATTTAATAACCCGCTCCTGCGGATGAATGGTCGCTGTCCGGTCTGCAATAGTTTGTACGACGTTCAGCAGCTGCGCATCCTGGCTGAAAAAGAGCAGTCTATCCTGGCGCACCTCGAGTGCAGCAACTGCTCAACCGCGGTGCTGTCTTATCTGCAGTTGAGCGGCATGGGCTTATCCAATCACGCATTGATTACGGATTTAACTCCGGATGAGGTGCACGATCGGATGGGAAGCTCGCCGCCTATTTCCAGCGATGACATCATTCTCTTCCACAGCTATCTGGAGAATGAGGTCAAGGCGACTGATCTCTACAGTGAAGATAGCTAACACTTATTTGTAAATCTCTTTAATCTCAACACACCTATGGCAAAAATTCTCGGAATCGATCTCGGTACGACCAACTCAGCAATGGCTGTAGTGGAGGGTGGTGAACCGAAAATCATTGAAAACAACGAAGGCAATCGCACGACACCTTCTATGGTGGCGATGGCCAAAAACGGCGAGCGCTTAGCTGGACAGCTGGCCAAGCGACAAGCGGTTACCAATCCAGAAAACACAATTTTCTCGGTCAAGCGTTTAATTGGACGCCACTGGGATGATGCAGAAGTGCAGCGTGATGTAAAAACCATGCCCTACAAGATTACTCAGGGCGGTGAAGGCGTGAAAGTGAAGCTGGGTGATAAGGAATACACCCCGCAGGAAATTTCCGCCATGATCCTGCAGAAGTTAAAGGCAGACGCTGAGGAGCGCTTGGGCGAAAAAATCACTGAAGCGGTCATTACGGTTCCAGCCTACTTTGATGACAGTCAGCGCCAAGCTACCAAAGACGCGGGTCGCATTGCCGGCTTTGACGTGAAGCGCATTATTAACGAGCCAACTGCTGCAGCCTTGGCCTATGGCTTTAACAAGAAAAAGGATGAGAAGATCGCCGTGTATGACCTTGGCGGCGGTACTTTTGACATCTCTATTCTCGAAGTGTCAGCTGACACGGTGGAAGTGAAATCCACCAATGGTGACACGCACTTGGGCGGTGATGACTTTGACCAAGTGATTATTCACTGGATCATTGATGAGTTTAAGAAACTGGAAGGCATTGATCTGTCTAAGGACACCCAAGCGCTCCAACGCTTAAAGGATTCAGCAGAAAAAGCCAAGCATGAGCTTTCCACTGCTATGGAAACAGAAATCAGTCAGCCTTTCATCACCACTGATGCCAGCGGTCCAAAGCACTTGAGCTTGAAATTGACCCGGGCCAAACTCGAAGGCCTGGTAGGCGAGCTGGTTGAAAAAACCCTGGTGCCGGTCAAGCAGGCGCTGAAGGATGCCGGCCTAGAAGCCAGCGATATCAATGAAGTCATTATGGTTGGTGGACAGACACGCATGCCTTTGGTGCAAAAAACCGTTGAGCAATTCTTTGGCAAGAAACCACACCTGGGCGTGAACCCTGACGAAGTGGTCGCCCTCGGTGCTGCAGTGCAGGCCGGCGTGCTCCAAGGTGATGTGAAAGACGTGCTGCTACTCGACGTCACACCTTTGACCCTTGGCTTAGAAACCCTGGGCGGTGTAGCGACTCCTTTAATCGAGCGTAACACGACTGTGCCGACCTCGAAGTCGCAAACCTTCTCCACCGCAGCTGATAATCAGACCTCAGTGGAAATCCATGTGCTGCAGGGTGAGCGACCAATGGCCAGCGATAACAAGACCTTAGGCAAATTTATCCTCTCTGGTATTCCACCAGCTCCTCGAGGTGTGCCGCAGGTTGAAGTGACCTTTGATATTGACGCCAATGGTATCCTGAACGTGAAGGCAAAAGATAAGGCCTCGGGCAAAGAGCAGTCGATTACCATTACTGCTTCCACGCAGCTCTCCAAAGATGAAATTGAGCGCATGCGTACCGAAGCTGAGTCACATGCGGAAGAGGATAAGAAAAAGCGCGAGTCAATTGAGCTGAAGAACCAGGCTGAAACCCTTATCTACACGGCTGAGAAAGCGCTCAAAGACGCTGGCGATAAAGTTACTGATGATGTGAAAAAAGAAGTGCAAGAGAAGATTGATGCCCTGAAGAAGGCGCAAGAAAGTGATGACGCCGCGCAAATCCAGCCAGCCCTTGATGTGCTCAATCAAAGCATGCAAAAAATCGGCCAAGCCATGTACGGCCAGCAGCAGCCAGGTCAGCCCGGCGCTGAACAAGCTGGTCAAGATGCTGGAGCAGCCGGTCAGGCCTCTGAAGAACCCAAAACTGATAACGCCAAAGATAGCGATACGGTAGAGGGGAACTACGAGGAAGTAAAAAAATAAGCGCACTAACCCCGCCGTGTCTGCAAAGGCACGGCGGGATCGCAAATAATCTTCATAACTAGGAATACTATGGCCAACAATTACAATATGCCCCCACAACAACAACGCCCGCAGATTCAGATTAAGATTGCTGATGAGCAATTAAAAGGTGCTTACACCAACTCGGTGGCAGTTTTTCACTCCAAAGAGGAGTTTGTGCTTGATTTCATGAACGTGTATCCACCGCAAGGCATGGGCACGGTTGTCAGTCGCGTGATCACCAGCCCGGGACACATGAAGCGCCTCCTGGCAGCTCTGCAGGACAATATTGCCAAATATGAGAAGCAACATGGTAAAATAGAAGAGGCAAAAACGCCTGACGCATCATTTGGCTTTAATACCGAAGAAAAGGATAAATAAATGGAAGAAGATAGTGAAAATAAATTAGTAAGCTGGAAAATAAAATTTATTTTTGGAGCCGTGATCGTGTCACTTTTTGCGGTTGAGGTAGGTGCTTTGTATGAACATGCGCCGATGAATGATCATACAGGACCATGTAAGGTTATTGATTGCCATCAGGATCATACTGAAGAGTCTATATTTAACGGGGCAGTAAGTGGTATTTCTCCGTCAGGAACCATGGATTATACTGACCTTAACATTCCAAGCTAGTAGTTATAGTTATTATGGCCTCGAAGCAAAACAAAAAAAAGAAAGAAGAGCCAGTCGCGCCTTTGCAATACCATCAGCGTAATCGTTTGATAGGGATATACGCCTTTGCGATTCTTGCTTGGGCAGGCTTTTGGTGGCTCATCCGGACGGCCTTTGCTGCAGAGATGCTACTTAGCGCAGAAACGCTTTGGCTCGTCAGTGGTGCTTTTGTGCTGTTTGGGCTTTCCCTTGGACTCTTTGGCTTGATGGCGGCAGTTGTTCGCATACCGCGTTGGGGCGTTCTCTATGCCGCCGGAGCTGGGCTATTGCCGATCGCGTTTTTCCCTTTGAACCTTTTTACTTTGGCCGGAGCTTTACTGCTCATGGCAGTGTGGTTTCGCTATTGGGCCATGGTAACGGAGGAGTCTGAGCATCGCATTCGCTTCAATCTAGTAAAAAGTGTTACCCACGGACTTGGTACGATAATTTACCTGACCGTATTAAGTGTGGCCGTGTTTTATCTGGCCGTGACCAGTCAGTCGAATCAAACAAGCACGACATTTATTGATAACGTAACAAACTCCGCCTCTGATGCCGTCTTAGCAGTGCTGGATAATCAGCTGCCGGAATTTGATGCACAAATGACTTTGGATGCATTTATTACGCAGTATAGCGACCAGGATATCACCGCCCTTTTACCTGAAAACTTTTTACCGGAAGACGTAAATAAATCCTTATTGGAAGAAAACACGCAGCAGAATATTGAAAACCTGGACGAAACCGCGCGGCAAGCAGCTATTGAAGAAGCGCGTACGCAGTTATTGCAAGCCTTGAATATTCACGCTGAGGGTAGTGACAGTATGGAAACGGTGGTGCGTCGCTTAGTGGAAGATAAACTGCAGCCGTTACTTGAGCGTTATGATACTGTTATCCCGCCAGTGCTCGCCTTAGCACTTTTCTCAGTCCTTTCCATCCTGGGCCTGGTGTATTTCTGGTGGATCGTGTTGTGGGCTTTCATTTGCTATGGTATCCTGCGAATTCTTCGCTGGGTGGAATTTGTTGAACATACGCAGACCGTCACCCGCGCGGAAATAAAGAACTGAAGCTATGGCTAGAGATTATTACGAAATCCTCGGCGTCAGCCGCAACGCCTCGCAGGATGATATTAAAAAAGCATATCGCAAATTAGCGCATCAACACCACCCAGATAAAAAGGGCGGGGATGAGGCAAAGTTTAAAGAGGTAAACGAGGCCTACCAGGTATTAGGCAACGCGGACAAACGGGCCAAGTACGATCAATTTGGCAGTGCTGTGTTCCAAGGTGGCGGAGCAGGCCCGGGCGGCGCCCAGTGGTCTGATTTCGCGCGCGGTGGTGGTTTCGGCGGCGGACAAGCCTATGGCAATGTTGATTTTGGTGACCTGGGAGATATTTTTGGCGACATTTTTGGTTTTGGTGGGCAGCGAGGCGGCCGCGGGAGTCGTCAGCAGCGCGGGAATGACGTGGAAACTGAAGTCCATATCTCCTTGAAAGACGCTGCTTTTGGTGTAAGTAAGTCTTTAGAGCTGACACAAGATTTGCCTTGCAGCACCTGTAAAGGAAACGGCGCTAAGCCAGGCTCAAAAGTGGATACCTGCTCGACCTGCGGAGGCAGCGGGCAAGTCGCTCAAGTGCGTAACACCTTATTCGGTGCTATGCAGACCGTGGGTGCCTGTCCAAATTGCCAGGGCGAGGGGACTATCGTGAAAGAAGCCTGTACCACCTGCCGAGGCAGTGGAGTTGAGCGACGGAAGCGCACACTAAAAGTACAGATCCCGGCCGGAATCGCTGATGGGCAGAGTATACGTTTGAACGGCGAAGGACAGGCAGGCAAGCGGGGAGTCGCACCTGGAGATTTATATGTCCGAGTACGCGTTGATATGGATGCGAGTTTCGAGCGACAAGGCGATGATCTCTACATGCGCGTTCCCGTGTCGGTTTCCCAAGCTGCCTTAGGCGATAGCATTCAGATTGCCACCATCGATGGAGAAGTGAAGCTTGATATCCCGTCCGGTACGCAGCCAAATAGCAAGATACGCCTGAAGGGTAAGGGTATGACTCATCTGCGCTCCCGCGGCCGCGGCGATCTTTACGTTGTGGTGAAAGTGGAGATTCCAAAGAAGCTGAGCAAGGAAGCGAAAAAGGCGCTGGAGGTGTTGCGCGGCGAGGGGGTTTAGTTTCATAGACAAGGCGTCCCGGCCTTGTCGTAGTTTTTTGTTATTCCATCCCGCCCTCACCGTGTTGTTATAAGTAACTGCTCAAAGTACCACCTTTGAGCAGTAGTAGCGCTCCTCCCTGAACGTGGTAGTTCATGGAGTTGGGTAGTTCTTGCGTGAAGGTATGCGCTCTGCTACCATACGGGCGTTTTCACGTTCCTTAGGAGTGAATCAAGAGGAGGGAGCACATGTCCTGCACTTTTACCTTTCCCGTACCCAAGGGCGTCACGGAGTTTCGGATCACCACACCCAATTCTGAGAAACTGGCCGGCACCGGACCTCGCTGGGTGGAGGTCAAGGAAGGCTGGACCAGATCCTACAAGCCGATCGAGGGTGGGCCTGGTACCATCAGAGTGACCAAGGTTGGTCAGGTGCGAGGCGGACACCGTATGGTGACCGTCGAGCTGGTCGACATGACCGCCACCTACGAGGCGGTGCTGCACTGCAAGCCGGCACCGAGCCAGGCAGTGCAGGAGGCCAGACAGGAGGTCCCGGTCGCCCAAGCATCCTAGCTTCTCGACGCGCATAGTCCACAACGGCCTAGTATTGCACTGGGCCGTTTTCTTTTACGCGTTCATTGCAGCAGATTCGCGATTGTGGTATAATGCAAATAGATAAACACATACACACATGGGGGAAGCACAACAATTTGTCGCAAATATTGACTGGGCCACGCCTACTTGGGATTTATTCATCATCCTCTTCTTTGTGGTGGCTGGTTTGCTCTATGGTTTGAGTCTTGGTCGCGATCGCATTGTGGTTATCTTGGTGTCGATTTATATGGCTATGGCAGTGGCAACTACCGCGCCCTATATTGGCGAGTTAAATGCGCAAATCGGCATTCAGAATGTGTTTGTGTTCCAAATCTCCGCCTTCCTCGTTGCCTTTATTGCGCTTTTTCTGCTCTTGTCGCGCTCAGCCTTGCTCAAAACAATTGCTGTTGGTGATGCGCAAGGCAGCTGGTGGCAGGTGCTGGTCTTCAGCATTCTCCATGTTGGCTTATTGGTGAGCATTACTTTGTCCTTTTTGCCGCCTGAAGCAGCTGAGGGTCTGTCACCACTCACACGTCAAATGTTTGCCTCCGAGGGCGCTCGCTTTGGCTGGATTATTGCGCCGATTATCTTAATGGTGCTCTTGCGCACGGATAACAAAAAGAAGTTTAAGTACGATATGTAGGAGAAATTCGAAATACTAATTTCGAAAATCAAAACAAATACTAAATCCGAATAATACAGAAGGAGGAATTGAGTCCCTAGAAATTTATTTTTCCACTGCTGTGACCTCCTGCGGGAGGATTTTTTCTATTTGCTCAACTGATTCCACTTGTACGAGTTTTTGACGCAAGGCAGAGGCGCCTTCGATTCCGCGGATGTACCAGGTGAGATGCTTGCGAATTTCAAACATGCCGCGGCGTCCTTTTCGTTCATAGAGTAGTTCAGCATGTCGGAGCATGAGCGCGCGGATTTCCGGCCAGCTGATTGGATCGTAGGATCCACTTTCTAAATACTGACGCGTTTGACGGAAAATCCACGCCTGTCCCTGGCTGCCACGGGCAATACCCACTCCATCAGCACCAGTTTGCTCGAGCATGCGTTTTGTATCCTCAGGTGTTTTAATACCCCCGTTCGCGAGTACTAATCCTTTGAAACGCTGCTTCACTGCTTGAATCATTTCAGTGTCTACTTCGCCACTATGACCCATTTCATATGAACGTCCGTGGATCATGATAGTGCTGACCGGGAGATCTTCAATTGCCTCGACGAGATCTAGGGCAGTATAACGCTCTTGGCATCCCGGGTCTTCTTCCTTACTTCGCTTGCGTATACTCGAACGCACTTTAATAGAGAGGGGGATGGATACGCTGCCTAAAACAGATTCAATAAGCGCACGACAATAGGCTGGTTTGCGAAGCAGTGCCGCGCCAGAGCCGTGGCCCACCACCTTACGAGCCGGGCAGCCAAAGTTAATATCAATGCCGGAAAATCCGCGCGCCTCCACCTCTTTAGCTGCTTTTGCAAAAGCCTCGATGTCGTGTCCAAAGATTTGACAGACCACCGGTTGCTCAGCCGGATCAAAATCCATTTTCGCCAAAGCGGTGCGACCGCGATGTGCGATTGCGTCAGAAGAAATAAATTCGGTATATGCAACGGCAGCTCCTTGTTCGCGACAAAGCTGACGAAATGCCGAATCAGTCACGCCCTCCATGGGTGCCAGGGCGATAATCGGCTGCTTGAGTTGTGTCCAAAAGTTAGTAGCCATACGCAGATGCCCACTTTTCCTACCACGTTTTTGCTCTGCCGGTCAATACAAAGCGTGTGTGTCATTGACTTTTCGCTTGAGGCGAGTTAGCGTTTTGTTAGACCTTTACAGGGAGGGAAGTATGGCTTCACTGCAGGTTTTTGTGCAAGAGGGCTCCAGGAAGCTCGTGCCTTTGGAAATCGTACTGGACGGAGGGCGTTTGACCTTCCGGGTGATTACCTCGCTCGGAGAAATGGGGGATACTGAGGCGCGCAGTGTGCTTGCCTCCTTGGTGGAGACCTGCCAAGGCGAGGGCTTGGCGTATACTCCAGAGTGCATTCGGGATGGAGATCGGCATGTGATCGACATGCTCTTTTTTACCCTGAATGCAAAGCCCACCACCTCGTGAGTGGAGGAGATGATCAGAAACGTCTCGGTTATACCGGGGCGTTTTCCTTTAGACGTCGCGTACTCGGAATGACTTCCAGGCCAGTAAGAAGGACAGGAGAATCCAGCCACCCAGGATGCTGAACTCATAACCGAAGTCACTTATTGGGCTGCCATTTACTGCTACGCCACGTAAGACCTTGAGCAGTGAAGTGAGTGGCAAGAAGTCAACAATCCGTTCCACAGCTGGTGGTAACATGTCAGGCGAGAAAAAGACGCCAGACAAGAACATCATCGGCGTGGTGAAAGCATTAGACATTGCCTCAGCAGTATTCACTGTTTTTGCTTGTCCAGCCACAAAGAATCCGATGTTGAGGAAGACGATTGTGCCAATAAGTGTAACCAGAGTAAGCAGTAACAAGCTGCCGTGAATTTCGACACCAAAGACTAAGCGGGCCACGCTGAGAATTACCGTGATCTGCATTAAAGACAGCACGAGATAAGATCCAACCTCAGCCACTAAGAAATTTCGTACCTTAATCGGCGTAGCTAATAAACGCTTGAGGATTTTTCGTTCACGATAGCGCGTAATGCCCACAGCAATACCAATGATGGCCGAGAACATGATAGCCATGCCCAGGATGCCCGGGGTAAGGAAATCGAGGTATTTCACATCTTGACCCTGCACACCCTCGGTTGCCACGGTGAAAATAGGTTGGGCGCCCGCGATTTGCAGATTTACCTTATTTAAAAAGTCATTAAGCACGCTGACGATAATACCGCTCTGCTGATTTGTTTCATCCAGTATAACGGTGAAGTTGAGCGGCTCAGTTACTTCATTTTGGGGGACTTGGCCATAGGCGTCTGGGATAACAATAATCCCATCGAGCTCACCATCTTTCATGCTTTGCACCGCCTCATCCTTATTCGTAATATCGGATTCAGTGAAAATTTCTAAGGAGAACATTTGCTCGCGCAGCATTTGAGAGGATTCAGTTTGTGCCTCATCAATCACTGCAATATCAAAGGAGGCTGGAGCATCAAAATTAAATAAGCCAAAAATAACTAGGAAGAGCAGGGGAAAGACCAGCGACCAAAAGAGAGACTGCCGGTCGCGAAACAGCATTTTGAGGTTGGAAAGGAAAAGCCTCCAGGTAGGGTTATTCACGGAGTTTGCTCCCGGTTAAGTGCAAGAAGACATCCTCCAAGGTTGCTCGAGTGACTTCAATATCTTCCAAGTGCATTTGATGCTGCTCAGCCCAACGGATGAGTGGAGGGAGTACGGCTGAGGCGTGAGTTATTTGTAATCGGTATGAGTTTGGCTCACCGTTCATTTCAGCTTTGATGACACCTTCCATGTTAGTGAATTCACTCACTTCTACAGCCTGCGGTGTTTTAAAAGCAAGATGGGCAGACGCGTCCAGCTGATCAATCAGTGCCTTAGGCGTATCCAAAGCTACAATCTTACCGTGATCTATGACGCCAATACGATCACAAAGCTCCTCAGCTTCTTCCATATAGTGGGTGGTGAGGACGACGGTCTTGCCTTGTTCCTTAATCTTGCGAATGAATTGCCACATATGCCGACGCGCCTGTGGGTCCAGACCAGTGGTCGGCTCATCCAAGAATACAATCTCCGGATCATTCACTAGGCTAACGGCAATTGAGAAACGTTGCTGCTGACCGCCGGATAATTCCTTTACCAGTGCTTTTCGCTTTTCGTAGAGGTCAACAATCTTCAGTAGCTCCTCAGCATTTTTTTGCTTTGGGTAAAAAGTGCCAAACAGTTTCAAAATTTCTTCCAGTGACAGGTAATCGTAAAAAGATGATGACTGTAGTTGGATACCAATGCGTTGCTTTACTTTTTCTACCTCGTGATGAGAATCAAAGCCAAGCACCTTGGCTGAGCCTCGGGTGGGTACTTGCAGGCCTTCAATTATTTCCAGTGTGGTGGTTTTCCCGGCGCCATTAGGACCCAGGAAGCCAAAAATTTCACCTTGGGCCACTTGGAAACTAATGCCGTCCACTGCAGTAAGTTTGCCTGAGCCTTTACCCGGGAGAGGAAATTCTTTGACTAGTTCTTGTACTTCGATGACAGACATAAAGCAAAGGGGAGTGTAGTACATTCAAATGTGGGTGTAAAGGGAGCATTTGACATATTTTCATATTGTTTTATCCTTAGTCAGGATCTTTCGAAGAAATCAATAGAGATGGCCTAACCCGCTCTTGGGGTTGAAGTCAACGTTGTTGCATTTCTCGGGTCCCTTTGGGACTCATGCAACCGATCGACAAACTGTTCTTCGGAACAGGGGTCTGAGCCAAAACCAGTGTCGTGTACGTTGTACGACGTTGCGACTCTGGGGTTGTGGGGCATGCAGTAGAGTTCCGTACAGAAACTCATCGAGTAAGAAAATCGAGGGTTGAGAAGCCCCACGATCTCGACTAGCATGTACCCTGGACTTCGGTCCGCTGGGTGTTCGTCCCTTCGTGGTATATCGGCCTTCATGGTCGAGCGCACATCCATGGCTAAACAATAGAAAGATCCTTTTGACCAGGACCTAGTCCTGTGCTCTCGAGGGGTGACACCACGTGTGCTCACCCCTCTCTTTCTTGCTTGTTTTCTGCTTCTCGCCTAGACTGACCATAGCTCTTTTGTTTCGTCGATCGAGGAGGGACCATGAGGTTGTTTCTTCTTTGTGTCACCATCGTCGCCCTGCCAAGCATGTTTGGCTATGCGGTGCTATGGGCGAGTGCTCGAGGAGCAAAGGCCATCGAGGATGAGCTCCCTGACGACAGGGAAGGGCGGCGGGCAGCTCATTTGGCCAGATCGCTTGATCCACCTTTTCCTGACTACTAAGTCAGGTGCATTCCATTGAGACGACTTTGCCCGGAGTCGTCTTTTCATAGCGTCTTTTCGAGAAAATTGCTATAGTGGAAGCTGAATTACGGGGGTATGACGCAAAAATTTTCTTCATTAGAAAAAATAGCTGCCCAGCTTCGTTATGATGTGCTCACCATGACGTCGCGGGCCGGATCAGGTCATCCATCATCTTGCTTATCCGCAGTCGAGATAATGACTGCTTTGTTTTTTGGAGGAGTATTTCACGCTGATCTGACGAAGCCGGAGTATGCGAATAACGACCGACTTATTTTTTCAAAAGGTCATGCTGCTCCATTGCTCTATGCGCTCTACGCAAGTGCAGGTCAAGTAACGGAAAAAGAGCTGCTGAGTTTGCGTGCGTTCCAAAGTCCGCTGGAGGGGCACCCTAGTCGCGCTTTTCCTTACACTGAGGTGCCGACCGGATCGCTAGGACAAGGTTTATCCAATGGCATAGGTATGGCTGAGTACGCACACCGTCATCGTTTGTCGTATCACACCTATGTGCTTCTTGGTGACAGTGAAATGAGTGAAGGTTCAAACTGGGAGGCAATGGAGTATGCGGCCTCGCATAAGTTGAGTGCACTCGTGGCGCTTATTGACCTGAATGATTTAGGTCAAAGCATGCGCACTCTGCCACTCGCTAAGGCGGAACAATTAGCTGCTCGGATAAAGTCATTTGGATGGCAAGTCTATGTTGTTGATGGGCATACTATCCCACAACTCTTGTCCGTGTTGAGTAAGGCAAAAAAGAGTCTCCAAAAACCCGTAGCGATTATTGCTCGGACGGTAAAAGGGAAAGGCGTCTCTTTTATCGAGGGGCGTCAAGGCTGGCATGGAAAAGCGCTGAGCAATGAAGAGCTGGAAAAAGCTTTAAAAGAAATTCCGTATCCAAAAAATAGAGTGCGAGGAAAGCTAGCCCAGCCGCAGAAAAAATCCCTGCCAGAATCAACAGCACGTCCAGTGCCGAATTGCCAGTACCGTAAGAGCACTTCAGTTTCCACTCGACGGGCGGCTGCCCATGCACTTGTCCGATTGGCGCCAAAGTATCCGGAGCTGCTTGTCCTAGACACTGAGGTAGGAAACTCAACGCATACGGAAGACTTTGCCGAAGTGTATCCTGAGCGTTTTTTGCAGTGTGGCATAGCTGAACAAAATGCCGTTGGCATGGTTAATGGCTTAGCGCGTCGCGGCGCTTTACCAGTCTACGCTACCTTTAGCGCCTTTCTCACACGAGCCTTTGATCAGCTGCGCATGAATCAATACAGCGACACGCGTCAGGTGTATATTGGTACGCATTCGGGTGTTTCTATTGGCGCGGATGGTCCATCGCAAATGGGTCTGCAGGACATTGCCATGTTTCGTTCGCTGGAAAAAAGCGTGGTGCTTTATCCATCTGATGCCTTTGCAGCTGAGCGCTTAGTTGAGGAGGCTATGAAGCAGAGCGGTATGGTCTATATCCGCGCGACCCGGCCTCGAGTACCTATACTGTACAGCGCAGGGACAAAGTTTATTGTCGGCGGCAGTCAGACTTTGCGTCAAAGTACAAATGATAAACTCACCATTCTCGCCGCTGGCATCACTGTGTTTGAGGCATTAAAAGCTGCTGATGCATTAGCTGGCAGGGGCGTTAAGGTGCGAGTGATCGACCTCTATAGTGTGAAGCCGCTTGATGTGTCAACCTTACGCAAGGCGGCTAAGCAAACGAAAGCCTTCATCGTTGTAGAGGATCATAACCCTGAGGGCGGTATTGCCGAAGCAGTGCGTAGTGCTTTTATCCAATGCCCAGTACCCATCTATAGCCTAGCGGTGCAAAAACGACCCAAGAGCGGAACGCCAGAAGAACTTTTAAAATATTGCAATATTGATGCCAGTGCCATACTTCGTAAAGCGCAGACACTCATATGAATATAGTTTTTGACATTGGTGGTACAAACATTCGCATTGCGCGAGTAAAAGGCACTCGCCTTGATCGAATTGAGAAATTTTCCACTCCCTCAAAGCCACAAGCTGCATTTACCTTGATGGTAAAGCACATTGATGCGCTTCGAGGTGAGGAAAAAGTCACACGGATTATCGGTGGCGTACCCGGGTCAGTGGATAGTACACGTCAACAGTTAGTCCGGGCAGCTAATTTAACGCAATGGAAAAAATTCGCCCTGGGAAAAAAACTTGCCCAGCATTATTCCGCTCGTGTACAACTTTATAATGATGCTGATCTCGCAGGATTAGGTGAAGCATATTATGGCGCGGGAAAAGGCAAAGAAGTGTTTGCTTACCTTACCCTGAGCACCGGCATCGGCGGCACGAGAATCGTGAAAGGGAAAATTGACCAGGCAAGTGGAACATTTGAACCTGGACACCACGTGATAGATGCTGCAACTGTCCTTCGGAAGGGCCCACGGTCAGAAGGCTATTGGGAAAAATTCGTTTCTGGTTCAGCTCTGCAGCGCCGCTTCCATAACCCAGCTGAAAAAATACATGATGCCAAAGTGTGGCAGGAATTTCATGCATATATTGCCCTGGGTTTGGTCAACGTCAGTATTTTTTGGTCACCGGAGGCCATAGTCTTAGGTGGCGCGCTTATGCAGAATACGCACGTTTCCATATCCCGTTTGCAAAAACTTTTACAAAAGTATTATTACATTTCCAGTCCTACACCCAAGCTCATCCGAGGCAAGTTAGGGGATAGAGCGGGCTTGTATGGCGCAATGAGTTTACTTCGTCATATTTAAGGAGCGTATATGCTTTATCTCGCATCCGACCACGGTGGATATCAACTCAAAGAGAAGTTAAAAAAACAATTAGGCAAGGCAAATATTTCTTTTGTCGACTTGGGTGCAAAAACAGTGAAGCCGGATGATGATTATCCCATCATTACCAAGCAGCTGGCCGAGGCGGTGGCAAAGTCCTCGAAGCATCAGGGCATACTGGTCTGTCGATCTGGTACTGGGGTGTGCATTGCCGCGAATAAGATGAAAAAGATTCGAGCAGTGGCAGCGGGCGATGCGTGGACAGCCAGACGCGGCAAACGCGATGAAAATGCAAACGTGCTTTGTCTAGGATCTGAGCATCCTAATGCGGCCCAGAGCTGGAGCATTGTCCAGGCTTGGTTAAAGCAAGCATTTCGTAATAGCACTCGGGATAAGCGTCGCCTCATTCAGATAAGTACTTTGTAAATGGCGAAGGTCCTGCTTACTCCATCAATTCTCACTGCCTCGATCGCGGTTGCGCAAAAGCAAGTAAAACTTTTTCATAGCTTTTGCCCTCGACTGCACTTGGATTTAATGGACGGCGTCTTTGTTGCGCAGCGATCATTCAGTCCGAAGCAGCTCATGAAGCTGCGTTTGCCGCGGCAGACAAGTGCGCATTTAATGGTGCATGATCCCAGCGAATGGATGAGCCAAGGGGTGCAGGCGGGGATTCGTAGTTTTATCTTACATACCAGCTCTGACTTCACTCCAGTCTTGTTACGCGAGTTGTCTGCGCAATATACATTGCGTCTGGCTGTCCGGCCGGGCGTTTCCTTGAGCGAGGTGAAGAAGCTGGCCAAGTATGCAAAAGGTCTACATGTGATGACAGTTGAGCCGGGCCGTCAGGGTGGACCCTTTTTGCCTGCTCAGATAAGCGTGCTGAGGCGTTTGCGTAAGCTTTATCCGCGCATGTCGATCAGCGTAGATGGACACATGAATGCTGATACCATACCACTCGCCGTTGAGGCAGGGGCAAACGAGATCATTTTAGGTTCAGTATTGACTCGGTCTCGTGAGCCAAAGAAAGTGTTTCACGCTTTGCAAAAAATAGCCCAGGCAGTTTAGGAGATTGCGCCGCCGGCAGACTTCCAGTATAGTAGCCACTGTATGAACGCCCAGTCTATTCGTAAGGAATTTCTAGAATATTTTGCGTCCAAAGGTCACGCGGTAGTGCCCTCATCTTCGCTCATACCAGATAATGATGCGTCAGTATTGCTGACCACGGCTGGAATGCAACAGTTTAAGCCATACTTCTTAGGGCAGCGTGATCCTAAAGAAGACTTTGGTGCGAATCGTCTTTGCTCGGTACAGAAGTGTTATCGCACGAGTGATATTGAGCCGGTCGGCGATGCCTCGCATCACACCTTTTTTGAAATGCTGGGTAACTTCGCCATGCATGATTATTTTAAACCCGAAGCAATTGCTTTTGCCTGGGAGTTTCTGACCAAGAAAATGCACCTCCACAAGGATCGACTTTGGGCAACCTATTATGCCGGAGACGAGTTGGTGGGTGAGGATAGTGAGGCGGCAAAGCTATGGGAAGAGTATTTACCAAAAGAACGCATCCAGGGCTTTGGTCGCGATGCCAACTGGTGGGGTCCACCAGGTAATACCGGGTCTTGCGGTCCTTGCGCTGAGCTGCACTATGACATGACGGAAAAGGCCTGTGCCCTGGGAGAACAGTGTAAGCCAAACTGTGCCTGCGGTCGTTTCGTAGAGCTCTGGAATCTTGTGTTCACGGAGTACGAAAAAAATGAGAAAGGCGAATTCACTCCTTTGCCAACCAAGAATATTGATACCGGCATGGGTTTAGAGCGCCTGGCGACCGTTGTCCAAAAAAAGCAGAGCAACTACGAAACAGATTTATTTGCACCAATTTTCGAGTTTCTAGAAAAAGACGAACACTTTGGTCAATTGGAATTTGCTTCAGAGAATTTGAAGCGCATGCGTATTGTGGCTGATCATATTCGAGGCGCGGTTTTCTTATTAGCTGATGGTGTGCGCTTTAGTAATAAGGATCGGGGATATGTGTTGCGTCGTGTGGTCCGTCGAGCAATTGATCAGTATGCATCGCTTGAACTTACTTTTGCCGGCATTGTTGAAACGATAGTGAGCATGTACGAAATGCCATATCCGTACTTGCGAGAGCATCAGTCAGAAATAGTGAGCTTGTTGGAAAAAGAGCTCGAAGGCTACCGTCGAGTATTAAAAGCTGATGTCACGGTGGTGTATAAGAAAGTGCAGAAGCAGCTTGGGTCGCAAGAGCTTGAAGAAATGACAGAGCGGACACCGAGCGAACGGGACATAAGTGCTGAAGAAGCTTTTCGACTATTTACTAGCTACGGCTTTTCACCTGATCGATTAAAGAAAGAGGGCTATCGTTTTGATGAGGCAGCCTTCCAAGAGTTTCTCAAGCAGCATCAGGATGTTTCACGATCGCAGTCAGGGAAGGTGACTGGATTCCATGGAGGTTTAGCAGACACCAAGCCAAACACTGTGCGCGGGCATACTGCAACACACTTACTCCAAGCGGCTTTGCGTGAAGTGCTGGGGAATCATGTGGCACAAAAGGGAAGTAATATCACTACTGAACGCGTGCGTTTTGACTTCCTGCATCCTGATAAAATGACACCTGAGCAGATTCAGCAAGTTGAGCAGATTGTGAATGAAAAGATCAAGGCGGATTTACCGGTCTATAAGAAGTGGTACACGGTAGCTGAAGCCAAAGAGATTGGCGCCTTAGGTTTATTTGAAGAGCGCTACGGCGATAAGGTGTCAGTATATTTAATGGGAAGTGAAGATCCGGCAAAAGTTTTTTCAAAAGAGTTTTGTGGAGGCCCTCACGTTGCGCACACCGGCTTAATCGGCAGCTTTAAAATAAGCAAGGAAGAATCTTCTAGTGCTGGGGTGCGCCGTATTAAAGCCTTGGTGGGGGAGAGTCTTGACCCTTCTTTGGCTGGAAAAGAAATCGAAACGCTCTAAATTTTTTCTTAAGAAAAAGTAAGCCCTCCCAAGGGCTTTTTTGTATTGACGAAACCATTTTAAGTGATAAAATACTTGCGTAATAAGCCGTCGCATATAAAGCGCGACGGCGCACAAAAAAGAAATATTCGCTCTCTTACAAAGTTCTCAAAACATTTATTACAAAATCCGCGCCGTCGCAATGTGAGCGCCGTCGCAGGTGAATGTGGAAAAGTATTTTTTCTTTCAACGCATACGACAAAGGTGGCATGAAAGGAGTTCACATGGACGTGAACAAAGTAACTTTGATCGGGAATTTAGTCCGCGATCCCGAGGCGAGAAATTTACCGAGCGGACAGGCGATTAGCACTTTTTCACTCGCCACAAACTATAGCTGGCGAGACATTAAAACAAAGAGTCGCAAGGAGTCAACTGAATTTCATGACATTGTTGCCTGGGGAAAATTGGGCGAAATCATCCAGCAGTACGTGAAAAAGGGCAGCAAAGTATATATCGAAGGTCGCCTCCACCGTCGTTCTTGGGAAGATAAGGCAAAACAAAAGCATTATCGAACCGAGGTAGTTGCAGAAAATTTGGTCATGCTAGGTCATCGTAGTGCAAAGACAAAAGAAGTTGAACCAACCGAGTTACCAAAAGATGAGGTCAGTGTAGAAGAAATCCCCGTTACCGCTTAAGCTCTTTACACTCGAGAAGTTTGAACAAGCGTTCAGGCTTCTCGTCCGCTCAGCATGTGCGATCACTTGATGGTTCCTTTAAATTTTGATCGCCACCAAAATTTGTCTGCTATCAAGCGGCTGCTATGTTGAGTGGACGAGAGGTTAATTCTCTTCTTATGCAAATCATTTACTCCATCATTTCTATACTTATTCTCTGTGTTTTGGGAATCATTTTCCGAGTGCTTACTTGGACAGAGGAAGAAAACTAATTGTCTTTGTTGTAAGACTTTAGGTGTCTGTAGAAAAATGAACAAAGCTACACTAATAAAAGGATTACTACGTTTTGGTGCGAGCAGCTTATTACTCTCAGGGTATTATTTTCATATTTTTTCTACCGATAGCATATTGGTTGACTTAGTCGTTCCTCTTGCTACTTTTATCTTTGCCGTCTTTTTGATTGATAAAGGTGTAGATAGAGCTTTCAGAAAACTCAACTAAAAATGGGGGAAAGAACGCCTAAGCGTTTCTTCCCCACACTCCAATAGAGAGAATGCTGCAGCGCGGTTGCTACGTCAACGCCTGATTTTTAGCTTGGAAAAGTTAGAAAAAAATGGTATACTAAGATCGAAGAAATGAAACTTCGATCTCATCGACAAGCAAAATATAAAGACAAGGTCGTGCTCTATCGCGCGACCTATGATATTACCCTAGCAAAACGAGGAAACGCCTGGGTGGTGCCGGATGATACCCGCATTCGGGAAACTTTGCCGTCTTTGCGTTGGATATTGAAGCAAAAACCCCGGGCAGTGGTAATTCTCACCTGGCTGGGTCGCCCAAAACGAAGCGGCGACCCGCAATATAAGCTTGATCCTGTAGCAAAGCGCTTAAGCTCACTGCTACATAAGCCAGTGAAGAAACTTGATCAGACCGTGGGTCCAAAGGTGCAAGAAGTCATTGAAGACGCAAAAGCGGGCAGTATACTTATGCTTGAAAATGTGCGCTTTGAAAAAGGTGAGGAAAATAATTCAACTGCCTTTGCAAAGGCGCTCGCCGCTAACGCCGATATAATGGTAAATGATGCTTTTGGTCAGTGTCATCGCAATGTGCCTTCCATTGTCGGCGTGCAAAAGTATTTACCCTCATTTGCCGGACCTTTGCTTGAAAAAGAGGTAGAAATGCTTGACCTAGTGCGTAAAAAACCGAAGCGCCCACTGGTGGCGATTATGGGCGGTGTAAAAATTGGTACACGCATCGGGTTAATTAAATATTATCTTAAGCACGTTGATTACTTGTTGCTTGGTGGCGCCTTATCAAACACAATCCTGGCCGTGAAGGGTGTGCAGATTGGTAAATCTGTACAGGAGCCAGGCGTTCGTTCCGTGGTGCGTGGCCTCAATCTCATGAACAAAAAACTATATATTCCAATTGATGTGGTAACCTCTACTGACGCAAAAGGAAAGGGATCTTTGCATCGACGACCAGTTGGCCGGGTAAGTAAGAATGAGTACATACTTGATATTGGTCCTGATACCGTAGCGCTTTTTTCTTCTATTATTCGAAAAGCTCGAATGATAGTATGGAATGGACCTCTTGGTTATACTGAAAATAAGCGCTTTGCGTACGGTACACGTTCGATAGCGCTAGAAATGGCAAAAGGTAAGGGCGAAACAATTGTAGGCGGAGGCGACACGCTTGCCATCTTGTCTCAGTCTCATCTTTTATCAAAATACGATCATGTCTGCACGGCTGGAGGGGCCATGCTGACTTACCTTGAATACGGGACACTCCCGGGTCTTAAACCACTTTTTACTCGTTAATATTTTCTCCTTCATGCCTACACCAAGCATCTCCAAAGTTACTGCACTAGAAATTCTTGATTCACGTGGCAATCCTACCGTGATGGCAAAGGTTGAATTAAGCAATGGTATGGAAGCGCGAGCGGGGGTGCCATCCGGAGCTTCTACCGGACGTTTTGAAGCATTGGAGTTGCGCGATAATGACATTAATCGATACCGCGGCCGGGGCACTCGTAAAGCAGTAGATAATATTAAGACGGTTATTCACCAAGCGCTAAAAGGTAAAAGTGTTGATGATAGCTCGCAGATTGATCGCATCATGATTGATTTGGACGGTACAGAATACAAATCCAAGTTGGGGGCAAATGCCATCCTGGCGGTTTCATTAGCCTGCGCGCGCTTAGCCGCAAAAGTCTCAGGTAAACCACTCTATCAGTACATTCATGAGCATTATGGTTTTTCTGATCAGCCGCTCCGCTTACCCGAACCCATGATGAACATTATGAATGGAGGTAAACACAGCGACTCTGGCTTATCGATCCAAGAATTTATGGTTGTACCGCACGCGCCGTCCTTCCATGAACGAGTACGCATCGGCGCAGAAATTTTTATGGCTCTCGGAGATCTCCTTCATCAGCAGCGGCTCTCAAAGTTGGTCGGAGATGAGGGTGGCTATGCACCACGCTTAGATGCAAACACAAAAGCTTTTGAGATGATTCTCGAAGCAATTCATCAGACAAATTACAAACCAATCGATGATGTGACTTTGGCTATCGATGCCGCAGCAACGGTCTTTTATGAAGCTGATCTGAATCAATATCGTCTTATGCCAGAGGATTCAACTTACTCGGCTGATAAGTTAGTTGATCTCTATAAAGAATGGACAGAAAAATATTTCCTTCGCTCGGTTGAAGATGGATTGCGTGAAGATGACTGGAACGGTTGGAAGATGATGACAAAGAAGTTAGGAGGAAAAGCTATGGTGGTAGGTGACGATCTCTTTGTAACGAATCCATCGCGCTTACGAGAAGGTATAAAGAAAAATGCTGCCAACGCTATCATTATCAAGCCGAACCAGATAGGCACAATGACTGAGGCAATTGAGGCGACAAAACTGGCTCAGCAAAATCATTACGCGGTGATTGTGGCGCATCGCTCTGGTGAAACTATTGATGATTTTATTGCTGACTTAGCTGTTGGCGTGAACGCAGATTATATTAAGACTGGCTCCTTGTCTCGTGGCGAGCGTATGGCAAAATACAATCGCTTGTTGGAAATCGAAATGGAATTGAGTGAGTGGAAGAAATAAACAGCTACTATGGCAACGAAAAAAGGGACTAGCACAAAAACTTCTCGAGAAGCACATCTTTGGCCCGCAGTATTGTTAGTCATTGATGGCTTTGGTCACGCGCCAGCCGGCCCAGGGAATGCTGTTACCCTGGCCAAGACGCCGAACCTAACAAAAATTATGAAAGAAAATCCCTGGACCCTACTTGACGCATCTGGTCCAGCAGTTGGTTTACCCCCGGGTCAGGCAGGAAACTCCGAAGCTGGCCATATGAACATCGGGGCAGGTCGAGTTGTATTGCAAGATAGCGTGCATATCACGAAAGAAATTGAAGATGGCCGCTTCTTTAAAAATGCCGCATTCCTAGATGCTATCCACCACTGTCAAAAACGCAACAGCCGTGTGCATTTGATGGGGTTACTTTCTAACGAACAGAGTGGGCATAGTAATCCGGGTCATTTGCAAGCACTCTTAAAGCTCATGCGGCAAAAAAAAGTGAAAGAAGTCTATTTACATCTTTTCACTGATGGTCGCGATACACCTCCCCGTAGCGGCCTCGGCATGCTTCATAAGTTAGAAAAAACTTTGCGACCAAATGAGCGGGTTGTCAGCATCGCCGGACGTCTATGGGCAATGGATCGTAAGAAAAATTGGCAGCGAACAGATGCCTCATATCATATGCTTATTGAGGGACAAGGTCATCAAGTAAAATCCGCCTCAGAAGCCATCAGTCAAGGCTATGCGCATGGTACGACTGATGAATTTATCGAACCCTCTGTCATATTTGAGAAAGATAAGCCGGTCGGTCGAATCGAGGACGGTGATGCAGTCATTTACTTTAATTTACGTTCTGATCGCGCCCGGCAGCTTACCAAGCCTTTTGTGCAGGATAACTTCAAAGAATTCCGTCGCCGCAAAGTCATGCACGACTTAGCCTTTGTGGCTATGACCGACTTTGGCCCAGACTTGAATCATTTATTGACTGCGTATCCAAGCGTTGATATTCAGGGCACTTTGCCGATGGCCCTAAAAGGGAAGCGGCAAATGTATATTGCAGAGAATGAAAAATTCGCCCATGTAACGTATTTCTTAAACGGTGGCTATGCTAACCCGGTGGCAAATGAAGATCGCATTATGATTCCTTCACCTGCGGTTGCCCATTATGATGAGGTGCCTGGGATGTCCACCCCGGGGATTACCTTGCGTACACTTTCCGTTTTGCAAAAAAAGCAGTACGACTTTATTGGCATGAACTTTGCCAATTGCGATATGGTAGGGCATACCGGAAATCTCAAAGCCGCCATCACTGCTGTCGAAACCGTTGATGAGGCGATTGGAACTTTATACAAAGAAATCCAAAAGCAGGATGGGTTACTTTTTATAACTGCCGATCATGGCAATGTAGAAAGTATGCTCTTCCCAGAAACCGGTGAGGCCGATACTGAACATTCGCAAAACCCGGTTCCATTCATTATCGCTGGCAAAGTTCCGAAGCAGTTTAACATTTTGAAAAAAGATGGCGTGTTGGGTCAGGTAGCTCCGACCGTGCTTGATACTTTGGGGATCCCCATACCGACAGAAATGAAACTCAGTTCACTATGGCAAAAGTAAGCTCCTCAGTTTATCGACCCGTCGTGCTTGTTGTCTACGATGGTTTTGGTGTCGCACCAGCTTCTCGCGGCAATGCCATTAGCTTAGCCAAGACACCACACTTTGACGATATACTCCGGCATTACCCGGCAATTACCCTACAAGCTTCTGGCGAGGCGGTTGGTTCGCTCTGGGGGGAGTTGGGGAATTCAGAAGTCGGACACATGAATATGGGCGCCGGCCGCATCGTTTATCAGGATTTGCCGAGAATCACCAAGGCAGTTGCCGACGGCAGTATCATGAAAAATCCAGCCTTGCTTGATGCGGTAAAGCACGTGAAGGAGAAGGGGAGCAGTCTCCATATTATGGGATTGATGAGCTCAGGAGGTGTGCATAGTTTTAATGAGCACGCCTATGCTTTACTCGAATTTGCCAAGCATGAAAAAATCGACAAAGTATTTATTCATGCCTTCTTAGACGGTCGCGATACGCCGCATAATAGCGCAGAGCGTTTTATTACCAAACTTCAAGCGACAATACAGAGTTTAGGCGTAGGGAAGATTGCCTCACTCTCTGGACGCTACTGGGCCATGGATCGAGATAATCGTTGGGATAGGATTGAAAAAGCGTATCGCGTATTAGTTGACGGCAATGCAGAACAAAGCGCAACTGATCCGATGCAAGCAATTCACGACAGCTATGCAAAGAAAGTATACGATGAGGAATTTATACCTACAGTTATCACTGATGCGGCCGGCGCCCCGATTGGGAAGATAAACAATAACGACGCAGTCATTTTCTTTAATTTCCGACCAGATCGCGCTCGCCAGTTAACCAAGGCATTTGTGCTGCCAGGTTTTGAAAAGTTTTCTCGTGTCTACATGCCAGATCTCTTTTTTGTGACAATGACTGAGTACGAAAAGGATTTGCCGGTGAGTATTGCCTTCCCACCTGAGCATGTGGCAGAGCCTCTAGCAAAAGTCCTCTCTGACGCCGGCAAGACACAACTCCATATTGCCGAGACGGAAAAGTATGCCCATGTCACTTTCTTCTTTAACGGAGGCCGAGAAAAAGCCTATCCGCAAGAGGACCGCATACTTATTCCTTCACCGGCAGTGAATTCCTATGATCAGAAGCCGGACATGAGCGCTCGTGAAATAACCGATCGCGTGATTGAAGAAATTCAGAGCATGAAGTATGACTTGATTGTTATTAATTACGCAAACGCAGATATGGTGGGTCACACCGGCAAATTGCCAGCGACGATTGAGGCAATTGAAATGTTGGATGAGATGACAGCCCGGCTCAAAGAAATTGTCGAGGAGGTAAACGGTGTGTTGCTACTAACTGCTGATCACGGCAATGCTGAGGATATGATTAATTTACAAACCGGCTTTTTACAAAAAGAGCACACGACAAATCCTGTCCCATGTATTTTGGTAGGAAAGGCTTTTCGTTCAACGAAAGATAAAGACACCATGTCGCTCGATCTTTCTTTGCAGACGCCACGAGGATTACTTTCTGATGTTGCACCAACTATTCTCGAGCTGATGGGAGTTGCCAAACCAAAATCCATGACTGGAAAGAGTTTGCTCCATGTGTTTTAGTTACTCCTTGTTGTGATATACTAAATATCTATGGAAGGTTTCACTGTCCCCGTAGAAGTTTCCGCGCGACATCTCCACGTAACTGAGGAGACTTTTCATATCTTATTTGGAGCTGAAGCGAATTTGAGTATTGAGAAAAATATTTCTCAGCCAAATCAGTTTATAGCAAAAGAGCGGGTAAAAGTAATCGGACCAAAAGGTTCATTTTCATCTGTTGGTATTGTTGGTCCTTATCGTGCATATACCCAGCTTGAACTGGCTAAGAGCGACGCGCGTCACATCGGCGTAGATGCTGCGTTAACCGTGTCTGGCACAGAGGTAGAAAATACCGTGCCAGTGACACTGGAGGGTCCCCTAGGCTCTGTAACGATTCATAAAGATGTCATTATTGCCGCGCGACATCTCCACTGCGATCCAGCAACGGCAGCTAAGTATGGCCTGAAACATCTGGATAAGGTAAAAGCGCGAATCACTGGCCCCCGTGGCTTAGCATTTGATCAGGTGGTAGTACGGGCGAGAGAAGGCAAAGACGCATTAGCGCTGCATCTCGATACTGATGAAGGGAATGCGGCAGGGGTAGAGCCCGGGACGACTGCGGAACTCATACTAGAAGATATTTCCGACGTGCCGCAGCCTGAATTAACTCTCGACTAGTATGTACACTCTTTCCGTGAATGTAGGCAGCTCAAGTATGAAGTTTGCCGTTTTTGCTCGTGATGAAAAGGTGCTACTGCGGGGTGTGCTCGATGGTATGAAGCGCGTTAATGTTGTTGTGCATTTGCAGTACGGTAACAAGAAGCGAACCTATGATGTGCGCGGGCCAATTCGTTTGGCTAAGGCGTTTCAATTACTTCGCAGCGCATTAACCGAGGCGGGGATTGATCAGGCAGAAGTATCAAGCGTGGGTCATCGAGTTGTACACGGGGGAAAGTTTGGTCATGCGGTGAAAATTACCCCGGCAGTATTACGCGAGTTAAAAAAGTACATTCCACTGGCGCCTCTGCATCAAGGTCAAGATATTGAGGCTATACGTACTGCCCAAAAAGTTTTTCCTGAGGCGCAGCATATAGCGGTTTTTGACACCTCATTCTTTACGCACTTACCTGAAAAAGCAAAATACTACGCGTTACCGCGAGCGATCATGAAGAAATACCAGCTGCGCCGGGCAGGTTTCCACGGCCCTTCGCACCAGCACGCTGCCCAGTACGCCGCCCAGAAACTCGGCCGGCCTTTGCGTAAACTTAATCTCATCAGCATACACCTAGGTTCAGGCTGTAGCATGACGGCAATTCAGCACGGTAAGCCAGTTGATACCTCTATGGGTTTCACTCCATTGGAAGGCTTAGTCATGTCTACTCGTTCTGGTGATATTGATCCTGGCCTGATGCTCTTTCTTTTACGACAGGGATGGAACGTTTCCATGATTGATCGATTACTTCATACGCAATCCGGCTGGTACGGCCTAAGCGGATTTGTAGATTTTCGTGATGTACTTAAAGCATCTGGTTATCCCGTACCAAATTGGAAATTGCCGCATAAAGTAAATACACAACAAAAGGCCGAGTGTCGGGCGACAGTCGATACTGTGCTGTATCGACTGACCAAGTATCTTGGTGCGTACTGGGCAGTGCTTGGTGAAGTTGATGCAGTTATTTGTACCGGCGCAATGGGAGCGAAGAATGTCTGGTTTCGGAAGGCTCTGAAATCCTCCTCGCCTTTGTTTCATCATGCGAAGTGGTTAGCGGTGGAATCAGACGAAGAGTTATTAATTGCTCGAGCAGTCCATACTACAGTGAAATAACTATGTGGTTTACGCCTAGTGAATGGATTGAGCTACTCATCTTGTTTTTTGCTACCTTACTTATCCCGACCTTTAATTTCGTCTCACCTTTCCGTCCAATCCTTCTCATTATCGCTTTTGCCACTCATATCCACTTTCTTGTTGTTGGTGTGGTGGCTTCGGTGGGGGCAACGCTCGGCACTTTGCCACTTTACTACGTTGGACGAAAAACGCAGGAAATGGAAAAGGTGCAAACATGGCTGCAGCATCACTCAAAATGGAAGCGCTTACTTGAGAGAGTAGAACACAGCACATTTCTTGTCCTTTTGCTTTTACTTTGGACACCCTTACCTGATCAACTCGTTGGACTCTATGGCGGATTTGAGCGCTATACTATGAAAAAGTTTCTCCTAGCAAATTTTATTGGGCGAGCCGTATGGTACATCCCTCTCGCTTTTGCTGCGACAATATTTGATGATCCATTAAGTGGCTTATGGCATTGGCTAACCGGGTGGCTATAAGTTGCGTGAAAGTAGAAAAATTCGTATACTAGTGGAACGTCATGGAGGAAATAACACTGAAAATTGGGGGTATCGCCGGGGCGGGAATTAAATCTACCGGCGAGATATTTGCAAAAATCTGCTTGCGCTCAGGCTGGCATGTCTTTGATTACACTGAATATCCCTCACTTATTCGCGGAGGACATAACACCTATCACGTGCGAGCAGCCACGGAGCCAATCTGGAGCACGGTGCAGTATATACACATCCTTATCGCACTAAATGAGGAGGCCGTACGACTTCATTTGGAGCACGTGATTGAGGGTGGAGTAGTGGTGTACGATCCTTCGGTCGTGGATGCTGAAAAACTTGGTCGAGGTCGTAGTGATGTGCGCTTTTGTGCAGTACCTTTTGCTGAATTGGCCATTTCCTCAGGCGGTATTGAAAAGATGGGAAATATGGTTTCCATTGGTGCGGTGGTTGGACTCTTACACGGCTCGCTGAAAATTACCAAGTCAGTTATTGCCGATATTTTTGCCACTAAGGGTGAGCAAATTGTTTCACAGAATGAAGTAGCGGCTGAGGCTGGCTATGAATATGTGCAAGAGCATTTTTCTGAACCTTTTGCATGGACTTTGCATGAGTTGGATGCGCCTGAACAGATGCTCGTAGCAGGAAACGAAGCATTAGGCTTTGGCGCTTTAGCCGGCGGCGTGCAATTTTATGCGGGATATCCCATGACACCATCCTCATCCATCCTGCATTTCATGGCCAAATACGGGCCAAAGCAGGGCGTGGTAGTGAAGCACGCTAGCGATGAAATTGGTGCAGTAAATATGTGCATTGGCGCTGGATTTGCGGGAGCGCGAGCCATGACCGCCAGTTCGGGTGGGGGTTTTTCTCTCATGGTGGAATCACTTGGTCTAGCTGGGATTACCGAAACGCCAATTGTTATTACCGAAGTGCAGCGTGGTGGTCCAGCCACCGGCCTACCAACCTGGACCGAGCAAGCCGACCTTCGCTTTGTTGCTCATGCCTCACAGGGTGAATTTCCTCGCGTGCTTTTGGCACCTGCTTCGGTCGAGGAATGCTTTACCCATGCGGCACTGGCACTTAATCTAGCAGAAATCGCACAAACCCCAGTGCTTATCTTGTCTGATAAATTATTGGCAGAGAGTCAGAAGAGTACAGAGCCTTTCACCTCCAAACACGTTGCTATTGATCGAGGTAAGCTCATGACCACTCGGGAGGCAAATAGACAAAAAGACTACCACCGTTATGAAATCACAGAGGATGGTATTTCACCTCGAGCTGTACCAGGCCTGCCCAATACACTTTTCCTAGCTAATAGCGATGAGCATGACACCTATGGCTATAGTGAAGAGAACGCAGAGAATCGCACCGCAATGGTTGATAAGCGAGCTCGTAAGCTTGAGCAGATTAAGGATTTACTGCCAAAGCCGATAATAATCGGACCAAAGCAAGCTGACTACACTTTTATTACCTGGGGATCCACTATGGGCCCGGTGCTTGATGCAATGCGTATCCTCGAGGCTGAGGGACATAGCGTGCAGATGTATCGCTTGCCAGTGATACTTCCGTTCCCAAGCGAAGAGGTAACACAATTTCTAGAAACTACCACGCAAACTATTTTAGTAGAGAATAACAGCGAAGGTCAGCTTGGTGGTTTGATTCGCGAAAAAACTGGTTACGAATTAGATGTGCACATGTTGAAATATGATGGCCGGCCCTTTTTCCCAGAGGAAATTGTACAAAACTTTTTAGCAATGATTGAAGAAGCGCATTAAGCATGGCCAAAGCAATCGAAAAAAAAGATAAGTTTCACACTGATAAGTCGCCAACTTGGTGCCCGGGCTGCGGCGATTTCAGTATTTGGATGGCGCTGAAAGAAGCGTTGGAGAAGTTGCAGCTAGAACCAGAAAAAGTTGTGATTGTGTACGGCATTGGTTGTTCTGGCAATATGGCGAATTATGTCCGCACCTATGGCTTCCACGGCCTGCACGGAAGAGCCTTACCAGTAGGTGAGGCGGTGAAGATGATTAATCCAGGCATGACCGTGATCGTAGTCGGTGGAGATGGTGATGGTTTGGGCGAGGGGATCGGCCATTTCTTGCACTCAGTGCGTGGCAATCATGATCTCACGTATATTATTCATGATAACCAGGTGTATGGCCTAACCACTGGGCAGACCGCGCCAACCTCAGCTAAGGGTTTTGTTACAAAATCTACTCCCTTCGGCGTCTTGGAAGAGCCGGTGAACGCCGCAGCACTAGCTTTAGCAGCTGGCGGGCACTTTGTGGCGCGTGGTTTTGCTGGCGAGCAAATGCATTTGGTTGATACTTTGGTTCGAGCTATTCAGCACCCTGGCTTCTCGCTTGTAGATGTACTCCAGCCTTGTGTCACTTTTAATGACTTAAATACCTACGCCTGGTTTTTTGAGCGTATTTACAAACTGGAAGAGAGTGAGTATGCTCCGAATGACCGAATGCAGGCGATGGTAAAAGCAATGGAAAGCGCCACGCTGCCGATTGGTGTGATGTATGAAGGTGAAAGTACGCCATATCATTTGGGTGTTGAGGGTCTGGATATTAGTAAGCCTTTAGCTGAGCAAAAGTTGAAGCCGAGAAATATTTCTACGATTGTCGAGCACTACCTCTAAGATGAGCACCACAACTCAGGAACAGTTTCGGGAGGGGCCGAGCACGTCACGGGCGCGTTGGCTTTTTCGTAACCCAGTCGCCGAAAGCTTTGCCGCCAGCTTCCCTGAACATAGCGCGGTTATGCTGCAGCTATTGCAGGCACGGGGCTTAGAAAAGCAAACGCAAATTGATGAATTTTTGCAGCCTGATTATGGCAGCGACGTGCATGACCCTTTCCTTTTTCGTGATATGCACAAAGCGGTTGATCGCATTATTGATGGCGTGAAAAAAAATGAACGCATTGTTGTGTATGGCGACTATGATGCTGATGGCGTGTGTGGCGCTTCTGTGCTCTGGTCTACTCTACATGCCCTCGGTGCCAACCCAGGAGTGTATTTACCTGATCGGCAGAGTGAGGGTTATGGTTTAAATGAAAAAGCCCTAGAGTCGCTTCACTCGCAGGGTTACACTCTCGTAATCACGGTTGATTGCGGTGTGACGAGCGTGGGGGAAGTAAAGAAGGCAAATGAGTTAGGCATCGACGTTATTATCACTGACCACCATAGCGAGCCGCCGGAGCTACCTGCCGCTTTTGCTATTCTCAACCCAAAACTCGCTGAAGAAACATATCCATTTCGTGAATTAGCCGGTACTGCTGTAGGTTTTAAACTAGCTCATGCGCTTTTACTTAAAAGTGAGTATGGGAAATCCTTTAATCGTGAGCCCCTCGTGCAAGGTTGGGAAAAATGGCTACTTGATTTAGTGGCAATAGCCACTGTAGCAGACATGATGCCGATGTTAGGTGAGAATCGCACGTTAACCATGTATGGCTTGAAGGTGTTGCAAAAAACCCGCCGCCTGGGATTACGTTCACTTTTCTCTGTCATGCATAATGATCTCGCGAAAGCGGATACCGAGACTATCGGCTTCATGATAGCTCCACGCTTAAATGCAGCTGGTCGCCTTGATCATGCAAACACTGCTTTTCGTTTACTTGTTACTGAGGACGCCGCTGAAGCATTCGCACTGGCTGACGATTTAGAACGGACCAATACAGCTCGCCAGGCAGAGACAGAGCGAATCGTTGATGCAGCTATTGAGCAAATTGGATCTGAGCCCGAGCAACCGATTGTCGGTGCGTATCATCCAGACTGGCAAGTTGGCGTACTGGGATTAGCGGCCGGCCGCCTGGTGCATCGCTATGGACGTCCGGCTATTGTTATGGCTAAGGTGCGTGGTCTGGTAACGGGATCAGGACGTTCTATACCTGCGCTAAATCTCATGGAAGCACTTGACCCGCTTCGTCCAAATTTTGAAAAGTTCGGTGGGCATCCGCAGGCATGTGGCTTCACATTGAAGGCAAATTACACACCAGAGGAATTTGTTATAGATTTTGCCGCGCGCGCCGGAGAGCTGCTGAAGGGGAGGGAGTTAGCACCGGAATTACTTATTGACGCGGAACTAGTTTTGCATGATGTGAATTGGGATTTACTTGAACAAATTGAGCAACTGGCACCTTTTGGACAGAATGCGCGACGTCCAATTTTCGCAGTCCGCAATGTACAGGTCGTTGAAGCGCGCCAGGTAGGCAAGAAAAATCAACACCTCAGCCTTACCATTCGTTCTGCGCAGGGGACTGAACATCGTAGCATCGGCTTTACCTGGGGAGAGGAGCACAGTAAACTACCAGTAGGCAAAAATATTGATTTAGCTTTTGAGCTCAGTGCAGACGAATGGAATGGTGAACGTCGCCTGCAGCTCAAAATACTTGATATTCATTACAGCGATGAAACAGATAATACTTCGATCTGACGGCGGCGCGCGGGGCAACCCAGGTCCAGCCGGTATTGGCGTGGTCCTAGAGGCTGATGGGCAAATCGTAGCAGAAATCAGCGAGTATATTGGTGAAGCGACGAACAATGTTGCTGAGTACTCAGCCTTGATTGCTGGTCTGAAAAAAGCTAAAGAATTAGCCGCTACAACCGTGCAGTGCTTTCTCGATAGTCAGTTGATTGTTGAGCAGATGAATTTACGCTACAAAGTAAAAAATCCAGACTTGGGTAAACTTTTCTTGCAAGCGCAAAACCTGGCACACACTTTTAGTAAAGTGACCTATCAGCATGTACCGCGCGAATTAAATAAAGCCGCTGATGCGCTGGTGAATAAGGCGATTGATAGTGCGGTGGGCGCTAGCTAACTTTATTCGCATGCACAAGGACATTGAATTATATAACAGGGCTTTAACGGCAAAAGAAAAAGCCATTTGCACAACGCTTGCTCACAGCATTGACGAGAGTCTTAAGTTGGCAGAAAGTAAAATATGGCACGCCCATCCGGTTTGGTTCTTAGCCGGTAATCCCATTGTCGGGTATAGTAAAATGAAGGAAGGTGTTCGGATACTTTTTTGGAGCGGCCAATCCTTTGATGAGGAAAAGTTACAACCCGAAGGAAGTTTTAAAGCAGCTGAAGCCAGATATACTAATGTGAAGCAAATGAATAAAACTGACCTTAAAAGGTGGCTAAAAAAGGCAAAAGAAATTCAGTGGGACTACAAAAATATAGTCAAGCGAAAAGGACGACTTGAGAGGTTGAAATAGCGTTGTGTTAACTAGACGGTTCTTGATGGTGAGTTTTTTTATTTAAACAAAGAAAAAGACCCCCCATCAGATGTGCTAATGGGGGGTAGGGACGGGTCTCGGCGGCACCTTAGGGCACCAGGGGTCCGCTCTGTTCTACGGTCAACTTTTTCACGTCTCAAGGGACGTGCCAAAGAGTGCTGAACAATCACAGACCGCGTTGGCCACTGTATGCACTCGCTCACCATCCCGTGTGCAGAAGCTAACAAAAACTACCTTTTGCGTCAATAGAGAGTATGACAATTACCAACTTTCCTTGCAAAAAAGGTCATTTTCAGGCACTATTAGCCCGTACTTAACCACACACCTATGCGCATGCGACGATGGATTCTCACAATAGTAGCAGTAGTTTTTGTGCTCAGTGCTTTAATTGCAGCTTTAGCGAACACCATAACAGATTGGTGGTGGTTTCAATCGATTCAGCAGACTGATCTCTTCCTCACGCCATTGTATACACAACTACTCTTAGGTTTCGGAGTAGGCTTATTTGTGGCTCTACTTTTCTTTTTTAATACCTATTTAGTTGGTCGTTTCGCGCGTACGCCATCAAAGACTTTTCAATGGTCACAACGAAAAGGGGATGCTGTAGAAATTAAGTCGGTAGCGGTGGCGCCATTTGCTCGCAAGATAAGCATGGTCTTTGCCTTGCTCCTTGGGTTAATTTTTGGATTTACTGCGGCTAGTCACTGGGAAACCGTGCAACTATTCCTTCATCGTGTGGCTGTTGGACAGACCGATCCATTATTTGGGCGTGATGTGAGTTATTACTTTTTCACGCTGCCTTTTGTAAAGATTGTGGTACAGACGGCTTTTGCGGCCATGTTACTACTCACCATAACGACCATTGTTTTGTATTTTGTGCATGGTGCCTTAGAAGTTGGTCGTCGCATTATGGGGCGGGATCGACTGGGTATGAAGACTTTAGTAAGCGCCGCACGTCAGCATCTGTCCATTATCAGCGCGATTCTTTTCGCCTTAGTCGCTGTTCAGCTTTATTTCATCGCAGTTCCGGATTTAGTGTATAGCGCTACTGGTCCAATCACTGGAGCGAGTTATACCGATGTCCACATCCGCTTGCCCATCCTTTATATCGGCACGGGTATTGCGATTCTTCTAGCCGTCAGTCTACTTGCCCACAGTATTAAATCCTCTACACGTTGGGTGGCTGGATTTGCCGGAGCTTTTCTAGTTCTCTTCATTGTCGGTGGTTGGTTAGTGCCTGATTTGTTGCAGCGCTTCGTTGTTTTACCGAACGAATTAGATAAAGAGTCGGAGTATATCACCCGTCATCTCGAGGCTACTCGGCAAGCCTATGGTTTAGATACCATTGAGAAACGTGATCTATCCGGTGACACCGCACTAACCCGGAGTGATATTGATGCGAATCCTGGCACAATTAAAAATGTTCGCTTGTGGGATCGCGATCCACTTCTTGATACCTTTAGCCAGATTCAGGAAATTCGCACCTACTATGAGTTTAATTCGATCGATAATGATCGCTATACCATCAATGGTGATTATCGTCAGGTGCTATTGTCACCCCGTGAATTGGAGGCTGGGAATCTCCCTCAGCGTAATTTTATTAACGAGCATCTAACCTTCACCCACGGATATGGACTTACCTTGGGTCCTGTGAACGAAGTCACACCAGAAGGTTTACCAGTGCTATTTGTGCAGGATATTCCACCAAGCTCTTCCACTAATGTTGAGGTGAAGCGTCCGGAAATTTACTTCGGTGAATTAGCAAATGATTACGTCGTAGTAGATAGCGGTGCGAAAGAGTTTGATTATCCATCCGGTGAGGAAAATGTCTTCAGTGATTACAGTGGAGATGGGGGAGTGCAGGTGAACTCTCTATTCCGTAAGTTGCTCTACGCTATTCGCTTCCAATCAAGTAAATTCCTGTTCTCCTCAGATATCAAAGGCGACTCACGCGTCATGTACTACCGTGATATTCAGGATCGAGTGCAGCGTACCTTGCCGTTTTTACGCTTTGATGGTGACCCATATCTCGTGGTGCGTGATGATGGTTCCTTGACTTGGATCTACGACGCGTATACCACCTCGAATGCGTATCCATATGCCGAGCGAGTCTCTGATGCACTCCTACAGCATAATAGCGGTGGGCTCTATGGTCAGATTAACTACATTCGCAATGCGGTAAAAGTGAGCATTGATGGATATACAGGCGCCATGACCTTCTATGTCGCGGACGCTAATGATGCAATTATTCAGGCATATCAGGGCGTTTTCCCGGCTAGCTTCACCTCAATGAATGAAATGCCGGATGATTTGCGTTCACATATCCGCTTCCCAGAAGATATGTTCCAGTATTTGACCAACATCTACTCGATCTATCACATGGAGGATGCGCAAATCTTCTATAACCGCGAGGACCAGTGGTCGATTCCAACCCGGCCAAATGAAAGCTCTGATCCCTTCATGCGACATATGATTATGCGCTTGCCAGAAGAGGAAAAAGAGGAATACATCCTCATGCTTCCTTTCACGCCTAGGGGTAAAGATAATCTCTCAGCCTGGATGGTTGCCCGAAATGACGGCCAACACTACGGTCAATTGGTTGTGTATCGATTCCCGAAACAAAAGTTAGTGTATGGCCCAATCCAGATCATCAATCGTATTAACCAGGATCCGGATATTTCGCGACAAATTTCACTTTGGGATCAGCGCGGCTCAGAGGTTATTCGTGGTAACTTGTTGGTTATCCCGATTGAGTCATCCTTGCTTTATGTGCAGCCAATTTATCTCCGTGCCGAAGGAGGACGCATCCCAGAGTTGAAGCGCGTCATTGTAGCGCATGAAAACAAGATCGCCATGGAGGAAACGCTTGATCAAGCCTTGATTCGACTTTTCCCTCGTGATGGAGAGGCGCCAGCACCGAGCAATACCACCGATGAAGAGACTGATACCACGGACGCAAGTGTGGCGCAGCAGGCCAGCGATGCATACCAGCGAGCCTTAGATGCGCAGCGGAATGGCGACTGGACGACCTATGGCGAGGAGATACAGCGTCTCGGTGAGTTGCTTGGGCAGCTAAACCAATAGCATGAAACGGGGGATCAAGGTACTGCTTATTTCCGACGCTTGGATTAATCTTGCCTTAGGCATGATAGGTCCGATTTACGCTATTTTTGTGGAAGACATTGGCGGGGACCTCCTGGACGCGAGCTGGGCGTATTCCGTTTACATGATCACTGCTGGAGTTGTGATGTTTTTGCTTGGTAAGTGGGAGGATCGCGCCAAACACAAGGAAAAGTTTGTGGTTATTGGTTATGCGCTTATTAGCCTAGCGTGTTTCATGTATATTTTTGTGAATAGTCAGATTATGCTTTTGTTCACGCAGGCAGTACTTGGACTTTCTCTCGCCGTGCTCAGTCCGTCATTTGATGCCATTTATTCACATTTTGTGAAGCGTAAAGAAGAGGCCTCAAATTGGGGTATTTGGGAAGCGATGAGTTATGTAGTGACCGCCATTGCCGCGATCATTGGAGGCTATGTCGCGGACGGTTTCGGTTTCCGCACCCTTTTCATTGTCATGTTTGTTATTTCCTTATTTGGTACAAGTTATAGCATGCATTTGTATCGAGGTAAGAAGTATTTGAATCGGGGATGATTCGAATGAATATGAGAAGAACAGGGACCACGCGAAGGCATAGTCCCTGTGTTCTGCTATTCACCGCTTGATCCGGCGCCGATCGAGGCTCCAAACACCGTCACTCCGTCGCGTTGTCCGATCATCAAGTCAACCGGTGGGAGTTGGATGAACTTCATCACATAAGGGTTCAGATACTGCAGTACCCGGAAGTGGGCAGCGTATCCGAGTATCGGGTCAAATCCGTCCGAAGGTTGGAAGCCAAGCGTTGCTGATACACCGAGGAAAGGAAGCGGTTGCACATGGACATGGCCGCCCAACATCCAGAGGATTTCCTTGTCCTCGACCTGCAGGCAGACTTGGGGTCCGACCGAGAGGTGGCTGAGAGGAAAAAGTCGATGGTACTGACCGTCGAGACGCAGTTCGTCTTCTTCATCGACTCTGGTGTCGCCACCAACGATGATTGCTCCGAACTTGGGATGAGTATCGTCGTCAGCCAGGCTTGTCCCAGCCATCAAGCCTAGCAGTAACAGTGAAAAAAGAACGCACACTTTCATGGCACACCCTCCGTATGCATAGTGGAAACTGACGCTTACTATGGTACTCCAGGAGGGACTATCTCGCAAAAAGTGGAGAAATAGCAACTTGACAAACAGGCGCTTTTTCGGTATGTTCGCATGTGCTGACGTGCGCCGGATGACTGCTCCGCCTTAGGTGGAGAGGAAAGTCCGAACACCCCCCAAGCCCCCCATTTTTGAGAGGTTTGTGGAAGTAGGTCGTTCCGAAAGGGAACCGAGCAATTGGTTGTAAGCTTTCGGCCGAATAACCAATGGTTTAGGGAAAGTGTCACAGAGACAATACTGCCGATGATCTCGCTTAGCGGGATACAGGTAATAGGTGAAAAGTAAGGGCCTAAGAATCCTTTCTCTTCATAGGTGACTATGAGGAGTGAAAAACCCGACCTGGTGCAAGATCGCATAGGTCTAGTCATTCGACTGGACGGGTAGATCGCATGATCCCGACGGCGACGTCGGGGCTAGAGAGATAGTCATCCCTCATTATGAGGACAGAATTCGGCTTATAGGTGTGCGTCAGCACCTAAGAGAATTTATGAAAAAGCTTGAATTGGTAATTAGCGCAATTCTTGTACCGATCGACTGGCTTATGATCGTTGCTGCTGGTTTGGCTTCGTATTACCTACGTTTCACCAGTTTTGCTGAATTGCGACCGGTTATTTATGAAATGCCATTTGATGAGTACGTTAATATCGTGCTCGGAGTGGCAGTGTTATGGCTGCTTATTTTTGCCATGAGCGGTCTCTATAGCTTAGGTGGTCGTGTCCGATGGGTTGATGAATTCGCAAAGGTCTTTTTTGCCTGTTCAACCGGAGTTATGCTCCTGATTATTTTGATTTTCTTCCAGCGTGAACTTTTTTCTTCACGTTTTATTATTGTATCCGGCTGGGTGCTTAGCATACTTTTTGTGGCCCTAGCCCGCATTGTGGTTCGCGTTGTACAACATTCCTTATATGTGAAAGGTGTGGGTGTGCATCGTTTAGCTCTGGTAGGTAATAGTGGATCTCAGCATGAATTACAGAATCACATTAGCAATCATCCTGGGTTAGGCATGCGTGTGGTGCATACCTATGGGCAAGCAGATGAAAGCGTTCTTCCTCAGCTGGAAACGCTTATGCAACAGCGTGCCATTGACGAGCTAGTGGTCACTGATGCACGGATGCCAAAAGAAGCTATGTTGAAGTTGATCGAATTGGCAAATGATTATCATGTAAATTTTAAATATGCGGCAGATCGTTTTGAGACCATGGCGTCAAGTATTAGTACGCAAACGCTGGGTGGTATACCGATCATTGAATTGTGCCGCACACCGCTCGATGGTTGGGGTAAGATATTGAAACGCAGCTTCGATATTTTTGGCGCGGTGATAGGTCTCATCATTCTTATTCCAGTCGGCGCAATAGTCGCCTTAGCTATCTCCATAGACAATCCAGGTCCGATCTTTGTTCGACTTGAGCGGATAGGTAAAGCAAATAAACGATTCCATCTTTATAAGTTTCGTTCCATGGTGCCAAATGCGCATGCTATGAAGCCACAACTCATGCAAATGAATGAGCGAAATGATGGACCCCTCTTTAAAATGAAAAACGATCCACGCATTACGCGAGTTGGTCGCTTCCTCCGGGTTTCCAGTATTGATGAGCTACCGCAGCTATGGAACGTGTTAAAAGGTGAAATGAGTTTAGTGGGCCCTCGTCCACATGAGCCAGAAGAGGTGGCAAAGTATTCGCGCAACGATCGCAGCCTGCTGACTGTGAAGCCGGGGATTACCGGCCTGGCACAGATTTCCGGTCGTTCTACACTTAGCTTTGAGGAAGAGGTGCGCTTGGATCTCTATTACATTGAGCATTGGTCGCTTCGTCTAGATCTGCATATACTCGTAAAAACACCCGCAGTCGTGTTGTCGACTCGTTCCGCCGCATGAAAAAACCACGCATCGCTTTAGTTCATGAGCACTTAGCCCAGGACGGGGGAGCAGAAAAAGTGCTGAAAGTGTTTCAGGAAATGTTTCCTGAGGCGCCTACCTATACCTTGGTATTTGATAAACGCAAAACGAATCGGGCCTTTTTAGGAAAGGATATTCGCACGTCTTTTATTCAAAAGTTGCCTTTCGGGGTACGTCATTATCAAATGTATTTGCCACTTATGCCATCGGCGGTTGAGCAATTCAACTTAGGTGACTACGATATTGTGCTCTCTTCCAGTTCTGCTTTATCAAAGGGCGTGCTCACGCTTCCAGAGACTCTTCACATTTGTTACTGCCATTCACCAACGCGCTATCTGTGGAGTGATACGCATCGTTACGTGCAGGAGCTACCCTACAATCGTCTGATCAAAAAGTTTGTTCCGATGCTGCTTAATCGCATTCGCATGTGGGACCGTTTAGCGGCTGAGCGAGTTGATACTTTTATTGCAAATTCATACGCTATCCGACGTCGCATTCAGAAATATTATCAGCGCGACAGTCAGGTTATTTATCCGCCGGTTGATGCACAGTCATTTAGTATTAGCCCGACTATTGGCAATTACTATTTGATCGGTGGTCGCTTAGTTGCGTACAAGCGCTATGACCTGGCGGTGATGGCCTTTAATCGCCTTGGTATTCCTTTGAAGATATTTGGCGATGGGCCGGAACTTAAAAACCTCAAAAGCATTGCTAAGTCTAATATTGAGTTTGTCGGCAAAGTTTCGCCGGATGAATTAAAAAAGCTGTATCGTGAGTGCGTGGCTTTTCTTCACCCACAAGAAGAAGACTTTGGCATCACTGCAATTGAGGCAATGGCGTCTGGTCGTCCTGTTATTGCGTATGCGGCTGGTGGTGCGCTGGAAACAGTAATACCCGGAAAAACAGGCGAGCTTTTTGATGATCAAAATTGGGAAACCTTAGCAGACACAATAGTCCGTTTCCATCCCGAACAGTATTCACCAGAAGAAATTCGTGCGCACGCTTTGCAGTTTGATACCGAAGTGTTTAAGAAGCGGGTGCACGACTTTGTCGATCAAAAATACGCTGAGCATTCAACTATTCGTAATTCATCACATCCCTATGGAGCTTGACGGATACCTACGGGCCACATTGCGCCGCCGCACTTTGGTCATCTCACTTACCTTACTCGGCGGTATTATTGCCTTTGTCTTAAGTTATCTGACGCCGGTGCGCTATGATGTGGCAGTCGCCTCAACTATCCAGCGTGTGAATGGTCAGAACACTGAACAGTTTCAGTACGATGAGTATTATGCACTGCAGTCGGTTGACCTCGTGGCGCAAACTATCGTGAGCTGGTTTGCCACCCCATCTTTTGTGGTAGCGGTGTACGAGGAAGCTGGGTTTGATCCGGCAGTCCAATCAGTCAACGAATTAAGTCGTCGCTTTGAAGCACGGAAGTATTCCGGCCAAAACGTGGTAATAAACTTCACTCAAGAATCGCGAGACAGCGCTGAAAAACTTGCCCAGGGTATTATTGCTTTAGTTGGTGAGCGAGTACCGCAGCTTGTCCAAGATGCTAATGATACTGGTGCCTTTGCAATTGATTTTGATGCGCCGGTTATTTCCGAGCGAAAAGCAAATCAATTACTCGATACGATACTCGGATTATTGGTAGGACTTTTTGTTGCCCTGTTTATTGCCGCTGCGCAAGAAGCCTTAAGCCGGGACACGCAAAGTGTCTGAGAAACGAGTTGGCATTGATGCACGTTTCTTTGGACCAGGGGGTAAGGGCTTAGGTCGCTACACCGAGCGTTTGATTAAACACTTGGAGGCACTCGACTTGCCATTTGAGCTGGTAGTTTTTTTGCGCGAAGAAAATTGGGAAGAGTATCAGCCAAGTAATCCCAAAGTGAAGAAAGTCTTAGCTCCGTATCGCTGGTATTCACTTGCCGAGCAGCTGTATTTTCCACGCTTGATACGCGCGCAAAAACTTGACCTCACCCACTACGCACACTTTAATGTGCCACTCTTTGCGCCAAAGCGTTTCATCGTCACTATTCACGATCTCATCTTAACAAAGTTTCCCACCGAGCGGGCGAGCACACTAGGCCCCTTACGCTATTGGGTGAAACATGCCGGGTCGCAGTTGGTCTTGCAGCAGGCCGTGAAGCGCGCAGAGAAGGTGATTACAGTATCTCAGTACTCAGCCGAGCAAATCGCTCAAACGCTCCATGTGCCAAAAGAGAAAATTCAAGTAATTCTCGAGGGTTGTGAACCATTAGCAAACACAGATCCAGTGAGGCCACAGAGCTTAACCCAAGTAGAAGATGGCTATGTGCTCTACGTTGGTAACGCGTATCCGCATAAGAATCTAGAATATCTGCTAGAAGTTTGGGAAAAGATGAGAGCCTCTGGACGTGATGAGACGCTCGTCTTAGTGGGTAAGATGGATTATTTTTATTCTCGGCTTCGTGAGCGCGCCAAGCAAAAGGGTTTACTCGAAGGAAAATCACCAGTTGTCTTTGCTGGAGGTTTGAGCGATGCCGAGCTGCAATGGGCTTATGCACACAGCGGTCTCTATGTATTTCCATCTCTTATGGAAGGTTTTGGTCTGCCTCCGCTTGAAGCAATGCGCGCCGGCGTGCCTGTGGTGGCTGCTCGTGCTTCTTGCCTCCCTGAAATTTTGGGCCCGGCTGCTGAGTATTTTGATCCACATTCACAGGAAGACCTCCAGCGCGCTATGTTGGCTGTTTTAGATAACCCCGCACTTCGGGAAAAGTACATCTCCTTAGGCTATGAGCAGATAGGGCGCTATCGTTGGGAGGAAATGGCAAAGCAGACCGCCCAACTTTATCAAGAACTGCTATACTAGGGTGATAGAGGATTGACCCATGCTACACTCATCCAAATCTAACTCGACCGAAGGCGTCCCACAACAAAATGTGCTTGATTTGCGCAAAATGTTGCAGCGGCCAAAACCAGCGCCAGAAGTAAAGAAAAAACCTGTTCAGAAAATAGTGAAAGAGCAGCTTTCTTCTCTTCGCCCGACTCATTTCTCAATTGAAAAACCAAAGGTGAGCATGCGCTTACCTCAGGTTTCTTTTGTATATTTCCGTCGCCTACCTGGACATTGGCGAAGTGTGCTGGTCTTTGCGGCGATTGCGTTACTTTTACTCAGTCCTATGCTCCTAAGCGGGCCTGTACGTCGTTTACATACAGCGAAAGGTGAAGTTTTAGCTGCCTCCACTCAAGCCTATGCGTTTTTACAAACAGCCGGTGATGAGGCGAGTCAATTTGAGTTTAGCAAGGCTGAGGATGCTTTTAACCAGGCGCTCAGTCAATTTCAAGATGCGCAAAATTCTTTTGATGGTATTGGTGGCTCATTAAAGACGATTTTGCGGATTATGCCTTTTACCGGCTCCTCAGTCACTACTGGTGAAGCGTTGCTGACGGCTGGTCAGTCAATCGCCCGAGCTGGTCAACGCTTTAGCCAGGCGGCGCAGGTGCTGACCGAGCAAACGAGTCAACTTGATCCAAATGTAGAGCAGGGCACAAATTTACAAGAAATTTTTCAAGTACTTCCCCCGGCTTTAGATGATATTAGCAGTGACATCGATGTTGCGCTGGCAGCAATTAAAAAGGTTGATCCAAAGCAGGTACCAGAATCATATCGAGATGCGCTTGAGCAAGTGCGAAGTCAGCTGCCGAGTTTTTATGTAGCATTCCATCGAGTTCAATCAAGTGTTCATGTGCTATCTACACTCTTCTCTAGCGGCGAAGAAAAGCAATACGCTCTCGTCTTTCAAAATAGTAATGAGCTACGCCCGACCGGTGGCTTCATGGGGAGCTGGGCGCTTATCAGTGTACGGGATGGCCGAGTAAAGGTGCTTGAAGTGCCAGGGCGGGGTTTCCTCGACTTAAATTTTGGAAGCGATGCACCGTATGTGCCACCTGAGCCTCTCCAGCTCGTTAATCCGACTTGGCAAATTCAAGACGCGAATTGGTGGCCAGATTTTCCTAGCTCGGCCGAGAAAATTAATTGGTTCTACGAGCGGGCAAGAGGATACCAGCTTGATGGCATTATTGCCATGACACCAGCAGTCGTAGAGGATTTACTTAGCTTAACCGGCTCAATTGAGTTACCTGACTATGATTTGCAGGTTGATGCCGAGAGCTTCCGCACCGGTTTACAAGAGGCAGTTGAAGTGACCTATGATAAGGAGTTGAACCAGCCGAAGCAAGTTGTTGGAGCATTATTGCCCAAGCTGCTTGAATCAGTTTTTGCGCTGCCAACCAAGGATTTACTACAGGTCGCATCAGTCTTAACCGATTCATTGGCTCATCGAGATATTTTACTTTATAGCAAAGATGTTGACTTACAGAACGAAATTCGCGACTTAGGTTGGGCTGGGGAGGTGTTATCGGCGCCGCATGATTATCTTCAAGTGGTCGAAGCGAACATCGGGGGTGGCAAGACCGATGGCATGATGCAGCAAGATATTTCCCATGAAGTAAGTATCCAATCTGATGGAAGTCTAGAAGTGCACCTAACCTTGCACCGGCGTAATCTCGGCGATCCAAATGACGAGTGGACTGGTGTGAAAAATGTCTCGTACTTGCGTTTCTATGTGCCAGAGGGAAGTCGTTTCTTAAGCGCTGAGGGATTTACTGCGATTGGTCCAGGGCGTCAGCAACGCGTACCCTCTGATGCACAAAGCGATCCGACGAGTGCTGGGCTCGAGCAAATTGATGCAGAGGATGCGCTTTCCCATACGCAGATAAGTCATGGCTTTGCTAAGACAATATTTGGTAATTGGCTTGAATTAGGCCCTGGTGAAGAAGTAACTGCAACAATAAGCTATCAACTACCGTTTACTTGGGATGATGTGCGTAAGGATGGATATAGCCTCTATGTTCAACAACAAGCCGGGACGAGTCAGCGTACATTACTAAGTAGTTTTAGTTTTCCTGAATCATTTACTCCAAACTGGTCTAGTCCGACCGGTGGAGAGGTATATCGCCTCGGAAATTCGGTGCGCTTTTCTGCTCCTTTAGTAATGGATCAGAGTTATGCGCTTTCTTTTACTAAGCGCTAGTAGAATAGCATTTTATGAGTGGTCGCTGGCAACGAATTCAAACATCACTAACTGGCGGAGCCTTGCTGATTGCAGCGGCTTCTTTAGTGAGTAAGGTATTAGGCTTTGTTCGTGACAGGCTTTTGGCTGCTCAATTTGGCGCAGGTGATACGCTTGATGCGTACTATGCAGCGTTTAAGCTTCCGGACTTAATATTTAATGTGCTGGTGCTCGGCGCCTTATCAGCAGCTTTCATCCCTGTTTTTATCGAGCGTTGGCAAAAATGTCAGACCGAAGAAGAAAAACAGCAAGCGTGGCATATTGCAAATTCGGTTTTAAATATTTTGCTGATTATTCTGGCGGTCCTTAGCGTGCTCTTGATACTTTTCGCGCCGTGGTTAGTACCGTTTTTGGCTCCTGGATTTCCTGAAGAGAAGATGCGTCTAACTGTGCAGCTGACGCAGATCATGCTCGGTTCGATTCTTTTCTTCGGGGTGAGTAATGTGTTTAGCGGCCTATTAAACGCTTTTCGACGATTTGCTGCGTATGCTATGGCGCCGATTTTTTACAACGTCGGCATCATCGTCGGTATCACCGCGTTTTATAGCTGGTGGGGCATCCCAGGTTTAGCCTGGGGGGTTGTGTTAGGTGCGGCATTGCACATGCTTGTACAAATTCCGGCCGTCTTTCACACGGGTTATCGCTATTCCACCGCACTTGATATGCGCGATCCAGCAGTGAAAAAAATAATGCGCCTTATTTTGCCGCGAACTTTAGGCCTAGCAGTAAACCAATTGAACAATGTTGTCATTACCATCATTGGGTCAACTCTGGCAGCGGGCTCGGTCGCCATTTTTAATTTTGCAAACAATTTACAAAGCTTTCCCATTGGCTTAGTCGGAGTTTCGCTTGCTGTGGCGGCCTTCCCATATTTTTCCGAAGCTTTTTCTCAGCAGGATAAAGAGAAGTTTGTGACGCATTTTTCTATAACCCTACGTCGGATCGTCTTCTTTATCGTGCCGGCCGCTGTCCTCATCCTCTTACTACGTGCGCATATTGTTCGTGTTGTCTTGGGGGCAGGGGAGTTTGATTGGGAGGCAACATATTTAACTGCGCAGACGCTGGGGTATTTCGCAGTCTCACTAGTAGCCCAAAGTTTATTACCAATGTTAGCTCGGTCTTTTTATGCTGATCAGGATACAAGCACTCCGGTAAAAATCGCTGTGGTCAGTCTCTTGGTCAACGTCGCTTTATCGATCTGGTTGGCGCCTCAGCACGGAATACTTGGTTTGGCTGCTGCATTTTCCGTAGCCAATGTGGTGAATATGCTGCTCTTATTGGCAGTGCTTCGGGTACGGCATGGAAATCTCGATGACGAGAGAATAATCCGATCGACTATTAATATTTTACTCGCCTCAGCAGTGATGGCCTTGGTTACCTGGATAAGTTTGCGCGCATTTTTACCTGGAATTAACAATCGGACCTTTATCGGCATCTTCTTGCAAGGGGCAATAGCGGGCAGTATTGGTATTCTTGTATATTTGGGAATTGCCATCACTTTCCGTTTTGATGAGGTGCATCTTGTCACAACACGTCTGCAGCGGATTTGGCAACAATTGAGAGCTGTGCTAAGAAACGGTGGTAAGTGGAAACAGGGAGCAGAATAAGCCCGTCTATGCATCAACACATCCGTAATTTCAGCATCATTGCCCATATTGATCATCCCGCTACCACTCTGTTTTTTTATCTACTAAGTAGGCGGGACGGGACTCGGTAATCTCTATGAATTCCGCTGATAAGCAAATTCGAAATTTTAGTATTATCGCTCATATCGATCATGGGAAGTCGACTTTAGCCGATCGATTCTTGGAGTTGACAGGTACAGTAGATGCTCGGCATATGCGAGCTCAGTATCTCGACCGGATGGATTTAGAGCGTGAACGGGGTATTACGATCAAGCTCAAGCCAATTCAGATGCAGTATAAGGGCTATACCCTGAACTTGATTGATACACCAGGTCATGTGGATTTTACCTATGAGGTATCACGTTCCTTAGCAGCTGTTGAGGGGGTAATTCTCATTGTCGATGCGACGCAAGGTGTCGAGGCGCAGACAGTCGCCAATCTTTACTTAGCTTTGCAACAGGATCTACAGATCATTCCGGTTATGAACAAAATTGATCTGCCGAATGCTGATGTGCCGCGGGTGAGGCAGGAATTAGCCCAACTCATCGGTGTGGACCCCGAGTCAATTTTAGCTGTTTCTGCCAAGACGGGGGAAGGTGTCGAAGCAGTACTTGAGCGAATTATTGCTGAAGTGCCAGCACCCAAAGGTACGCTTGATGCACCAACCCAGGCGCTTATTTTTGACTCCTACTTTGATGACTATCGAGGAGTGATTAGCTCGGTGCGAGTGGTCAACGGCGCAATTCGCAGCAATGAGGATATCCGTTTTCTTGCTACCAAAACGCAAACCAAAGCGCTCGAGGTTGGTCACTTTGGCATGGAGTTTCAACCAAAGCCTGAAATAAAAGCCGGCGAGATTGGATATATCGTGACCGGACTGCGTGACATTGAAAAGGCAAAAGTGGGTGATACGATAAGCACCACGAAAAGCGTTGCCACAGCACTGCCGGGATATCAGGCAATGAAGCCAATGGTTTTTGCCGCACTCTATTGCCAATCGGGCGATGAGTTTGAGCGATTGCGCGAAGGAATTGAAAAGTTAAAATTGAACGACGCTGCCTTAGACTACATTCCTGAGCATTCGCCAGCACTAGGTTTTGGTTTTCGCTGTGGTTTCTTAGGCATGCTGCATATGGAAGTGGTAGAGCAGCGTCTGAAGCGAGAATTTGGTATCAGTGTTATTGTGAGCGCCCCATCAGTGGCCTATCGAATCACTACAACAAACAAAGAAACAAAGGATTATGCAAATCCGATGGATTGGCCGGAAGCGAATCACATAGTGAAAGTTGAGGAGCCGTGGATGAGTGTAACCGTCGTCAGTCCAAACGACTGGATAGGCCCGGTCATGCAGGCAGTGACTGATCGGCGCGGGGTGTACAAGACTACCGAGTATCTCGAAGGAGGTCGCTTAGTGTTGCATTATGAAGTGCCTTTATCCTCGTTGATCAGCGATTTTCATGATACACTGAAGAGCGTATCGCAGGGTTATGCTTCTTTAAATTACGATTATTTAGGCTTCCGAGAGGCAGACGTGACTCGATTGGATATCCACGTTGCCGAAGAGATGGTTGATGCGCTCACCATGATTGTGAATAGCGATGAGGCGTATCGAGAAGGTCGACGCGTGGTTGATACCCTCAAGGACATCCTTCCTCGTCAACAGTTTGAACTCAAAATCCAAGCCTTGATTGGCGGTAAGGTGATTGCCTCCAGCCGAATCGCTCCATTGCGCAAAGATGTCACGGCAAAACTCTATGGAGGCGATGTCACTCGTAAGCGTAAACTCTTGGAAAAGCAGAAAAAGGGAAAGAAGCGCATGAAAACCATGGGGCGCGTTTCTATCCCGGCTGATGCTTATATTAAACTGTTGCGGCGTTAATTCCCTTATCTAGCTGAAAAACGGTGATATCGTAAAGAGTATCATTGCTGCCAGCATGATGATGGAAACAACCAGCCAAATCTTGTGTGCGGTTTTCTTACGTGCCATATGCTCGATTCGTATATTAGCAAAAATTTAAAAGATGGAGAAACGGTCTTGCGGATAGTGAAGCAATTTCCCTTTATGGTGGCATTTCGACTTTCTCTGCTGGGCATTGTGCTGCTGCTCGATTTCTTCTTTTTAACCTTTTTTATACAAAGAGGCACCTGGGGCTTTCTTCTCTTTTGCTTGGTGCTTTTAGCGGTGATTTTTTTCTCATGGCGTCAATGGTACATGTGGTCAATGAATGTTCTGCTCATTACCAACCAGAGGATTGTTGATATTGATCAAAGAGGCTTTTTTGATCGTACGGTTTCTGAGACCACCTATCGACGTATTCAAGATGTGAGTTATTCAAGCTCAGGTATCTTTGCCACACTTTTTCACTATGGCAGGATTGTTATTCAAACTGCAGGCACGCAGACGAGGATTGAATTGGCCTATATTAAGAATCCAGAGCACGTGCAAGATCTGATTACGCATCTTCAGGATGAGAGCGCGCTGACTGATCGAGCAAAAAGTCAGCCAGAGGAGGGGAACCATGCCCAGGAAATCTAAAAAGCGCCAAACGCAACAAAATCCCTTAGCCAAAACTCGCTTTGTGCTAGCTCTTGCTTTACTCGTTCTCGCCGTAATCAGTACCTCAATTGTAAAAGAGCTTATCCGGCGTCACGATGTACATAGTGAGTTATCTGGTTTATCAGAGGAAATTGCAGCCCTAGAGTCACGCAATACTGAGCTGGGCTCGCTTCTGACATATTTGCAAAGCTCGACCTACCATGAACAAGAAGCTCGTCTTAAACTTGGCCTCCAGGGTCAGGGCGAGCGAGTACTTATTGTGCCAGGCTCCGAAAAAACTTTGCCTGACAACGTAAATGTAGAGAATGCAAAAGGTACAGATCCCCAAAAAGTGCAGGGTAATCCAAACAAATGGTGGAAGTGGCTTTTCTTGGCAAAAGATTGACGGAAAAGGCCTAATTCCGTACACTTCTAGAGTACTATCTTTATCTCAATCCCATGCCTCAGACACAACCAAGTCAAGAAAGTCCTGCCGCTGCTCCTACGCCGGCGCCAGTAATGCCAGATGCTCAAGCTAAAATGAAAAAGCCGCAACTCAACAATCTCTATGTCAAAGTTATCGGAGGCGTCCTCGGACTCTTTGTCTTGTTATTGATTGTGGTTGGTCTTGGTTTGTACGTGTTTGACTGGAAGGTAAATGTAGTCACTAATGTGGCAAAAACACTTCGCTATCCTATTGTCTTTGCGAATAGTCAGCCAATTTCCTACACCGCAATGCTGGAGGATAAGGCGACATTAAGTCATTACTACAAAGCGCAATCAGACCTAAGTCCTGATCTCTTCCCAGAACCAAGTGACGAGGAGTTAACTGCAATTGTGTTAAATAAGCTGCTTAGCGACGCAATGACAAATCAAATTGCGCATGATCAGGGTGTGAAGGTGAGTAACGCTGATGTGGAGTCAGAATACCAAAGCGTTGTTAGTCAATCAGGTAATGTTGAGACTGTAGAGCAAAATATTCGCGATCTATATAATTGGGACGTTGCCACCTTTAAAGAAAAGGTAATTCGACCCTTCCTCGTTCGCTCAGCAATTCAAGAGAAACTGGCGAATAATAACGATGAAAATGCACAAAAGCGTGAGTTAGCTGATGCGGTTTTGGCCAGAGTAAAAAATGGCAATGAAGATTTTGGCGAAGTTGCCAAGCAGTTTAGCGAAGATGAATCAACTGCCAGCAATGGCGGTGAGCTAGGCTTCTTTGGTCAGGGAGAAATGGTGCAGCCATTTGAAGACGCAGTGAGTCAACTTGAGCCAGGTGAAGTCAGCGACATCGTTGAAACGAGCTTTGGCTATCACATCATTCAACTCGAGGAAAAAGCTACGGACGATGATGGTAATCCAACTTATCGAGCCCGCCATATCCTCATCCGCACAAAGAGCGTGGACGACCTCATTGATGAGCGTCTAAAAGATGCCTCAGTATGGTTGCTTGCCAAGGGCTTTGTATGGAGCAAGGATGATGTCCAGGTATTGCCAGAAAGCGCACTATAGGGATGCTAAAAAGTAGCTTCGCACAGTACGATGCGGAGCGTGGAGCCGAAGGGGGGAGTCGAACCCCCGACCTCTGCTTTACGAAAGCATTGCTCTACCAACTGAGCTACTTCGGCGAGTTATTATTGTCCGATTTTCAGAGCAAGGGAAGAATAGCGAAGACAGGGGAGTAACGTCAAGAAATGGCCTATCCGATTCATCCAAAAGCAGGCGATTACTTTTTACAGGGAGGTCGCTTTGGGGTATTGCTTACTCATGGCTTTTCTGGCTCTGCCTATGACCTGCGCGAGTTGGCCGAAGAGCTGCATACTCAAGGCTGGACCGTCTTAGTGAAGAGGTTAGCTGGCCACGGCACTGATCCGCGTGATTTAGCGCAGAATGGGATAGCCGAGTGGCGAGCCTCGCTCGATGAAGCGCTTCATACACTACAAGAACATTGTGACAAAATCGCAGTTATTGGCAATTCATTTGGCGGTAATCTTTTGACTGACCTGGCTCTGCGCCACCCAGGACAAGTATCCGGCATTGGGCTTTTATCAACGCCGATTTTTACCTATGGTGAATGGTGGAAGCGTTTAGTGCTTCCTATGCTTATGCGTATTAAGTTTTCAGTGAAAAAGGCCTGGGTGCGCTACGAGGGTAAGGCTGATTATCTGGCTCGAGGTTCATACATTGAAATTCCGTTGCGTGCCTATAAGCAGTTTCTCGATTTTCTTAAGATCAGCCGCACTGAATTTTCACAGGTGCAGATCCCAGTGATCATGATTTACTCGAGTCGGGACAGCGTTGTAAAACCGCATAGTGCTGAATTTATTTATGCGGCCTTGCCAAGCAAGCAAAAGCGTCTTTATTGGGTACATGACTCCTATCATTCGCCACTTCGCTCAAATGACAAAAGTGAAGTATTTCGACTACTGACAGATTTCGTGCGTTCATTACACTAGTCTTTTCCTCAGGGGCAAGCTGTGATAGGATTCCTTAAGATAGCCCATTGTATCCTTAGTTTTTCTGCCCTTGCCAGCGTTTTTGCGGGTATAGTACAGGGGCAGTATGCGACCTTCCCAAGGTTGAGACACGGGTTCGAATCCCGTTACCCGCTCCAAGATTATTCTCATTGTAGATATCCTCACATATGTTACGACGAAGTATTACCTCACTCCTAGTTGCCGCAATGCTTTTTTCGCTAGTACCTGGCTTAGGTCTAGCCCAAGAGCAGAATGAAGATATGATTCGCTTGCAGCTTGATCAGGCAACGGTTGAGCGGGGCTATACACTACACACCCCGTCAGACGAGCTTATCATGGGAATTTTTCCAGGTGTGGTACATCGTCCAGCTCGGGTCACTATGCGCAAAGGCTTGGCAGAAGATGCTATGGAGGCGCCCGAGGGCATGCATCGCGTGAGTGAAATTTATGAGTTTGACATTTTAACTGACCCCATCCAGATTTTTGGCCGAGATGTTATTTTGGCACTTAAGTATCACTCTGATACTAATCATAAGCGCCGAGCATTTTTCTGGGACGGTAATCGCACTCGCTGGATTCCACTGAGTTCTTATGATGTGCCAGATCAGCAGCGAGTCCGTGCTTTTACGCATCTTCCGTATTCTAAAATCGCAATTTTTGAAGAAGGCGGCGTCCAAGAGGGTATAGCGAGCTGGTATCGTGATAGTCAGCACCCACTTACCGCATCCTCAAATGACTATGCCCTAGGCACAAAGGTGAGGGTGACAAACATTGATAATGGTACTTCAGTCGATGTAACCATTCGTTCACGCGGGCCCTATGTTGATGGTCGAATTATTGACTTAACCTACGATGCCTTTGATGTGATCGCCAATCCAGGGATTGGTGTTATTCATGTGCGCGTTGAAGCGGTTGACAGTATTGCTGAGGAGCAAGGGCAAGAGCCGAGCAGCTCTGCACCTGCTATTAGCGCCAGCTCTGCCATTGTGTTTGATCCGGTAAATAATCGAGTTATCTACGAGAAGGATCAACGACAGCAGTCAATTGCAAGCATTACAAAGCTTATGACTGTCATGGTATATCTTGAGTGGCACCGTGATCACTCCGGCGTACCCTTTGATCAGTTAAACCTTACCTACAGTGCGAGCGATAATGTTGGCTCAGGAGAAAGCTCGATTGATATGAGCTCGGGCGATGTCATTGCCGCGGACGAAGCAATGAAGGCCGTATTAATTGCTTCTGCTAATAATGTGACGAAAACTCTGGCACGCTCAACTGGTATGTCGACGAGCGAATTCGCTGCACGTATGAATGACGCTGCTCGACGCCTCGGTATGTCAAACACGCACTTTGTTGAACCAACTGGCATTGACGCAGGTAACGTCTCTACACCGGCCGACGTTGTAAAATTGGTAAATTATATTCTCAACCGTAATGGCGTCCGATTAATGACCGTAAGTGCCTCGGATGCTATTAGTGCAAACACTGGTACTAACCACGAAAGAATAATTACGCTTCATAGTACTAACCATATCCTCGGCAGTGGTCTACCAATTTTTGGTGGAAAAACCGGCTATCTAGGAACTGGACACGCCTCTTTTGCTCTAAAGTTTGTTGATGGAGCAAAGCAACGTGTAGTGGTTATCTTAGGTTCAGAAAACGGAAATACGCGCAATGATGACATGTTGCGCTTAGGTCGTTGGGCAATGGAGCAATAATAGCGCTGGACGCAAAGCTCTTCTTGGTTTACCCTAGAGAGGGAGGGGACCGGTAAGAGGGGGATTCATGATTCGTTTCGAAAACGTTACAAAAATATATCCCAATGGTGGTGTAGGTATCCAGGATGTAAATTTACACATCGAGCCTGGTGAATTTGTTTCTATTGTAGGTCAATCAGGATCAGGTAAGTCAACCATCACTAAACTTATTATTGCCGAGCTTCGCCCAACGAAAGGCAAAGTGGTTATTGGTGGTTGGGATATTACGAAAATTAGTCAATCAGAAATTCCTCTGCTTCGTCGTCAAATCGGAGTTGTTTTCCAGGATTTTAAATTACTTCCCAAACGTACATTATTTGAAAATGTTGCTTTTGCTTTAGAAGTGTCTGGTGCAAGTAGGAAGAATATTGACACCATCGTCCCTCAAGTATTTAAAATTGTTGGATTAGAGCAAAAGATGGACCGCTACCCACATCAAGTATCAGGTGGAGAGCAGCAGCGTACTGTTATTGCTCGTTCACTTGTGCATCGTCCGAAGATATTGGTTGCTGACGAGCCAACGGGAAATCTTGATTCAATTAACGCTCAGGAAATTATCAGCCTACTGAAGAAGATTAATGAGTTTGGGACAACTGTGCTGCTAGTGACTCACAATAGAGAAATCGTAAACACTTTACGTAAACGCGTTATTACTATTGACCAAGGCCATATGGTGATGGACCAGAAGGCCGGGAAGTATCTCCTGTAAGTATGTCATCCGCAACCCTCTCAAGAGTATTTAAGTTCGCATTTCAAAATTTTTACCGAAATGCCTGGTTATCAGTGGTGACTATTGTCATACTTTCCTTGACTCTTTTCATGATCAGCACTCTGGTGACCGCGCAAGCATTGGGAAATCAAGCGATTAATTCCGTGCTGAGCAAAGTCGATGTTTCGATATTCTTTACCGCAAATACAAGCACCCAGCAGGTAGAGTCATTAGCTGATCAATTGCGAAATCGTCCAGAGGTGGATTCGCTTGAGGTAATTAGTGCTGATGATGCTCTGGAAAAGTTTCGAGAAGAAAACTCGGATGATCCGGTTATCCAGGAATCAATTGAAGAGCTAGGCTTAAATCCATTAGGGCCGGTCTTGGTTTTACAGGCAAAAGATTTAGAGGATTATCCGACTATACTTGAATTCTTTGATACCGAAAGTGTTGCCCCGCTCATTCAGGACAAAGACAGGGATTTTGCAAGTAAGCAATTAGTTATCGAGCGACTTACTGCAATTGTAAAAAATCTCCGCGAAGTTGGTTTTATTGTTGTAGCAATTTTTATCCTTATTGCCTTTTTGGTCATCTTTAACACCATCCGTATTACTATTTATACGCACCGTGAGGAAATCGGCATCATGAAACTGGTTGGTGCTTCAAACAATTTTGTTCGCGTACCTTTCCTTATTGAAAGTGTGCTGTACGCTATCATTGCGACGATTGTTACTGCCTTGCTTTTCTATCCTGCGGTAGTTAGTTCAACCCCGGCAATTAATAATTTCTTTACAGGGTACGATTTCTCCTTCCTTGGGTATTTCCAGGCCGAATTTTGGAAAGTAGTCTTACTGCAGCTCGGTACAGCCATCCTTTTGAGCATATTCAGTGCGGCAGTGGCTGTAGGCCGTTATTTGAAGGTTTGAGGGTTGACGAAAAGGGAAAAGCGGGGTATAGTGCCTCGTCGGTTTCTGTAAAAAACCATATATTACTTGCCTAGGCATACAGACGGTGGGGAGTCGTCTAATGGTAGGACACTGCCCTTTGGAGGCAGGTACGATGGTTCGAATCCATCCTCCCCAGCCAGGAAAAGGTAATCCGTATGATGCGCGATAAAATACGCATCGTCATTTCCAGATAACTCATCAAAGGACATCATGGAAATCCTTGAATTCCGAAACCTAAAGTGGATCTACATCGAGCAGACATCTTATAAAGATGTTGAATACCTCGAGGAGCATTATCGTTTCCACCCGCTCGACCTAAAAGACTGTATTGGTGTTACACAGCGTCCGAAGATTGATATCTACGACGACTATCTCTTTTTAGTATTTCATTTCCCACAATACGATCGGGAGCAGCGTCGGATTCGCGTCCAGGAATTAAACGTCTTTTTAGGTCCGGACTATTTGATTACGCTTACCAATCAGCCAAACCCAGGTTTGAGCGAGTATTTCCAGGAATATAAGCAGAAAATTGAAGCAAACCCTAAGCCAAATCGATTGCAGAATTCATCGGCTTACTTGCTCTACAAAGTGCTGGATTTACTTTTTAGCGCTTCTCAGCCGGTCATTGATATTATTGGTGAACGACTCTCAGTGGCTGAAGAAGAAGTTTTTAGTGAGAGTAAGCGAAGTGCCACAATGGATCTCTCTATTGTCCGTAGAAATATTTTAACTTATCAACGTCTACTCGAGCCGCAGCTGCATGTTATCGATAAAATGGTGCAGCTAAAAAAGAAGTTTATTCCTGATGAGTTGTCCGTGTATTTTGATGACATTCATGACGGTTTAGAGCGCACCTGGAGCGTTTTGCATAATTACAAAGATACGGTAGAAGGATTAGATCGCACAAATGAGACTTTAATTTCGCAGCGTTTAAATGAGATTATTCGAACGCTGACGGTTATTTCCGTTGTGACTATCATCCCAGGTCTGATAATTAATTTTTATGGCATGAACATTAGCTTGCCATTTGCCGATCGACCGAATGCCTTTTTTCTCATCTCGGGTTTCCTGTTGCTCATCATGATTGTCACATACTACATTTTGAAGCGTCGTCGCCTTACGTAGTATTTAGTGAATGAGATTGGCCCGAAAGGGCCTTTTTTGGTATACTTAGCTCATGCAGATGACAAAAAAGGGCACCAGTTTAATTGTTGCAGGAGGGCTGGTAGCCTCTTTAGCCATTGCGCTTGTTTTGTTAGGTGCAGAGAATGAGCCTGTCTCTGGCTCGAGTGTGGGACGAGTGAGTCCCGTAAACACGCCCCAGTCAGTTGTCCTGGGACAAGAAACATTTGCCCAGAGCGCGAAGCCTTTACGGAGCATACATTCGCATATAGTTTTGCAGGGTGACGTAGTTGATATGCCGGAGCTGGCAAAAACCGGTGCTGGCTGGTTTATGCTCTCGGGCGATCAAGCAATTGTTTGGGGTGAAATAGAAACGAGTGCTGGACAATTTCGCTGGGATGCCCTCGATGAAATAGTTGCACAGGCGCGACAAAACGGATTTCACCTAGTACTTACTATTGCGCCGTATGCTGGTTGGGATTACGAGGCTTGCCATAGTAGCGATGAGGCCGACTTCACAACAGAGCTTCCTGAGGCATACGCTGAGCCATGTGATGTTGGCGCTTTCAGCTTCTTTGTCGACAGTCTTATTGAGCGTTACGCAGCAGATTCTTCTCAAACAGACTTACAACACATTGCCTTCTATCTTCCTAATAAGCTGACTCGTTTCTCTACGGAGTTTCATTATGCCGGCGATGCTCAGCCTTGGAATGCATTACAAAAGCTCATTCAGAATGCAGCGCAGAATCATGCAAATGTGTTCGCTTGGGATGATTCATGGTACATACTGCCCGAAGTATCTCCAGTGTTAAATAATGAAGTTGACGCATTTAGTTCAGGTGTAGTAACGACAATCGCACGATTATTCACTGAGGGGGCTAGTAAAATTGTTATCCCTGAGCAAAATGAACAAGAGGGTCAAGCACTTCGCTCGGCTGTTCGCACTTTTATTCAAAGTGCTGATCAATTTACCAAGGTACAAAAGATTTCAGATAGCATCATTATTTTTTCTCTACCAAATAAGCTTGAACGCTGGATCGCTTGGGGAGGGGAAACGGAGCAGCAAACACTCCAAAGTTTTTTACAAGGCCAGGTACGTGTGAGCGCGGCAAATGGGACGGAAAGAATAATGAACGCAGAACAGGTGCAATTGTCAGCTAGTCCAGTTATTATTGCGCCCTTACAACAGGTAGATATCGCAAGCGAGCAATCAGACGCAAAGGTAAAAATTGAACACCTTAGCCTGGCCGCTTTAGAGCAGGGCAAGCCGAGTCAAGCAAGAACAGTTTTTTCTCTCAATGAAGATATTGTCCTAGTGGTTCGCATGCAGTCAGACATTTCAGAAAGTGTAACCGCTACTTTTTCACTAGCCCAGCAGGATGGCGGTATTCTCGTGCCAAATTCACAGATACAGTTGATTAACGGTGAAATTGGCGTACCTAAACCCAGCGCATTAGGAAAATACATTCTGACTCTGCAGGTGAGTCAGCAGGAGGTGTACCACTTAAACTTTGAAATAGTGGAATAGTATGGTACGTGCGCCGAATTTTTCTCCAGGCCAGCCCGGGTATAAAGTGCCCGGCTACCAAGCCCAACAAAATGGTAATACTGATCACGAGCATAGTCGCTCACACTTGATTGGCCTTTTACGGGTGAAGAATTTTGTTTTTATTCTCATCATAGCATCGGCGCTATTGTGGTTTTTTGATGTGATGCTGCACCTAGGCGAGTCAGTAACTATTTGGTGGGTACTTATTGCCTCGCTAGTTGTGCAAGCACTTGGTATTTTTCTTTTTGGCGCAATTATTCGACGACCGACTGTTCTCGCCTTTGGTCTACTTTCCCTACTCGTGAGTTATTTCTTTCTCCCTTATGTCTATCTCTCATCTTGGTTAGGTTATGTGGGAGAGTTTTTTATCCTTGGACTTGGGTTGCTAGTAGTAGCTAAGACGGACACTTTACCTAGAAATACTGACCACGTTTTTCTTCGCTTCTGTTTTAACTTGGCTATGTACGTCATCCTTTTCTTAATTTTCTGGAATATTACCGCATTGATGTCGTCATCAATTTATCGCATACATGAAAAAGATACAGAGGCATTAAGTAAAGAAATAAGCCAGCAGTTAGCCGGAGGAGAGCGAGTCGTGGATGTGAGCTCCGGGGTGAATTTAAGCGGACGATTTTTCTTCGCTGACTTCGGCGCGAGCCAGGGGATAGAGGTGTATGACAAGAGTGGATCCTCTTACAAGCTTCCTGATGCGAGGACTGCCTGCGTGCGTCCATACGCGTATTTACCATCCTTACAGGAAAACACTAACTGGCTCTGTCGGGTCTTAAGCACCCATTGGATTTTCTTTTACGATTACCACACAAGCTTTGGACAGTGAGTTAAGAAAAACAGTTGCCAAGCGCCTTGCCACGATTGAGGATCCCGAGCTCCATGTGGATATCGTAAGTCTGGGGCTGATTTATAACATCCACATAGTTAATAAGATATGCGTAGTGAGCATGTCTTTAACCTATCCCGGTTGTCCATTAGGGCCATACTTTGAAGAAAAAGTAAGAAGTGTGTTGCATGGTTTAGAAGGTTTTACCGAAGCAAAAGCGTCTATTATTTTTCAGCCTACTTGGAAGCCGGGCATGATGGATCCTCGCTTAAGAAATGCATATCAGAGAGCCTAAAATGTGATATACTGCATACTATATGGTACATAAGCAAAGAAACTCACAAGCCTGGAAAGTGTTAGAAAAAGCAAAAAGAGGTCATTATGCTGTAGGAGCTTTTAATGTTTCCACGCTCCCTGCCTTAAAAGGGATACTGAACGCCGCAGCAAAACTTCACTCACCAGTTATTATTGAGGCCTCTGGGGGTGAGACAAAGTTTTTTGGAACAGCCTTATTAGCTGCGGTTATCGCGCAATTTCGTAGAGAGTATCAAATACCGATTATCTTAAACCTTGATCATTCGAAGAAATATGAATTAGCCTTAGAGGGAATTACGGCCGGCTACGATCTTATTCATTTTGATGGTTCAGAACTTGATCCAGAGGTGAACGCTGGAATCTTAAAGAAAGTGGTAACAAAGGCTCACGCGAAGGGCTTGCTTGTTGAGGGAGAACGCGAACATATTGGTGGGAGCTCAAAAGTGCATAAAGGCCAGCGCCATGTGATAGATCCAGAGAATTTAACTGACCCTAAAATAGCTCACGACTTTGTGTCAAAAACAGGTATCGACACTTTAGCTATTTCAGTTGGTGAAGCGCATGGTTTGTATCAGGGCGCTAAGCATATTGATGTACAAAGGATTCGCGCTATTCGTAAAGCAGTTCCGTGTTTCCTTTCCTTACACGGTGGCTCGGGAATACCAGGGCCCAAGATCCGCCAAGCAGTGAAAGCAGGAGTAAACAAGATAAATGTAAATTCTGAACTGCGTTTTGCTTTCACTGACGCGCTCAGTAAGGAGTTGGCAAAAAAGTCCGCCTCTATTGTGCCTTATGATTATTTGCCACCAGCCATGAATGCGGTACAGCGTGTAGTTGAGAAAAAAATTGAACTCTTTGGGAGTAAGGGAAAGGCCTAGTATGTCTACCCGGAACCTGGATATCATTACCATAGGCTCAGGTACCCGAGATGTCTTTTTAAAGAGTGCTCGTTTTAAAGTGGTTCGAGATGATCGTTTTAGTACCGGGGAGGCGGAGTGCATGGCGCTTGGTACCAAAATTGATATTCCAGATATCACCTTTGAAACCGGCGGTGGAGCAACAAACTCAGCAGTTTCGTTTGCACGTTTTGGCTATCACACTGGTATTATTACTCGAATTGGAAAAAGCGACTCGCATAGTCAAGACGTCCTCAATACTCTAAAAAGGGAAGGCGTAGACACTTCTACCATTATTCGTGACGCGAAGCATCAAACTGGTTATTCTACCTTACTACTTACGAGCGCTGGTGAGCGCACAATTCTTGCACATCGCGGAGCCTCTGCTCATTTCACAACTTCTGATATTCCATGGTCAAAATTGCAAAGCAAGTGGTTATATATTACTTCCTTAGCGGGGAACATGTCCCTTTTGGGCCGGCTTCTTAACCATGCAAACAAAAAGGGCATAAAGGTAGCCTGCAATCCAGGTACGAGTGAGTTAAGTCATCCCGCCAAGAAACTTTTTCCACTCCTCCGCAAACTTGATATATTCTTCCTCAATGACCTAGAGGCAGCAGCTCTCACCGGCATGCCCCATACCGATGAGGTTGGAATGCTAAAAAAACTCGGCCGAGCTTTACCGGGTATCGTGGTGATTACAGCCGGCAAGGACGGGTCTTTCTCTTGCGATAATGAGTACCGCTTCCATTCTACTAATCGACCTATTCGTGTTTTAGACACTACAGGTGCAGGGGATGCCTTTGGGGCCGGCTTTGTGGCCGCCTATATGAAGCGCGAGGACATTCCTTATGCCCTAAAAGTAGGCACCCTGAATGCAGAGTCGGTTATTCAGCATATAGGAGCAAAACCAGGATTATTACGCCGTTTTCCATCGGTCGAAAAAATTAGGGTTGACAAGTATCGCTTCCCAAATTAAGCTCCGACCGCTAGCTAGTATTCTACTTAGATTCTTGGTATTGCGTTATGGCTGTTTCTGAAAAAATGAAGCGTGAGATTCGGACGTACCGATTTCTCGAAATACTCCCAGGTGCATTCATTTGGCTTACTTTTGCTGTAACGCTTGTGGCAATCTTTTGGAAGCCGCTCTGGGCGATAGTTTTCATTATTGTCTTTGACGTCTTATGGCTGGTTCGTATTACCTATGTGCTGACATACATTATTTTAGCGTACACTCGTTACCGCCGGGCAAATAAAATTGATTGGTTAGCGCAATGTCAACAGCCAAGATTACTCGGACGCTTCCATCAACTGAAGCATGTAGTTGTCGTGCCTAGCTTCCGAGATGAATTTCATATTATCGATACGAGCTTACGATATCTTGTTGAATCAAGTGTGCCTCGCGAGCAAATTTTTGTTGTGCTTGCTCTAGAGGAGCGTGATGGCGAACGCGCGCATGAACTCGGTCGCCAATTAAGCGAAAAATACGGCCATCAATTTGGTCAGTGGTTGGTTACCTATCATCCAGCTGATTTGGCAGGAGAAATGCCAGGCAAGGGGTCAAATATCTCCTGGGCTGGTCATAGGATGAAGGAGCGAATTGATGAGCTTGGTTGGAATTACGATGACATTATCGTTACTTCGCTTGATGTTGATTCTTGTGTGCACCGCGAATACCTGGCCTGCTTGAGCTATGAGTTTATGACGCAAGCCTATCCGCATCGTAATAGTTATCAGCCCATTCCAGTTTTCCAAAATAACACTTGGGACGCCCCAGCCTTCACTCGTGTGGTGGCCAGCTCAACTACCTTTTGGTTGCTTTCCGAGACTATACGCAACGACCGCATGTTTACTTTTTCGTCACACAGCATGAGCTTCCGGGCTTTGGTGGACGTAGGATTTTGGCAGAATGACATTGTCACGGAAGACTCTCGCATCTTTTTGCAGTGTTTAGTCAATTACGATGGCGATTATGAAGTTGTGCCAATCTACCTTCCAGTTTCCATGGATACTGTGCAGGGGAGGACTTTTTGGCAAAGTGTGGTTAATCAATATAAGCAAATTCGTCGTTGGGCCTATGGCACTGAAAATCTTCCGTTTATGATTTGGAATTTTCGTGACATGCCAACAATGTCATTGCGCAAAAAGCTGCGCTATATTTGGAATCAGCTGGAAGGGGAGTATTCATGGGCCACGGCCCCTATACTCATTTTTGTGCTAGGTTATGCGCCGCTTTGGGTTGCCCCAGAGGCTGTGCGGACAACCGCGCTTTTTCAATCAGCCCCTTTTGTATTACAAACCATTCTCACTCTTTCTCTGACTGGTTTGTTTGTGAGTGCGGCAATTACTTGGATGATATTGCCTCCACGGCCACGTAAAGTAAAGCAGTGGCGCAAACTTGCCATGATATTCCAATGGGTAGTGTTTCCGATCACCACTATCGCATTTGGCTCTATTCCGGCTATAGAGGCGCAAACTCGCTTAATGCTGGGCAAATATCTGGGTTTTTGGACAACTGAGAAGGTGAGGAGCGAGGAATCAAGTAAAGAGTAAATAGACTGCGGATAGTTGTCTATAACGAGAACTCTTTTTATTTCCGCAAAATCTTTTCCAAAGCTTTTCCTTTTGCTAGTTCATCCACCAATTTATCCAAATAGCGAATCTCTTGCATGAGGGGTTCCTTGATATTTTCCACCCTAATGCCACAAATTACCCCAGTAATAGCTTTCCGGGCAGGGTTTAGCTTAGGAGCCTTTGTATAAAAGCTTGTTAGATCACTCTGTTGTTTTAGCTGTGTTTCAAGTTGTTTTTTTGAATATCCTGTTAACCACTGAATGGCCGTATCAAGCTCTGCTTTTGTACGCCCTTTCTTTTCCACTTTTGCAACATAGAGGGGATAGATGCTCGAAAAGGGCATGCTGTAGATTCGTGCTAGTTTTGTTTTAGATTGCTTCATAGCTGAGATGGCGATATTATTTTCCTAATTCCGTATGCGCAAGATTAGGATATCCACGTAACAATGACTCAGAGCTTTGTGGTGTTTTCCCAGCTAGTTGCAAACCCTTCAGTTGGAGCACACCTGAACCACACTGCACATAGAGTGTGTGGTCCTGTAAAAAGGTTGCACCAGCTTTAGTTTGATCAGCCAGCAGTGCAACTTGTACATCTAAGAGTTTCATTTGCTGTGCATTCCAGGTAGTCCAGATGCCTGGCCAAGGATGCAAGGCTTGAAACTGATGATAAATTTGCTCAGCACTTTTTGTCCAATCAATTTTTCCATCTTCGCGCGTAAGAATTTGCGTGAGAGAAACTCCCTCATTTGTCTGCGGTGTAGGCTGTATTTCATCTGCCAGGTAGGGGAGGAGTGAATTTTGCAATAACTCAGCACCTTTTTTTGCTAAACGTTCATGGAGCTGTTCTCGTAAAATGCCCCCCGGAATTACATAGCTTTCTTGCTGAAGAATTGGGCCAGTATCGAGACCTTTATCCAGCAGCATAATACTTACCCCGGTTTCTTTTTCGCCATTTAATAGAGCTCCTGCCACAGGACTTGCTCCGCGATACTTCGGGAGCATCGACGGATGTACGTTCACAAAACCCTTTGGCGGGATATTAAGCACTGCCTCAGGAATAAGCTTGCCATAAGAAGCGACAATCGCTACGTCAGGCTTTGTTTCTTGTAGCCAATGTGCAAAAACTTCATCCAACTTCTTTGGTTGCATGATAGGTAATCCTAGCCGCTTTGCTAATACGGCAACAGGATTTGGTGTGAGGGTCTGGGCTCGACCTACGGGTTTGTCTGGCTGGGTGACAACGGCGATAATACGAAGCGCACCCCACTTTGCCAGAGGCTCAAGTGTCTGAGCTCCGAATTCACCTGAACCTAAAAAGACGACGGACGGCGTTTCCATTTTTTGAGATCAAATGTTCCGTGAGTAATTCCCTTTGCTCTATCAATAAAAAGGCCGCCATTCAGATGGTCAACTTCGTGCTGAAAAATTCGTGCTAATAAGCCTTCAGCTTGCATTGTGTAACTTTCACCTTTTTCATCGTAGCCTTTGACGGTGAGCGATCTATGTCGTGGTACTGGGCCAAAAATTCCTTTAACCGAGAGACAGCCCTCTTCAACAGTTTCCTTGCGAAGCGATTTTTTCTGAATAACAGGATTCATCATAACTATTGGCCCGTCTTTTGTTTCCACGATAATAATACGAAGATTTACGCCAACCTGAGGGGCGGCGATACCGATGCCATTCTCAGCATACATCGTTTCTAACATATCCTTGACCAGCTTACGAAAGGTGCCGGCCCGAATATCATCAAGCGTGACCGCCTTTGAGGGCTGTCGAATGCTTTCTTCATTGTACTGTGTGACGTGGAGATGGGCCATATGACTGCGCCAGTATACTCAAAATATGAGGAAAAATCAAGTTGTGCTGGCAGATGGATCAAGGTCAATCATCCATTCAGGTGGAAGCGATTGAAGTATTTTAGCTCGTTGTTCAGCCGTGCATTCTGGATCTAACTTAAGTAAAATTTGGACTAACTTTTTGTCTCCATATACCCGGACTTGCGCTGGTAAGATTTCTTGTATAATCGTTGTATTATTTTTTTTCAGCACTGCTAAAATTGAAGCTTCAAGTTTATCAACTATCTCATTTACTTGAAGTTGGTAACTAAGTTTAAGCAATCGGATACTCGGTGGAAAGTGAAATCGTTGTCTCTCCTTTAATTCATTTTTTAAAAAGCTTTGAATGGCAGTTGAGGAGAGGTGCTCAAGAATATATTGCTCTGTGTCGTAGCTTTGCACAATAAGTTTTTCAATAGCAGATTGCGCAAACTGTAGTGACCGAATGTGTTGATACACGGTTTCGGTAACATTCCAGCTCGATTGGGTGAGTTCACTCTCTAAGGAAAGTAGTACGGCTAGTTTAATTGGAGGAAGAGCTAAACGAAATAATTTTTCCGTACCAATGAGAATATCAGCCTTTGCGAGATCTTCTTTTGTATATGCGCTTGATTTATCGATCGTTAGTATGTGCGCATCAGGGAAAAGTGCTCGTAAAGCTTTTGCGTTTCCCTCAATACCATAACCACTTGGTTTTATTTCTACACTTCGACATTGAGGGCACTGTAGGGGAATGTTTTGCGTGCGATTACAATAAGGACAAAAAAGTCCACGCTCTTGGAGTTTGAGTGGAGTTGCGCATTGCTGACAGCTTGGACGCCAACCGCATTCTCGACAATTGAGACTGTGATAACTACCACGTCGGTTTCGGAAGATAATTACTTTTTCCTTTTTAGCTAAGCATTCTTGTATAGCCTGCGTGCTTACTAAGGTGAGTATGCCCCCTGGTCCCTCACGTTGCTCATTTTTCATGGATGAAATTTGCGTAGTTGTCTGAGAGCCCCAACGCTCACTCCGGTGCCAGGAGCCGCTATATTTTTTTAGCATCTGCAAGGCGTCTAGACTGGGAATCCGACCCGTAAAAATGAGTCCGCTTCCATGTATTTTTGCTAGCTGTATAGCAAGATTTCGTGCATGGATATGCGGTTGGCGGTCGGTCTGCTTATACATATCTTCAAACTCATCAGTCAGAACAATACTTTGCAGGTCGGTAAACGGCTCATAAAGCGCACTTAGCGTGCCTAAGACAAGGAGATTGCCCTGGCGTATCCGTTCACGCGCTTGCCATTGCTCACTGCGGCTGAGCGAGCCGTGTAGGATAAGTGCTTGAAGCGGGAGAACTGCGTCGCTTTCTGCATAGTGCTCGAGACTTTGGATATCCGGAAAAAGGATAAGGATGCTCTGTCGGTCACGCTTCTTCAACAAGGCATTGAGATATTCCTCGTGAGCGCGAGGGAAATCATATTGAAAAAAAGTAAAAGAGAATTTCCCACTCTTTTTAACTTGCGCAGGTGTAGCGGAGAGTTTTTGTTCTTTTTTAGTGGGGGAGAGGAAGGCAGAGCGAAGCGCTAAGCCGACGGAGCTATGGTATTCTTTTGCTGCCCATTCAAGCAATGCTATTTGTTCAGACGTGAAAGCACCGGCCTGAAAAACTTCCAGTATCGGCTGTATCGCTCGTGCAGGAACATCACTTTGCGACTTCATTTTTTTCACAATGCCAAAGACCTTCCTACGACGAAATGAAATCCGGACTATTTGTCCAGGCTCGCAATGCATCCCCTCAGGTAAGGCGTAATCAAAAAAGCTAAGTTCTCTGGGGAGAGCCAGGGCGGGATAAACCTCGGCAAACTGTTTTTTCATACCCTAATGCGTTTCAAGAATACAGGTGCAATATCCAACCCCAAAAGGATACTCATAGGCCAAAATACGCCCGAAAAAATGTTTGCGATATAAGACTCCGAGCAATAAAGAAAGCGGACCGAGTCCAAGCATTTTTGCTTCCTCCGCTTCTTCATTGCTGATGTGGAGAATTGCTTTTTCATCTCCCTGGAGTAATGCTTCCATGATTCGGGCATCAAGCGCAGAGGCCTTTGGTGTATACCCAGCCGGTGAGTTTTTCCCACGCTTATATGAAAGGTTTGCGCTGGCAAGCACGGCAACTCTTTCATTTGTCGCAAATATTTCTTCGCGAAGCATTTTACCAAATTCATACTGTGCTCGATTGTTTGTATTTGCCACCATTAAGGAAACGAGTCGAGCATTTGGTAGGTGTGGCATTGTTTGCATAGCGCTCAGTACAGTAGCGTAGTCAAGCTGCTGACCGCTTTGTAGCAGGAGAGGGAAGCGATGATCCTCCGCTCGTTCTTTTAAGCGATGACTAAAAGCAATACTGCCAGGTACTTCTAACTGAGCGCTAAAGTCGCTAAATTCCTTTAAATCACCTTTAAGCGTTTCACCTACAGTGATTTCCCAAGCGGCAGGGATAGCGCCCTCGTGGGGGCTAAGGATAACCAATAGGTCTGGCTTGGCAGCATAAAGCTGCTGCGCCAAGGTATGATAAGCCTGGCGAGTTTTTTGCAGTTGATCGCTTGACCCAGGATTTGGCTCTTGGCTTAGCTGTGGAGGATGTGGGGCGATTGCCGCGAATACCAGCGACATGCGTGCTTATTCTTCAACTTCAAAGGTGATCTTTTCGCCTGTTGGGTGAATATCTAGGGCGCGATCAGTAGTCCAAATGAGATTACTCCATTTCAAACCCAGTTGGTCAAAAACGCCAGGACTTGGGATACCGCGTTTCACACCGTCGGTGATTAAGTAGACACCGTCGGCTCCAGGGGAGGTGACGATTTCACCATCCTTGAATTTTACCGGATCACCAATTGGGTATTGCTCAAGCTCTGCACGACTGACCGTAGTCCATCGCTGATACTTGAAGCGTGACCGTAGAATTTCCTTTGAGTAAATAGGATGACGAAGTCCATTTTCTACATAGACAATGCCGCCACTTTCGCGTTCCTGAAAAAGTACGCCAATCGGGTGAACGCTGTCCACCTTAATCTCATCGCCATCAGGATAGATGGAGAGATCATCGTAGCTAACATGAATCAGCTCTTCAGGATTAAATCCGAGCTGACGGAAAACCTCTCGTGAACGAATTGGGCGCTTTTTGCCATCTGCTAAGAGGTAGACGCCACCGTCAGGGGATTGGAGAAGGCTGAATTCAGGATATTTAATTGGTGTTGCGATTGGATACGCCTCGAGGACGAGTGGGTCTACATCAATAACTTTTTCTGGGTCATAGGAGCTATAGAAGGCTGAGCGAGAATGGAAAGGATGCCGCTTGCCATCTTTGATTAACCAAATACCGGCCTCACCGCGAGCTCGGAGGAGTGCCCCATCAAAATAGCGGACACTAAACCACTCTTGCCAAATCTTGGCAAAGAGAGAGTTGCCACCCCATCGTGGATCTCCGCCACCATAGGCGCCTACGTAAGGGTTGTAGGTGTAGAGGGCGGCAGTTGCCTCATTATCAGGAGTGATTTCAATACCATCAACTGTGGTTTTGGGAATGCCAACGCCCCAACCAGAAACAGTATAGCCGCGTGACTGCATATCAGCTAGATAGCCATTTTGAATGCGATTACCCGCAGAATCAACCTGGGTGCCAAATCCGAAATAGGCTGGATCGCAGTCTCCAGGACAGCCATAGCCCAGCGCCCGGTCAATAAGTTCCTGTGATGCAGTTTTTCGGGCTCGGACAAGTCCTGATTCTTTTTCAATCAAAACTAGGTAAAACTGTGGACTTAGTCGATATTTTGCTGCAGCCTCGGCAATAAGTCCGGCAGCTGATTTACGCTCGCCCTGCGCGTTATAACCGCTCACATCTTTTAGTGCGCCGCCGAGAGTGTTTAAGAAACGCTGAATTCGCCCTTCATTCATTGACTGCCAGTTGAAGAGGTCAGTGTTATTCAGCAGGTTATTTTTGTTAAAACTAAACGCTAAACCAGCCTGGGGAAGGCTGATGGTGAGTATGGTCCCTATGACTGCGAGAAACAGCGTAATTTTTCGCAGATACGGGTTTGAAGTGTTCCGCATGGTAGATAGAAGTATACTGGTTTTTCTGCTATAGTGCAAGCGATGAGTGGCTTGCTAAAAATCAATTCTCAAGCAGTAAAACGTGCATGAAATGAGTAAGTTTGTTACTCAATACATCGTTTTGTCTACTCATCTGTTACGGATTAAGATGATGTTTCAATTGCAAAACCTATGTTAAAGCTTTTTGGTGTACGTATTGATTCTCTGACAAAGGATGAACTGCGAAACAAGTTATTTGCGTTTCGTCAGAGCAGGGGACACATGATTGCCACGGTGAATCCGGAAATGTTGATGGAGGCTCGAGAAAATAAGGATTTGCAAAAAGCACTCGAGCAAGCTGATCTTCGTTTACCAGACGGATTTGGCGTTATGCTGGCGGCAAAGTATCGTGGTCAGGCTTTAGCAGATCGACATCCAGGAATTGATATTATGAGCACCCTATTAGCACAGGCGGCCAAACAACAGGAGCGGGTGTATCTCTTTGGTGCTAAGTCAGGTGTGGCAGAAAAAGCAGCTGCTCGTCTGGTAAAAAAACATCCAGGCCTACAGATTGTCGGAGCAGAAAGTGGATTTCGTTTTTGGGGTATTCGCTTATCTGATCGTGAAATGCGTGATCGCATCAAACGCGCAAAACCAGACTTACTCTTCGTAGCGCTTGGTATCCCTAAGCAGGAGCTATGGCTAGCAAAAAATCTGCCACACCTTTCATCAGTGAAAATCGCTGTAGGCGTCGGTGGCGCTTTTGACGTTTTTGCCGGAAACGTACGTCGAGCACCTAGTTTCCTGCGAGTTATTGGCTTAGAATGGTTTTGGCGCCTCCTTGTACAACCATGGCGCTGGCAGCGAATTATCACTGCTACCTATCGTTTCTCACTGGCTGTAATTCGCGCGAAAGAATGAAATTACCCAGCACCACATTTTCACAGTTAAGTATTTTACTCGGAGCAATACTGGGCGTGGGCATGTTTGGTTTGCCTTATTTGACAGCCCGAGCGGGTTGGACAAGTCTTTTACTTTGGTTTTTGGTAGCCGGGTTTGTTTTACTTATTGTTGGATTTTGCTATATCCGCATTTTGCATAATAGTCAGGGCCAACACCGGCTACCCGGTTATGTTGAACAGCACTTAGGGCATCGTTGGAAACAGGCAGCAATTTTCACCACCACGATGAGTATTTGGGGCGCCTTGCTCGTATACGCTATCCTAGGCGGACAATTCTTGCATGATTTATTTGCGGATAGTGTGGGAGGTAGTTCGCTATTCTACCTCTTAGTTTTTTATGTGAGTGCGGCGGCTCTCCTTTATGTACAAGCAAAAACAATTGCTCGTGTGGAAATTTTATTGCTTTGTTTCTTCCTTGTGCTTCTGGCGATGTTATTTATCACAGGATCACGAACTGTGCAGTTTGATTTTTCTTCTTGGGATATTCGATACTTTATTCTGCCTTACGGCGCAGTACTTTTTTCACTCTGGGGCATTGATGTGGTACCCGATGCAGCTGAGTTAGGGGAGAGGAGTGAAAAGCATATGCGTAAAACGTATTTTATTGCCCTAGCGAGCGCTGTGCTTATTTATTGCTTGTTTGTTTATGCAATACTTTCAATGAGTGGCATGGCGAGTAGTCGAGACGCACTTAGTGGCTTGGTTGGATTATTGCCACAAAAAGTTTTATTGTTCGGCTATATAATTGGTTTCATTGCCACCTTTACCTCTTTCATTAGTTTGGGAATGAATCTGCACAAGACTTTTCAATTTGATTATGGTCAATCTAAGCACCTCGCGCTTTTTTCTACTTTAGCTTTCCCATTGGCCGTAGCTCTAGCTGGAGTTAGTGATTACTTAAATGTCATGGGTATTGTTGGATCGCTGGCAGTTGGTGCCGAGGCAATTATTATCCTGCACATGTATGATCGTTTTTCCCATGGCAGAGCACATCTCTATCGGCAGCGCGACTGGCTTACTTTTCTCACTCGTCCGCTCATGCTACTCTTGGGATTCGGAGTTATCTTAGGCATTCTTACCCCATTTTTATTGAAGTATTATGGCTGATTTGACGGCACCTCGAGTCCGATTTGCCCCTTCGCCAACTGGTGAGCTGCACCTCGGTGGATTACGGACCGCATATTATGATTGGTTACTTGCTCGCAAGTATGGCGGTACATTTGTTTTACGTATCGAGGACACGGATAGGACACGCTATGTAGAGGGAGCAGAAGAGCGCTTGTTAGCAACTCTCCAACAATTAGGCTTGCAGCCAGACGAGGGTCCGGGCCTGGGTGGTGAGTATGGACCATATCGTCAATCTGAGCGGCTAAGCATCTATCATGAGGCGATACAAGAGTTGATTGAGAAGAAGCAGGCATATTATTGTACTTGTACACCGGAGCGATTAGAAAAAATGCGTGCTGAGCAAAGCGCAAACAAGCAAGCTCCAGGCTATGATCGACATTGTCGTGATCGTTATAATGAAAAACCAACTGAGCCGCATGTAGTACGTTTTCGCATGCCGGATAATGAAAAAATCACGGTAAATGATTTCTTACGGGGTAACTTAAACGTTGCTACTAGCACGCTGGATGATTTTGTTATTCTCAAGGCTGACGGGTTTCCCACCTATCACAGCGCAGTGGTCATCGATGATCATGCTATGCAGATTACGCACGTTTTGAGGGGCGAGGAATGGTTACCATCATTACCAAAGCACGTTTTGCTTTATCAGGCCTTTGGATGGGAAGCGCCGGTTTTTGTCCACCTCCCGCTCATCTTAGGTAAAGACAAGAAAAAGCTTTCGAAACGCCATGGCGCGCATTCAGTAGAAAAATTTTTGCAAGACGGTGTATTGTCTGAGCCTTTGTTAAACGCGATTGCTTTGCTGGGATGGCACGCCTCTGATGATCAAGAAAAATATACCCGCCAGGAATTATTAGCAAAGTTTTCACTAGAAGGATTGCAAAAATCTTCAGCAGTTTTTGATCCGGAAAAATTAGCCTGGCTCAATGCGCAGTATATCAAAACAATGGATATAAAAGACTTGAGCGTGCTTGCCCGGCCTTATATTTCTGATGTGATCGCTCCGCAATATCTTGAGCGATTAGATGAGGCGCTGCCACTCGTAATTGAACGAATTACACAGCTGAGTGAATTACCTGAGCGGCTGAGCTTTTTACAGAACGAGTTACACTATGATCAGGAAATCGTTCCCTTCAAAACACAGAGTAGGGAAGAGGCGCATGCCGCGCTTCAGCAAGATATGGATTGGCTGATGGCGTACAATGGTGAATGGGGTACGCAAGCTTTAGAAAAATTCTTCCATGAGCAAGTAGAAACTCTGGGTAAAAAAGTGGGAGAATATTTTTGGCCCTTGCGTGTCGCCTTGAGCGGCAAGAAAGCCTCACCTGGGACATTTGAGCTGCTGCATTTCTTCGGTAGGGAAGAGGCGCAAAAGCGCATTCAACAAGCATTGCAAGCGCTTCAATAATAGTTAGTCGCAGGCGAGGAGTTTATCCTCGCCGAATCCAAACGCCCAAGATAAATTCTTGGGCTACGCGTGAATGAGTATCTTCAGCAATAAATGCATTCACACAAGCGTAACAAGAGTAAGACTTGTGCGATATACAGTATGTTAACGGTTTTTTGTGAGGACTAGCCAAAAACTTTATCTCGTGCTATAGTATATAGGCAATATGGGGGCAAAAAAGCTCAACCAAAAAGCAAAATATCTACGCATTAGTATATGCACCCTCCTGGTCGCAATAATCGCGGCTGGCGGCTTTTTGTCATTCTCATGGCAGCAATTAGCTGGTATTGCGAAAGCTCAAGACGTTAGTATTCCAGATGAAACAACAACCGAGCTCATTAATCTCAATAGTGATATTGAAAATAAGCGCGATGAAATTAATGACTTAGAAAAGAAGAGTCAAGCCTACCAGCAAAATATTAACAAGAAACTCCAGCAATCGCAGTCAATTGAAACGCAGCTTTCCACTTTAGAGGATCAAATCGCTCAGACGGAAACCGATCTCGAAAAAACCAATCTAGAGGTTGAGAAGTATGGATTAGAAATACAGCAAGTAGAGGGATCAATAGCCAAGCGAAATGAAGAAATAGATGCGGCAAAAGATCGAATCGGTGAGTTTATTCGAGTCATGCATCGCAATGATAGTCGCACATATTTAGAAATTTCTTTACTACATGATAACTTCTCGAGTTATTTCATGCAGGAACGGGCGGTAAAGGATATTGAAAATGAAACCAAGAAGGCGCTTGATCAGCTGCATGTGTTAAAACAGGGTCTAGAGGATGATCTAGATACCTTAACTGACAAAAAGCGTGAACTCGATGAGGCAAAAACACGTTTGGAAAGTACTAAAGATGCGCATGCACAGGAGTTAGAATACCAACAGTTGCTTTTGACTCAGGTGCAAGGGGAGTCAGGTGAATTACAATCATTGCTTGATGAGGTCCAACAGCAGGTTAATCAGGCCACTTCCGAAGTTTCTGTACTTGAGAATCGTTTCCGCGACCGTCTCTCTGAGGAAAATATCGATTTAGATACTTTACTGCAGGCTCAAAATGACTTTATTTGGCCAGTAAATCCAACTCGAGGCATTAGTGCTTATTTCCATGATCCTAGCTATCCTTATCGCGGCTATTTTGAGCATAACGCTATTGATGTCCCGACGCCTCAAGGCACTCAAGTTCGGGCTTCCGCCGATGGTATAGTAAGTATTGCTCGTGACACAAATTGGACCACCGACAGCAGGGGACGACGAATTCCAGCCTATAACTATGTTTCCATCATTCACGGTGGCGGTATTTCAACGGTCTATGGCCACTTAAGTGCGGTATATGTGTCGCCAGAGCAATTTGTCCGCAAAGGAGAGGTGATAGGATTAAGTGGGGCAACGCCTGGCACGGCTGGTGCTGGACTCTTTACGACCGGACCACACTTGCACTTAGAGTTTCGACTTAACGGTATTCCAGTTAATCCTTTGAACTACTTGCCGTAGCATTCTTGTGTGAATGTTGTCGAATTGCCGCAGGCCTTTACCGGGCCTGTTTTGTTAGGTACTATGTTCATACTGCAACATAGGGAGAGGAGGGCTTCCCATTGTTGGCGTAAGCTACTCCTGCATATTGACAAAGGACTGTAGAGCATTGGAGGGTTAACCATGCGTTGGAAGAGCATGTCTTACCTGGCCTTCTTGATGGCCTTCATCGTCAGTCTCGGTACGTGGACGGGCGCTCAGGCAGCTGAGGAAGAGGTCTGTGATCCTCAGCCGGTGATCATGTGCACTTCGGCCTACTATGACTTCATGAGGCTCCTCACGGACGGTAACTGCTCGACTGTGGTGACCGAAGGGGAGAGCTCCTGGACCTTCAATTCGTGGCCACTGCTGTACTGCACGCAAGTGCCGGCAACGCTCAACTACGATGACTACTTCAGCACCGTGTCGAGTACGATCGAGCTGCGCGACGAGCATCCTTCGTTGAGCTTGATGAGTGACGGCGAGTGCTTCGAGGTCTACGCGGCGTGTCAGGGAGGTGCCTACGGCGTCACGGTGATGTATACGCACGCTGATGGATCGATGAGCTACGTCGGACAGCCGGGTGATTGCCCAGTCCAGATCAGTGGCGCCATTGCACTCAAGTTCGACGGCGAGGCGCGCGAGCTCTACGTCGACGAGGGTTTTCGGACTCAAGTCTATCGAGTCGATGACCCACTTGGCTCACAGCACGCTCGAACCCTTCTACCGGACCAGGCCGATACCCAAAGCGATAGGGTAGCGACCGACCAGTTCGCTGAAGTGGTATCCACGCGCTAGTTCCCAGCTCGGAGCAAGTTACTTACTTAGGTGAGTAGCAGCTCCGAGCTTTCTTTCTTTAAAGAAGCTATTACAAGCGAGAAGTATAATGCATCTACGCTACCCAAGAATTTATCTTGGGCGTTTAGATTCGGCGAGGATAAATTCCTCGCCTGCTCTTAGAGGGGAGCATAACCTGTGTAACTAATATAGTGTCGCACAATATATCTTCTACGTCGCTATAACCATATAATGCAATAAAAGGCCTATTCCTAGCATCTAGGCAGATAGTGCGAAATTAGCCTCTATTTTGCTCTCTACGGCGTCTTTTACCCTATTTTAGGTATACACGCTCTCCAAATCTCACATCAATATATCGTAAGCTTTCTGGATGTACGCTCGGGTCTTGCAAAGTTCGCTGTAGTTTATTGATCTGCGCTTCAATATCATCTTTGAGGACATATACTTGCCAGCCAGCTTCGGTGACGATATGAAATTCAGGTGTAAAATATAGCAGCTGTTGTATATCACATGTAGACTCAGGCAGATCCTCGCTTTCATTTGTATTCGCAGCTAGATTTGTATTCGTTGTTTTATTTGTGTTACTTATGACATCTGAGTCATCCTCTACAGGTATATTTGCCTCAGAAGGAGTATTCACGCAATCAAGTTGAGGTATAAGTACTTTTTGCATAGAAAAGTCACTCGGAAAGCTATCAGTAAATTTTTGTATCCCGTGTAAGATGTTTGCATCTATTTTTTGACTCCCCACATCAACACTCAACTCATTCTCATCTTCAATACGCAATAAGTTAAGCTCCTCATCATTATTTTGTATTTCTGAAATGATAAAGCCATTTTCATCCATGAAATATTTTTTTTCGCGTGACTGCCAAATATATTTTGCTGATTTTGCTTGGATGCTGATAGTGAGTGTATTTGGGAAGTCTTTTTGGATGGAGATATTTTCTACTCCTAAGATGTTGGCTATCGCCTGTTCAAGATGGTCGCCAAACCATAAGGGTCGTAAAATAAAATAGTTTTGGTTGGGTATGACAAGTAGTGTTCGTTTACTTAACAACACATCTACTTGCGTGGCAATTTGCTGCTCCAATTGAGTAGTGCTATCGATGAGCTCGATGTGTATTGATGAGATGCGGAACATTGGCGAGTTCATAATAACGTACCAGAGCAACCCAAATACAAGCACTTGGAGAATAAGAAGTGTGCGGTTCCGCCAACGAGATTGGAGACGGGTTTGTTCGCTTGGAAAAAGTGGATTACTACGATGCGAATAATGCACCTCGCTCGTAGCAGGCTTCGGGAGTGTTCGTCGTTTCCGACGTGAAAATATACGAGAAAGGAATCGCCGCATAACTTCCCTATTATTTCACAATGTGTCGCGGGAGCAAAGGATGGATGTGGGTAATTACTTCATAGTTAATAGTGCCCATATCTTTGGCAATATCCTGTGCGCTTAGTTCCTCTCTCCCCTGCCGGCCGATAATAACCACTTCGTCTCCAGCTTTTGCTTGAGGAATTAGTTCACAATTTACCACACTGAGATTCATGGATAGGCGGCCTAAAAACTTTGCTACTTTCCCTCGCAGCAGTACCTGACCATTATTAGAGAGTGATCGTTGCAGGCCCTCAAAATACCCGATAGGAAGTACAGCCACTCGCATTTTTTTCTTCACTCGATAGGTGCGATCATATCCGATTGTCGTGCTAGGCGGCAGTGTTTTAATTGCGAGCACTCGAGTTTTCCAACTTAGCACTGGACGAAGTTTGAGGTCTTGTATTTTTTTTAGCTCCGGGGCTGGCCACAAACCATACATGCCTAAACCTACTCGCAGCATGTCATAGCGCATCTTAGGATACTTCAGTACCGCGGCGGTGCAGCTAATATGACGAATAGCTTTTTTATCAAGTACTACCTGTAACTCTTCAACACATTCCTGGAAACGCTTGTTTTGCTGAAGTGTAAAAGACTTGTTATTACTTTCTGATTGCGCAAAATGAGAAAACACGCCATTCATTTTTAGCGCTGGTTTTGCTAGCAGTAGTTTTTTTAGTTTTGCGAGCTCGTTTGGCAGGAAGCCGATCCGGCTCGTGCCAACATCAAGCTTAAGATGAAGAGAGAGGCGTTTTTGTAAGCTTGTAGGTAGGGCGCGTATCTCTTGGAGTTGGGCAAACGAGTGCAATACAAGGGAGATATTATTTTGCACCGCAGCACTCGCGCTCTGAGTATCCCAGTAGCTTAAAACAACAATTGGTTTGCGTATGCCCAGAGCTCGTAACTCTAGCGCTTCGTCAAGATTCGCCGTACCAAATACGTCCACGTTGTTTTGAAGTATCTTTACTACCTCAGGTGTTCCTAGTCCGTAGGCGTTTGATTTTACCACTGCCATAAGCTTCGCATTTCCGCTGATACGTCGAAAAGCCTTGGCATTATGTACAAGCGCCGATTTACTCAGCTCAATCCAAGTAAATTCTGTTTTAGGCACGGGGGCGAAGTTCTTTTAGGCCAACAATTTTCTGCAGAGCCTTAGGTATCTTTACGCTGCCGTCTTTCTGCTGATGATTTTCCAGGAGTGCAATCAGGATGCGCGGTGAAGCGATGACAGTATTGTTTAGTGTGTACACAAATTGTCGCTCGCTCCCCTCTCCTTCGCCTTTCGTTTTGATGTTTAATCGGCGGGCTTGCCAGTCGCTGAGGTTTGAGCTGGAGTGCGTTTCTCCATACCCTTGTCGGCCCGGCATCCATGTTTCAATATCAACCATGCGGCGTTTACCAGCCCCCATATCCCCCGTCGAAGTTTCAATGAGTTGATATGGTAAGTCGAGATGCTCTAACATTTTTTGAGAAATATCCAGCATGGTAGTAAACCATTTTTCTGCTTCAGCAGCCTCAGGTTTACATAGCACGACTTGCTCAACTTTTACGAATTCTCTCACACGATAAAGTCCCTTTGTGTCTTTACCATAGCTGCCAATTTCTTCGCGATAACATTGACTAATACCGCAGAGGAGTTTTGGCAATTGCACTTCTGGAATAGTTTCATTTGCGTAGTACGAAAGTAGTGCAGGCTCAGAAGTGCCGGCTAAATATAGCGCCTCGCGATCATCCGCTGGAGTTTCACTGCCTGGACTTTGTAGTGAAAAGATTTCATTTTTCCCAAAAGGAAAATGACCACTTCCGTAAAGCGCAAAACCCTTAATAGCAGTTGGAGGTGTCATTAAGGTAAAGCCAGCTTTTTGCATTTCCTGCAAGCCCAGTAAAAGAATTGCCTGTTGTAAAAGCACAGCTTCGTTTTTTAAATAGTATCCACGGAAGCCGGCTACTTGAGCGCCTTTCTCTAGATCGAGAATATCCAGAGCAAGGCCGAGGCTAATATGATCCTTTGCTTCAAAGGAAAATGTCTTTGGTGTGCCGACTTGCTTGATCACCTTATTGCTACTTGCGTCGGGGCCAATCGGAGCTCCTTCCCAAGGTATGTTTGGCATGCGCCAAAGCATTTCATCACGCTCGAGAGTTAACTCTTTTAATTTTGCTTCCAAGTCCTGCAGCCTTTGCTTAAGCTCCTTTGCCTGAGTGATCTGGGCAGGATCAGATTGTTTGCCTTGCTTAGCCAGTGCATTTCTCTCTGCTCGTACAGTTTCTGTTTCGCTGAGCAGTGCGCGATACTCTTTGTCGACTTGAAGAAAGCGATCAAAGTCAATTGATACCCCCTTGTTTTTTATGGCCTCGCGTACAATGTCCTGATTAGCCAAAATGAAAGAAGTATCAAGCATGATCGTTGCTCCGTAAGCTTGGAAAAAGTATACATTCTCGCAGACTGTTTGCGTTGGTAAGTATGGCAGTTAATCGATCAATACCAATGCCGATACCAGCGGCTGGTGGCATGCCATACATAAGCGCCTGCACATATTCCTCATCATGTGGTTGTGCCTCATCATCCCCTGCTTCACGCATGCGCTGTTGCTCAAGGAATCGGTCGCGCTGATCAATTGGATCATTTAACTCGCTGAATCCATTTGCTAACTCAGTTGAGGCAACTACCAATTGGAAACGTTCAACATAGCGCTTATCATCCGGCTTTGCTTTTGCGAGCGGAGAAAGCTCAATTGGATGATCAATGATAAAGATGGGATTGATGCATTCAGGACGAACGAATTTCTTAAAAATGCTATCAATTATTTTTCCTCGTCCATCTGACGCTGCTACCTCGACGCCGCGGCGTTCAGCTTCATGGGCTAAGGCATCCCGCTCTGGGAAGCGCTCAATATCCAGCTTAGCGTATTTGCGCACTGCATCACGGAAAGTCATTTGAGGGATTTCTTTTGGCCAAGTAATATGCTTATCGCCAAAAGCAAGCGTGTCACCCAGTTCAGTTGCTTTCAAAATGTTTGTGAAGAGCTCCTGGGTCATCTTCATTAAGGCTTGGTAATCCGCGTAGGCTATATAAAATTCCACCTGAGTAAATTCAGGGCTGTGGTCACGATCAATTCCCTCATTACGGAAGCAGCGACCGATTTCGTATACTCGCTCATAGCCACCGACCAGCAGACGTTTTAAATAAAGCTCAGGCGCAATGCGTAAGAACAGATCCTGATTAAGTGTATCGTGATGAGTAATAAAAGGCTTAGCGCTGGCTCCTCCAGCCTGTCCTTGGAGAATTGGTGTTTCTACCTCTAGGAATTGTTGACCATCCAAAAAGCTTCGAATCGCGCTTATAATTTTTGCCCGCGTGCGAAATCTATTTTGAACCTCGGGGTTAGTTAAGAGATCAAGCTCTCGATGCCGAAGTCTTGTTTCAGCTTCACTTAAACCTTTGCGCTTATCAGGCAGTGGGTAAAGACTCTTACTCAGTATCTGATATTCCTCAACCTGAATAGTTTTTTCTCCTCGTCGCGTAGTACCCAGAGTGCCAGTCAGGCTGACAAAATCACCCAGGTCTACCAGGCTGGTCCACTTTTCAAAAGCGTCATCCCCCACCTTATCTTTTGCGAGCGAGAGTTGTATTTTTCCACTCTCATCTTCAATATCACCAAAGCAGAGCGTGCCATGCAGTCTAATAGCTCGCAGTCGTCCATAAAGTGTTACTTTTGTTTCCGCGGTAACAAGTGCATCAAAATCAGAAAGTAGCTCTCCTACTCTATGCGTTCTGGAATTTTGTGCTCGAGCTGGATACGCGAAAAGCCCTTGGCTCTCCAGAGTGGCCCGTTTTTCCTTCCTGAAACGATGCTGGTCAAGTTCTTGTGTTGGCATACCAAATCGCCTGGAGTGTATCACGCCAGGCAGTGCTTCGGCAATGGTGAGCGTGATATTATTCGATTTCCAGAATAGTAACCTCGGTAGTGCCCTTTGGTACTACAATAGTTACCTTATCCTTAGTCTTGCGGCCTAGGAAAGCCTGACCAAGAGGAGATTCATGGGAAATTTTACCCTCAACTGGATCAGCCTCATTTGAGCCCACAATCGTGTAGATGTGCTTGTTGCCATCTGAATGCTGCACAGTGATAGTTGAGCCAATTGAAACGATGTCCCCGCCTTTGGTTTGAGCGATGACCTTTGCTTGTTTGAGAATCATTTCAAGTTCATTGATGCGACCCTCAATAAAAGCCTGTTCGTTTTTAGCCTCGGTATATTCTGCGTTCTCTGATAAATCACCAAGCTCTTTTGCTTCTTGGATGCGATTTGCCACCTCTTTGCGGCGAACATTTTTCAGCTGCTCAAGTTCATCCTGGATTTTTTTTAATCCTGTAGGAGTGAGGAATTTTTCTTGTGTCATATACTATCTTACGGGAAAAAGTCGAAACAGAAGTTCGGATTGCGGCGATGCCAAAGGCATGAAGCCATCCGTTTTAATTGACTGCGGATATACTACTTGAACACTCCTGCTATGTCAATAGTCTACTGCGAAGCCTCAATATTAGCGAAATATTCCTCATATCCAGCTTGGGCAACCGGCAGAGCGGCTGCATGACCTTCGCCGCCCTTTTCCACCATTACCGTGATGACGATCTCAGGATTTTCATATGGGGCAAATGAGGTAAACCAAGCGTGTGTTGCATTGGTAGTTGAGGAGAACTGAGCAGTACCGGTCTTAGCAGCAATTGCAACCGGCATACTATTGAGACGTACTGCGCTACCACTAGTAACGACAAGACGCATTCCCTCTCTGACAGCTTTTAGAGATGAGGCGCTTACTACATTTTGCCGCAGCACCTCAGGGTTAATGTGAGAGAGAAGATTACCTTCCGCGTCCAGCCAATCCATGGCAATCTGGGGTCGATAAAGCGTGCCGCCATTTGCAATTGCCGCAGTCGCGTTTGCAATTTGCAGTGGCGTGACAAGCACATCACCCTGACCAATGGCATAGTGATAGGTGTCGCCAATATACCATGGTTCATCCTTCACCTCTTCTTTCCATTCCGGGGTTGGTAAAAATCCATCAGCTTCATTTGGCAGATCAATCCCAAGTCTTTGGTCGAAACCAAAGCGTTTGGTGTACTCATTGAGTCGGTCGATTCCTAAGCCGTCAATATCGCCATCACCACCACCAATGGTGTAAAAATAGGTATTCACTGAGTCGGCAATCGCCTTTGCTAAGTTTGTTGGACCGTGACCACCAGCTTTCCAGTCTGGGAAATACCATTTATCAATACGAATGCCACCAGAGCTTTGAATAATCGTTTGCGGTGTAACTATTCCCTCCTCTAAGGCTGCTGCTGCAATAACTGGCTTAATAGTTGAGCCAGATGGGTACTCGCCCGAGATTGCGCGATTAAGTAGAGGTGTTTTAGGGTCGTTAATAAGTTGGCTATAGGCGTCAACGCTTATCCCCTGACTAAAGGCATTAGCGTCAAAGCCAGGCGAGCTCACCATTGCGAGTACGTTTCCCGTGCGCGGATCCAAAGCTACTGCCGCACCGCCACTGGCGTTATTTTTATCGACACTTTCATTTAGGGCGTCTTGCAGTCGATTTTGCAAACCAATATCAATTGATGTACGAAGTGTTTTTCCGGGACTTGGGTCTTGGCTGGCTATTAAACGCTTCTCGCGATTGAGATGATCCCGTTCAACTTGTCGATAGCCATGACGACCACGCAGTTCATCCTCGTAGTATTTTTCTAGACCGGTTTTCCCTGTGTAGTCGAGTCGACTATAGCTGGGATCCTCCTCCAGTTCCTGATCGCTAATTTTACCTACATAGCCGAGTATGTGCGAGGTGGAATTCGCATGATCGTATTCTCTGGCTGCTATAGTTTCAACCTCAATACCTGGATAAAGATAGTCTTCAGTGATAAGTTGAGCAGCTTGGGTATATGGCACACGTTCAGCAATTTCAATCGGCAGTCTGCTATAGAGCGTTTCATCGGTTAATTTCGAGCTAATATCCTCAAAAGGTATTTCCAGCATCTTCCCAATATGTGCAAGGAGCGCATTGCGCTCATCTTCTTTTTCAGGCAGATCAATTGGAATCATCACCACACTAAAGCTCGGCACGTTTTTTACAAGCTGTTCGCCATTACGATCCAAAATAAGTCCTCGCATAGCTGGTATACGCTCAGTGCGGATGCGATTGTTTTCCGCCTGATCAAGACGCTCGGCACCTTGAACTACCTGGAGACTAAAAGTGCGGATGGTCAGCAGAGAAATAAGCACCCCGACAAAAAGGAAAAGTATACGAAAATATCTTTGGGTCACCGAGTTCGGCACTCCAGATTCCTGACCACCTTGAATTACCTCATCCACTGAAAAAGCGTTTGGTGAGGAACGGTTTACTCGACCGTATACGCGGGACGGTCCGACTGAGTCAATGAAAGGGTTGCTACGTAGTGAAGGCATGTGTACCAGTTAAGGGGTTACGTGCTTGCATACGATCTGGCCAAAGCATTTGGATAAAGCGATAACTGACCAGGGCGAAAAATACATTTTCCGCGATACCAAGCAGCAAATATGACCACGCGGAAGGTGCAAAAACATCAGTTACATTGCTTTGGGTTAATAAACTGTAGCTGAAAAAGACCCCATAGGTCAAAAGTATATAAGCAATACTACCAATAAGCGTGCAAGTCAGCACCAGTAGCCAGATTCGGTGAGTTCGCCAGGAGTTGGTGAGCAAAAAGCTCATAGTGCAACTAGCTGGAATAATAATGATATATTGAGCAGGAAAGGCGCTATAAAAATAGACGCTGAGCATCCAGCCGGTGATTAGGGCAACCGAGAGCGAGTGTCGAACTGATACGGTGAGTAATACTAAAGGAAAAACAAGCCAGAGTTGCAGTGGGTGTAGCCAGCTGGGTAGATAAGGTTGTGCGCTTAAGGAAAAAACGACCAACCCAAGCGCAATTATGACTATGAGACTATTCTTCATCTGTGCTTGGTCCTTGGACTACTGATACTAATTGTAGCCGATCAAGTGAAACTGGGTAGCGTATGCTGGCACTTTGAAATAGATTCGTGGCAGTTGAGCTGACATCGCCAACCGTACCAATCAGTAATCCACGAGGGACTCCGGCTTCTAGTCCAGCGGTTACGATGCTTTGTCCAAACTCGATTGGTTCATCTTGCGGCACAGTGGTAAGCCGAAGTGCGAGTCCCCTTTCACCGATTACAATTCCAGGAGAGTTAAACTCATTCTGTACTTCTACTGATATTTTACTGCGTCGGTCAGTCACCAAGAGGACTTGAGCAGTGTTACTTGTTGTAGAAGAAACACGACCGATCACAATGCCGTCCTCCACTACAACAACTTGACCAACAAATACACCGGAAGATTGCCCACGGTTAATAATAATAATTTGTGCACTAGGGTCTAAACTGCGACCAATAACGCGCGTGACCTGGAAACGTAGGTTTTTAGTGCTTAGTAACTGTGATTGTTCATTTGCGCTGGCTTGGTCACGGAGCAAAGAACGCAGCTCTGCATTTTCTACCAACAAGGAATTCCGCTCTTCTTCGAGCTGGGCCACCTGGAACTGGAGGTCCCCTGTTACGCCTTTTGGTTGGAACCAGGATTGAATACCAGCCGCCATAGAGGCGCTTGCTTCTTGAATCGGATTAATAATAGCCGAGGTTAAAGATCGAAAAGGTTTACCAAAACCAAAAGCATCAAGCACTACCAAAAGAAGAATAGCTACCAGAAAAAGTAGCGTAAAACTTCTGGCTGAGAGACGACGCTGTGACATACTACTTAATTAAGACGTTTTCGTCTTGGGTTGAGAGCACGAGTACTTTACGTAGCGCATCAAGATCTTCCAAAACTATACCGGTCCCACGTACTACCGTAGTAAGTGGGTCATCGGCAATATGAACTGGAATGCGTGCCTCTCGTTGAATTGATTGATCTAAGCCTCGGAGTAAGGCGCCGCCACCAGAGAGGATAATACCTCGCTCGTAAATATCAGCTACTAACTCAGGCGGAGTACTTTCAATCGTAGTTTTAATTGCATCGATAATCATACGCACAGAGCGTTGAGTAGCTTCTAAAATATGTTGACTACTTACAGTGACCTCGCGAGGTAATCCACTAATCAAGTCGCGTCCCCGCATTTTTGTTTCTCGCTCTTCCACCTTCTCATTTGCTGCGCCAATGGCAATTTTAATATCCTCAGCAGTTCGTTCACCGAGAAGCAGATTAAAATGATCGCGGGCGTAATTAATGATGTTCTCATTTAGTTCGTCGCCGGCTATACGCAGAGATTTCCAAGCCACCACACCACCTAGCGCAATGACTGCAATCTCCGTAGTTCCACCGCCAATATCGACGACCATATTTCCCGAAGGGTCTTGTATAGGCAGTCGTGATCCAATCGCTGCCGCCATTGGTTCTTCAATAAGATACACTTCACGTGCGCCAGCTGAGAGAGTGGCGTCTTCAACTGCTTTACGCTCCACTTCTGTTACACCGAGCGGAATGCCAATAACTACGCGTGGGCGCGGTAAAAGCCCAGAGTTTTCTCGGTGCACTTTTTGGATAAAGTGCTTTAACATTTTTTCAGTAACTTCGAAGTCGGAAATTACACCGTCAACCAGAGGCCGAGTAGCTACAATGTGCCCAGGTGTTTTTCCTACCATTTTACGCGCCTCATCACCTACAGCAAGAATTTGATCGGTGCGGGTGTTGATGGCAACTACCGAAGGTTCGTTGATGACAATTCCCTTGTCTCGTACGTACACAAGCGTATTTGAGGTGCCGAGATCGATTCCCATGTCGCGGGAAAAACGACCAAAGATTCTATTGAGCATGCTTATCCTTTCTCCCCACTCAAGGTGTGCAAGATGTCCTGTGGCGAGAGAAGTTGACTGTCTTTCTCATCACGTTTTTTTACCTCGACCTTGTCACCTGTCTTTGCTGAAACGAGTAATCGATATGGTATCCCCAGCAGATCCGAATCATTTAACTTCTCGCCGGCCGATGCATTGCGGTCATCATAGAGGACAGTTTTACCTGCATTGAGAAGTAAGGTAATGAGGGTTTCCGTTGCAGAGTTAATCTCTGGTGTATTGCCTAATTGCACAACGTGGAAGTCAAAAGGTGCTACGGACAAGGGCCAGCGAATACCTTTTTCATCATTGTGTACTTCAACAATGGTCCCAATTAAACGCGAAACGCCAATACCATAGGAAGCCATGATAATAGGCATCTTTTTACCTTCCTCATTCACGAAATGAGCTCCGATGCCATCGCTGTATTTTGTGCCAAGCTTGAAAATATTACCTACCTCAATAGCTCGGCTAATCTGGATGCGATCCTCTGGATTATTTGGACAAGGATTACCCTCTTTTACCTTTGCGATTTCTTTATTTTGCGCAAAAGTACAATTAGGGCAGTAAAATATATGATCTTCACCTGCTTCGGTGAGCACCTGGAACTCGTGTGAGTATTCTTTAGTAAAGTCACCGCCGGATGCTTCAACAATTTTTGCATCCAGGCCACATCGGGTAAACACATTGAGATAAGCAGTTTTCACTCTCTCATAGTATGCATTCATATCATCTTCACTGGTATGCAAGCTATAGAGATCCTTCATGCTAAATTCCCTGCCACGATTCAAACCAGACTTTGGTCGAGCTTCGTGACGAAACTTTGTTTGAATCTGATACAGCGCAACAGGTAAATCCTTATATGATTTTACAAATTGCCGAGCGAGTTCAGCAATGACTTCCTCGTGTGTTACACCTAGGCCTACGTGCTTTTCAGAATGATCGAGGAACTGATACATGACAGGTTTCAGTCCTTCCCATCGACCAGTTTTATCCCACAGCTCTTTTGGTTGAAGGGCCGGCATGAGCACTTCTTGTCCATCAACCGCATTCATCTCTTCTCGGATGATGGTTTCAATCTTCCGAAGCACACGCAAACCAAGCGGAAGATAGCTATATGCTCCAGCCATGTGCTTGCGAATAAAAGCTCCCTGCTCTAGCAAGCGGGCATTAATACTTTCCTCGCCTCTTGGCGCTTCACGTAATGTGGTGCCAAAGAGTTGAGACTGTCGAACAAGGTTAGGAACCGAAGCTTTGGAAGAAATCACGGACGCGATCTCCGATGTTAAAACGATTAATGTCTTGAATGCTAATAACTAGAATAAAAAGAATGAGGGCATAAAAACCTATCGTATGCACTAGACCCTCAACTTTTGGACTGACTGCTTTGCCACGCACTTTTTCGAGAAGAACAAAGAAAACTCTTCCACCGTCTAAAGCTGGAATTGGAAGAATATTCATCACTGCTAAGCTAAGCGATAGCACCGCAGTGAACTGAAGGACATAGACGAAACCAAGTTTAGCTACCTGCCCAGTCACAACAGCGATACCAATCGGGCCTGCCACGTCAGGTGAAACCATTCCCTGAGTAAATAGGAGCTTAAAGAGCTCAAAAAGCGATACGATAATTAGCCAGAGCAGCTGTAGCGTATACCAAGGACCCAACCAAAGTGCTTGATACCATGGGTAGCGTACGAGACCGGTTTCGGCGGCCGCTACACCAATCTTCGGCGTCGTATCACCCTCGGCGATCTCAGGAGTTACCGTGAGTGTTTTACTTTCATTTTCATGCGAATACTGCAGTTCGAGCGCTTCAATAGGTTCTTGTGAGGTGGCGGCCTGGAGATCGCTCACCGTGCGTATTTCCTGACCGTTAATTTTTTCAATAACGTCATTCACAGCTAAGCCAGCTTTTTCGGCTGGTGATCCTTCGACTACCGTCACAATCTGTAGCTTATGATCAGAAACCTGACCACCTGATGCGAGCTGGTCTTGATCTAAAGCGGATGGAATACCAATCCCAAAGGCTATACTGAGTAATACCGCCGCAGTAATTACGTTCATGAGTACGCCCGCCGAGAGGATGACGACGCGTTTCCAAGGTGCTTGGGCTACGAAGCTATCAGGATCGACATTTTCGCCAGACTCCCCTTTTAAGCGTACGAAGCCACCAAATGGTATCCAGTTAATCGAATAAATAGTATCGCCACGTCGGATTCCGGCAATGCGAGGCGGGAAACCAAAACCAAATTCCTCAACCTTTACACCTAGTTTACGAGCAGCGCTGAAGTGTCCAAATTCATGAACAAAGACGACTACACTAAATACGACGATAAATACGATGAGGGTAAGTAACATAGCTTATACAGTCATTATTTCTTCTTCTTTTGCTTTGGCTAAGTCGCGTAATTGCGTGTGAAATTTTTGCAGTGATTCTTGCAGCTCTTTTTCCTGCCGTTCAACAATGTCTTCTGAGAGTGAACCCTCTTTTCCTTGATCACGCCAAGTTCGCAATACTTCTTCGCGGGTTTTTTTCATTGCCACCTTTGCCTCTTCTTCAAACTGCACCACAACTTTCAACAGCTCTTTACGACGCTCTTCAGTTAATTCAGGTAATGGTAAGCGAATAGTTGTGCCATCGAGGCTAGGTTGTAGCCCAAGCGGTGAAGCCTTAATGGCCTTTTCAATTTCCTGGACCATTGAAGCATCCCAGGGTTGGATGACTATTAAACGAGGCTCAGGCGCGGAAATATTTGCCAATTGCTGCAGAGGCATATTTGAACCGTAAGCTTCAACTTTTAGATTTTCCACTAGGGCCGGATTTGCTCGGCCGGTTCGCAATGTTGCTAATTGCGATTTATAGAAATCAAGTGCTTTTTGAAATTTTTCTGTATAGGTGTCGGACATATTATTTCTCTACAAAAAGTGTACCAATAAAGTGTTGATCTGGACGTTGAGGATGAATCGCATATACCGTGACAAGTCGACTGGTGGGAATAGTAACTACTTCCCAAGTAGCTCCGGCGTCTTTGCTGATATGCAATTTATTTTCTGTTGTGAAGAAAATATTATTTGAGTTGCGCGGGTCAACATGCACAGTACGTATCACCAGTGTGTTATTAGGCACCAAAGTTTGCATTGCCTCCCAATTACTACCAAGGTCATTTGAACGAAGCAGGCCATAGTTGGTAGCGATATATATGCGTGATGCTTGTTGTGTGTCGAATGCTAATGCGTTTACCACATTTGCACCGTTAAATTGCATTAGGTTTTCTTGCAAAGGAGTCCAGGTTAATCCTGCATCGCCGGAACGTTGTAGATACTTCTTATCCACAATAGCCATGAGTATTGTTGCATCATTTGGATGCATGTAGAGCTGATTAACTGCGCTTTGGAAAATGTGAAGCACGTGCCAGGTCTGACCACGATCGAGACTTTCAAGAATCACTCCACCCGTGTTGCTGGCGTAGATGTGATCGGCATTATTTGGTTCAATAACAATGCTGGTAATAACAAGCTGCTCACGTGATTCTGTATACACGCGATCCCAGGTAATTCCACCGTCAAAGCTTTTTTCAATATGAGGTCCGTAGCCAGCATAGAGGACTTCCGGCTCCTCCGGGTCGATTGCTAAGGCAATAACGTTACCATCTTGGCGTCCAGTTACCTGCCAGCGCTCGCCTGCATCTTCAGTTCGATAAAGACCGTTTCCACGGGTGCCATAGTAAATGGTGTCTGGGTCAGATGGGTGAAAGACAAATATGCCGCCATTCGCTTTCTCAATGGTGACCAGCTTTTTATCAACCGTGCCGATGATGGCTTTTTGCTCCCAAGTTTGACCCTGATCATCGCTACGAAAAGCTCCACCGTCTGCTTGTTTTGAGGGTCCAAAAATTGTGCAACTCTGTCCAGTGAGTGCAATAATGGAAAGTAATCCAATAGAGAGAAGTGTGGTGCGTAGTAGAGATTTAGACATAGGTGAGAAGTAAATCCTCGAGTAAAAGTGCTGCTTGAGTGTTTTGTCGTAATAGTTTTTGACCCTGAAGCGCTTTGCGCACATGTTTCACTCGATGTGCCTGAAGTTTTTGTCCAGTCTGGTCTTTTTGAAAGAGTCGATTTTTTTCGTCGAGTACGAGATAGTGGAGAAATCGTGCAGCAATCTCTTGCTTTTCAGAGAATTCTTTCACGCCCTTGAAAAGAGTCGTAACAAATTGGTGTTTTTCATGAAGCGACTGAGTGCGTAGTTGGCGAATATTCTCGAGCAGTTGTTCAGCTGCATCTAGTGCCTCACTGTCATTTACCCAGTCGGTAAGTAGTCCAGGACGACCTTCTGCTAAAGCGACAATATCACGCGTGCGCTTCTTCTCAGAGAAATGTTCAAGTAAATGTTCTTCAAGTTGAGCATCTTTACTTCCCTGCAAAGGAATTTGCTGACAGCGAGATCGAAGCGTGCTAAGGAGGAGCTGTGGGTGTGAGCTAGTGCAGAGAAAAAGTGTTTTTGGCGGCGCATCCTCAAATGCCTTGAGTAATGCATTCATAGCCGATTCAGAAAGTGCATCTATATCACTCATGAGTACAACACGGTGTTTTGCTCGTAAGGGACTTTGTTGTGCTGCTTGCACTATTTTTCGTACATCTTCAACACCTGAAAACTCAGCAGCAGAAAATCCAACAAAGTCAGTGTGGGAACTTAATTCTGTTGAGCTTACGATTGGCCATGGTAGCGTAGCCTCCATATCGTTAAGGATATGATGGGCAAAGATTTGAGCTAGCGTGGTTTTGCCTACTTGAGCGGGTCCGGTAAAAAGGTAGGCGTGATGTAAGGAGCCTGACTGCTGGACATTTTGCAAATACTGACAAACCTGCTCGTTCCCTATAAAGTGCGGGAATGACCAGTTGGCGTTTTTTTGCGCCCGCTTAGGAGTTTTTTTCTTCATCAAAGCGAATCGACTCTACCATATCAGGGGCTTTTTCGCAAGCTACATTTGCTCAATTAGGTCTCGTATTTGTTGACCTGTTTTTTGCCAGCTAAAGCCTTTTACTTGTTGGAACCCCTTTTCACGCAATTGTTCGCGCAGCTCGCTTGAACCATTCACATCCTTTAGTGCCTGGGCGATGCTCTCTGGTGTATCATCTCTCAAATAGTAAGCTGCATTGCCAGCCACTTCAGGCAAAGACGCAAATTTTGAGCATATCACTGGCACGCCGAGCGCCATGGCCTCTAAAACCGGTAATCCAAAGCCTTCGTATTTACTTGGGAAAAGGAGCATGCGGGCTCCAGCCATAATTTGCGGAACTTCCTCGTGTACTCGCTCAAGTAAAAAGATTTGTTTCCGCGTTTCTTCATCAAGTGCAGCCCAGGCTTCGTCAAAGCCCGTACCCGGCTTGCCAATCAAGACAAGATGCTGATCTTTGTTTTCTTTTTGAAATTGTGCAAAACCGCGCAAAAGTCCATCTATGTTTTTTTTCTTTTCCCAACGCCCAATAAAAAATACATATGATTCAGGAAGCGCATATGTGTGACGCGTTTGCGCAATCTCTTCTTCTGAATAAGTCTTTGCGTAATCAGGGTGTAAGCCATTATGAATAACCCGAATGCGCTCTTTAGGAAAAGGAAAAAAGTGGCAAATTTCATCGCGGGAGAAATTCGAAACGGTCAGGATCTCGCCTCCATGTTGTAACGCCATGCGGACACTAAAGCGGTGATAATCTAGCTCGTTGTTTCCGTAGCGTCCTAGTGAGAAAAGTCGCACAAAAAAACTAAAGAGGTAGCGCAATACTCCTCTTTTTGGCCCAATGGGATGCTGCGCATAAAGTTCTGGAAAGCGTTCAAATCCCACGTCATGAATAGTCGTGATAAGTTTTTTGGGATGGATAAACGGAATTGTATGAGCAGGTACAAAAAGTATCTCAGGTTTATTCCAAAACATTTCCCAAGATAGCCGGAAGAGATTCCAAAGAAATTTTGGCGGCCATTTTAGCACTCGTATCTCAGCTTTTTCAGCCAGATAGTGCATATCAGCAACTAGGGGCTCCTTCACATACAGTACGTAGCTATTTTTTGTATCTTGCTCAAGTAACTCCTTGATAACAAAAAACGAGTACCATTCTGTGCCGGTACGGTGGAGCGTATTGGCGCGAGATGCATCAATACCGATTCGCATTTACTTTGTCATTAAAATGCTGCGCTTGTAGGATTCGAGGTTTTCTAGAGCAACTCCGGTGCCGCGAGCAACACAGAGACGGGTATCATCAGCCACATAGGCTGGCACACCGGTAGCTTGAGACATGAGTCGATCAATGTTGCGTAGCTGTGAGGATCCGCCACTAAGTACCATGCCTTTATCAATGACGTCGGCAGAGAGCTCAGGAGGAGTTTCCTGGAGCACTGATTTGACTGCTTGGATAATCCCAGCCAGCTCATCTTGAATTGCCTCAGTCACATCGTCAGACAGCACGGTAATGGTTTTTGGTAGACCGCTAATAATATCGCGTCCGCGAACTTCTAGAGCCAATTTCTCATCCATTGGTAAAGCAGACCCGATCATTATTTTGACTTGCTCGGCTGTTTGCTCGCCAATTGCTAGGCCATATTTTTTGCGTATGTATTCCTGAATTGCGGCATCTAATTTGTTTCCTCCAATGCGCACTGAGGTATTTGCCACAATACCACCCAGGGAAATGACAGCAATTTCTGAGGTACCACCGCCAATATCGATAATCATGTGCCCAGAGGCAGATCCGATCGGGATATTTGCACCAATAGCCGCTGCAATAGGCTCTTTGATAATATACGCGGCCTTTGCTCCAGCGGCTAAGGTTGCGTCGACCACAGCTCTTCGTTCAGTTGAGGTAATGCCGGCCGGTACAGCAATCATAACTTCAGGGCGGAAAAAGCGGACACCGCCAGAAGCTTTATTAATAAAATACCGCAGCATTGCTTCAGTCGTGCGATAGTCGGCAATTACTCCATCGCGAAGTGGTCGATATGCCACAATAGTGTCAGGGGTTCTTCCTAACATTTCCTTTGCTTCATCACCCACTGCGAGCACCTTCTTGTCCATCAATGAGACTGCCACCACAGACGGTTCATTAATCACAATACCACGCCCGGGCACATGGACGAGCGTTGACGTGGTACCAAGATCAATCCCCAATCGTTTCAAGAAAAAAGCCATGCTATTTCTCCAGGATGAAGGTCAGGTCGTGTGATAATGGACCGCTTAAATATACGCCATCGTTTTCACTTTGCAGATACTCGAGTGGTGTAATGGTGTGCGACTTATATCCAGGGTGGATACGTATTTCTAAGCTATGTGGCTCTGTGCCTGGCTGCTTCTGCACATCAAGCTGATAGTCACCCTTCTTTAGAGTATCTGTAATAGCTTTTGGTAGACGATATTGGATGTGTAAGTCCCCTTCTTCAAGTGGCTCAATCGAAGTGAAGCCTTGAATAACTGTTTTGCCTAAGTCTTCGTCAAGAGTGGGTTCAGTTGCTTTACCATTCTGAATTTTATCGTTGGTCAGGAAACCCTCTGCACTAATGAGCTCACTGCCAAGCGGGACGTAGATGCGAGTGTAGGTTCTATAGCGGGTAGACTTCCAGGTAATTGTCCCCTCGTTGCGGTAGTGCACGTTAAGCGTAGCAATAGCCTCACCATCAACCATTTCAACTGAGTAGCTAATAGTTCTCTTTACTCCCGGGTCACTCTTAAGCGAAGCCATGTTTGCATCAACAACATACAGGTAGTCATCTTCTGTTTCCTTTACTTCTCCACCCCAGTTTTCGTCCTGAATAATCGCCTGCAGTTCAGGATCCTTGAGATAGAGCAGAATTTGCTTTTCCTCAACATTTTCTAGGAAGGTTGACCAAAGTCTATTCCAATCCGATTGAGGGAGCGCTAAAAGACGATCCATGAGGATTTGTGACATCTCGCCGATGATTTCTTTACGTGCTAATTCGTCTATACCTTGTTGATAATATCCCTGTTCAACTTGGTACTGTAATGTGTCAACGAAGTTGTCACGTGTAAATTCGATATTTTGAACAGTTATACTGCCGGTTAGTTCGATCAATGACTCAATAAAACTTGGAGTAACCGCGATTACTCCATCAAAGGATTTTACTGGACCGCGTTCTTGCTCATAAAACCAGAGGGCTTGCTCAGCAGCTCGTGGAAAATGTGGTGACCAGTTAGAGTCTCGTAAAAACCATTGCGTACTTCGTAAATATTTTTGCAGCGGCTCGGGTGGGTCAATATCCAGGAACTTTTCAGCTGGAACGTCGAGATTATAAATGTTATCTGTGGTAAAAGTCTCAATTTCGCCAGCATCAACCTTTAAGACGCCATAGGTGCCGATAAATCCACCGGTTGGACGGAGTTCAGTATTATTCTGCAGCAAGAATAAGTAGGTTTGCTTATCAGGATAGCCGGCTAAAACTGGAATAGTGCGCGCTAGAGATGAAAACTGAGCCACCGCGCTCTGCACCAAAGGAAGCTTTTCGCTAATGGGGTCAATTGCGCTTTGTAGTGGGCCAACTAAGCCCGTCTTCGGCACCTTGTTAAACTCCTCCACTGATTGCGTAATTTTGGTTTCAGCATCACGTAGGACAGGATCAGCGTCATGTAGTTTACCTAAAAGCACTCGCTTATCTTGCGGTGTTAAACTCTTTAAGCTTAATTGCCCAGAAGCGTTTTGAAATGGAACAATCGTAGTATTCGCAAAATCTGCAATTTCATGAATTGCTTGACTGCTGGTGATTGCGGCTTGAATCAGATGATCGGCTGCTGTGTATTGACGTGCAGCATATGGCAAAACGCGAAGCCAGGCTAGCCCTCGCAGAGCGCTATCCGCTTCTTCAAACTTTCCAATCGCATCGTTTAAGGAAATCGTGGCAGCAGAAAAATCCTGTGCCTCAAAATGTTCCTGGGCATTGAGAAGCGCGTTTTGACCGTCCTTGGCAGCTCGAGCAACCTTCACAGCAGATGGATACGAGAAAGCACCTAGAATAGCGATGATGATGATAAGACTGCCTAAAACAATCCCGAGGACCTTAGGCCACCGTCTCTTTTGCTTACCCTTCTTATGTAGATTTATAGATGTTGCGCGTTCTGGCACGTTGCACTTTCAACTAGGCAATGGAGCTTCAAATTCTACTGAAAAATGCTTACTCCGTCAAGCCTGGAATAGGATGTGAGGATGGCGTGTTTTGCCGAAAATATTTGGCAAAGTAGCGAATACCGGAATGAATGTGAATTCGGGTGGCTGCAGTAAATATGCCACTAAGGCCCGGACTCTCAGCAGATAAACGACGATGATAATGCACTAAGGCTGCTTCTGGATAATAGTAGACCGCATAGCCTGCCGCCCAAAAGCGTCTGCACCAATCCACATCTTCAAAATAAAGGAAGTATCGCTCATCCATTTCACCAATCTGCTCATAGGCTGACCGTCGTACGAGCATACAGGCACCTAATACCCAGTCCACTGGCTGCGTGTGCGTCTTTTCGGTATCACGCATGATGTAGTGGCGAAGTGCCTTTTTTGCCCAAGGCAAATTACCCAAAGGTGTACGGCGATAGAGAGGAATCATCATGCCAGGAAATCGATACATTGATTCCTGGACAGTTCCATCAGGATTGGTAAGTTTTGGAGCGAGTAAAGCAATTTGCGGATTTTTTTTCATGAAATCGAGCATCTTCTCGATCATGTTTTCAAAAATGGCAATGTCAGGATTGATGATAAGGAAAAACTGACCTTGCGCGGCTCGCATACCCACATTATTTCCAGATGCTAAGCCCCTGTTTTCATTAAGTTGAATACCTTTGACGTCTGGAAAACGCTCCTGCAGCATTTCCATTGTGCCGTCATTGGAATTATTATCTACGACGATAACTTCATATGAACAGCGCAAATGAGATTGTTCAATACCACGCAAGCAGGTTTTTACTAAACCGCGCGATTTATAATTTACGATAATTATTGATAGTTCAACCATACTATTGAAACCATTTACGAAGTGATTGTTGGGAAACGCGAGCCTTATGCATGAGGGCTTTTTTCTTTTTCCGCATTAGGGGCATTAATTTGAGAGCAGCGATACTCTGCCGCAGAACTGAAGGCTGAAAGAAAAGCAGGTAAATAAACTTTTTCAGTTCATAGCTTAGTATCCAAGGAGCGCTAAGAAGAAAACTTGCGATACTTTCATTTTTTGCAAGCATGAGCAAATGATTTCGGTACGAGAGTGCGTTAATCACCTTTGCTCTATGTCGATGTTCAGCAACAACCTGTCGGGTGCTTTCACTATCACCTCGGGCACTTCGATGGTGATATGCCAGCGCCTGTGGTATGCACCATGCTTCCCAACCAAGTCGCTGTAAGCGCCAGGCCATATCCACATCTTCTTTGTAGGCAAAGAATTCCTCATCAAAGTACTCATCTTGGTAACGAACATCTTCTAGGGCCTGTCGTCGGTATACTACTGCAGAGCCGCTTATGCCAAACACTGGGGTAGGAGCATCGAATTGACCTCGATCTCGCTGACCCTCCCCACGATCGACCACTCGCCGGCTACGCAGACCCTGTAAACCGACCGAATCAATCCTATCAGACATATCTACTTGCTTCAAATCCCCTTCCGCAAAGGCGAATCTTAGCGTTTTTCCGCCAATGCTGCCGCATTTGGGCTTGCTTTGTATGCCATGCATCAGAGTTTCCAGGAATGTAGATGTGGCGATGATATCCGGATTAAGCACAAGGACAAATGGTGAGCTGGAGAAATGAATACCTTGATTATGTGCTTTTGCGAAGCCCAGGTTTGTACGATTTTTTATTACCTGAATTTGTGGATAGTTTGCGCTAAGAATTGCAAGCGTGTCATCAGTAGAATTATTATCGATAATTAACACGCGGAAGTTTTGGTAGCTTTGTTTTTTTAGCGATTCCAAGCAATGCTGAATAAAAATTCCACTATTCCAGGTGACAATATGAATACTTAATTCTGGCGTTTCAGGATTCTGCATGAGTATTTGGAACAAGCGTGAAAATGAGAGCGCACATGAGTATCGCGCTAATACCAAGCGGATGGTTTAAATATGGTGTAAAGGCGTGAGCAGCGAGTAAGGAAAGTAATGCGCTGAGCGTACCAAGTTTAATAATCAGTTCATATTGGTTTTGTACCTTCCACTGAAATCCTTTCCGAAAGACACTTCCCAAAAAGATGAGATAGATAAGTAAGCCAATACCTCCTAGTTTTACTAAAAGGTCTAAGTAGCCCCACTCATACACATAGACCGCTACAGTTTCTACCTCGTCGGTCCCGGCTACCAGTGAACGATATCGAACAAGTGTTCCAAAGCCGGATCCAATAAGAGGCGCCTCTTTTATTTTTTCAACAACATTGGGCAGTAATTGTAAACGGTTCGATGCGGCAAGCTCGGTGTTAGGTTGAAAAAGTGATTGCAGGCGTCCCACGCTGGCATCCCAAGCACCCGGCACAATTGCTAAAGCTCCTAGCATAACAACAAGCACAGTCAGCGAGGTAAGGAAAAGGCGTAACTTGAATTGCTTTGGTAATATGGCAAAAAGAAAAAGTATTCCGACAGCTAACCCAAACCAAAAGCTACGTGAGAATCCGATAAACAGTGCTGCGCCAAGTAAAAAGAGGCTAAGTACACCGATGTATCGCGAGCTGCTCCACTTACTTGTCTGTAAGAGAAAAAGCAGGGCTGGAAAAAGTAGTAATAAAATGTAGAGATGGCTTATTACAAAAACCCGGAAAATTCTTCCACTAAAGTATGATATTTCAGCCATGCCGGTATCTCTTGCCCAGCGATAGACACTTGGACGATCTTGAGTTATCTCACTGCGGTCAAGTTGAATTTTTGAAGCATCGAGCTTTGTAGTCTGGCCAAGTCGGGCTGGCTCACCACTATCCTCATCCAACTTTGCCAGTTGTCCTGAATCAACCTGGGTGGCACTTACAAAATTTGGACGATAATAGACCGTGGCAAAAAGTGTGCTTAAGAAGAAGGTAAAAACTATTAGGGCCAAGGTTGCGGCAGCGCCCCAGTAAGCAAGACTACGCAGCTGCCCTATATTTCGTATACTCTGGAACAACGGGAAAACAAAAAGAAAATAAATATAGCCATTGAGGTCAAAAAACCATATCTCGTGCGGATTTTTTGCATAGCCCAGCATAGCTGCGAGGAGGATCCAGAGCGCCAAGCTGAGTAATGGCCAGCGAAATTGGCTTTGCCATACCGTTATTCTTTTTTCACGTATGACTTGCCAAAGAAAGACGAGACCGAGAATGCCGAAAATGGCGTAGCGAATGGGAATAGCCTGACCAAAAGCGACAATAGAAAAAATGTAACCCTTGCCGCCAATAATAAGTTCGCTCAGAGCTATATAAATTCCATACTCCGGTGCTCGAAAGCTAAGGTAAATGGTACACGCAACAATGAGGAAAAAAAGCGTGGTATTTATCCAAGGGTAGAGAAAACCAAGATACGCTAATCCGTAAAGCGCTAAACACACACTAGAGAGCAAGGAAACTTTCTTCAGCACAGTATTAGTCATGCGCGGTTGGAGTTTTAAGCTTTAGCATGCTAAGCGGAGCGGCCAGCGCGGCCAGAAAAAGACTAAGAGGTCGAGCGAGTCTAAGAACTATAGTATCCCATCGTGAGCCATGTTTGGCAAAATAGATTTGCATGCTGTGAATAAAATAGCGCTGCTTGGTAATACTGAGCACTTGCCTGAAGCTCTCACCTCGAGCATGAAATACTTCTGCCTGTGAGGTATAAAAGACTTTAAGTCCGGCCTTTTTTACACGATAGCAATAATCAACTTCTTCAAACCATATAAAATAGTCCTCATCAAGTAGGCCCACTTGTTCAATTGCATTTTTGTGTATAAGAAAAAATGCTCCTTTTACCTGATCCACTTCCCCATCCTGCGTATAATTCCAACTCGATGCGTAGTACCTTTTCAAGGCAGGAAAACGAGGGAAAAATCGATGCAGTTTAAGCATGATGAGTAACTGATCGCTTAGCTGAGGAAAAGCTCGAATACTCTCTTGCGTTGTTCCATCTTCATTTACGAGACGGCATCCGAGCACGCCAATATTTTCTTCCTGTTCCAGCACTTGTTTTACCTTACTTAACGTATCTATTTTGACAATTGCATCTGGGTTAAGGAGTAGCATGTGGCCGGGTTTTGCAGCACGTATGCCTTGATTTACCGCCTTTGCAAAGCCTACATTTTTACTATTGGCAATGAGAGTAATGTTTGGATACTTTTCTTTTAGCGACCTAAGCGAGCCATCTTGGGAGGCGTTATCGACAACGATAATATCTTCTGGATTTTGCCTGCTCTGCAAAAGCGCGGCTATGCATTGGAGTACTAACTCCCTCACATTCCAGCTCACAATTATTACGGTCATAGGTGTTTGAGACATTAGCGTACTGGGTGCAGAAGCCGATAAATCGTAAAGGAGATTTTCCATACAAGACTCTTCAATGCGCCGCCTTTAGGGAGTTGATGCTTTTGAGACAGGTACGCCTTAGCCTCGGCCCGCAACTCACTACGAGTGCTAATTGCACTGCGCTGATGTGCTAAGGTCTGAAAGAGTTGAGGTGCTACAGCGACTCCCCTGCCTCCTTTTTCCACCACACTTAACCAGAGATCCCAGTCTTGGAAGCGCTTCAGGTGAGTATCAAAGCCCGGGAAATGTGCACGGCGGATGAGCGACATCGTGGAAATAAAGTTTAAGCGTTGTAGCCAGTAGTGGCTGAAATGTACTGCTGGCATTGGCCGCTCATCAAACACAAAGCTACCATAAGCAAAGGCGGCCTTAGTATTTTTTTGAAGTGCAGTGAGTAAGGTGTGAAGCGCATTCGGCGCTAACTTCACATCTGCATCGCAAAAGTAAAGATATGCACCTTTACTGAGTCGTGCTCCAGCGTTGCGAGCAGCTGGTGCGCCTTGAGCTTCCTGTTGAAGTACTTGGATATTTTCTTTAGCTAAATCCTGGGCAATATGCAAAGTATCTTGAGTTGCTCCGTCGCAGACAATAATAATTTCTACATTAACACTTTGCTGCTCCTGAATACTTTGTACAGTAGTGCGTAGAGTCTCCGCATCATTTTGACACGGGATGATAACACTAATAAGCTCATTCATGAAGGAGCTCCTCCATTGTGCGCTTCCAGGTAAATTCAGTTTGCACACGAGTATAATGCTTCTCACCTAATTGTTGTGCCCAGGTTTGGTCACCCATAAGCTCTTTTATGGCTCTAGCTAACTCCTCTGGATTTCCCGGATCAACTAGTAGTCCGCTTTGCGCGGGTAGCACAATATCCTCGGCTCCACTTTGCCTTGTGGCGATAACAGGTAGCCTATAACGAGCAGCTTCTAAGAGTACTATTCCGAAACTTTCTGCGTGTCCTCTCACTGGGCGACTAGGTAGTACAAACACATCAGCTTGCGCATACCATTTAGCTTTTTCTTCAGCATTGTCTGGTATTGCTCCGATGAAATGTACTTGCTCAAGTATGCCTAATGTATTGGCGAGTTGTTTGAGGGCGCCCATTTCGGGACCATCACCAACGACAATGTAGCGAACAGGTGCTTTTAGCAATGCTAAAGCGTGAAGCATGACATCAATCCCCTTCATTGCTACTAGTCGACTTATTGTGAGGACGGTAAAACCTTCAGTTGATGTTCTCTGTGGTAATTCCGGAAAATCAGCAAAATCAATCCCAGGGTGTGCAATGCGAATTTTTTTCTGAAGCTTTGGGTCTGTACCAAAATGCTTTGCGGTCTGATTGCTGTTTGCATAAAGAGTGTCGGCAAAGCGTAAGGTCAACCGGTAAAAAAATGCATGCACTGGATTTTGTTGCGGCAACACAGCATCAATGCCGTGAGACATAATATCGTAGCGGATTCCTAAACAGAGACGCATGAGTGGCGCAAGGATAGCGTATTGCGCATAGTGGCCAAATAAAATGCGATGTATTTCAAAGCGACGTATATACCGTGGAAGTCGCCAAAGCATAGGAAGCCAGCTTGGCTTGCACCAAGACCAGGCAAAAAGCTTTTGACGAATTACCCGGTGTGGAATGTTGTCATCATTCGCGTCTACTTCTTTATCCGTCCAAATAATCAGCGAATCCTCTGGCCATCGTCTCGTTACCTCAGACCAAAAATGCTCTAAACCTCCAAGTTTAGGCGGAAAAAAAGCGGTAATGAGTAATGTTTTATTCTGCCGTTGCGCCATTTCTTCGTCGAATAATCCCATAAAGTGTTTGTATGTCTGTACGGGTTATCCCTCCAACTAGGAAGAAGGCAATGGCATAAATAATCGCGGCGATCGGTAGCAGGGCAAAGACAGACAAGCTAGAACCAAGCGCTAAAAGAATCCCTACCATAATCGCAGAAGCAATGAGGCTGCGAGCCCAACGTCCGAGGAGCCAAACGATGCGATACTTCGCCACTTTCCATGACCAGATTGTGCTGAGCACAAAGAGTACTAATGCACTAAGGAGCGCTGCTGCACTTGCTCCAACATGCTGCCATTGTGGGATAAGAATAACATTCGCCACGATGTTAACAATGGTTGTAATCATTATATTAATCGTGTGAATTTTCTGTTTATTACATGCTCCAAGCAAGGTTCCGGCAATGAGATTAATGAAAATAAATGGAAGGCTAAGGATGGAAACCTGCAAAGCTGAAATACTCTGGGCGTAGGTTGGCCAAAGATTTGGGTTGGTGATCAGAGGACCAGCGAGGACAAAAACACCAGCCGCAATTGGTGTGCCAATACTGAGCATGAAAAAATATGATTGTTCAAGCAAGCGTCGCAGCTTATCCTGTGAGCTAAGATAAAGCTCACTGAAGGCCGGAAAGACACTATTAGAGATTGCTAAAGGTAAAAACTGAATAGCATACGTAAGCTTGTAGGCAACACTGTACCATCCCACATGTGCGTCATCCGTCATCTGTTTAAGTAAGACAATATCAACGTAGGCATAGAGCTTCGTGAAGATGCCAGCCAGGAAAAACGGTGTTGCCCACTTAGCAAATTGCTTGATAACCGAAAGATCAATCCGAGGAGTAACTTTGAATTTCAGCGTCCTGACCATATGCCAAAGTGCATAGGAAAAGTTTGCCAAGGCGCCGAGCATCACGGCAATACCCAGGATAATCGGACTAGGGTTAATTACTAAGCCAACAATGCCGAAACCTAGCACAAAGACTTGGTGAATAATCGTTCCAGTGGCTTCGTAGCGGAAGTTTTGATACCCACGAAAAATGCCATACAGCGTAACGCTGAAGGATTCGATAACCATTGAGATTCCAGCCAGCCAAAGCACTTCTTGGGTAAGAATATCGTATCCTAAAATGAGTGCGGTAACCCAAATTCCGGCATAGGCCAGCACCGCCAAGAAAATTTTAATCGCCAGTATGGTGGAAAGATAACTTTGCGTTTTCTCTTTTGCTCGAGCGACTTCACGAATAAGTACTGGGTTAAGTCCCAGATCAATACCAATGCTAAAGATCGTGACAAAAGAAATAGCAAAGACATAAATACCCGTATGCTCAGGTGAAAGTGTGCGAGAATAAAAAACAAAGTACCCAAATGAGAGCACTTTTTGTGCAATATACGCGGCCGTGAGATAGGTCGAGTTTCTAAGTACTTTTCCTGAACTTTCGGAAGGTGACAAGTCGGAACCCTCTCACGAAATTATGATAAATCTGACGGAGTGCGAACTAGCGCTTTTGCCACTGCGGTGCACGTCGAGCACGCTTCAGACCTGGCTTCTTACGCTCCTTCACGCGGGCGTCACGAGTAAGCCACCCAGCTTGTTTGAGAGCTTTACGATGCTCAGGGTCAGCCACGAGCAGGACGCGAGCAATGCCATGTCGAACTGCTTCAGCCTGACTGTGCTTACCACCACCCTGCACTTTTACGGTGTAAGCAAAGCGCTCATCAGCTGCAACAAGATCAATCGGTGATTTCACGATGGTATGCAATTCCGGTTCTGGGAAGTACTCATTCAGTGGCTTTTCATTCACTGTAATCTCCCCTACACCACCGGCTAAGCGGCGGACGCGAGCGACTGCGGTCTTACGTCGACCCACAGCATATAAGTAGTCTCGCTTCTTTGGTGCAGATTTTTTAGGTGCAACACCACGAGCTTTTCGTTCTCGGGCAACCTTTTGCTTTACCGTTGTCTTGCTTGTAGCCATAACTCGTTAAACTATATGAAGATTCTTAAGTAGCTTTGCTTGAAGTCGATTCTTAGGCAGCATACGGCGGACCGCATCACGCAATACCTTTTCAGGAGATTTTGTAAATGCTTGACGCAGGGTTTGTTGCTTTAAATTACCAGTGTAGCCGGTATGCTTGTAGATTATCTTGTTATCCAGTTTATTCCCGCTAAAACTCACCTCGTTAAGGTTTTTTACAGTAACCTGAACAGGTGCAACCAGGTTTGGTTGATATGTTGCCTTATGCTTGCCTTGGAGATAGCGCGCGATTTCAGATGACATCCGTCCAAAGGTTTTGCCTTTAGCATCAAGCGTAATATGTTCGATTTGCATTTCCTTTGTCATACGCTTATTCAACAAATTCTAAACTGACAATTGCAGCACCATCACCTTGGCGCTGACCAAGTTTGATAATTCGAGTGTAGCCACCATTGCGCTTGGCAAAACGTGGGCCGACTTTGGTGAGTAGCTTATTCGCATTGCGTTCGTTACCAAGCAGAGAAATTAGGCGTCGGCGCTGTGCTAGGCTAGAAGTTTTACTGGCAGTAACCAGCTTTTCTACAAAGGGCTTAATATATTTTGCCCTTGCTTCTGTGGTCGTGATCCGCTCATGCAGAATAAAACTATTTGCCAAGGCCTTTTTCAAAGCTTCTCGGTTAGCCTTTGGGCGATTAAGTTTTTTTGTCGTTAATCGATGCCGCATGGACTTATTTGCTTTCCTTAACCTCTTCTTCTGCTTCCTCAGCTACTTCTTCTTTTTCAGCTTCCTTCTCAGCGAGAGGTGCTTTTAACAAGTCAAAGTGAGCAAAGAGTACTTCGGCAGCATCACGGAAGGCTTGTTCAGGGTCAATAGTTCCATCAGTGGTAATATCCAGCTTCAACTTATCGAAGTTTGTCATTTGACCAACACGAACGTGCTCAGTTGAGAAGTTGACTGTGCGTACAGGTGTGTAAATAGCGTCGATAGCAATTTGACCGATTTCACGCTCTTCTTTTTCTCGTGTTTCAACTGGAATGTAGCCACGACCAGGAGCAACTCGTGCCTCTAGTTCAAATTCAGCATCTTTATCGGTTAAGGTGGCAATCACCTGTGAACCATTTACGATTTCTACCTGACTTGGAACAGTGAAATCTTTCGCTTTTACCACTTTGTCACCCTTTACCTTCAGGGTAATGGTCATTGGTTCGTCGCCTTGGAGCTTCAAGCGAACTGATTTGAGATTCAAAATAATGGTAACCACATCCTCTTTCACATTTGGAAGAGTGGTAAATTCATGATCAGCACCCTTAATTTTGACGTCTGTAATTGCAGCGCCAGGGAGTGAGCTTAAGAGCACGCGTCGCATAGCATTACCCAGAGTTGTACCGTAGCCTGGATAGCACGGGGTAACCGTGATGGTAGCGCTCTGAGCGTCTTTGCGCTCGACGTCGATGCTTGATGGAAGAGGAATGTTCTCCATAATCGTGTGAGGGTAAAAAACGGAACTAATTATCGTGAATAAAATTCGACGATCTGTGGCATTTCGATGCCAAGCTTCAAATCGTCCTCAGCCGGCAGTCGCTCTACACGGCCTTCAAGTTTATCTACATCTTGAGTAAGCCAAGATGGCAAAGTAGTATTTTTGGTAAGGAGTTTTTTCACATCCTGCCAATAGGCTGATTCTTTGCGGTTTTCATGTACGCTGATAAGGTCATTCACTTTTACTTCGTAGGAAGGAATAGTGAGTTTGCGACCGTTTACCAAGAAATGTCCGTGACTGATTAACTGACGAGCAGTGTCACGACTTGGCGCAAAACCAAGGCGGAAAACAACATTATCGAGACGGGTTTCTAAAAGCTGCAATAGAATTTCACCAGTATTACCTTGCTTGCGGATTGCTCGTTCGTAATATTTAACGAATTGACGCTCTAAGAGACGATAAATCGCCTTTGCCTTTTGCTTCTCGCGTAGCTGAGTGCCGTAGGCTGAAACACGGCGATTCACACGTTGTCCGTGCATTCCTGGTGGATAATTTCGCTTTACCAGGATTTTTGACTTGATGCCGATATCTGCACCGGCTCGTCGAGATTGCTTTGCTTTAGGTGAGAGATTGCGTGCCATATTAGACTCTGCGTACTTTACGTGGACGACAGCCGTTATGTGGGGTTGGGGTGATGTCCTTGATGGAGTTGATGGTGAAACCTTGGGCGCTTAAGGCTCGGATAGCAGCCTCACGACCAGAACCAATACCCTTCACAAAAACGTCAAGCGTTTTTAAGCCGGTGTCGCGTACTTTTTCAGTAACATTTCGCACAATAATTCCAGCTGCGTATGGGGTAGCCTTTTTCGGGCCCTTAAATCCAGCCATTCCGGATGATCCCCAGGCTAATGCGTTACCGCTTCCATCAGTCAAAGTGACAATGGTGTTGTTATAGCTGGCTTGAATATGAGCTTGTCCATGTGTGACAAACTTCTTTTTCTTCTTTTTCTTACCTCGAGAAGATTTCACCGCTGGCGCAGCCGAAGTACTTGCTTCAGTGCTTTCAGCGACTTTTTCCTCTTTCTGTTCTGCTTGTGTTGCTTCTTCGCTCATAGTTTATGTCTTTTCAGCTGCTGGTTTGCGACCTGAACCCATCGTACGTCGGACGTTACCGCGAACTGTACGTGAATTTGTCTTGGTTCGTTGCCCGTGGACTGGTAAGCCCTTTGAGTGGCGGGATCCACGATACGCGCCAATATCCTTTAAACGCTTAATATTTGCGCTAATTTCACGACGAAGTTCACCTTCGACGCGGAATTCTTTTTCAATAAATTCGCGGAGTGTATTTGTCTGCTGCTCATCAAGGGCTTGCGTGCGCAAATCATTGCTAATTTTAGCCATTTCAAGAATTTTTTTGGCACGAGTCCGACCAATACCGTAAATGTAGGTCAGAGCAATTTCAATGCGTTTGTTGTTTGGGAGTGTTACTCCAGCGATACGAACAGCCATAATTATCCTTGACGTTGCTTATGTCGTGGGTTTTCACATATCACGACAAGTCGCTTCTTTCTACGAATTAAGCGACATTTTAAACACATTTTTTTTACTGATGGACGTACTTTCATTAGTGTCGATAGGTAATGCGACCCTTGGTTAAATCGTATGGCGTCATTTCAAGTGTCACCGAATCGCCTGGTACAATACGAATTTTGAACATTCGCATACGGCCAGACAGGTGGGCAAGCACTTCTTTGCCGTTTTCGAGCTCCACCCGAAACATTGCGTTTGGAAGTTGCTCGGTTACGGTGCCGATCAGCTCAATAAAACCCTTTTTATTTTCGCTGACATTGAGTTGTTTCTTTGGGTCTTTCGCCAAAATAGAAAGTTGAACTAGGCGTTGTTATTGTGCACGCCTAACCCTGGTAAAAGCATCAGATCTATTTCCAGATACGTCAGGGTCAATCACAAAGTCGTGCACACTGGCGCAACTATAACGGATGTGGCTTTTCTCGTCAAGAGTAAGCATGTTTTCTTACATATTGAATATATTTGGCTAATATTAGCAAAAAGACAAAGACTCCTGCCCGGAACTCGATTCGAGCGCATCAATGAGTTCTCGCCTGTATGCAATGTCCCAGACTTGTGGAGTACAGCGCCTCTCAACTCTGAAACTGGAAAAATATGACTTGTCGCGAGCTTTTGATGACAGTCCGAGCAGGAGCCTTTGCCCAAGTGCAACAATACAAGGCTCTGCTGATGCAGCTACCTTGTAAAAAACACTCCTTGTGACAACGTGTACTCCCCTGCTTCCTTAAGCTAAGTGTACGCCGCTATCTTGTCATGTCAAGCATTTTCCCGAACTTCCAGTTCGTCAAAGCCGGTTTCTTCGCTAAATACACGCTGGTACTCCACATCCTCAAATATGCCAATAACAATTTCGGCGGTAAATTTTACCTTACAACCATCGCGCAAGTGTCCACCTATGACATTTCCTTCCTTGTCGGATATAGACACATGAATGTGACACCCCTTTGATGAGATTGTTCCGGTGCCGGAAACAATTTCAAATGGACCATCCCATTCTTTCACTGCTTGGTTGTTTGCCTCGGATCCCGCCATACGCAGGACAGCATTTTCTAGACCACCTACGATGGAGAGTAAAACACCAGCCGAAACATTTTGCGTCCGCGCTTCAATCTCTTCTTTAAGGAGTTGTCCTGGCCGTAAACGAAAAGTAAGTTGTTTCATAGTACTTGAATTAACTCTATCACACCGCTAAGTAGATTACTTTCGCCGAGAGCATCGTCTCTATTAAACCAGCGTACCTCCGCCACTTTTTTGTCTTTGGCCACTGGCGTGCCTGATTCGAGGCGGCATTCATACGGGATAAGAATTACTTGCCAATCCACACCCTCATTTGTTCGCCACATTTTGGTTTGAACAAGCGGAAGTAAACGAGTAATGCTTACTTCACAATCAATTTCTTCCTTTATTTCGCGATGAAGTGCTTGTTCAACTGTTTCATTTACTTCAATCTTTCCACCAGGAAATTCCCACTTGGCATCAGCCTCTGGAATAAGCTTATCAATTCGGCGTTGTAATAAAAGTTCACCGTTTTCGTTTGTAATGAGTCCGACAACGATGATAATTTGCTTAACGTTATTTACGCTTGCATTCATGTTAGTTCATTACGGATTTCCATCCAGATTTTACCAATCATATTCAGGCCTGTTTTTTGAGGTCCGTTACCCCAAAAATCATCGACAGGAGAGTTCTCAATAATTTCTTTATCACCTGTTTTCTTAAGAACCTCCATTACATCAGGATTTTGATTTACCTTAGCGCAAAAAATTTCCTTCATAATGCGCACTTTTTCAGAATGCCACTCCTTGTATATTTTTTCTTTATGTTTTTGTGCAAGTCGGTGAGCCATTTCCGGACTTCGTGAAGCAAGTATTTCTTGTTTGACTTCAGGGTAGTCGCGAAATTTTTGCCATTGATATGCGTGCTCAGCAGTAGGAAAGCTTTGTCCCCATATGTCAATTCTATGGGCTGAAAAAGAATCGAAAACATGAAAGGCTGGAGTAAAAAAATATATTTCATCCCCGCTTTCCATATTTAGATCTTTACTTGAGCTTGGATACATATACTAGAATACTATTTTATAAAACCGAACAGCTGAACTTTATTTCTAGTAGAGTTTGTATTTATGCCCCGTGACACTTTTTATACTTTTTGCCTGAACCGCAAGGACAAAGGTCGTTACGACCCACTTTTGGTAAGGCGTTTGTGGTTTCTTGCGCGCTTGGTGCTTTTGCAGCCGGAGTATTTGGGTCTGATGGTGAAAAAGCCGACTTAGCATCTTGTTGCACCTTAGCCGGCGCGGTCATAGTAAGTACTCGTCGCTGCATTGGAGTTGCTTGCGCAATATTCTGCGTCTGAGACATGCGGAAGAGGGTGAAAACTATGGAATTGTTTACTGAGTCAATGAGTTGCGTAAACATGCCATACGCCTCTTTTTTGTATTCCACTAGAGGATCGCGCTGTCCATAGCCACGCAAGCCAATTCCTTGGCGCAATCGGGTCATGTTGTCGAGGTGCTCAATCCAAAGCGTATCAATAGAGCGTAAAGCTACTCCTCGCTCTACTTGGCGCATCCTCTCAACGCTAATATGTTCCTCAATGCGGGCGTACTCTGTTTGCGCTAAATCAACTAAGTAGTGAATGATAGCTTGTCGCGCCGCTGCATCCGCAGCAGTATCCCCTGCTTGGGCACGTAATTCATCAAGCTTAATTCTTTTTTCAATGGCAATTGGAAACATGGAATCCACAATTTCGTATATTTCTTCAATATCCCAGGCGTGCTCATCCTCAGAAGCGGTGTGAAAAGAAACTGCTTTAGTAATCTCTTCCTCAATCGATTTCAGTACGATTTCGCGTAATTTTTCCGGCTCAGCTGACAGGTATTCGTTTCGCTTGCGATAAATGACTTCGCGATGTTTATTCATCACGTCATCGTATTCAACTAAATGCTTACGAATATCAAAATTATGACCTTCAACTTTTTTCTGCGCTTGCTCGATTGATCTGGAGATAAGCTTATTTTCGATTGGCATATCCTCAGGCAAGCCAAGACGTTCCATAATACTCTTCATGCGATCAGAGCCGAAGATGCGCATGAGATCATCATCCATGCAGACAAAAAATTGTGTCGAACCTGGATCGCCCTGACGCCCGGCTCGCCCGCGGAGCTGATTGTCAATCCGACGTGATTCGTGTCGCTCAGTGCCGATAACGTGCAGACCGCCAACTGAACGTACAAATTCAGCTTCCTGCTCTTGATAAGGCGCTCCACCGAGGATAATGTCGACGCCGCGACCTGCCATGTTTGTTGCAACGGTGACCGCACCTTTGCGGCCGGCTTGTGCTAAAATCGCCGCTTCTTTTTCGTGGTTTTTTGCGTTCAATACCTCGTGCGGAATCCCTTCGCGCTTGAGTAATTCACCTAAAATTTCATTCTTTTCAATCGATATAGTGCCGAGCAACACTGGTTGTCCCAGCTCATGACGGCGCTTTACTTCTCGCACGACGGAAAGAAACTTCCCTTTTTCGTTTTTATAAATACTGTCAGGCAGGTCAACGCGGGCTAAGGGTTTATTTGTTGGAATAGTTACAACCTCGAGCTCGTATATTTTTGAAAACTCTTCCGCTTCAGTCATTGCTGTGCCAGTCATACCGCTTAACTTATCGTAAAGTCGGAAGAGGTTTTGGAAAGAAATGGTAGCGAGGGTTTCGCTTTCCTTCTTAATCTCCACTCGTTCTTTTGCTTCAATGGCCTGATGCAAGCCCTCAGAATAACGGCGGCCAAACATTAAACGACCAGTAAATTCATCGACAATAACCACCTCACCATCTTTTACCACGTAATCTTTATCTCGTTGGAATAATGCGTGCGCTTTTAGAGCTTGTTCAACTCGATGAACTGTCTCAATTCCACCCGCCTCATACATATTTTCAATATGCAAAGCTTGTTCAATTTTAGCGATTCCTCCCTCGGTTAAGGTGGCGCTACGCATTTTCTCATCAACGTTATAGTCAGCTCCTTCGCTTAGGCGTTGGACTAAGTCAGCATAACGATAATTTTCTTCACCAGAATCTTCAGCAGGGGCGGAAATGATAAGCGGAGTGCGAGCTTCGTCAATTAAGATGGAATCAACTTCGTCGACAATGGCGTAATGTAATGCCCGCTGTACTTTCAACGAGGCATCCGGCACCATATTATCGCGCAGATAATCAAAGCCAAATTCATTATTAGTTCCATAAGTGATATCAGCTGCGTACGCGTCTTTACGCTGAACTGGTCGCAAATTATTCCATTGCGGATCATCTGATTGAAACTCAGGGTCGTAAAGAAACGCAGCCTCGTGCTGAATAGAGGCCACGCTGAGGCCTAGGGCGTGGTAAACCGGGCCCATCCACTGTGCATCACGTTTGGCGAGGTAGTCATTTACCGTAACCACATGTACGCCTTTACCGCTGAGAGCATTTAATGTTACCGGTAAAGTGGCAACTAGGGTTTTTCCTTCACCAGTTTTCATTTCAGCAATCATGCCCTTATGAAGGACCATGCCACCAATTAACTGCACATCAAAATGGCGCATGCCAAGTTTTCGCTTGGCCGTTTCTCTGACTATCGCAAAAACCTCAACCAAAAACTTTTCCGCAGTAGGTGTTTCCTGCTCTCGGAGCTCGGATTGAATTTCTTGCACGCGCTGCAAAATAGCGGCATCGTCCATGCCTTGTATCTTCGCCTCTAGCGCCGAAATCTCGTCAACTGTCTTCTGCAGTGACTTCACGGTGCGGGCGTTTGCATCTCCAAACAATTTCGTCAAAACCGACATAATCGTGCGAACCGTACTCTACCCCGCTGAGCAGGTTCTGTAAAGGTATTAGTTGTTAATGGCGCTTTCTCAATTGAGTTTCAAGCATATCTTGGACAATATCAATTGCCGCGTAGAAGTCCTCATGCTCAGTCTCTGCGTAGATATCTGGTCCAGAAACCTGCATTTGGGCTTTTACGGTGCAAATTTTGCCGTGACGATGATGAAAATTACGCTCGAAAGTAAGAGAAAGCTGCGTAATATCCTTCGCATACTTTTCTAAACGCTGCATCTTATCTTCCGCATATTCACGCAGCGCGTCAGTTGTGTCGATATTTTGTCCGTGGATGATTATATTCATACTAGAATCCAATATACCGTATTTCCTCACGGAGTTGAACCCCATAAGAATCACGGATTTGCTGTTTAATGTAGCTAATGAGCATAACTATATGTTCGGCTTTTGCTTCTCCGGTGTTCACAATGAAATTTGCATGCTGGGTAGACACTTGAGCGCCTCCGATTTCCTTACCTTTTAGTCCGGCTTGATCAATGAGTCGACCAGCTGACTGGCCAGGAGGATTGGTGAAAATACAGCCAGCCGAAGCGTTTTTTAGTGGTTGCACTTCCTTTTTTCGAAGCAAGTTTTCGTTTATTCGACTGCGGATTGCCACCGGATCGTCACTTTGCAATGGAAACCAAGCTCGTAAAACCACACCGCCCTGTTGTTTAAATACGCTTGTACGGTAGGCAAAGGCGCATTCTTCCGGGGTAAAAAGCTTTACCGTACCACCTGTATCAAGTCCCTCAACCTTACTACTCTTATTTCCCAGTCCATATTCCGAATTTCCGGCATTGCCAAATATCCCACCACCCACAGTACCCGGTATGCCGGCTAGGAATTCCATACCACTTAAGCCATGCTGCGCTGCGCTGTTCATAAGTAAACTGAGTGGAACGTCAGCCTCTGCTTCTAAAACACTATCCTCAAGTAAAGTAATTTGCTTTCCACCTGATCGAATAACCACCCCATCAAAACCCTGATCAGAAATAAGCACATTTGCCCCAGAGCCTAGGACAATAAAAGGAAGTGCTAATTCCTGAACTGCACGTAATAAGGAAAGAAACTCTTGCGCGGTCTGTGGGTGATAAAACAACTTTGCGGGACCACCTACTTTAAAATACGTGTAGGGTGCTAATATCTCGTTCTCTTTCCCGTTTGGGAAGCGGCGTAATAGCTCTTGTAGCTTATCTTGCATTGTCGTGTTGCTCCTTAGCTAAGATTTTTTGCATAAGGGCGTGCACTGAACCAGCACCCAAGCAAAGCACAACCGCATTACTTGAAATGTGAGTATGGAGTGACTTATCTAAGACCTCTTCAGTGTCACAAAGTTCTACATTTTTCTTTTTCTCCTGCAATTGAGCATACAAATCTTCCAAGGTAAAAACGTTTGCTTTATTTTGTTCGCGACCAAGTACTTCGTAGGTGTGATATAAGAGTATCGTATCAGCTGGTACAAGTGCTTCAGTGAATGCTGAGCCAAAGGCGTTTAATCTTTGTTGTTGGTGCGGCTGAAATACCACGATGAGTTTTTTATCAGGAAATATCTGCTTGGCAGCTTGTAGTGTCGCGGCAATTTCCGTGGGATGATGGGCATAATCGGAAATAAACTCAGTCCCAAAATACGTCCCTAAATGTTGGAAGCGTCGTTCTATGCCTTGTAAGCGAGAAAAGCCAAGCTCTATCGCTTCCTTTTTGACTCCTAGGTGCTGTGCAACGGCAATAGCGCCCAGCGCGTTGCTTATCATATGCTCGCCAGGAAGCGGCACGTGAATAGTTCCGAATTCGGATGAGACAAGCGTACTACCATTTATGTCGTGTGAAATCTGTAGATCTTGCTTTGCGTTATTTAAGCTGAACCAATGCGCTCGATCACGAATATGCTGAGGTAGTTGCTGAATGCCTGGATCGTCGGCATTTAAAAAGTATGTACCTTTCGTTTGTCCTAAAAACTGGGTGAAAGTATCAAGAACATCCTCAAAATGAGCATAGGTATCAACGTGATCATGCTCAATATTTGTGACAACACTTATTTCTGGATGATAGTTAAGAAATGAACGATTAAACTCATCTGCTTCCAACACAAGATATTTTCCCTTTCCAGCCCGGAAATTGCCGCCCCAGTTTTTTACGCGACTGCCTACTACAACGATTGGATCAAGCTGAGCAGCCTCGAGTAGCATACCAAGAAAAGTAGTTGTGCTTGTTTTACCATGCGTTCCACTGACGGCAATTACCTGAAGCCCCTCACTCATTTGCGCTAAGGCCTCTGGATAGCTTAACACAGGGATATTTTTCCTTGCCGCTTCCTGACGTTCTGGATGTGTCACTGCTATTGCCGGACTATACAGCACAACTTCGCTTGCTTCCGGCAAATGCGATTCACCTATGCGCACCTCAATTTTTTCATCACGGAGTTGACGTATATTATCTGAGTCAGCTGCATCGCTGCCGCTCACGCTGATTCCCTCGCTGCGAAGCCAACGGGCAAGTGCGCTAATACCTATGCCACCGATGCCTATGCAATGCACATGTTTTGCTTTGAGAAGCTTCATTATTCTACCTTCCCAGTAATTCGTAAAATTTCCTGAGCAATTTTTTTTGTTGCATCTGGACGAGCAAGTTGCTGCATATGCATAGCTAACTCGCTTCGAACATCGGCATTACTCATGAGTTGCTCAACTTCAGCCAAGAGTCTGCTGGCCTGCAAGGATTGTTCAGGGAGGACTTTAATAGCGTCGTGTAATTTAAAATACTCAGCATTTCTCACTTGATGAGATCCTGGAATTGGCACGATGATACTTGGTTTTCCTAGGAGTGACAACTCGGTTAAGGTTGATAATCCAGCACGACTGATGACAATGTCAGCTACAGCGTACGCATGAGGCATTTCAACCGTAAGAAACTCATAGGTGTGGTAGTTTGGATGCGGCACGCTAAATCCACCCTTCCCCTTACCGGTGAGATGGAGAATTTGAAAATGTTCAAGCAAGCGAAGTGAGGCTGAAGCGATAAGTTGGTTTAAACGCAGTGCACCAGTGCCGCCGCCCATAACTACAATAGTTGGTAAATTACTTCGCAGATTGAACAGCGACCGCGCTTCCTCAACGCTTCCTTTTAGTATCTCTTTTCGGTATGGATTTCCGGTTACGAGTGCTTTAGATGTTTCGAGTTGTTGTCGCGTCTCTTCAAAACCAAGTGTGAGTCGGCTGACGCTCGGCAGAACAAGTTTATTTGCTAAACCAAGGTCAATATCAAGCTGATGCGCAAGACTAGGGATGCGTAACATTCTACCCGCCCACATAACTGGCACACTTACAAAGCTACCCGTACCTACGATAATATCCGGCTTCAAATCTCTTAAACGTGCCAAGGACTGCATCGTACCGCCAGCAATTTTAAAGAGATCAAAAAAGTTATGGAATGAGAAGTATCTTCGGAGCTTTCCCGCATGAATACTGGTAAATTCAATTCCACTTTGCTCTACTAATTCTCGCTCAGGGCCATCATCAGTGCCGATAAAAGTGAAACGAATTTTAGGGTCTTGCGCTTGTAATTCTTCTGCAATTGCTAAGAGACTGGTTACTGAACCGCCTGTTCCCCCGCCTGTTAACACTACATGCAAGGACTTCATAGTGATCGAAAAGATTTAACTTCTTTTTTTTGGCGACTAATGCTGAGCAGTATACCTGCGGCGGCTAAGTTGATAACTAAAGCAGTACCACCGTAGCTCACAAAAGGCAAAGGAATGCCAGTCAAAGGTAGGATTCCTGAAAGCGCACCGATATTTACAAAGGCCTGCAAACCAAGCCAGGCGGTAATACCTGCGGCGAGTAACCTACCAAAGTCGTCAGGGGCTTGTCGGGCAGTTTGAAAACCGCGGTAAATAAGGAAGGCAAACACTGCGAGAAGTGCGACCACCATGAGGAAGCCAAGCTCTTCAGCAATAACGGCAAAAATCGAGTCACCAGCAGCCTCAGGAAGATAATTAAACTTTTGCCTAGAATGTCCAAGTCCAACACCAAAGATGCCACCTGTCCCAATAGCCAGAAGTGCTTGATTAATGTGATAGCCGATTCCCTGCGGATCAAGGGCTGGGTTAAGAAAAACAGTTAATCGAGCAGCCCGGTACGGTGCAATTTTGATAAAAATGGCAAAAAGCGAAACAGCTATGGCCGTGATCCAAGCAAAGTGCTTAGCCGGAGCGCCAGCTACAAAATAGACAATAACCGCAATAAGTCCAATGACGGTCATGGTTCCTAGGTCTGGCTGAGCCATAACGAGTAATGTGATAATTCCCAGGATAACCATAAATGGGACAAAGCTATATATCGGTTCTCGAAATCCTTCTCGTCGCTTTTCTAACCAAGAGGCTAGGTAAACTAAGAAGGCTAATTTAACAAGCTCGGTAGGCTGAAACTGCACGCCTAAATTAATCCATCGACGAGCGCCGAGGTATTCTTCTCCAATTCCAGGAACAAAAACCATGATGAGAAAAACTATACTGAGGAAAAGCAAAAGTACGGCAAACTTTTTCCATAAATGATAATCAAGCCGCTGAATAATAAAGAAACCAGCCAGGCCGAGGACGGCGCTGATAATTTGCCGTCGAAGTAAGGCATTCGAATCACCATATTGCTGAAAAGAAATCACCGAGGAGGCTGAGGAAAGCATGATCAGACCAAAGAGAACTAAACCAACAATGGTGATAAGTAATGCGTAGTCAGCTTGTCGTAATTGATGGCGCATTAGTGCTTCTTTAGTAAGTGATGGACCGCTTTTCGAAAAGCATCGCCTCGGGCGTACGCATTAGTAAAGCTCGTGAAGCTGGCAGCAGCTGGAGAAAGTAAAACACTTCCCTTTTTTGTAAGAAGCTTGTTCGCAACATGCACTGCAGTGGGCATAGTATCAACCGGGCCATGCACTTTGGTGTAAGAAATATGTCGCAAACGCTCATGTAATTTTTCACTTGCTGGACCAGGCAAAAGTACTACATGGGCAATTTCCTGCTTAATTTTTTGCGCCAAAACGCTGAAATCTAGACCTTTATCACTTCCCCCGGCAATCAGCACCCTTGGTTTAGGAAATGCGTCTAAGGCTGCTAGTACAGCCTCTGGCGTTGTTGCTGTTGTATCGTTGATGTAGGTTATTCCCTTTACTTTTGCAATTACTTCTTGGCGGTTTTTTACTCCTTGGAAGCTGCGTAATCCTTTGCTGATTTTCGCACTCGGTACACGCAGTGCATCGGCAACCGCGATTGCCGCTAATGCATTCATTTGTGAGTGTTGACCGGGTAGTTGCAGATCATTGAGTTGAGCCAGTGTACGAGTCCCTGATCCGGGTGCTAGAAAAGCTTTTTGGCTCAAGCGGTAAATATTTTTTCCTTTTTTGGAGGCGCTGTACCATTGCACTGGTACCTTTGCCTTACGCAAAATTATTTTCAGCAGTTCATTATCTTGATTTGCAATAAGCACGTCACCCTTTTTCTGAAAAGCGGTCAGGAGTGATTTTGCCTGAATGTAGGCTTGCATGTTGGGATAATGATCTAGGTGATCCGGATAAATATTTGTGAAAACCGCCAGATGAGGACTCCACCCTAAATGAGCAACTGATTCCAACATCCAACTCGAGAGTTCAAGTACTACTGGATCATTTTCCTTAATCTTAAAAAGGAAATTTAACGGCGATACTCCAATATTTCCACCTAAAAAGACATTTGCATACTGTGTCTGCAGTAAAGTGGCAATTAAAGACGTGGTAGTTGATTTGCCGCGCGTTCCAGTAACGCCAATAGTGAGTTTTGATGGGCAATGCTGCACAAAAAAACTGATGTCGCTTTCTGTGGCAATGTTCTTTTTCCGTGCCGCTTGAAGAAAGGGTGAATCCTGCTGTACTACAGGGTTATAGATAACCAGATCCGTTTGTGTAAAATCACGCAGCTCATGTTTGCCAAATACATAGCGCGGCTTAAATTTCTGTAGCGCTTTTTTTGCAGCCTGGAAATGAGCAGGTGACTTTTCGTCAGTCACCGTTACTTTTGCACCAAGCTCACTAAAAAATTTCACCGAGGACCAGCCACTCCCCTGTTGAAACTGCCCTAAACCCATGACAGTCACGCGTTTTCCAGCCCACTCTTTCTTAAGTGCTTTACGTAAATCAGTTGCCTTTGTCAGCATTTTATTGGACAAAGAGATAGAAGCTTAATCCTAATACAGCCATAACTGCAGTAAGTACCCAGAAACGCATTACAATCTTTGTTTCAGGCCAACCAATTGCTTCGAAATGGTGATGCAGGGGGGTGGAAAGAAAGACTTTTTTCTTTCGAATCTTTTTTGAGCTTAATTGGATGATGACGGAAAGCGCCTCAGCAACAAACACAAAGCCAATAATTGGCAAAATGTATACAGCGTTAGTAAGTATTGCCACTATTGCGAGTGTGGTACCAAGCGACATTGATCCCGTATCGCCCATGAAAAAGCGGGCCGGGTGGATATTAAACCAAAGAAATGCAAGTAAGGCCCCGGAAATAACTGCGCAAAATGTTGCCAAATCAACACTACCCTGGCTAAAGGCAATTAGTCCGAAAACCGCAAAACAAGCAAGAAGCGTGCCGCCAGCCAAACCATCCAGCCCATCCGTTTCATTTACCGAAAATGACGTTGCCACAATCAGGAACACGATAATCGGTGCAAACCACCAGCCCAGGTCATAGTTCCCAAGAAAAGGAACATACATAGTGGTCCAATCAAGCTTAGCAACAAACCACCAGGCGCCAACAATAGCGATGGCGGTATAAATAATGAGCTTGTGCCGGACGCGTAATCCACCTCCATTTGCGCCCATTTTACGCACATTATAGTAATCATCTAGCAACCCAACTAGTGCGGTAGCGATTAATGCACCGAGAGGTAAAAGGGTTTCTGAACGAGTAAGGAAATTGAGCTGTTTAAAGAAATCAAAGTCGCTTAAGAGTGCTATCCAAGCAATAACTAGCGCAATAACTAAAGTAGTTACCCAGATAAGCATCCCACCCATAGTAGGGGTGCCTGACTTAGCTTGGTGCATTTTTGCGTAAATCGGTGCAGAATCTTCGCTTCGAATTTGCTTACCTAACTTGTGACGATAGAGAAAGCTTGTCAGAAGTGGTGTCCAAAGTATCGTAACAATAAAAGCAAGTGTCGCGAGCGAGAAAACTTTGAGTACGGAAAAAGTATCGTGAAACATTTAAAAGAAGTTATAAAGCAAAAATCCTGTGCTGAGTGTAAGCATCACTTGTAGTAAAAACGCTCCACTCATAAGCACATCGGGCACAATTCGTTCGCGTCGAAAAAGAACACTAAAAAGAAAGTGCAAGAGAATAACAAGTAGCCCGATCGCGGGCATGTAGAAGAGCTGCTCCCATTGGCCGATTCTATCTATACCTAGCACAGTGCTATAATGCAGCGGCACAAAGTCGTCACTTGATTGGGCAAAGCGATATATAGCCAGCCAAATCGCTATATTGAGCAAAAAGCTAAGCAACAGAAAAAGAGTTGCCCAACGATTTTTCCCAAATAATCGGATATTCGTTAGTATAGGAGAAAGTATTGGAACCATATGCAGGCAAGCTCACACAAATATCGCATAGCGCTGATAGGCGTGCTCCTCATCGTTGCGATCTTACAAATCTTTGGCGCTCTAGGTGATTCGCAAACAATTGATGAAGGCGCCCACCTTGCCAGTGGTTATTCCTATTGGAAAACTGGCGATTTTCGTTTAAATCCCGAGCATCCCCCTCTCAGTAAGATGCTATCTAGCGCACCGCTTTTACTGCTAAATCTGCAATTTCCAAGCGATGCACAAAGCTGGATCGATGCTAATCAATGGGACTTTGCTCGTGATTTTTTATACCATAATTTAGCTAATCCGCAAAGCCTCTTCTTTCTCGGTCGACTACCCATCATCGGACTCTTTTTGCTTTTGATCGCAGTTTTCTATTTCTTCTGCGAAAAACTTTTTTCACCGAGGGCCAGTCTTTTAGCGAGTATACTTTTTTCACTTGATCCAACCCTGCTTGCCCACGGCAGACTGATCACAACGGACGTGAGTCTTACTGCTTTTTATTTTTTCAGCACTATTGCTTTACTTGGATTTGTACAAAAACCAAATCTGCGACGCTTTTTCCTTTTTGCCTTTACTTTTACTATTGCTCAACTGGTGAAGTTCTCTGCACTTTTTCTATGGCCAATTTTTCTTACCTTAGTGCTCATTGCTCTCTTTATCAAAAAATACAACCGTAGCTACATTAGTGAAAAATTTACCGCAAAGCGAGCTTTATTGTTATTACTTGGTCTTATACTTTTGTTTGCAATAAGCACATGGACAATATATGGTTTCGAGCTGCGAACGATTAGCACTATACCAAGTGTTGAGGGGTATTATGATCTAGTTGATATGAAGGGCTTTGAAGAGGCTTCCGGGGCACTTGTTGGTATCCCTTTTTGGGAAAATGTGCTTAATCCTACACATTCATCGTCTCAATCCATACGAAATTTTGTTCATACCGTGCCAATCCCCGCCCTCCACTACTTTGACGGTATTATGGAGCTGGCATTGCATAATTATTATGGTCACGGCACGTATTTATTAGGAAAAACCTCTAATTTAGGCTGGTGGTATTACTTCCCCATCGCCCTTATTATTAAACTACCAGCAGTAATTTTGTTGCTCTTCCTGCTTTTCTTGTTTTGGCAAGCTCGTCAAGCTTGGCTACAAGTACAGACGAGCGCGGAAACACACCCCTTTTTCACTAGGGTGTGGCACTTTTTCCGCTCACGTAGTTTTTTAAGTTACTTGCTAGTTTTACCGCCGCTCATATATTTCCTCGTAAGTCTCACAAGTCATATTAATCTTGGCGTTCGGCATCTCTTACCTATCTTTCCTTTTATTTATCTTGCTGTTGCATTTATGCTGGATCGAGTGTTGCTGAGATTTTTTTATGGAAAAATAATTACCGGGATACTTTTTGGCATAGTACTGATTATGGCTGTACTTACCTACCCAAATCATCTTTCGTATTTTAGTGAGATAGTCGGCGGTGAACGTAATGGGCCAAAATATTTACTTGATTCAAACCTTGATTGGGGTCAGGGGTATTATGATCTCAAAGAATATATGGATGAGAAGCAGATCGACGCAATCCGCGGCGTATTTTTCTTCTCTGGTGATCTCGATGTCTTAGGCATTCACCTTCTCCATCTGCCCACGAATGACGAAGTTGCGCAACAGGGTGCTCCATCTGGAATTTTAGCCATAGACGTTGGCACATTAGCGAATCCGGATTACCCATACACTTGGCTTTGGCAGTATCAACCGGTGAAAAAAATTCGCGGATCAATATTTATCTACGAGCTACCTTAATTTACTTTACGTTTCAGCACTTCTCTGGTATAATCAAAAGCGCAAAATCTAAACACAAGAGGTACTTAGGGGGTCAGGGGGATGTCACACGAAGAAAAACTCAAAGAAGCGCTGACGAAAGGAAAAATACTCAGCGTAGAACAAGTAGAAAAAGCCACGCTCGACGCTCGTAATAAGAACGCCGATCTTCGTGATTGGTTAGTGCAAGAAAATCTAGTTTCCGAGGCGATTTTATATGAAGCTTTAGCAAAAACCTACAAGCTTCCTTTTGTTGACCTGAAAAACCAAGTAGTTCGCGGAGATGTTTTGCACTTAATCCCCGAGCCTTTTGTGCAGATGCATAACGTTGTGGCTTATGATCGAAGCGGCGAAGTACTTAAAGTTGCCATGCTTGATCCAGATGACCTACAGATTACTGAGTTCCTAAAACGCCGCATCCAGCAGCGTATAGAAATTGCGATTACCACACCGAGTAGTATTCGGGAAATACTAAAACAGTATCATCGTGGACTTCGAGCGGAGTTTAAAGACATTACCAAGGTTGATGAGAAAGATGTTAGCTCGGAAAAGGACCTAAAAAAGCTTGCTGAAGACCTGCCAGTTGTACGGATTGTTGATACCTTACTCGAATACGCGATTTTTGAAGGCGCTTCTGATATTCACATCGAGCCGACTGAGCACGATACCATAGTACGCTATAGAGTTGATGGTATTTTGCGCGAAGTAATGACCCTGCCGAAAACAATACATAATGGCGTGGTAGCTCGCGTAAAAATCTTGTCAGATCTCAAAATTGACGAGCACCGTTTACCACAAGACGGTCGTTTTAAAATAAATACTGACGATCACAAAGTTTCCTTTCGTGTCTCCATTTTACCTGTGTATGATGGTGAAAAAATCGTCTTACGTATTCTGCACGAGTCAGCTCAGGTACTTACTCTTGAGCAGCTCGGTCTGCAGCAAAGTGCGTTAGAGCTTGTTAAGGCAAATATTAAAAAACCGCACGGCATGATTCTGGTGACCGGACCGACTGGGTCAGGAAAAACCACCACGCTTTATACGATTCTCAACATATTAAATACGCCCAAGGTAAATATTTCCACTGTCGAGGATCCTATTGAATATCGCATGCCCCGGGTAAATCAAACCCAGGCCAACTCTCGAATCGGTTTAACTTTTGCTAATGGTTTACGTGCTCTGCTGCGTCAGGATCCGAATATCATCATGGTTGGTGAAATTCGCGATAATGAGACTGCCAATATGGCGACACAGGCTGCTCTAACTGGACACTTAGTACTCTCCACTCTGCACACCAATGATGCGGTTACCGCACTTCCCCGTCTCATTGAAATGGATGTGCCAACTTTCTTAATCGCCTCAACCACAAACGTCGTGATTGCACAACGTTTAGTAAGAAAAATTTGCCTAAACTGTATTGAGAGCTACACCTTAACCAAGAAATCTATCGAGGAGCTAGAAAAGCAAATTAATGTTGAATTTATCCTCAAAGCATTGCAAGCCGAGGGAGTTATTATGTCGAATAAGCAGTCCTTTGATGAATTACTTTTCTATCGAGGGAAAGGATGTAAACAATGCAATTCTGAAGGTTATAAGGGTCGTATAGGTATCTACGAGGTGCTGCAGGTATCTGATACTATTTCACGACTGATCATGGAGCAAGCAACGGCTGATCAAATACGCAAAGCAGCAATTGAGGAAGGCATGTTGCTTATGGTGCAAGACGGATTTATTAAGGCAAAAATGGGACTTACTACTATTGAAGAGGTGCTTCGAGTTACTAAGGAATAGTCATGTCGATTTTTACGTATACTGGAGTAAAAGCGGGTAAAAAGGTAAAAGGCAGCGTTGTTGCTGATACTCAAGAGCAAGCAAAGGCGCAAATTGAGACCAAGGGCTTGCAAATCAATGGCTTGAAAGAAGAAGCGCCTAAATCAGGTGTAATGGATAGGCTTTTGAACCGAGTTTCGATTGTTCAGAAGCTTTTTTTCACACAAAACCTTGAGGTAATGATACGTACGGGCTTTTCTCTTAGTCTTGCCCTGCAAACTCTCGCGCAGCAAATTAGCAATAAGCGCTTTCAGTGGATTATTGCGCAGATGACCAGCGATGTCCGGTCTGGAAAAACCTTTGCCTCAGCCCTAGAAAAGCACAAAGATGTGTTTAGTGAAGTTTTTGTGAGCATGATTGCAACTGGTGAATCGAGCGGTAAATTGCAGGAGGTCCTGAAACGACTTGCGGTGCAGCTAAAGAAAGATCATTTGCTTGTTGCAAAGGTAAAAAACGCGCTCACCTATCCTGTTATTGTCGTGGTTGCTATGGTCGCAATAGGCATAGCGGTAACTGTCTTTGTTGTACCTAAATTGGTCACTGTTTTTGAGGAAAGTAATGTAGAACTTCCACTTCCGACAAAAATTCTCATCACAACAAGCGACGTATTGATTCATTACGGATATCTCATCGCAATTGGCGTAGCACTCGCCGTTGTCGGATTTTTACGCCTCCTAAAGCTGAATAAAGTGCGCTATACCATGGATCGGCTTATTTTGAAGTTACCCATAGCTGGTCAAATAGTGAAAAAAATTCACTTGGCTCAACTTACTCGTACTCTCTCTTCACTACTTGAGACTGATATACATATTGTTGAGAGCTTTCAAATTATTGCTCGGACAATGTCAAACAGTCAGTATCGCTTAGCCATAGAACAAGCAGCTGAAAAACTAAAAACTGGCTCAACAATTGCTACTGTGCTTGGCGAGCATCCTGATTTATTTACCCCGATTCTCATACAAATGGTAACAGTTGGAGAACAAAGTGGATCTCTTGATCAAATCGCCAACGAGGTTGCTGACTTCTATGAATCAGATGTAGATGACACGATGAGTAATTTATCGACTATCATTGAGCCAATACTCATGCTCTTGCTGGGTGGCGCGGTCGCGCTTCTCGCGGTGTCGATTATTCTCCCCATCTATCAACTCACCGAAGCCATTTGAAGTCAGCGCGAACAAAAAACAAAAAAACTCCTAAAGGCTTCACTCTGATTGAGGCTTTGGTTGGCTTAGGCATACTTTCTATTATTCTTGCGGCCGTTTTGAGTATGTATTACTCAAATTTACAAGCCCTTGGCATTGCGCGCGCCCGACTAACTGCTTCTAGCTTAGCAAGTGAGGAAATTGAAATCATCGAAAATCTTCCTTACGCAGATGTCGGCACAACAACTGGCTGGCCTCTCGGTGTGCTGCCTAGCTCTCGACAAGTGAATCGTAATGGTCTGACATTTACGGTTAGTGTGTACCCTAAATACGTTGACGATCCTTTTGACGGAGATGCATTTGGCACTGTGGCGGGTAAACCTACTGATACGCAACCGAGCGACTATAAATTTGTCGAGGTGAGGGTTTGCTGGAGCCATTATCCGTGCAACACGCCTGTCAGTTTAAGCACGCAAATTGTACCGAATGGTGTTGAAACAGATGACGGTACTGGATCTCTCTTCATTGAAGTATTAAACGCCCAAGGTCAAGCAGTGGGTCAGGCTGATGTAAACGTAGTAAATACAACCACCGTTCCAGTAATAAACATTAGCAGCAGCACTGGAACGAATGGGCGCTTACTTTTATCCTCTCTCCCCCCTGCCCTAGACAGCTATCAAATTACAGTTTCAAAAACAGGCCATAACAGTGACTATACGGTTACGCCGAGTGTAGCTAATCCCAATCCTACTCGACCTGATACGTCAATTATTGCTGGTGATGTAACTGAATCAACCTTCTTTTTGGACCATACGGCAAATCTCGAGCTTTACACTGTAGATGACACATGCACGGCGGTTTCAAATGTGCAGCTGAACCTCCGTGGTGCTTGGTTGGACGGCACATCACCTGATGTATATCGCTATGATCAAGCACATACCACGGACGCGCTAGGACATTTGAGTTTGTCGGATTTGCAATGGGATTATTACACGCAGCTAATTGATCCAAGTGAAGGACTGGATGTCGCCGGAACAACGATTAGTCAGCCTTATAATGTATTACCAAGTAGTAATCAGACGGTTTACGTCCATCTCGTACCCGATTCAGCAAATACCCTACTCATCACAGTGAGAGAGGCAGGCACTGCAACACCTCTCTCCGATGCAAGTGTACACGTAGAAGATGGCGTTGACTTTGACGAAACAAAAACGACTGGACAAGGCACCTTAACGCAAAGTGACTGGTCAGGTGGATCAGGTCAAGCCGACTATAGTGACGAAACAATGTACTTTAGTCAGGATGGAAATATTGACGACACAAACGCGGGAGATATTACCCTTGTACAAGATCCCGGCAACGGAAATTTTAGTGAAGATTTTACCACTGACGTATACAAGGATCCGGTAACTAGCACAGCTAACTGGGATACGGTGAGTAATCGCGGCGAGCTTAGTTTCGACTTAGGAAATTATCAAAGTCCCGGCACTCTAGCATCGCTACAGCTTAACAGTGAGGAAGGTATTATCACGAGCGCCACGCTCACTGTTACCGAAGAGCTAAATAGTCAGTCAATTAGTTACGAGCTATCGGCCGATGGTGGTGCACACTTTGAGGCGGTTACTCCTGGGATAAATCACACCTTCAGCACCCAGGGCACTGACTTACGCTGGCGAGCAACTCTTAGTACCACAAATACAAGTGTGACTCCTCGAATTTTAGATCTTTCCCTGAGTTATAATTATTTAGCGTATCGAGTAAGTGGAACACTCATCTCTTCTACTTTTAATTTTGGACCGGATAGTGCGTTTGATAATATAATTTGGGCTCCACTTGCACAGCCGAGCGAGGTTGGTAGCACAAGTGTAAAATTTCAAATTGCCACAAACACTGATAATGCAACATGGAACTATGTAGGCCCTGATGGTACTGCAGGCACATATTACACGACCAGTGGTGACTCACTGTGGTCTGGTCATACCGGTGACCAGTATTTGCGCTATCAAGTTATACTGAGCACGGCTAATCAAAGCGCTTCTCCAACACTGAGCTCCATATCATTGGTGCATAGCGCTGGTTGTATTCCTCCGGGACAGGTATTTTTTAGCAGTCTCGATCCAGATACCTATCAAATAACCGTTGATAGAAGCGGGTATCAGCAATTTCTTTCCTCAGTCGATGTGTCCGGCGATACCGTATATTATGTTGACCTCGATCCATCATGATAAATAGACAAGGGTTTACCATGCTTGAAGTGACGGTTACCATTGCGATATTTAGTTTTATTATGGTTGGAGTACTTTCTTTTATTGCCTCAAGCTACCAATCCTATTTTAAACTTAACGATCGCACCTCAACCTTGAGTAAAGGTCGGAGTGCAATGGAACGTATGTTAAAAGAAATTCGAGGTGCGCGTGAAAGTTCCCTTGGCGCTTATCCAATTAATTCAGCTACGGCAAATGAATTCATCTTTTACGCAAATATTGATAGCGATGATCTCACTGAGCGTGTTCGCTACACGCTGAGCGGAAGCACGCTATCACGTGGTGTTATCAAGCCTGTCGGCACTCCTCTCCAGTATCTCCCTGCAAATGAAGTTGTGAGTAATCTCGCGACTGATATTTATAACGGCGCAACGCCAACCTTCGCCTATTATGATGACACCTATACCGGCAGTGAAGCTGCACTTAGTTTTCCAGTAACTGCAACAAATGTGCGTTATGTGCAATTTACCTTAAAGGTTGATGAAACGCCCGGTTCACCTCCCGAAGCTGTTGAATTAGTCTCCTCGGCAACTATTCGAAATTTAAAAGATAACCTCTAGTGAAAATTCCTCGATTACAAAATCAGAGCGGAGTTGAACTCATCATGCTGATTGTGATGAGCGGTGTGTTGCTTTCCATTTTCACGGCTGGATTTCTCCTAATTAATGCAGAAAAGCGTTTAACTATCCGATCAGCCGATCGTGAACGAGTGCACGCTATTGCGGAGGCGGGTATTAATTATTACCGTTGGCATTTAGCACATAGTCCAGAGGACTATACCGATGGCGATGATATTTTACTTGATGATATTTCTCGGGCAGGATATACCGAAGCCTATCTCGACCTTGGCTCTCAATACTATAGCGATGCCACATCCACATTACTTAGTATTCCCGCCTCTCTCGACCAGGCTCTCTGGTTAAGGACAAAACAAGCTGATGCTGCAGACACATCTGATTCCTTTTTGAGCTTTTGGGTAAATCGACCAGTTATTGTCTCTATTGGTTACGATAATCGTGGTACGGCTCCAACTTGGCTAAGCGGATCATTCACCGACTCTGGCCAACAAATCCAAGTAAGTGATGCTGGGGCATCTCCGCTGCGTGTTTGGCAAAAACAATTCTCAGCTGGCTCCAGCGTACTTTTAGGTGGTAATCTAGCCTCTGGAGCAAGTGGCGCACTCTCCATGTACACGATTACACTCACTCCAGTCGATTCAAGCGGTCCGTTTATTCATCCCTATACTGATTTTGATGGAAATGTGATTGGAAGATATAGCATCACTGTGACACCACCTAGCCTAGGTAGCACGATTACCACCGTGAGCTCTACAGGCTACTTATTAAGTAGTGAAAAAAGTACACGAACGATAATTGCGCGTTTTGGCATCCCCTCTTTATCTGAGTATGCAGTTGTTGCCAACGATGTTATGCGTTTTGGTGAAGGCACAGAAACCTTTGGCAAGATACATTCTAACTATGGCATTCGCTTTGATGGACTCGCGCATGGACTTATTACGAGCGCATGCAGCACTTATGATGATCCAGATCATAGCGGCCCACAGGAGGATTGCGTACATACTCATCAGCCAAATCCTAATACTGTTTTTGAGGGTGGACGTGAATTTCCCGTTGCCCCAGTAGACTTCAATGGCATCACGGGTGATTTAGCAACCCTGAAGACTGCTGCACAAGAACCAAGCGGCGTATACTTATCCCCCTCAGGAGTCCAGGGCTATCATATAACACTAAAAACGAACGGGACAATGGACATGCGCCGTGTAACATCTCAAGCGAGCTGCTTATACCGCAGTGGATCATGGCATGCCTATCCTGATGTATTCTCAATTGGAAATCAAAGTAATTTTACTTACGAAGGTGGGAGTTCTCTCAATGTACCTTTCCCGGCTAATGGAATAATTTTTGCTGAAGATAATATTTGGATCGATGGAAGTATTGATAATGCAAAACTTACTATTGTTGCCGCAGAGGAGCCTCTGGCCAGTGGAAATGCAAACATTATTGTAAATAATGATCTCCACTACACAAATGAAGATGGCACGGATACCATAGGGCTTATTGCTCAAAATGACTTTCATATTGGCTTCTACAGTGAGGATAATTTAGAGATTGATGCTGCGATTATCGCCCAAAAAGGACGGGTGGGTCGTCCCTACTATGCCGACTATGGTTTGCCAAATAACCGCTATAGTCCAAATGCATGTGGAGACTATGTCCACAGGGATACCGTCACACTTGATGGCTCAATCGCTACTAATGAGCGATATGGATTTGCCTACACTGACGACACTGGATATCAAAACCGAAATTTGTATTTTGACGATAATCTCATTTTTGGTCCTCCCCCCTTATTCCCGACAAGCGGAGAATACGTTATGATTAGTTGGGAAGAACAATAGTATGCCACTACCTAATTTCTCAAATGCCTTTGGTTTAGAAATACGTGACACGGAAATACGCGTGGCACAGATTCACCGTCATGGAAAAAAGCTCTCTCTTTCTTCTTATGGTTTTTCGCAAATACCAAACGGCGCAATGGAGCGAGGAGAGATCCTTAAATCTGATCAAGTAAAGTTAGCTATCCTCAACGCGCTTAAGTCACCTGTTGGGAAAAATTTTAGCAGTCAGTATGTAGTATGCGCTATTCCTGAGCAGCACGTTTTTACCACAGTCATCACTCTGCCGGCAAAAAAAAGTATTGAGAAAGACGACGTACAAGCTGCTGCACTACAGCAAATCCCCTATCCATTAGAAGATATTCAACTTGACTGGACTTTGGTAGATAAAGACGCAAAAACAAATTATATCCTTGTAGGGGCTGCCCCAAAAAACATAATTGCTGCGTATACTCAGGTACTTCGATCGGCGAATCTTATTCCAGTCGCTCTAGAGCCTCAGTCATCATCCATAGCGCGCGCTCTACTGACCTCACATGACGCACAAACCCCAACCATGGTGCTGCACTTTGGACAAAAGCTCCTTACTATCTTTATCGTAAATAAAAACGTAGTATATTTTTCATCCTCTACGCCTATTTTTTCAGGTGAATCGATTATCAGTCTACTCAGTAAAAAGCTTGATTTAAATGCTGATAAGGCACGGAAGGCTGCTCAGTTATTCGGATTACAAGCCAAAGAAGGAAAAGGCGAGGTGCGACGCGCACTTCTTCCTGAAATAAGTGCCTTAATGGAACATATTGAACAAATAAAAGAGTACTCAAGTAGCCACTTACCCGCTCCGGTGCATAACATCAGCACCATGCTAGTAACCGGAGAAATGAGCTCACTGCCTGGCCTAGCTGAATACCTACAGGAAGAGCTGCGCATACCAATTCAGCCAGGCTTACCTGGTGAGCGATATCAGCTTGAGATACCACAGAAGGAGCTTACATCGCTTGATCTGCAGTCCTCTGCTACGGTCTTAGGATTAGCTTTGCACGAACTCGCATGAAATCACTTAACTTTCTATTTCAAGAAGATCGCCAGGCCCTCCAAAGAGCTTATCAAGAGTTGCGTTTTCAGCACACGTCTCTGCTTATTGTATTAAGCGTTGGACTCATTTCCGGACTTGTTTGGGGTACCAACCAGCTCCTTCATGTACGCATTCAACAACTTGACGATGAAATCCAATCCACCCAGCAAACCGAACTCGTGCAGCAAACTACTGCCGCTGAATCAAAGGTGCGTGAGTTTAATACTCTAGTAAAGTTTTTTAGTGAAGAGACAGAACTCATCTTTCCCCTCAGTGATCGTGTTGCTGAAATTAGTAAGATAATTCCCACAGGAATAAAAGTAGATCAACTTAGCTTAAATATGAATGCAAAACAGCTTACCTTAGCTGGCAGCGCAAGCAACCGTGATAGTTACCTTTCCCTACGTGATGCACTAGCAAACACTGGATGGTTTGAGAGCGTGGAATTACCAATTACAGATCTACTTAGCCGGGAAAATATCCGCTTTACGCTGCAGACTGATTTAACCGATGAGTTTTTTAACATAAGCAAATGAAACTAGCCGGACAAAAAACTCGAGTTTTCATTATAGTCGAGCTTGGTATTTCACTCGCCTTGCTGCTACTCATCATTTTACCAAGCTGGCAAAATATTGAAGGAAGTAAAAAAACAATAACAGAACGTCGCGTCACTCAGGCTGAGACAAATCAACTCACCGAGCGATCCAATGATCTTATCCAACGTAGCGGAGAGCTAGAGGGCAAAATTAATACTCTGCAGGATCGCCTTATCAGCCCTGCCACTGCACTTGATTTCCTCACCCAGCTAGAATCTACCGCCTCCGCTTCAAACGTTGTATTGGATGTAAAAAGCTTTGACCAGCCTAGCGCACAAAAAAAGGAAGGGGCGCTTAGCTTGTCAGCCATTGGCAGCTTCAGTGAGGTGCTTGGCTTTATTCATGAAATTGAACGCTTAAATTGGCTCCTTCAGATAGAGAACGTCAGCTTCTCCCCTAGTGCGGCTAATAACCGCAGCCAATCAGATACAGACACGGGTAACGCAGTGACGCTCAGTCTCGAGGCGTCTACCTTCTGGAAGGAATAATACTATGACACTTTCTCTCTCCTCACTCTCACAAGCCACAAAACGTTTCCACGGTCTCTTACTGAGTCTTTTTGTCCTGGTGCTGGTAGGCGCACTTGGTTTCTTCCTCTATAGCAACATTTATCAAACCCTTATTCAACCTCAATCGCTTGACTCTATTCTCACTGAACGAAAGCAAACCAAGATTCTAACGAGTGAATACGACGACCTTATTATCAGAGATCAAGAATGGAGAGCGGCCCCTAAGCCCGCAAACGCGGTTGATATATTTCATCGTTAGGAAAACTTGACGAAAATACAGTATATGTGATAGTTTCCCTCAAGTTAGCACTTATTTGTGACCTATGGCCCATACTAAATCTGGAGGTTCCACTTCGCTAGGACGCGATTCCGCTGGTCAACGACTAGGAATGAAGCGTTTTAGTGGACAGCGTGTCCGTGCTGGTGAAGTACTTGTACGTCAACGTGGCACTCACCTCCGCCCTGGAGTAAACGTCCGACGAGGCAATGATGATACTCTGTACGCTGTTACCAGCGGAACAGTGCAAGTAAAACAGCGCAAAGTCCGCCTGTTTAATAACAAGTTAGTTGCTCGACGTTACGTTTCTATTCAGGCTGAATAACTGATAGCAAAAGCAAAGGTAGTCCGACGGGCTATTTTTGTTTTGCCAAGCATGCCCGGACAAACGCTGCGAACAAGGGGTGAGCCTGGGTAGGTCGAGTCAGAAATTCTGGATGAAATTGCACTCCAACAAAGAATGGGTGCCCGGGTAATTCTACAATCTCTGCCAAGTCCTTTTGCGTATAGGTACCAGAGACAAGCAATCCAGCTTTCTCTAATTCAGGTCGGTATTCATTATTCAATTCGTAGCGATGACGATGTCGCTCAAGTATTTTTTGCGTTCCATACGCTTTTGCCGCTACGCTATCCTTTTTTAGCTTACAAGGATATTCACCCAAGCGCATTGAACCGCCGTAATCCTTGTGTTTTAGCTTTTCCTCTTGCTCCGGCAGTATATGAATGACTGGATGTGACGTTTTTGGATTAATTTCCGTGGTATTTGCATCCTTCCACCCTAATACGTGGCGAGCAAATTCCACTACAGCTAATTGCATGCCATAGCAAAGACCAAAATACGGGATTTTATGCTCTCGAGCATATTGAATCGCTTTTATTTTTCCCTCAATACCCCTACTGCCAAATCCACCCGGAACAATTAATCCATCAAGCTTATCAAGTCCACGCAGTTTTGAGCTATTTTTTTCAAATTCGCTCGAATCTATCCAAACAATTTCAGGCTTGGCATGTACTGCCCAAGCGGCATGCTTAATTGACTCAATAACTGATATATATGCATCGAGCAGGGTGAAATCGCCGCTACCAAAGTACTTACCAGCTATACCAATTCTCACCTTTTTCTTCGGATTCTCGATTTTTCGATTTAGGGACTTCCAATCTGCTAAATCATTCTTGCGGGCTTTTAAGCCAAAGTTATTTAATATCTTATCTGCCAAATGCTCCTTTTCGAAATTCAAAGGAATCTGGTAAATACTCGATACATCAGGCGCGGAAATGATATCCTTGGCCGGAACGCCTGTGTTCATGGCTATGCGCTCTCTGCGTGGAGCATCAAGTGCATGTGAGCCTCGAGCCAAAATAAAATGCGGCTGTATACCTGCTGAATTAAGCGTTCTCACCGCATATTGCGTTGGCTTCGTCTTCATTTCTCCTAGATTTCCAGGAATAGGGAGATAGCTTACTAGTACGTACTGCACATCACCTGGCTGCAATTGGCTTAACATGCGAGCAGCTTCTAGGAAAAGCAAATTCTGATACTCGCCAACTGTTCCGCCAATTTCAATAAGTGCAATCTCAGCCTTACTCTTCTTCACTGCTTCACGGATGCGGCGAATGACCTCATTTGGAACGTGTGGCACAACCTCTACCTGCTTGCCTCCAAAAGCCAAATTACGCTCAGCCTGGATGAGTGACAGGTAAACCGAGCCCGTGGTCATGTAGTTTGTCTTGGTAAGCTCAGTATTCAAAAAACGTTCGTAATTTCCAATGTCCTGATCCGTTTCCATGCCATCCTTGGTAACAAAAACTTCCCCATGCTCAGTCGGATTCATAGTACCTGCGTCAACATTAACGTAGGGATCTATTTTAAGTGAGGTAACGCGATAACCCTTACGCTGCAATAAAAGTCCGATCGATGAGGTGGCAACACCTTTACCTAAGCCAGAGAGCACGCCTCCCATTATAAAAACATACTTGGTGGATTTTTTTGATGTGCTCATTGCTGGACCTTAATAATAATATGAAGCGACCCTTTGAGGGAGTTAATTTGCCAATCAATATTTTGCTCGCCAGCATTTTTAAGATGCTCTGGAGTAATACGGAAATGTTCAGGCACCCGAAGAGTAAGCTTTTCTTGTAAAGCCTTACGTATATCTTGTGCCCCTAAGCTGCCGTATAAAGTGCCGTCGCTATTTCCTTTTGCAAGCAGTTCAAGGGAGCTTTTTTCTATGGCCTGCTGGAGCTTTTTCAGTTGAGCATGGTTTTTTACTTCCTCATCTTTTTGCTTCTTCGCCTTCTCCTTTGCTTGAGCAATCGCTTCTGGTGATGCCACCTTGGCTAAATTCCTCGCAAACAAAAAGTTGCGGGCATATCCGGGCTTCACATGGTGAATTTCCCCGGCTTTTCCAAGCCCTGGTACTGAAGCTATGAGGATAACGTCCATACTTGAATTCATGCGCATTTTAGCACATGATGTGCAATCTGAAAAAGCTTCGCGCTATTTAGGCTATTTCGCAGCCTTTTTACTACTCACTAGGAAAAAGTGTCTGGAGGGCCGCCTCTAATTGCGGATCCCGGTCATTATCATAATCGTCCTGGGTGAGCTCAACGTTTTGATCAGGATCTAGGCCTGATTGATCAATCGAGGTCCCATTCGGAGTTAACCAGCGTGCAACCGTAATCTTTACACTTGCCCCGTTCTCTAACTGGATAAAGTCCTGGACAGAGCCTTTTCCAAAAGTAGTAACACCAACCAATTGAGAGCCGTCATCATCCCGTAATGCCCCGGCAACAATCTCAGCCGCTGAGGCTGTACCTTCATTTACCAAAACGACAACAGGGAGGTCTTTTAATTCATGCTTACCAGTGGTCGAATAACTTATGCGCTGGCCATCCCCTTTTTCTTCAAAAAGCACTGTATCGCCTTCATTGAGAAATACGCTCGCGACATCTATCCCTGCCTGTAAATAACCACCCGGGTTATTGCGTAAATCAAGCACTATGCCATCTGGAGAGTCTAATATCATATCGCTAATCGCCTCGTGCAGCTCAGCTTGCGTTGTGTCAGAAAAACTGGATATGCTTATGAATGCGTATTCTTTACCATTCTCAAGCGTTTTGCGCTCAGCTTTAACGCTTTTTACACTAATTGCATCACGAGTAATTGTTAGCGTTCGTGCATCCTCATCACCATTCTGCACAGTAACCTGAACAGTGGTATCTTTAGCGCCACGCAACATATCTACCGCTTGGGTTAAAGTAAGAAAGTCAGCTGGCTGATCATCAATAGCCAAGATAACATCCCCAGCTCGTACACCAGCTTTTGCTGCTGGTGAGTCTGGTAAAGGAGCGATAACAGTTAGTCTGTCTTTTTTAATGCCTATTTCGGCTCCAATACCTTCGAAATTTCCCTGGATGTCGCCTAAAAAGTCCTTTGTTTGTTCTGAGCTCAAATAAATCGTGTAAGGATCACTTAAGCTATTCACCATTCCAGCAATTGCGCCCTCGATTAACTCATCATTCGTTACTGGCTGATGTAGGTAATCCTGCTTTATCGTGTTCCAGACGCTTTCGAATACTGCTGTACTACTCTTTGATCCAGAAACGCGCTCTAAAGCGCCTAGGAAGCCTTCTAGAGTGTCTGGATGGGGCGTGCGAAGCCACCAGCCAAGCCCAAAGCCAATAACAAGCAAAAGTAGCCCTCCAATGAAGCGCCGCTGCCGTGTTTGCAATGATTCACTACGGAAACTATACGGATCCATTACTCGACCCTCTCAATCTGCGCACCAAGCTCACGTAAACGCTGATCAATTCGTTCGTAGCCACGATCCACCTGTTGTACATTATCAATAACGCTTTTTCCTTTTGCGATAAGAGCGGCGATAACCAAAGCCATACCAGCTCGAATGTCAGGTGACTCCATTTTTTTCGCAACCAGTGGCGTAGGACCTTCGACCACCACACGGTGGGGATCAGCCATAATGATTTTTGCACCCATACGATTCAAAATGTCGGTGTAGAAAAGTCGGCCTTCATAAATAACTTCTTGAACAAGGCTCATTCCGCTAGCCTGAGTAAGTAAAACAGTAAATGGCGGCTGTAAATCAGTATTAAACCCTGGATGTTCACGAGTTCGTAATTCAAGAGCTTGCAAGTGCTTTGCTTTATGTACAAGTACCGTGCTGTCATTTATTTCATAATTCCCACCAGCTCGCTTTAACATCGTCCAAAAGGTCGCTAAATCCTCTGGTTGCGTATCAGTAATGGCTATTTCTTCGCCAATAAGGTTTCCTAGTACTGCGAAAGTGCCTGTTTCAATACGATCAGGCATAATTCGAGTTTTTCCTCCACCTAAGCTATCGACGCCGTGAATTGTTAAGGTGTGATGTCCCACATTTTCTATCTTTGCGCCTAGGCTATTCAACCACTCACAGAGTGAAGCCACCTCAGGCTCCATAGCAGCGTTAATTATCTTGGTGGTGCCCTGCGCCATCACCGCCCCTAAAATAAGGCTTTCGGTTCCGGTATGAGAAATCCAGGGAAAGGTAAATTCACCGCCCTGTATTTTTTTAGCGCTGATATGAAAAACGTCATCTTTCTCTTCGACTTTTGCGCCTAAGGCACGATATCCATCCAAGAAAAGATCAATGGGACGCTTACCAAGAACGCAACCACCTGGAAAACTGAAGCGCACCTCACCAAATCGGGCAAGCAGCGGGGCTACACAAAGTATAGATGAGCGCAATTTAGCTGATAAGTCAGCCGGCAGCTCGCTTGTTTGGACCTCTTTAGCATTAATAACATACGTATTCTCGTGTGGATGTTGCACATCAGCACCAATAGCCCGTAGTAGGTCAGCCAAGTTATGCACATCTGCAATTTCAGGCACATTTTCTAGTGTCCACGTCTCTTTACTCAAAAGCGCCGCTGCCATGAATTTCAGGGCTGCATTTTTGGCACCACTCACTCGAATACTGCCAGACAAAGTCCGGCCACCATTAATCGTAAATTGCATCTCTTGGTGAAGTATTGTTCAATCTGCTACACTAAATTTTGCTATACATACTGTATCGTAAAGCCCCCAAACCGTCAAAGATGACCCCTAGGGTACGCCGCCTGTATTTCACTAGTGCAATAATTGCCTTTATTATCCTGGCACCATTATTCGTGTTTTATGCCAGTGGCTATAGAGTCAATTTTAGCAATTTTTCCATTTATCAGACTGGAATTCTGGTTATTTCATCCCAGCCCAAAGGAGCTGATGTTTTTCTCAATGATAAAAAACTCCGGGCTACTACCCCTATTCGCTTTAGTACTGTTGCCCCTGGTCAATACAAGCTACGGATAGAGAAAGCGGACTATCTACCTTGGTCATCGCAAATTCGAATAGCCGGAAAAGCGTCTACGGTTATTTCTGACTTACCACTTTTTTATGCCTCCCCCAAAGAAACACAACTTTGGTCAGGACCATTTGAAGCTGGACGTCTTTCAGGGGACCATAAATCAATTGTCTTAAGCACACCGACTGAGGAAGGAAATAACCTTCATGTATTAAGCCTCAATGGTACTTCACGGCAAAGTATTCAAAATATCGAGGCAGGAGAAATTAAAGACCTGCAGTGGAGCGCGCAAAAAAATTACATTCTCCTCAAAATGCTCCGGAACGAAAAAAATATCTGGCTGCTCGTAAACACCAATAGTGCGAGCACACGAGATATAACTGACTTGTTACAACAGGACGTACTGGAGACTTGGTGGAGCAAGCAAAGCGACGATTTTCTTTTTTACAAAACCTCAAATGGTTTTTATCGACTTGACATCTTTACCGGAGAATCAGAGCTCATAACGACTGATGTGGTTAGCTCTTTCCTACCTAATGCGAACGGCGGCTACTTTATTGCCTCGGATACATTCGGATTTCATATTTTTTCATATGATTCAACTCGAAGCGAGCCTGAACTAATACAAGACCTGGATAATGATGCGTACACCTTGCTCGAACAAAAAAACCAATGGTTTGGACTACTTCATACCGGGCGTCTAAGCTTGAGCCTCATTCGCAATACACCTGGATCCCCCTTACTTACCCTACCGCTTTCTGTTTCCGTGAATGCAATTGCCTGGAACCCAAATAATGATGATGAAATATTAGTAGCAGATGGCTACGAGCTTAATTTAGTCAACGTGCAAAGCGGACAAGTACAATTACTTACGCGAACAAGTCAAAACTTTGAAGATTTTGGATGGTTGCCCAACACACACATGGCATATACTTCTAACAATGGAAGAATTGAAGTGTACACCACAAAACAAGAATATCCATCACAAAGCACGCTCATTCAGAGCGCGGAGGGAAAATATTTTATAGGCGCAAGTAATGATGGTAAATCTCTACTCTTCTCTGAATTGAGAAGTGGGCAAATGTTGCTTACGCGCTACGACATTCGTTAGGACTAGGCTCCATTCCAGGAGTGCTGAGGATTTTTTTTGCAATGGTCAGCTACTAACTGTCCCGCCTGAAGTAAGCTGTCGAAGGATTCTCCGCCATCGCCCCACCAACCACGAAGGATTTGGTAGCTCATAGTCCCCTGCTGTATGTAATGATTATTTACATCGGTGATTTCTAGCTCACCGCGAGCTGACGGCTGCAGGGTTTTGACGACTTCAAACACACTACTATCATACATATATACACCAATCACAGCCAAATTAGACTTTGGCTCACTTGGCTTTTCTACTATTTGTACGAGCTTTTCTCCTTGAATTTCAGCAATGCCAAATGATTGAGGGTTTTCTACTTCTTTGAGGAAAATCTTTCCGCCCTTTTCTTGTGCTTCAAAGTCTTTTACTGCTTCTTGGATAGGATCTTCCAAAATGTTATCTCCTAGGATGACGGCCACCTTATCACCATCAGCAAAGTGCTCAGCCAAACCTAAAGCCTGAGCAATTCCACCGGCTTTTTCTTGAACTTCATAGGAAAGCCGCACTCCAAGCTCATCACCCGAGCCAAGTAGCTCTAAGAAATGACCAGCGTGTCCGCGTCCCGAAACAATCAAAATATTTGTCACTCCAGCTTGCTTCAGCGTAAGTATTGGATAATAAATCATTGGCTTGTTATACACTGCCAATAAGTGCTTATTTGTTACTTTGGTGAGTGGCGCAAGTCGACTACCAGTTCCACCAGCTAAAATAATACCTTTCATGAGATTATCCTTTCGTGGTCAAATACTCTTGTAAGGCTGCTTCCCAATGCCGCAGAGCAGGGGCTTTGGTATTTTGCAGTATAGAAATTTTTGGACGTTTGGCTAAGCGAGGAAAATCATTTGTGGCTATTGCCTCAACCGGCACATCAAGTTTTTTATAGGCAAATATTTTCTTTGCAAAATCAAACCAAGTAGTGCTTCCACTATTTACCAAATGATAAATCCCAAATGGCGCTTGTTCTCGAACTAAGCGATAAGCTGCATCAGCTAAATCTTTTGCATAAGTTGGACAACCATGCTGATCATTCACCACACGTAAAACCCTCTTTTCTCGTGCTGCAGTTAACATCATATCTACAAAATTCTTTCCATTTCTCCCATAGAGCCATGAGGTACGGATCAAATAAAATCGCGTTGTGGCTTCTTGTAATAAACTTTCACCTTGCAGCTTCGTTCTCCCATAAGCGTTTAATGGGTTGGGAGTTTCGGTCTCAGTATATCCTCCGTCTTTTTCTCCATCAAACACATAATCAGTCGAAAAATGCATCATGACTGCACCAATATCAGCACAAGAAGTTGCTATATACCCTACCGCATCTCCATTCACTTTATTAGCAACATCTTCGTGATTTTCACACTCATCAACAGCGGTATAGGCAGCGGCATTTACCACTAAATCGGGTTTTAGCTTTTTGAGTTTTTTCTTTACATCATCAGCATCACTAATATCCAGGTCTTCTTTATCCCATAAGGTGCAAGTTTCCGCGGCGAACGCTCGTTGCAGCTCAAAACCAAGCATACCTTTGGCGCCAAGTATTAAGACCTTCATGCTGAGTCTCCTTTAGTATCTCCGTACTGCTTGGCGTAGTACTCTTGATATTCGCCTGATTTCAGTGGGCGCCACCAGGCTTCATTCTTTTTGTACCACTCTACTGTTTCTTGAATGCCGTCCTGAAAAGTATAGCTTGGCTTCCAGCCGAGATTTCTCAATTTTTCACTATTTAAGGCATAGCGCAGATCATGACCTGGACGATCTTTTACCCGCTCAATACTTTCCTCACCCTTTCCTAGCTGCTTCAATAACTCAGAGGTAAGTTCAAGATTTGTGATGCGCTCTCCGGAACCGATATTATATGATTGACCTAAGTCGCCTTTCCGTAATACTAAATCTACCGCGCGAGAATGATCGCGTACAAAAAGCCATTCACGAACATTTTTCCCATCCCCATACAGCGGAACCTTTTTACCCTCAAGTAAATTGGTAATAAAAAGCGGAATCACTTTTTCGGGATAATGATGCCACCCATAATTATTTGTTGCGTGTGTGATAAGTACTGGCGTCTCGTAGGTATGCCAATACGCCATTATAAGATGTTCGGCAGCGGCTTTTGAGGCTGAATACGGACTCGTAGGTCGGAAAGGATATTCTTCACTTGCTTCCCCCTCAGCCAGACTGCCAAAAACCTCATCTGTTGATATATGCAAGAAACGGGAAACTTTTGATGCACGCATTGCTTCAAGTAGCACGTGTGTACCCATGACATCGGTGCGAAGGAAGGCCTCTGGATCATGGATTGAACGATCCACATGTGTTTCTGCAGCATAATTTACTATCACGTCGGGCTGAAAGTCTTGTATTGCCTTCTTTACTGCAAGCGCATCACAAATATCAGCCTGTACAAAATGATAGCGTGAATTATCAGCTACACTCGCTAAATTAGCTAAATTGCCGGCGTATGTGAGTTTATCATAATTTAGCACCTCATCTTCTGGATGTTCTGACAGCACAAATCGGATAAAATCCGACCCCATAAAACCAGCCCCTCCGGTCACCAATATACGCATATGTACTTAGATTAGCCTGATTTTAGGGTAATTGGCAAGACCTGTTTCGTTGACATTACTCAAGCGCTTTTGTAAGGTTTCAACCTCGAGGCCATGTGCACATACTTAGCCCAGGAGAACTGAAATGCCTGATTGCAATCTCAACGTCCACGGCATCCGAGTACCTGACGAGCGCTGGCGGAAAATGAAAGCAGTTCATGATTCCTGCGAAACTGCAGGTGTCCAGCTGCCAGAAGAAGTCGAGATCTACTTCGATGGACATGAACCTGATCCGAGCGGAATACTCACTGACCTGGCTGACCCCATCGTCACCAAGTGGGAGCGCGAGGAAGACGACGATCAGGAAGGTATCGAGATCGACCTGACTCAGCTTCCAGAGGGCGTGACCAAGCTTCGCGTCACCATCAGCTACTAGCACCCGCCCTCGACACAGAGTCATAGCTCATCAAGCTATGGCTCTTTTTCTTGCTCCTAAAAAGATAAAGACTACTCCAATAGCCAGCGGTACTAGCATGTGCACGGGAATCTCACCTTCAGCAATGATGCCAATAATGAGACCCACAAACACTGCACCGGCGCTGAGATATCCGCCAAGTCGTTCATATTTCCAACCCAGGGCAAGACCAATAAACATTATGGGAAAAACGCTAAGCCACGTGTTATCCCAAAGCGTATAACTCGAGTCAATAAAGGGTAAGGGATTTCCATAGCCAAAGTAGAATGGAAGTCCAAATGAAATGACTAAAAGGCTGAGAATGCGCATAGTCCAGCGCAGAGCTCTATACTGAGAAGAAGAAAAATGTCTCATGTCTGTAGTATACTCCCGCCTTCCTTGTTTAAACAAACAAGGCTTGCTTGATTTGCAATATGTTGCTAAGGTCTTTTGTCTAGCTCATTTGCACATTCACTGAACAAGGAGCACAAAGGTGAAGTCCAGGCAAAAAACGGGTCCGATTTCAAGATATCTTGCTTGGTGCACTTCACGAGAGGCCACTGAGCAAGAACGCCGAGACAGGCTAAAGCAGCGTCTTTCAGGGGCAATCCCACGCGGTACCTGCCAGTGGCTGCGCGAAGAATGCGACATACCGATCGATGGACTCTTCAAGAAAGAAAGCATCACGGTCCTAATTACTAGAAGAGGTCCTGGAGCAAAAGCTCTTGGTCTCTCGCCTGAACTCAAAGGGACTGATGAGCAACTCAGAGCTCTCCAGGCTGCTTGGCGAGGCGCAATCACAGTTACCTGGCAATGGACTGAGGATCGAAGCACTCTGCGTATTAGCTTCAAGCGGGCTTAATCCTCAATACTCACCACAACAAAGACCTGTTCGACGTTTGTTCGCAGGTCTTTCCTTATTGACAAAAATGAGGTTTTGGACTATATTACCTCGTTCTTTACATCCGTCTAGTACCGTGCAGGAGGGCGAACAAGTGCCAGTAAAAAAGATGGTGAAGATTATGAACCACGTTGAAATCCTGAAAAACACTCCGCTCCTTCGGGAGTTCCGCTTGGCAACTGCTGAGGATATCGCGCCAGGAGCAGAGCTGTTCGAGGCTGAGGTGGGCTTTGATCTCAGAATTGAACAACCACGTCGGATCCGTCTGGCCGACGAACCGATACAAGAAGCTTACGGAGAAGATCATGTGGTCTACTCCCAGGCCAATGGCCTGAAGGACCTTACGGTCACCGTACAACGCTTCCTGTCCACCGAAGCAGAACCTGAGACCCTCTTCCCACACCGCTACACAATCCTCTACCTCGTCAAGATCTAGCGCTCACAGGGCTTCCACCAAGGAGGATTCATGTCCACGATGATCAACCGTCAAGATATCCTGAACCGGGCACCGGATCTTCCGGGTCGCCGCTTGGTCACCCGAGACGAAGTGATCCCGGGCGCGAAGCTCGATATGGTTCATGTTGACCTGGACGGCAAGGCTCAGTGGCTTCAGCCGATCCAGATCGACGAAGAAGCCACCGGTGAGCGGGTAGGCACGACCTACGTGTTCTACCACTGCGACGGTCATCCCAGTCAGTGCTTCGTCCCCTTCGATGATTTCGTTGGTGTCGAGGTGGAAGCAGAGAGCTGCGGACCCTTCCTCACCACCCTCTACCTCGCGAAAAACTGACCCCCCTCAAAGCCGCCAATATCACTTCATGTGTGAGGCGGCTTTTTCATTAAACAAACGACAGGGCACAGAGGCCCTGTCTATCTGTTTTACAAAGTTATGCAAATTTAGATTACTGCTTCCGGTCGTAGTGCAGCTTCATTGCTACTCATAACTTCTTAGGTTCCCATTTCCCAAGAGTTAAGATATTTCTCCTGCTCTGGAGTCAGCTTATCAATTTGGATGCCCATAGTTTTGAGCTTGAGTGCAGCCACTTTTTGATCAACCTCTTGGGCAACAGAGTAGACCCGGCGCTCAAGTGTCTTGTGATTCTTCACAATCATCTCAGTTGCTAAAGCCTGGTTCGCAAAACTCATATCCATCACTGCTGGTGGATGTCCTTCAGCTGCAGCCAAATTCACGAGTCGTCCATCAGCTAAGACAATAATTCGCTTGCCACCTCGCAGTATATACTCTTCAACATTGTCGCGGAGTAGCGAGGCTGACTTTGACATTTTCTTCAAGCCCTTAAGATCAATCTCAATATCAAAATGGCCGGAGTTAGCGAGAATGGCGCCGTCTTGCATCACTTTAAAATGCTCTGGTCGCAATACGTGCATATCACCTGTTAAGGTCAGGAAAATGTGACCGATTTTAGCGGCTCGGCTCATTGGCATAACCTCGAAACCGTCCATTCGAGCCTCCAATGCTTTCACCGGGTCAACCTCAGTGACCACTACCTGCGAGCCCATTCCCTTTGCGCGAGTAGCCACCCCACGACCACACCAACCGTAGCCGACCACAACGACCACTTTACCAGCCAGTAAAGTATTAGTAGCGCGAATGACACCATCCAGCGTGCTTTGACCCGTGCCATAGCGGTTATCAAACATGTGTTTTGTTTGCGCGTCATTCACGGCTACCACTGGAAATTTTAATTTACCAGAAGCTGCTAAGCTGCGAAGTCGAATAACACCGGTGGTTGTTTCTTCCATGCTACCCCAGATGTGCTCAGCTTCTTGAGAGCGCTTGCCATGCAACAGTGAAACCAAGTCTGCGCCATCATCAATAGTTATCTGAGGCTTTGGATCAAGTGCTGCATTGAGATGCTTGTAGTAGACAGTACGATTCGCGCCATGACGAGCAAAGACCGAGATCTTATCATGCTTCACGAGACTAGCGGCTGTTTCGTCCTGAGTCGAGAGTGGATTTGAAGCACAAGCGTACACCGTCGCACCACCCGCCTTCAGAGTACGTAAAAGATTTGCGGTTTCGGTCGTGATATGCAGACAAGCAGATAAACGAAGTCCGCGAAGCGGCTTTGTGCGCTCCATGCGTTCTCGGATACTTCGCAATACGGGCATACTTCGCTCTGCCCAATCAATTTTTTTCTTGCCCTCTGCGGCAAGCGTCAGGCTTTTTACGTCATATTTCATAGCGCTTCTCGATAATTTAACTGATAACGTTTCTTAAGGCTGGATAATGTAAAATGATGCTCTTGTGTGCCATAGTGTTCCACTGCATGGACTGCTACAACTGAAGCGAAACGTGCCACTTTTTCTAATGGCCACTCCTTTAGTATACCATAGCAAAGTCCGGCTCGATATGCATCACCAGCTCCGGTCGGATCTATCACCTTCTTTGCTTTTGCCGCCTTTACCTCACAAGACCATTCTGGTAAGGCAATGCGAGAACCTCGACTACCCAGTGTGGTAATTATCATCGAGGTAAATTGAAAAAGTCCTTTTTCTTTTACCCCAAGTTTTTTTGCTATAAGCGCAATTTCATAGTCATTTCCGATGAGTGCGTAAGATCCGCGAATCGCTGTTTTTAAATTCGCTGCACTCAACGCAGGAATTTGCTGACCAGGATCAAAAATGTAGGGAATCCCCTGCTGACGAAATTGCTTAGGCAGGCGCAACATATCTGCCGGATTACCAGCTGCCACGATTGCAAGTGCAACATCTCTGGGGATGACTTTTTTCTTTAGTGGCTTGGCAAGTGCACCAGGATAAAAAGCTGAAATCTGATTATCAGATCGATCGGTGATCATAGTTGCTGCGGCTGTTGATCGCTTCGCATCTTTTTCTAAAAGTTTTTTGCCGATTTTGTAGGCCTGCCAATGCTTTGCATACTCATCAAAATCATTTCCAACTCGTCCAGCCAACTCGGGATGAAGACCAAGTAAAGTTAGTGAATACGCAATATTCCCAGCAGTACCTCCGAAACCTTTTTGCATATCAGTTGCTAAAAAACTCACACTCAATTGATGGAGTTTTTCTGGGAGCAAATGATCTACAAAATTTCCGGGGAAATTTAATATTCGATCGTAAGCAATTGAACCATTGACTAAGATACTAAGTGTCGGCATGTGCAGTTTCCTTTGACCAATCAAATGCTATTTTTGGATCGTCATACTTTAGACGTTTTTCATCCGGGTTCGCTGGATTATACGAAGAAGTAGTGTGATAAAACAAAATGACCGGGTCTTGGCTCATCACTTTATATCCATGCGCGACACCAATTGGAATAACAATCACCTTATAATCATCCTTGCCTGCAAAAAGGACTTGAGTCTCCCCCTTTGTTGGAGAATCTTCACGTAGGTCATGAAGCACGACCATTGCTTTTCCGGTCGCCACAAACCACAAATCATCTTGATGCTCGTGATAGTGAAAAGCTTTAATAGTACCTTCATACGCGACGGTCATGGTGCTTTGCCCGAAGCGCTGAAGCAACATGTCATCATCACGTAACACTTCCATTAAAAAACCAGGCTTACCCACATCTTCATCCCGGTCAGGTATGTCTTGATGCACCGTCAATTTTTTTATTTTTACACCTTCAATCATCGTGAGAAATGCTGCGAATATCAGCACTCAGTATACTCCAGGCGAGGATACCGGTCAACGCAGCGACAATCCATCCACCCAAGCCAAAATCCTTAAGTAATAACCCAGTAAGAATAAGCGTAACAACACTTCCTAGTAATGGAAACACGATGCGGAGTAAGGTCACTGAATTTTCTTCTGACTGCTCAAATATATGTGCGTCCTGCGCAATGGTCAGTACGCCAATGAGAATCACTGTCCCAACGAGATAAGGGTAGGAAATAAAATTCTGAGGGAAATGACTGACAAAGGGATCAATCAATAATAAAATAAAAGTAAAGCAAAGCAGAGCAGCAAAAATATCACGGGCGAGGATATTAAATTTTGGTTCAGGTGAATGATCCATGATACTAGTTTAAAACACGTGACCAAAGGGGCGTCTTGGTAAATTGTGTCTGTAACCAATCAAGATTTACCCTACCTGCATCAGACTGCATAGATGGTGCACGTAGAGAAAAATAAAATCGATTATCGTTTACAAACAAGCTTGGTAGATGGAAAGTCAACTCAGCAACCGACCATTGACCATCTGGGATTGGTGGACGATAAGTGCTAAGTATTTCATCATAAGATAAAAGTTCATCGACTGTACTTGGCTCTACCTCTATTCCACTCATCTCAGGAAGTATTACTTCGGCTGATAGATCATTCCTTACCTGGCTTAAACCGGGCGCATACCAAGCTAATGCAAGGTTCGGATGATCATCACTTGCAAAAAATTCATCGATTGTGTTAAAACGTTTTTCTTTTTGCCAAAGTCGTACACTGCCATTGTCTAATACATGCCAGGTAAGATTATCAAGTGCATCACTTTTAATAGGGATATTTACTGGCGGGATATCTAGCCTTGTTTGCGGATTAAGAAAAACAATAGGTCGATCTTGATTTTGAAATCGGAGGCGCATCTGAATATCTACAAACGCAACACTCGGACGTACCGTAAAGCGCAATTCCTGGTCAATAAAATACTGTGGCTTATTGGAGGAGCTGGACTCAGTTAATTGCAGTCGAGTTGGATCATCCACTTTAACTATTGACGAGGAATCATGAAAATCTGTCCGGAGTGTTACTACGCCAAAAGCGCCGGTGTACTGTCCGGCTAACCAAATAAGCACTGCGAAAGGTGACAGCCAAATAAAAATCCGCAAAACAAGGATTGTCTTATTTTTTTTCTCAGCAGGTATTTCTTCCATGTGTTTATCTTTCCAGGGTATAGAGACTGAGTCCACCCTCCAAGGGACTAACTAAACGCCAGCTGCGTCCAGTCTGCTGCGCATAGGCTTGTAATTGCGCTGCTTCCACCTCGCCCCAAACTATAGCATAGACAGGTACTTTTTCGACAAGCGCATTTGCCGCACGTTGATGTTCTGCTTGTAATACATTGTATCCAATCACTTTTCGTAATGGCCAAAATACCTTGTCTTGATCTCGAGCTAGCAATACTCCATTTGAGGGAACTTTTTCCAGCACTGTCTCTTTATTATAGCTTGCAATATTTTCTTGCACCTCGCGATCAAGTGCCAGCCCATAGAGAGGATCAGCATAAATTCGTGTCAGGGAAAACAGCATGAGTATGAACAAAAGGAAGAGCGAAATTTTCTTACCAAAACGTATTCTGTGTAAAAGAAAATGCAAAGCGACTACCATAAAAGGCACAAGGAGTAGGAGTCCCGGCATAAGGTAACGCAAATATGATGATCCAAAGAGCAATACTGACGGGTCAAGAAATTCGCTAAAGGTGAAACTCCCGTAAAGCAACACTAAATAGAGCAAGGAAAAAAGTGTTACCCAAGCAAAGGCAAATGCTTCACGGTTTTGTTTTGCACCACGGAAGATGACGAGGAGTAAGCCAATAAGTCCAAGAATAGTCCATACGCCTAAAAAAGATGAGAGGTAATGGACAACAACTTGAGCAATCTGTCTGATTTGAATACCAAAAGGAAAAAAGAGGTGACCAAGACTTACCCAAAGTGCGGTCAGACTATTTAAGTGAACTCCGTTATTTGTTGCACTATCAGTAATCGTATAACCAGTGCTGAGAAAATTGCCAAAGGTGAGCTGCTGGTAATACGCAATCGGAATAAAACACAACACGAAAATTACTGCGATAAGGAAAAGGTGACTCCATGGAACTTTTTGACGAACTACTATCCAATAGAGAGCAAAAGCTGGTAGCACCCAGACCAATTCCGAGGTTCTTATGACTAGCGTCATACCTAGCATTACCGCAAAACCAATTGCGTCAACAATCCTCTTCTTTCCTAACCACCTCACAAAGAAAAACCAGGCAATAAATAGGAAGTCAACAAAAATAGTGTTATGCCAAAGCGGTCGGTGATTATAAAACCAGAAAATCGGATGGATAAGCCACAAGACAGAACTCAACCACCCGACCTGACTATTCCAGATTCGACGAAAAAGCGCAAAAACAAAAAAACTTGTGAATATACTTATCGCTGCTGTAAAAAATGGCAACGCTGCTTCACCAAAAATACGAATACCTAGCCCATAGAACAAAGGCAATCCTAGCCATGAAGCCGGAACAATACTATCCCCGATTGCGCGCATGCTACGTGGATGCAGTAATCCGCCTGCTAAAGACTCAAGCGACTCCTCTATGACAAATGAACCTGTGCGAGCATAGTGTCGAGCAAAAAATGCATTAGCCGTCTCATCAGGAGATCCGTATGTTTGCGTGCCGTGTAAACCAAAAGTATAGAGAAAAAACATAACAAGCCCAAGAGCTGCTAAAGCCCAAAACGGTCGAGCTGCTTTGTCCTGTAGTACTGAAGTAAATGTCGACATAGCTATTTTAGTATACTGGAGGACCTATGGCTTTACAATTTAGGGCGAAGGTCCATACAATGCAAGTATGAATACCTACTTACGAGAAATTACCGTTCATGCACTCCTCATATTCATCGCCTCGTGTATAGTTGGACTCTTTTGGCTAAAAATTACAGAGTCAATCATATTCGGCCTAGGAATCACGGGGGTACTTTTTATTCCTGGTGCCATCTGGCTGGAAATTATTACGCAGGGACAACTTCATTCTTTTGTCCGTCTTCTCCTTCGCGTACTACTTTCGGCTATTCTTGTGGGCGTTACCTTGCTAGCGCTGAACAGGTTGGGAATAGCATTCAGTCAAACAGTGGTCTTACTCAGTTTATCCATACTAAGTGGAATCGGAATACTTATCTTAGTATTACAGCACAGGAGTAAAAAAACGTGACTTTGGGAATTATTCTCTCTTTTATTGCTGCGATTTTTTGGGCGAGCAGCAATATTATCGATAAAATAGTTATCACGCATCATATCGAACGCCCAGGACAAATAATGATCATAATAAGCGGCCTCTATACTGTTATAGGTGGTGGAATATTATTTTTTATCCAAGAGCCTGTTCGGCTAACTCATATGCCTATACTTCTGGCCTGTGGAGCATTATGGACACTCATGGGATACACTTACTTCATTGCCATTTCCCGAGAAGAAATTTCTCGCGTAGTTCCTCTTTTTGCTTTTATACCAGCTTTCACCGCGATGCTCGGTGCTATTTTTTTGCATGAAATTTTTGCCTTCACCACCTATCTTGGCATTGCCGGACTCATCTTCGGGACCTTTCTCATACTTTCCCGCGGCTCACTTGCTTCAGTGTTTAAAAACAAGTCGCTGAGCATAATGCTCCTTAGCTCGTCCTCCATTGCCGTGTACAACATCCTGAGTAAATATGTTTTAGATTACTATTCATATTGGACAGTCTTTGCCTGGATAACGCTTTTTACCGCCTTGATTGGATGGATAATATTTTTTCCACATATTAAAGGTGTACGTGAAAATTTAAAAAAAGGCTGGGATGGCACACTTCTCTATGTTGGGTCAGAAATTATTGCGCACTTTGCAGCACTTATCTACACCGCTGCAATAGCTGTCTGGTACGTCACTTTAGCGAGTAGCATTATCACCGTACAATATCTCTTCCTTTTTCTTTTCACGATCCTTCTCGCAAAGTGGAAACCCAATTTAGTACCTGAATTGCTCAATCGCAAAATAGCCGCGCAAAAAATAATTGCGATCCTTTTCATAATATTGGGCGTGGTGCTAATTAGTTAGCCTTTAACTACAGACCGCAATGCCTGAGCAAAGCCCTCAGCCATTCTTTCGTAGCTGAAGTTTACGATGCGCTCCTTTGACGCACGACCAAATTGCTCACGCAGACTTGATTGACTTGCTAAGGTATCAAGTGCGCGAGTAAGTGTGTTGGTATCCCCTGCTCTCACTATAAAGCCGTTCACATCGTCTTGCACAAGATCATTTGCTGATCCGACCGCATCAGTCACTACAACTGGTTTGGCAAACTCCATAACCTCATTTACAACCAAGCCCCAGGGCTCAGCAATTGGTTGTGCTGTTGAAGCAAGAATAAAAATATCACAATTTGCATACGCTTGCACTTTTGCGCTGACATCCCCATCATCGCGAATAAAATGAACTCGACTGGCAATGTCTAATGCGTAACAAAGCTGCTCCAGCTTCTGTCGATATCCAGGCGCCTGACTATCATCTGCACCAAATAGAATCAACTCAGCTGGCACGTGCATACTAGCAAAGGATTTACAGAGAACATCTAGGCCCTTACGTGGCAAAAATCTTGCTACGCTGAGTATTTGAGGTAAGGTACTTTCCTTAAAGCTTGCCTCTCGTACCTCTACTCGGCTGGCATTTGGCGCCCAAAAAATCTTTTTTGCCCGTACACCCATTTGTAAAAAGTGCTGCTCACTCCTGACCCCAGGCACAATGACTGCCGAAGCATTTTGAACTAAGGTCGAAATAATTGGCTGCACAAGTTTGCGACGCCATGTCATTGGCCAGGCCCACTCTTCTGACCACACCAGGTAAGGGACGTTTTGTTTGCGGCAATACTTAGCCACACTATAAAATCCCCATAACTGCTGAGGTGTGTCCCAATTTCCGGTAACCACAGCTGCATACTTCTTTTCTTTAAGCTGTTGTAAAGCACCTTTTCTCCCCTGCCCCGACAAAGGAGAAATCTGTACTCCTGGGACGCCTTTTAGACTCTCTGAGGCCGTCTCGCTGATGTAGAGGTCTATTTGAAACCAGGAACCAAGTAATGCAAAAAGCTCACGTCGATAACTTGGCAAGGTATTATGAATAATGAGGATAGATTGGGGCATTATTGTCTGAGGCAAATTCTCGTGCTAGCCTACAGCTTAGCATGAACAGCCCACTTCAGCACGAATCTTTATTGGAAAAAGTTGGCCTTATCGCCTTAGCGCTCTTTTTTAGCGCATGCACACTGCTTATCGTACTCAGGGCTCCGTACCAGGCAGGTGGCGATCTTTTTTTTCATACTTGGTTTACGCAACAGATAATTGACTCAGGTCAGATTCCTCAAAGCGCGCCAACCTACGCAGCGGCAACGCACTATAGCTTAGCACCACTTTTCCACTTTATTATCGCGAGTATTCAAAGTGTTGTTCATATTCCTCTCACGACACTTCTTCCACTCCTTAACATAGGGGCGGCGGCACTCTGGATAAGCTTACTTTTTCTCGTTATTAAGCAAAGCACTAGGAGAGTGGACGCAGCACTCTTTGGCGCGCTACTAAGCATCTTCTTCACCGAGGATAGCAGTTTTTTCTATCTACTCCCGCGCACGGTAAGTATGTGTGTAGTCCTTGCAGCAATGTATGTACTCAACAGCACGCTAACTCGATTCCCTCGCCTCATCATGCTTAGTTTATTTAGTTTAAGCATACTCCTCCTGCACCTCCCCTCAGCTCCTTTTTGGTTAAGTATTCTTGCAACGTTATCTATAGTACGGGCTTGGCGTGATTACAGAAAAATCCTTCATGATATTTTTGCGTTCGGACTTGGCGCAGCGCTCTTCATCATTTTATTACTCCCTGAAATTTTGAAAAATGGGATACCAATAAATCCAAGTGACTCTAGCTTCCAGTCACAGAGCGACGCCCCCTTAGCCATTGCCCAATTGCTTCATGTAGTACAAAATCCATTTGTTGCTATTTCGATCATACTAGGACTCGCCGGACTTCTCACTTACACGTATCGATCAAAAAATAAAACGTCACTTTGGATGTTATGGGCTTTTCTGATTGCGAGCACACTGGTTGCAATGCAAGAATTTGGTCAATATGCTTTCCTGCCCGAGAGAGCAATTAGTTATCTCTTCATACCTTTTTCACTACTAGCGGGATATGCCTACTTGGCAATCAATAGCATAATCCCAAACTCCTATCGCGTCATTATTTTTACTCTATTGCTGCTAACCATCATTCCACTAGGCGCGTTACAATTACTTAATAGCAATGAAGCACCGCTCAAAGACGCAGTCAGCCATGATGAGTTACAAGGTCTCAATGATCTACGTGAAGCTCTGCCTGAAGGTGCTTTTGCTAGCGACCCACTAACCATGGTAAAAATTGCCAGTATTACAAATCTTCAACCGGCCATTTCATTTGAGGCAACTAATTTACGTGCCGCGAGCGTGAGAAATTGGCCTATTGTTATTGGACTATTTGGCCCAGAAGAAAACCTTATTCCCTACCTTACTCAAAATAACATCAAATATATTATTCTTTCCACTGATACCTATCAAAGATTCCTTCATTTAGATGAGCGCTTTGCAAGTCAAGCAGTTTTTGAAAATATTTTTACCTCAAAACAAACAATAACTCTTGAGGGATTTAGCGATCCAATTCCCTATTACGCCGTGTATCGCTACCTAGGAGCCAACGAAGAATAAACAGTAAGGCCACCGAAGTAATAATAATTCCAACGCTTAATCCTAATAAAGGCGCTTGGTTTTCGATACTGGCTGGCAAAAGCAAGCGAAATAGCCAAGTAAAAAAATGTGCTGGAGCATATACTATGTCACTCATACACCAAGAGTAAAGTGGTAAATTTTTCTTCGTAGGTCTGCCCAGCTCGGCATAGTTTGCGCGTACTTACGAGCTGCATCACTCATACCCGAAACAACCTCGTCATGGCGAAGCATTTGATACATTGCTTGCTCAAGCGCCTGTGCATCATTTGTTGGAATAAGTACGCCTCGCTCATTGTCTCCAATTAATTTCGGCACACTTCCCACCCGAGTGGCAATTACGGGCGTTCCCAGGGAAAACGCTTCAATAATAACACGTGGGACCGCTTCACTTAATGAGGGTAAAATAAGCGCCTGACTTCGTGCCATTTCACGCAGGACTTCATCATGAGACAGCTCTCCCAATATCTTAATGTGAGAAGCAAGCCATAAGTCTGTGCGAATCTCTTTTTGCAACCATTTGAGATCTTTTCCTGTTCCGATAATTTTTAGTTGGCAGGCTGTGTTTGTCTTACCAATTGCCCGCATAGCCTCAATTAATACATCTAAACCTTTTGCTTTTTTAAGTAAGCTGCCCACAAAGATAAATTGATTTGACTCTCGTCTTGGAAGATCCTTTGGTAAGGTGCTAGGAACGAGAGAAGAAATTTCTAAAATGCGTGCTTCGGCAATTCCCATATCACGGATTCTCTGCGTTACCGCCTCACCAACGGTCAGGTATTTTGGCTTACGTCCGAAACGCAGCAGCCAGAGTGGCGCTTGCATATCTTGCACGTCGTAAACTATTGGTATTCCTAATGTTATACTCGCAAAAACTACCCCTAAGGTTATTGCCGTACTAGAATGCACTTGCACGACGTCAATCTTTTTTCTAAGGCGAAAAAAAAGTATCCAAAAAAAAGTCCACAGTGGTAAAAGGAGTATGCGGATGAGAAAAAAAGAGCGCACCACACTCGGCAGAGCAGGGTGAAAATGTATGGATGATCCTGTGATTTCCTTTCCAGTCCAGGTAGTCAATAGATGCACCTCAAGATGCTCGGGGACTTCTGCCACGAGTTCTGCATAATATTGGGCTGCCCCGCTTCCTTCGGGTGGAAAGGAAGGTGTGACAATAAGGAGTCGCTTACTCATGTCGCTCTTCCTTGAGCCAACGTACGATCGCGTCAGCCATAGCATCAACATCCCCTGGAGGCACTAATTTTCCTTTACCACGAAAAACCTCTGCATGCGGTCCCACACTAAAAGCAATAACAGGCTTAGCAAACTCTTGCGCCTCGGCAAAAGGCAGGTTAAAGCCCTCCCATTGTGTCGCAGTGACATAGAGATCGCAGGCTGCGTAAAACTTTGGCAAATCTTCGTCTGACACAAAACCGATAAAATGCGTATGTGGTCCAGCTGCCCGTTTCAGTTGCGCAAGATATTTCTCAAAAGTTGCTTTTCCTACAATTAACAAATGCGCATCCGGAATTTGCTCACGCACTTTACTAAATGCACTTAAGAGCATGTGAAAACCTTTATGCGGAGATAAGCGCCCAACAGTAAGTAGGACTGGCGCATCACCCAGCTCCAGATGCGCGCGAATTTCGTCACCCGAAACCGCTTCACGAAATCGCTCCTTATCAACCGTGTCATGTACGACACGCGAGACGCGACCTGTTTCTTCTTTACATACTTCTGCTAAAAAGCGACTAATAGAAATAATCTCATCCGGATCTCGTAAGGAGCGATTCGTTAGCCAGCGAAAAATCGTGATGTATATTTTTTCAGTCCAAGTAGAAAAAGTATTAGCTGGTGGAATGCCGTGATTGTAGTAGACATAGCGAGTTCCCCACTCTCGCTGCATTTCATGTGCTAAAGCGTTGAGAGGATACTGATGACTATACACCGTATCCTGCTTTCCTAAGCTTTTCATAGCTGAACGAATTTTTGCTCGATCTAGAGCAAAAAACCCTAAGCGATACACTCGCTGCCAAAAAAGCGACTTCGGCATACCCAACACAAATACCTTGTAATGCTCACTCTTCATGTCACCCTCTAGACACACGACCGTCACTGTATGACCCTCCGCACTGAGCGACTCAGCTTGTTGTGCCACAACTCGATCAATTCCAGAAAAGCGAGAAAATGTACCGGTAAGTAAGGCTATATTCATCCTAGTTGCGAATAAACGCTACGAAGCTTCTGTCCGATTTCCTGCCAGTCATAGCGTTGACGGGCTAAGTTCTGACCAGCTTCACCTAGCTGACGCGCGTAATCATCATTGCTCAATATCGCTCGTATTGCGTCCTCAAGCGCGTGCGTATTTCCTGGAGGATATAAAATGCCACCTACCCCATTTTCAGTAACTTCGAGGGTGGGTGGCAACTCGCTACTTACATAAGGCGTGCCAAGGGCCATTGCTTCAGCCAAGACAATCCCAAAGCCCTCAACTGAGGAAGGGAGACAGAGAATATGACTCTTTGCCATTGTTTCTAAGACATCGACATGTTTTTCCACGAAGCCGGAAAAATGCACTCGATCCGAAACACCCAGCTGCTCAGTTAGGGCTTCTAACTTGGCTTGCTGTGGACCGCTACCGATAATTTTCACCTGCAGATTTGGCATATCATTCCGCAGCTCAGCTACTACTTCCAATAAATCAGGTATACGTTTGTAATTCACTAGGCGGCCAACAAAACAAATAGTTGGGTCATCATAGCGTTCAAGGTTTTTAGGCAGACGAGTGAAGTCAACTCCGTTTGGTATTACGGCAATACGCTTTGGATCCATACCATGCCGCAATAGCTTCGCACGAGTAGCGGTACTCACTGCGATAACTTTATCCCAAAGGAATTTTAAAAAGCGGCGTTCTACAAATTCACCGAAGAGACTAGAAGAAAACCAAGGTTAGCCCGCCACTCACCTATCCACACATCATGATAGGTTGCTACCGCGCGAATTTTCTTTTTCTTGGCAATAGTGATAGCTGCTTGATAAAGCAGGAAATTTGTCCCCTCAACTACGTCAATATCTTTTTTAAGCGCAGTTGCAATCACATTACGCATAAATATGTAGCGCTTCAGTAAACCGCCTGATTGAGTGAAAGAACGCGAGGACCGCAACGAATAACCTCAATACCAGGTAGTGGTTCCTGAGTCAGGTGTCCTTCTTGTGCGGCAATGACAGTTACTTTATGCTCTTTTGCTAACTCTAGTGCCGAGTAATATGTGCGTGCTTCTACACCGCCCCGAAAATCAAGATCTGCTGTGTATGGGAAAAATTCTGCAAGAATGAGGATCTTCATATTATTCTTTTTTATCCGTTTCTTTACGTAGTGCTAACTCGCGGACAATCGTGGTTATCTCCTGTTCCAAATGTTCAATCTTCATCATCACTCGGAACAGCGCATACACTAAACCAATGACCGAGATGTAGAGAATAGCATCGACGCCTCGTCCAACGCCGAGGAATTTAGCAAGATACTCAGTTAATCGAGGTAAAAGGACTATAACACTGATGCCCAGCCAAATAAGAAGCCAAAAAAGAATTCTTTGGCAGTAATATCCTTTTTGCGTAACGATATGCAGTCCGTACAACCACGAAGAAGGCAAACACAATAACGAGAATCTGTATCAGCATAGTCTTATTTCAATAATCGAAGTAATAACAATCGAAAAAAAGTTCTTACACCCTCTCCAAAACTCTGTCCTTTTGACATTGAGTATTCAGTATAGATTGCAGCAATTGGCACTTCGCTTAGACGGAAAGCGTGCCGCTTCACCTCATACATTATTTCCGTAGACACCTCCATGCGATTTGACTGCAGATGCAGGGTGCGAGCAGCCTGTCGAGTAAACTCCCGGAGGCCTGACTGACTATCACTCGTCTGTAATCCAAACATGAATAAGGTGATCCGATTTCCTATCGCGTTATACAGCCGACGACGCAAAGGCATCCTAGGCTGCGTCTTATCGCGGACAAGCATACGTGAGCCTACAACAACATCAGCTACACCTTTTTCAAGCGGCTCAATAATGCGTAGTATATCTTTTGCTTCATGCTGACCGTCAGCATCAAAGGTAACAATGTATTCTGCGCCAGCTCGGATGGCAGCCTGAATGCCGGTAGCAAGCGCTCCACCAAGACCTCGATTAATGAGGTGGCGATACACCCGTGCACCTGCTGCTTGAGCTATCTGACCACTACCGTCACTAGAACCATCGTCAATAACAAAACATCCGGCGTGACTGCACGGACTGCGCGCACCACATCAGATATAGTCTTTGCTTCGTTAAATGCAGGAATAACAATTGCCACCTTCATGGCACAAATTACTCTACTAAAAAGCGGTCAAAAATGCAAGGGGTCACGCTATAAAAAATCCAAACTTAGCGTGCTGATTAATAAAAACAACGTGCCTTTGTGATCACGCCTATTGTGACTTGTCACTTTAGCCACTATGATGATACCGAATGCCACTCCCAAATCCGCAACTCCAAAACTTATATACTGACGCAAAAAAGGATTTTACCTTAGCCTTTCGCACTGGGATGCTGCACCTATTAAGCAGTTCCGGTATTGTCCAAATCTCTGGCTTTGTGGTTACACTTGTGCTTGTCCGCGTGCTCAGCACGGAATCGGTCGGGCATATTCGCCTCATTCATTCCGTACTGGACTTTCTCATCCTCTTAGGTGATTTTGGCTTAGCCATGGCGATGTTGAAATATATTGCCGAGCCAAATGACGAGGAGGAGAAAAAATCACTGCTTAGTCATGCCAGTTACGGAATTCTTTTCACTTCTTTGCTCACAGCCCTTCTGGCTTTTGGACTAAGCTTTATACCAAACTTAATTGGCGATGCGACAGCGCAAGCAGCGTTACGTTGGATGGTTTGGCTGATCCCCTTGCGACGCTTTTGGCATAGTTGTGCACTGGGAACATGGCCGAAAAAGAATCAAGCAAAAAGCATGGTATGAATTAGCCCAGCGGCTTGTACTTGTTGTCCTTACCTTAGGTGGACTTCTTTACGCTGGATATTCAGGATACCTCTACGGATTCGCTATTGGTATGGCACTTGTGACGCTTATTTTACTGAGCCGACTACCCCAAGGCTGGTGGAGCCATCGTATGTAAAAGAAAAAATGCGCAAGCTTTTTGCTTTTGGCTGGTACGCCATGCTGGCCAATCAATTCCAAGTTGTTGTAGTAACTGCTGATGTCGTCATGATTAGTTTACTCACTCGCGATGCGGTTGATGTGGGAATCTACAGTGTGATGGCGCTTTCATCCGAGGACTTTGGATACTTCCAAATGCCATCATGCAAACTGCGCTTCCATATCTCTCGGAACAATCTGCTGATACGAATCAATTACAACAGAGCATCAAACGGATCAGCACAAAATGGCCATGCTGATGCTGCCACTCTGCGCCTTACTTTTCTCCTGGCTCCCACGCTTATCCCTTACTCTTTGGAAGAGACTACGAGAGTGGAATAAAGGTCTTTCAGGTTCTGATCCTCTCACTCTTTTTCAGCTCATTGGCCATGGTCAACTATACCGCGCTTTTAAGTTTAGGTAAGGTAAAATTTAACTTTTATACAGTACTTATTGAAGCCCTAGTCAACATTGTCTTGAATTACTGGCTGATTTCGCAACTTGGGATGATCGGTGCTGCCTGGGCAACAGTGGTCACCTTTGCACTACGGTATGGGATAAACTCATTTTTCCTCCGACGACAGCTTAAAACTGCTTGACAAAATAGAGGGATTTGCTAATTTCTGCGTGACGGTGGCGACCTGACAAAGGGGCCGCTGTATTCATGTTGAGTAAAGTACTCACATGAGGCACGCACGTTGACAATCTAAACTAACGAAGCGTAAGTTGCGCGTTTGGGAGGATGCATGAAAACGCTCAGTTTTTTGCTGATGTTGCTTAGCTTTGGCTTGGCAACACCGAGCTTGGCACAGCTCACGCTGCGCCATGGGACACTCATGCCAGGTAATGGTATGAGTGAATCAGCGCAATACCGTCTGGTGAGCGTCATCGGATGGGCTGACCTTAGCCAACATGCCGATACTACTTGGGTACTGATCGAAGGGCCGTGGATTCCTCGGAACCATGACACCTCGGCAGTGGGAGGACCTGAAACTCAGGCACACCGCCTAAGCCTCTCGAACATTCAACCCAATCCGATTGGTCAATCCGGTCTGATTCACTTCAATGTCCCTGGGATCAATGGAGAGAAATCGCCCCTTACCATGGCAATCTATGACGTCACCGGGCGTCGAGTACGCACACTGGTCTCAGGCGAGATGCAATCCGGTCCACAGGTTGCTATCTGGGATGGACGAGACGACAGTGGAAAGGCGCTGGCGAATGGCATCTATTGGTGCCAAATTCAGTGCAAAAACAACAGGGCAACCAAAAAGCTGGCGGTTATCCGCTAAGTAGAAGGAGATGAGATCATGTTGAAGTTCCAGAGTCTCTGTATTTTGGTGGCGCTTTGTTGTGCCACGCTCGTCTTTGCTTCTGTGCCAAACCTGCTCACCTACCAGGGCTACTTGGAAGATGGTGGACAGGCAGCCAACGGCAGCTACAACGTCACCTTCCTGCTCTACGATCAGGCAAGTGGCGGTACCAGCCTCTGGGAAGAAGTACAAACCGGTCTCGCGGTCCAGGACGGACTCATGCAGTCATACCTCGGCCGGATCACGCCGCTTCCCAGCAACCTCGATGAGATCGAAACCCTCTATCTCAGCGTCGTTGTGCAGGGTGACACTCTGCAATCACGCACCGAGCTCGCTTCTGTCCCCTACGCCTTCCGCGCCAAGCTATCTGAACACGCAGTCTATGCTGATTCGGCCGGAAATGGCGGAGATAGTGGTAGTGGATTCTGGGCAGCGAACGGCAACGATATCCATAACACCAATTCTGGGTTTGTGGGGATCGGGACGGAGAATCCAAACGAGCCCCTACATGTTGAAGGACAAGGCATAGATTGGGCTGCCAGATTCACAAACAGTGATGGAAGCAGCAGCTCAGACGTGCGCTTGGCCTACAGAACTGGCGCTGGCATCTACATGAACACCACTGGAACTACTAGTGGGTACTTCATGAACTTGAAGCATGAAGATCTCACAAAGGTCTATCTCACGAAGTCAGGCTACCTTGGGCTTGGTACGGATGGTCCAATTTCACAGCTCCACGTGGTGAACCCGGTCAACGCGGGGGCTGGAAACATCTTCAACATCGACCGAACGAACGACGTCACAAAGCAAACCTACATGGGCTTCCGTACGCACACGCTGCAGGACGCCTTCATAGGTGTGCCGGCAAACACGACCAACACGCTCACCTTTGGGTATGCCGGAAGCGCCGAGCTTATGCGTTACAACGCAAACGGGCTCGGTATTCGCACCACCAATCCGCAATTCACACTCGATGTGAACGGGAATACCAATTCAAGTCAGTACTACCTGGCCGGGCACCAGATCGCCTACACTACTGGCGGCGGATCTCTCTTTCGTCTCAAGGACCCAAGCGGTGCAGACCGTGTTGAGTTCCAGGGGAACGGAGGCGATCTGCTCTTGGTGGGACCTGTCCGTATCAACGGCGACCTCTGCGTCACTGGTCAGAAAAACCGTATTGTGGAAACACCTTACGGCACTCTGGCTTTGAATGCTGAGGAATCGGCCGAAGCTTGGTTCTCTGCCAGCGGCGAAAGTCAGCTGGAAAACGGCCGAGCCCAAGTCGAGCTGTCTGAACGCTTCCTCGCGACCGTGGTCGTTTCTGATGAGCATCCTATGCAAGTCAACGCGACCTTCTATGGAGCGCACGGCGGCGGATGGTACGTGGAGCGTGGGCTGAACAGCTTCACTCTCGTCGACCCCAGCGGGAGTAATGCACCGTTCACTTGGACGGTCAAAGCTCGCCAAAAAGGTTACGAAGACGTGAATCTCCGCGTTGTCGCGCCAACAGATGGGAGGTGAGGGATGAGATGGATTCTCTCGGTCCTACTCCTGGCTCTTGCGAGTAGTGCCTTTGCCGTACAACCAAATCTTCAGCTTCCCTTTGCTGAAGGGACCGTTCACAAATGTACGCAAGGTGCCAATGGCGAGTACTCACATCAGTACACTTCAACACGTTACGACATCGATCTAGACACGATCAACAATGGCGATGAAACGTTGTACGCCCCAGTATCCGGAACCGTCTATCTGCATGATGAAGGTGAATCCGGATTCGGAAAACACGTAAACATCGACGTTGGAGACAACACTTTTGTTCTCCTTGGGCATTGCAAGAGCTTTCTTGTTTCTGATGGACAGCAGATAACAACAGGGATGCCTGTTGCGCTTGAAGGCTGTACAGGAAATTGTTACGGTGATCATGTACACTTTGGTCTGCACACTGGAAACCCTCAGATAGGCGCTTCAAGTAGCACATCAATTGTTGCCGAACACATCTGGGCTAGGGATGTGACCGCGGGTGGAGAATTTCGATTCTTCCGAAGCGATGAATTCATAGGCGATTTGACTAGTGGCCACAACTACGAGACTGGCTATTTAGGCACACCCTACCTCTGTTCTCCTGCTGGTCAAGATCCACCCGCTGCCCCGCCATTCTGGACCAAGCCTGGCGACATCAAATCATACTTGGCGAGATTCAGAAATACGGGAACGGCAACGTGGATTGATAGCGGAGGCGTTGGTACGAATAACTACGTTGAACTACGATCGGTGTTTCAGAACGGCACACCCAAAAACTGTTGGCTTGAGCCAGTAGATTGGATTGGGTGCCCTGCATCCTGCAACACTCAACGAGTAACCTCGTTTGACGAAGGGACAGTCGCTCCTGGTCAAACTGCAACATTCACCTTCCAGGCACGAACACCAAATGTTCCAACTGACCTTGACGGTGAAGTAGTGTACTTCCGCCCCTTCCACGGAGCAGACATCGGAATCGACGGATGGGGGGAGATGAACTTCCTTATCTATGTCGACGCCGACGCGCCGCAGGTCCCGCCGAACTTGAGCGTGAACCCGTCAGACTGCACGAGCACCAACTCGTTCTTCTTTGACTGGGATGCTTCGAGCGACGTGGGTAGTGGACTGGATCTCTACGAGTGGCAAATCAACGGATCTACACCGAACTCCACGACTAGTACTTCGGTACAAGTGAATGGGAGTCAAAGCGTTCACCCGGGCACCAACGTCTTCTACGTCAGAGCCTTGGATAAGGTCGGAAACGTGAGTGGAATGGCCACGGTGGAATTCTGCTTCGAAACCGACTGCAACCTCAGCTTCAACCGAGACGACGACGGCAATAGTGTGCCTGACGGATGGACGGCTGACCCTCATGGAGGTTCAAGCTATAGCTGGCCGCCTGGAGGCATTGGAAGCAACTCACACTACGTACGTATTGTGAACGCTGATGGAGATGATTGGATGATCTATACTCGCACCAACTGCGATCAGATCACGCCAGGACAACTCTACCGAATCGGCTTCTGGTACAACACCACCTCCACGGCTCCGTTCGAGTGGGCACTGTTCAAGAGTAGTGTTTCAACTGGTCAACGAAGTCTGAACGCCCTCGTGAGCAACCCAACCGCAGACGGGCAGTGGCATCAATTCCAAAGTGAACCCTTCACAATCAACTCCGGCGACCTCAGCACCTACCCGAAATTCGGGGTAAAGGTACCGCCGGGATCTGTCGGAACCTTCAACTTCGACGAGGTCTTCTTCGTTGAAACTGAGCTGTGTCAATAGCTTGGAGGGGCTATTCCAGCATACATCGCACTTTCACGCGCCTTCAGGCCAGCAACTTGGAGGCGCGTTTTTCTTACTTTTCAAAATGACCAATTTTTAGTATACTCTAGCCTGAACTTTTATCCTTTTTTTGCCAAAAAATGTCAGAAAAACAAGAGAAGGCCAGTCGCTACCTCATTTCTATAGTAATTGGCTTTTTTATTGTATTTGGATTGGGTTTGCTAAACAAAAACCTTGCGTTTTTTGGTCAAAATCTTAGTTTTTCCCTTGATTTTCCTGCAAATGATAAGGTGCTCAGAGCTCTTCCAGCCATCAATGAAACTACAGAAATTGGCGAGAACCCTGCAAACGGGAAGCAGTACGCGATTCAACGTCATACCATAACGACGCCCGAGACCAATATTTGGCTAAAAATACCAGAAACACTGCAGTTAAGCGAAAAAAATCATCTCAGCGTTTCAACTGAATTTGATCCCAAACACCTCGATAGTTTAGAGCTTTCACTCGTCCACCCCAGTGGAATTAGCTATGACCTAGGGCCAATATACTCCGCCCAGCTCGAAGCTCTAGAGTGGAGCTCAATCACCCAGGACGGCGTTACTCTGTGGCAACGAAACCCAAGCTACGCATCCATACAGGATTTCTACAAAAACCCACCGAAATCTGATGCAGAAACGCCTGTAATTGCCACTTTTCATGCCGCTCTCAATCCAGTGCTCCAGAGCGAATTTCTCGCTAATCTTCCTGAAAAAAAGCAATTAGAAAGTTCCCTACCCTATCTCGAGGGACCTTATACAACCTATACCCTGCTATTGGAAAGCGGCTCTCTTCATATTCACCTAGATGTACAGGAGCTTAATTTTTACGAAGGACCAGATCCGACCGAAATAAACGTTTTTGATCAATCTGGTGAGCTAATATATGTCACCACGCTTCCAGATGATGGCGTAGTAAGCGCCTCTAAAGTTCGAACCCCACTTCGTGCTATAGATTTTACCCTCGAGGGGCTTAATCCTGGAATGTATCGAGTTGAGGTTGATAATCCAGATATTCAGTCAAAACTAAGCACAAATCAACAATATGTTGTTTTAGCAAGCTCCCCGTTGCTTGTTGATAACGTGTATAACAGCAGCGCAAATCCTCTAACTCTATACACAAATTCTCAAAATATTGATTTTCCTGCCTGGCATATTGACGCCAGCGCACAAAATATCAGTTTAGATGGTCACCAGATAACACTCGCTTCTGACCGACAAGTTGGCAGCTCAGTGCACTACAGCTTCCCTAACCTCGCTACAGCAAAAAATCCACACAGTATTCAATTAGGTACCAATCATGCACTTATTGAAATAGATAAAAGCGCTGTTATTGCTTTTGATGCATTTGCTTATTTTAACCCTTTTACTATCCCAACTCGTCGTCTCACTGCCGATACTACCAAAGATACTTCAATAGAATACGTCTTAGCACGTTACGAAAAACAAAATCCGGTGAATGGAAGATACTTGCTGAATCGCGATTTCTACTTTGATAAAAGCTTCCTCAACGAAGACAATGGCCTGCAAATACGCTATAGCGCTGATACTCGCCTGGGATCCCCTCAATATCGCCTGCAAAAAGTTGACGTCTCAATCACTCGCTCTACTGAATAAGCATAAGTCCTAGTGTCGCCAAAATAAAAGGCATAAGCAACCAAATAAGCGGTATTGTATAAATGATGAATCCAGGCAGGACAAGTTCTAGTAAAAAACCTAACGCTGATACCACCGCGCTAATGATAAAAAAGCGTTGTATAAAAAATATCCAGGATGTTTTCGCTGATTGAAAAGGATGAAATTGCATAACGTTAGTATAAATCTCCCTTGCAGTATACCCCTTTCTCATTATTTACGTAAATTTTCAGGACGCCTGCTTCTGCTCAGCACTGCGATTCCTCAGCCCCTTCCATGAACTACCTTATTACCGGTTCCGCAGGATTTATTGGATCACACCTCTCCACCACCCTCTTAGCACAAGGACATCGCGTCATTGGGATTGATGATCTGAATGATTACTATTCTGTTACCCAAAAGCAAGAAAATATAACGCAGCTCAAAGAATTTTCTGAATACTCCTTTCTTCAATGCGACATTCGTAAACCAGAAGAAATAAAAACATTTCTGCAAAAATATTCACAACCAATTGACGCCATTATTCACCTTGCCGCTCGGGCGGGAGTGCGGCCTTCAATTGCGAAACCAACCCTTTATACTGATGTAAATGTAAATGGCACTGTGCAAATGCTTGAGCTTGCTCGGGTTTTTCAAATCCCTAAATTTATTTTTGCCTCCTCCTCTTCGGTCTACGGTAATCAAGAAAAAACCCCTTTTAGTGAAACAGATGCTGTTGATACACCGATATCACCTTATGCGGCAACAAAGCGAGCTGGTGAATTACTTAGCTACACTTATCATGCATTGCACGGCATGAGTGTGGCCTGTCTACGCTTTTTTACCGTATATGGACCAAAAGGACGGCCGGATATGGCGCCCTACCTCTTCGTTGATAAAGTGCATCGTGGCGAAGCTATTACAAAATTTGGCAACGGAGAAACGCGCCGAGATTACACCTATATTGAGGATATTATCTCTGGAATTCTCGCAAGTCTACAAGCTGATATTGGTTACGAAATTATTAATCTAGGTAACTCTCATACGATCTCATTAAATGAATTTATCGCAACAGTAGAACGAGTAACTGGAAAAACGGCTATTGTTGACCAACAGGGTCCCCAGCCGGGTGATGTGCAACAAACTTTTGCGGATATTACGAAAGCAAAAAAACTGCTTGGTTACGATCCAAGCACCGCAATCGAAAGCGGTCTCCAACATTTTTATGAATGGTATAAACGTTATCGCGTATGAATGAAATAACAACCACTAAAGCATTTTTTTCAGTCGTCGTACCGGTCTATAACGAAGTCGAGGCTGTGGCTAGTCTTCATGCTGAGATTCTTCAGATCATGCAGACGATGCAAAAACCTTTTGAGATTATCTTTGTAGACGACGGAAGCAGAGACGGCACATTTGAAAAATTACAATCTCTACATCCGATTACGATTATCCGTTTGCGAAAAAACTTTGGACAGACCGCTGCACTGGACGCTGGTTTTAAACATGCTCAAGGGGAAATTATTTTTACCCTGGACGGTGATGGACAAAATGATCCAGCAGACATACCTGGACTTTATGCGAAGATTGAAGAGGGGTATGATGTGGTTTCTGGGTGGAGAAAAAACCGAAAAGACACTTTTTCGAAGCGCTTTTTGTCTCGTGGAGCAAACTTCCTTCGCGGATTTCTAGTAGCAGATAAAATTAAAGACTCTGGCTGCACGCTCAAAGCATATCGAAGAGAATGCTTCGAGGACTTGGACCTCTTCGGTGAAATTCATCGTTTCATACCGGCAATTCTAGCGTGGAAAGGTTTCCGCATCGGCGAAATAGTCGTTAATCATCGCGCTCGAACCACTGGCCGAACAAAATACAACTGGCGCCGCGTGATAAAAGGTTTTGTCGATATGGTAAGCGTCTGGTTTTGGCGAAAATACTCTAGCCGTCCTCTCCATCTTTTTGGCGGTCTTGGCATATTGGCTGGAGCCGCTGGTCTCGTCTTAGGACTTTACCTTGCCATTGCTCGACTAATGGGAATTATCTCACTCCAAAACAGCATCTGGCCATTGATTTCTGTTTTTCTGATCCTAGCTGGCATCCAATTATTTATTTCTGGACTCCTGGGTGATATTGCTATCAAGACTTACTACAACGGCAAACGGCAAATCTACACCATACGTTCAATTACCACATCGCGTAGAGAAAATTCATGAGTCGAATACTGTTACTTAATTACGAGTTTCCACCTCTTGGTGGTGGCGCTAGTCCACTTAGCTACGAGCTAGCTCGAGGATTTGTGCAAAATGGCCATTCAGTCACTGTTGTCACAATGGGCTATAAAACCCTCCCTCGATATGAAGAAAAAGACGGTATGCGGATCTTTCGACTCCGTTCAGTTCGAGCAAAAAAAGAGATATGTACGCCATGGGAACAATTCACATTCATCATCTCCGCTTTTTTCTTTTTCACAAACCATTTAAAAAAAGAAAAATATGACGTTAATCATACGCATTTTTTAATACCTAGTGGAATTATTTCATGGTGGCTCAAAAAAAAATATCAATTGCCTTATGTCGTTACCAGTCACGGTAGTGATGTTCCTGGCTTCAACGATGATAGATTTAAGCTTCTTCACAAATTTACCGGCCCAATACTCCGCTTGGTAAGCAATAATAGTGATAAAATTATTGTTCCCTCAAAATATCTAGGAACCCTCATTGAAAAGAATATTAATTCTGCATTACATAGTAAAATTTATTACATTCCTAACGGCATAGATGAAAAGAAGTTTGTGCCACAAGAAAAGAAAAAAATCATTCTTTCCACTGGACGATTATTACCAAGAAAAGGTTTTCAGTATTTGATAAATGCAATGGCAAAAGAAAACTTGGGATATGAATTACACATTGCTGGTGATGGTCCTATGATGACAGAACTTCAAAAGCTAGCAAGTAACGCAAAAAGTAAAATAGTTTTTCATGGTTGGCTTGATAATCTTAGCCACGAATACAAAGAACTTCTTGAATCCGCTGCCATTTATAGTTTGGTTTCACCTAAGGAAAACGCAAGTGTCGCCTTACTTGAGGCGATGAGCGCGGGCTGCGCTATAATCACCAGCAGTTCGGGTGGAGCAGCAGAAACAATGGGTGAGGCCGGTATTACCATAGAAGCAAAAAACCAAACAAGTATCAATGAAGCGCTGCGTCATCTCACCACCTCCAGTGAAGAGATTCAACGCTTAGGTCAACTTGCCCGCAAACGCGTGCTTGAAAAATTTAGCTGGACAACTGTATTTCATCAATATAATCAACTATTCACACCTTACGGAGTTAAACTATGAAAAAGATAAAACTGCTATTCATCCTTGCCTGGCGAAATCTGCGTTGGACTTTTATTAAAGCAATTCACCTAAATGGCCAAATATCCGTACAAGTGTATGGAAAGAAAATTGTTCTCTATCTTAATCGTGTTGGATTAGACATCAAGGAGAATAATATTTTTAAACAGCTCGCTTTAGATCATAATCGCGAAGCTGAGGCCTCTAAGGTAATGCTAGACTTTATCGAGCCTGGAGACGAAATTTTTGAAGCCGGCGCAAATATTGGCTACTACGTTTTACTTGAAGCGAGTCGACTACAAGGCCAAGGTAAAATTTACGCAATTGAGCCAGATCCTAGTAACTACGAGCTACTTAAAAAAAATGTGGAGTTAAATGAACTGCAAAATTATGTTGATGTCCGTAAACTATCGGTCAGCGATAAAGTCGGTCACTCAGAATTTTTCCTAAGTAAGGATTCTAACCTGCACAGCTTCCTTCCGAGCGAAAATGATGAAGAGAGAACCTCAATTATGGTAGAGACAACTACCATTGATGCCTTCTTAGCAGATAAACCAAAGGTTAACTTTATCCGAATGGACATAGAAGGCTATGAATGTCGAGTTATTTATGGGATGAAACAATTCCTTGCTAAGCCTGGCCCTTTAAAACTTTTTATTGAGCTGCATCCAAAGCTGGTTTCAAGGGAAGAAATGTTGAATTTGCTTACCATTTTGGAAGAAAGCGGTTTCACTATACATAAAGCAATCTCGCGAGATAACTATCTTCGGAAGCAGCTAGGACAAACCACTGTTGAGGAAATGACTATGGCTGAATTAAAGAGCGATCCGCGCTTGCTGGAAGAAAAACGCTCATTTGAAATGTTTTTCATAAAAAAATAACATGACCCAGGATGCTCAAAAACATCCCCTACTCACTGTCTGTATAGTTCACTACAGAAGGCTTGAGCAGCTCCAAAAAACAATAGATGCTCTTTTTCAAAATACCCGTACTGCATTTCTTCTCCGTGTGTATAACAACGGATACGAGGATGATGGAATCAGGGAGTATCTAGATGGTATTAATCAGCGTAGCGATACTACGGTTATCTTTGACACAAAAAATATCGGCTGCTCCCCTGCTCGACACGAAATTGTAAAAAATATTGAGACACCCTTCATCCTCATGCTTGATGATGACATGTATGTAAATAAAGATTGGGACGTCCCCGTATTTAAAAAATTTGCAGAAAATCCTACGATTGGCGCTATTGGATTTTCAATTTATAAAATTGATGGGAGCTTCTGGTGGACAGGTGGACGCAATATTATTCTATCAAAAAAAGAAATTAAAATAGAGCGACCTCATATCGATCCAGAAAAATCAGACCTTGATTTTATAGAGCTTGATGATGTTGCCGCGGGGGCAATGATTTATCGAAAAGAACTTGAGGATATTATCGTTTGGGACAAGAATTATTTTATCGGCTTTGAGGATCTGGAGAAAGGTCTACATTTAAAACAGAGCAAATATTCCTGTCTCGTCTCAATTCAAAGTAAATTTATCCACGACAAAATATCTGAGAAACAGGAATACGCTGCTTATAACAATGCACGACGAAATTACCACGCCTACCGGAGAAGTTATCTACATTTTCTAAAGGAAAATAGATATCGTCTTGATTTGAAGCGCCATCTTTTCTACAAATATGTTTGTCTTCTTCCGAATAACATTCTGCAGAAGTTGGTATATACTTGGTTAAGCATAAAAAAGAAGGGTTAGTATGAAAGAAATTCTACAGAAGCTTCAGGTGATTTTGCCACCAGGTGATAAGAAAAAAATCTTTGGCATTTTTGTTTTAATGCTCATTGCAGCGATTTTAGAAGTTATCGGGATTAGTCTAATTCTTGCATTCATTTCAACGGTTTCTAATCCTGATACTCTTTTTCAAATCACCTGGCTTGCCCCAATACTACAACGTGCAAATATTACGGATGCAAAAGGCTTACTTACCTACGGGTCGATTCTTCTCATTGTGCTCTTTGTTTTAAAAAATGCCTATATTATTTCGTTTCAGTATATCCAATCGCATTTCGTTTATCGCAGATTCAGCGCAATATCATCTCGGCTCTTTAATTCATACATGCGGGCGCCTTATATTTATCACCTTAATAATAATTCAGCTCGCCTTGTGCGTAATGTAACTGGAGAAACCACCTTACTCGTACACTACATCATGCTCCCCTTGCTGGTGGTGGTCATGGAATCAATCATGATCATTAGTATTAGTATCTTTCTTTTTGCGGTTGAGCCACTCAATACACTCATAGTGCTTTTCTTTGTCGGATCAAGTGGTATTTTTTTCCTTCGCTTAGTCAAAAAAAAGATTCAACACTTCGGATCTGAATCTCTGATTGAACGAGAAACTATGATTCGTCGCGTGAATGAAGGTGTTGGTGGTATAAAGGAAATACTCGTAAAGAATCGACAATCTTGGTTTATTAATGCGTTTACTCAATCGATCCATACTTACGCTAAAGCTGAAACATACAAAAACATTTTTAAGATGAGCGCCCGGCCCGTTATTGAAACCGTTGCGGTGGCAGGCATGCTTTTAGTCGCCTTAGTACTCGTGTGGCAAGGACGTGGTGTAGAGTCGATCTTACCAGTACTAAGTCTCTTCGGCGTTGCCACATTTAAACTTATGCCCTCTTTAGATAAGGTTGTGAGTAATAGTAATGTGATTCGTTATTACACTTATACGCTAAACTCAATCCATGATGATATTGCTGAGTTGAGTAAAATTGAAACTCCAATACACACAAACTCTGACAATAAAAAGATTTCCATCTCATCGACCTTAAGTCTTCAAAAGGTATATTTTCGCTACCCAGGCAGTGAGAAACAAGTGCTGCAAGATGTTAGTCTCACTATTCCAAAAGGTGCGGCAATCGGATTTGTTGGCCCTTCTGGAGCTGGAAAAAGCACCATAGTGGATATTATCCTCGGACTACTGTCAATTGATTCGGGGCAAATCCTCGTTGATGGAAAAGATATAAAAAATACTATGGCAGCCTGGCAAAAAAATATCGGCTATATCCCGCAAACTATTTTCCTGGCTGATAATACTATTCGTAATAATATCGCCTTCGGACTAAACGACAATGAAATTAATGATGCACAGGTTTCTCGTGCTATTAAAATGGCACAGCTAGAAGAGTTCATTGCCTCCCTACCGCAAGGAGTGAACACAATGGTTGGTGAACGAGGTGTTCGCTTAAGCGGTGGACAGAGACAGCGCATCGGTATTGCCCGAGCGCTTTATCATGACCCAGAGGTCTTAGTAATGGATGAGGCGACATCCTCGCTTGATAATCAAACTGAAAAATATATTATTGATGCAATTGAAAACCTCAAACGGGATAGAACCATTATCATCGTGGCGCATCGTCTCAGTACAGTAGAGAATTGTGATAACTTGTTTTTCATCGAAAAAGGACACATAAAAGATTCTGGGACTTACTCACATATCATTCAACAAAACAGCGAGTTACTCGTAAATGAAAAAAGGTAAGAATATGAACACATTTAATGAAGAGTTAAATATATCAATAAAAAAGAATTTTCCTAATAATTATCAAGATAATGTTCTTCAAATACGGTTTAAAAAAAAGAAATTCAAAGTCTGGTTATTAGAAATATTATCGGATTTCACATACAGAATTGGATTGTTCAATCTAATTCTCAAAAGAAAAAAAATACTAATCGACAGTTTTCATTATCTTTATGATCGACTTAGCGACGACTATTCTAGAGAACTGTTAATACAAGTACTCACGTTCAGATTGTTGGGAAGTCGTAAAGTAAAGCTCCCGCTAAATGACGGTAACTACTTTAAGAGGATTGAAGACATTGAAAAAAGCGTTGCTAATAAAGACGATTTTCTCTCACCAAACTTTTTAGACTGGAAATTATTTTTGTTTGATCTTGAGCAATATGGATATAAGGGAAAAGCATACTCGATAAGCCCAAGCATTTTTAGTAGCTTTGTACAGCCGCAATACCAATATAATGGCACACTTATTGCAGCTAAGCCAGGCGACGTTGTTATTGATGCTGGAGCGTGTTGGGGCGAAACGGCTATGTATTTCGCTGAAAGGGTTAAAGAAAATGGAAAAGTGTACAGTTTTGAATTCCTACCTGAAAACCTCGAGGTAATGAGAAAAAACCTTTCTCTAAACCCAGAATATGCAAAACAAATTACCATGGTGGAAAAACCCGTATGGTCGAAAAGCAACGAGCCTATAACCTGCAACAACCTTGGTCCAGGAAACAAAGTTATTACTGGTGTAGATGAAGCATCAACTACTTATCATACAATCTCAATTGATGATTTTGCTGAACAAAATACACTTGAAAACGTTAACTTTATTAAAATGGATATAGAGGGATCAGAGCTCGAGGCATTAAAAGGTGCTGAAAATGTAATAAAAAAATTTCGGCCTGTGTTGTCTATTTGCGTCTACCATAAACCAAGTGATTGCAAGCACATTCCTGCCTATATTGAAAGCTTAAACTTGGGCTATAAGTTTTATTTTGACCACTATTCAATCTACGGTGAAGAAAGTGTACTCTTTGCGAAAGTCGAAAACTAATATGCAGAGCTCAAACCAACAACCAATTTATGTAACTAAACCAGCACTCCCGCCACTTGAAGAATTTACTGCTGAGCTAAAAACGATATGGGAGAATCGAGTGCTAACAAATAATGGACCATTCCATCAACAATTTGAACTAGCCCTCGCTAAACATCTGGATGTTCCATTTGTATCTGTATTTAGCAATGGAACACTTGCTTTGATGACTGCACTGCAATCACTTGATATCCAAGGTGAAGTTATTACTACCCCATTTAGCTTTGTCGCAACAACGCATGCACTTTGGTGGAACAAAATAACTCCAATATTTGCTGATATTGAATCAACTCATTTTACACTTGATCCTAATAAAACTGAGGAACTTATTACACCTCAAACAAGCGCGATCATGCCTGTGCACATTTATGGTTACCCATGCAGGACAAAGGAAATCGACATGATAGCAAAAAAGCATAATCTCAAGGTCATTTACGACGCCGCCCACGCCTTTGATGTGAAGCAAGATGGTATTTCTGTATTAAATGCTGGCGACCTTTCTGTCCTAAGCTTTCATGCGACGAAAGTTTTTAATACAATTGAGGGTGGTGCGATCATTTCCCATAGTGAAGAAATGAAAAATAGGATTGATCACCTAAAAAACTTTGGCTTTGAAGATGAGACAATAATAATTGGTCCCGGCATTAATGCCAAAATGAACGAAGTGCAAGCTGCATATGGACTACTTCAACTAAAATATGTTGCTAAATATATAGAAGCCAGAAAAAGAATTGTAGAAAAATATCGTCTAGCACTATCTGATATACCTGGCTTGCATTTCTTAGAAGACCAGGAAGGCGTACAAAATAATTACGCCTACTTCCCGATTGTTATTGATACAGAACATTGTATTCATACGCGAGATTATATTTATGAGGAATTAAAAAAAGACAATATTTTTTCTCGTAGATATTTTTATCCACTCATAAGTAAAATTCCACTCTACGAAAATCTGGCGACAACTAAAGCAGCGCAGCTTCCGGTTGCATCTAAAATTAGCGAACAGGTTCTTTGTCTACCCTTATACCATGATTTAAGTGATAGTGATTTTACACGCATCATTAGCAGTCTTAAAAGAATGCTTACATAGGAATCCATTCAGATGAAAATAGCAATCATGCAGCCCTATTTTTTCCCTTATATCGGATATTTTCAGCTGATGAATGCTGTAGATGAATTTGTGGTTTACGACAACATTCAATATACCAAGAAGGGGTGGATCAATCGTAACCGTATCCTCCTCAATGGAAAAATTGAAACTATTTCTCTAGCGATAAAGAAAGATTCTGATTATCTCGATATACGCGACCGTTGCTTAGCTGATAATTGGATAAAGGAACGAAGTAGTATATTAAACAGACTCAAATCCTCTTATCAGAAAGCCCCTTACTTCATTCCTACATATACTCTGGTTGAAAAGATACTCAAACAAGATTCGGTCAATCTTTTTGAATTTCTTTTTAACAGCCTGCAACTCATCAAAGAATATCTCCACATCCCCACCCCTCTTATCATTTCCTCTCAGGTTCCAGTCGACCATACGCTAAAATCAAGCGAGCGCGTATTGGCTATTTGCAAAGCACTCCAAGCAAATCAATATATTAATCCAATTGGTGGAACAGAATTATATACAAAAGAGCATTTCCTTAAAAATGGCGTTGCGCTCCAATTTCTCCGAACTCAAGCACATCATTACCAACAGTTTAATAAAGAACATGTACCCTATCTCTCTATTATAGATGTTATGATGTTTAATAGTCAGGAAGCGCTAAAGGACTTACTCCAAGAATACATTCTCGAATAATAATCCCATATGCCCGCTCAAATAGATAAAAAAATTCGCGTACTCCTCTTCCCGGCTGGCTCAGAAATTGCTTTTGAAATTTATCACTCGCTTCGTCATAACCTCCACGTAGAAATATTTGGAGCTTCGGGAAAGTCTGATCACGCGAGCTACTTATATGATTCCGAGCATTACTTCGAGGGTCCATATCAAATCTCCGACGAAAAATTTAATGACCACTTCACCGAGTTATTAAAAGAGCAAAAAATCGATATGGTCATGCCAACACATGACTCAGTAACTGAATTTTTGGCAAAACACCGGGATAAATATCCAGCAAAAATTTTGACTTCTCCATACGAAAGCACAAGGATAGCTCGACAGAAGATCCTCACCTACGAGCTTTTTCAAGCTTATGATTTCCTGCCAAAGCAGTATTTACCGCCATATCAGAATCTTGAGTATCCTATTTTCCTCAAGCCAAATCAGGGACAAGGCGGGAAAGGCACTTGTTTAGTTCATACATATGAAGAGCTGCAGGAACAAACCAGTAAGCAACCTGACTTAGTTGCTTACGAATATTTACCAGGCGAGGAGCTGAGTGTTGATTGTTTTACCGATCGACATGGCCAGTTGCGTTTTATTGGACCAAGGACTAGAGCAAGAATTGATTTTGGCATTTCCTTTAGGACAGAGTCTCGTCCGGTCACTCAGGATATTCAGACAATTGCCGAAACAATAAATACAAAGGTTGCTATTCGAGGCGCGTGGTTTTTTCAAGTAAAAAAAGATAGCACAGGTAAATATAAACTCATGGAATTTGCAGTTCGCCAGGCAAGTACTATGGGTCTTTATCGTCAAATTGGAGTTAATTTTGCCTTACTCACGATATTCGACGCGCTCGACATCGATGTAAAGATTCTAAAAAATGACTATCCTATCACGCTTGATCGCAGAATGCTAAACCGATATAAAGCTGATTTCACTTACACAAAAGTATACATTGATTTCGATGATACAATTATCATCAATGAAAAAATTAACATTATCGCACTGCAGTTTCTCTATCAATGTAAATATGCTCATAAGAAAATTTGTCTTCTCACAAAACATGAGTTCGATCTCGATGAGACATTACAGAAATACTGCCTTGCAAAAAATCTATTTGACGAGATTGTGATTTTACATCCTGGAGAGGACAAGACTGATCACATCGTTGCCGACGATGCAATTTTTATTGATAACTACTTTTTTGATAGAGAAAAAGTAAAGCAGCGTCACAATATTCCTGTATTTGATGTAGACGCCATCGAGAGTTTATTACTTAATACATAAGGCATGTTCCGCTGGAAGAAACTAGGAAAAGTATTTGACCCAACACAAAACGGAAATGATGCGTGGATGCAGACTTTTGCTCAAGCTCCTGCCACTTTAGTTTTTGATTCTTTTGTTCGAGTATATTTTTCTTGTCGGCCACTTCCGGACAAAAATGGTCAAGCGACAAGCTATGCCGGCTTTGTTGATCTTGATCGAAAAAACCTTTTTAATATTCTTAGGATCTCAAAAAAACCCGTGCTTCCGCTTGGAGAAATTGGTAGTTTTGACGAGTTTGGTATTATGCCCATCTCAGTCATTCGAGATAAGCATCGATTACTCGCTTACTATGGCGGATGGACTCGATGCGTTTCCGTTCCATTCAATATCGCTATTGGTCTGGCTGAAAGTAAGGACAATGGGGAAACTTTTGAAAAAATTGGCCCTGGACCCGTACTCTCGTATAGCCCTGATGAGCCGTTCTTAGTTGCGGTTCCTAAAATTAGGAAATTTCAAAATCGCTGGTTTCTCTGGTATACCGCCGGGACTCATTGGAGAAAAGTAAATGGAAAGACTGAGGCGGTTTATGGCATCCGGATGGCTACATCAACTGACGGCGTTACATGGAAAAAAGAGCATCGAAAAATTATTCCAAACGTTTTAGGTGAGAACGAGGCGCAAGCAAGCGCTGACGTTTATTTTGCTAACGACATCTATCACATGTTTTTTTGCTATCGGCATACTTCTGATTTTCGTACAAATAAAGATCGGGCTTATCGGATTGGCTATGCTTACTCTCAGGATGGATTTCATTGGCAGCGTGACGATTCACGGGTAGGCATCGACATATCGACTGAAGGATGGGATTCAGAAATGATCTCTTTTCCTCATATTTTTTCACTGGACGGAAAAACCTACATGCTCTACTTGGGAAATAACTTTGGTCGAGAAGGGTTTGGAATTGCTGAACTTGAAGGGAGTTTACAATAATATGCACTGGGAAAAACTCGGAAAAATTTTTGATCCGTCCCAACACAATCTTCCAAACGATTGCAAGCTTTTCGCGCAATCGCCTCAGGTGTTACTTTTGGACGACCGAATACGGATATATTTTTCTACCCGACAAGCAGATACACCCACAACCTACCTCAGTCATATTGCTTATGTCGATTTTACAAATGACTTTTCTAAAGTACTTGAAGTCTCAAAAAAAACCGTACTTCCTTTAGGGAAACTTGGCACCTTTGATGAACACGGCATCTTTCCAATGAATGTCTTAAGGTTTCAAGATCGAGTACTAGGGTTCACAAGCGGCATTTCTCGTAGATCTTCTGTATCAGTGGAAACATCTATTGGCCTGGTGGAAAGCTTTGATAACGGAGAAAGCTTTCAGCGAAATAGTGATGGCCCTATCCTTACCTCCTCTCTTCATGAGCCATTTATGGTAGGCGATCCTTTTGTCCAAGCATACGAAGGAAAACTTCATATGTGGTACATCAACGGAGTACGATGGAAACCAAAAACAGCCCAGGAACCTGCTGCACGAGTATACAAAATTGCTCATGCAACTTCCTTAGACGCCATACATTGGCAAAATGATAATCGTCAAATTATTAGTGACGTTCTCAATGCCGATGAGTGTCAGGCGCTTCCTACTGTAATTAAAATTAAGCAAAGGTACTACATGTACTTTTGCTATCGCGAAGCCAGTGATTTTCGAACAAACAAAAATCGTGCGTATCGAATTGGATGCGCCTATTCGGATGACCTTACCCATTGGACTCGAGATGATGCCCAAGCTGGTATCACTGTTTCAGACCAGGGCTGGGATTCAGAAATGCAGTGCTACCCTCACGTCTTTCAAAAAGATGATGTAATATATTTACTTTATAATGGAAACGCCTTCGGCCGCGATGGTTTTGGCTTAGCTAAGCTTGTTGGATAATACCTATGAATTCTGATTCTCCTCTCGTCAGTGTAGTATGCGTCACATACAATCATGGTCCATATATTGCAGAAGCAATAGAAAGTTTTTTACAGCAAGAAACTGACTTCCCTTTTGAAATTATCATTGGAGAAGACTTCAGTACAGACGAAACCAGGGAAATTTGCTTGGAATATGCAAAAAAGTACCCTGATAAAATCCACCTAGCGATTTCTGATGGAAATGTCGGGGCACGTAATAATTATTTTCGCGCTTTGTCAGCCGCACGAGGAAAATATATTGCATTTTGTGAAGGAGATGATTACTGGTCGGATCCAAAAAAGTTGGCAATCCAAATTGGCTACATGGAAAAACATCCAGAGTGCAGTCTCACCTTCCACTCGGTTCGAATTATCAACGGAGATAAAGCAACCAATAAGACGATTCGTCCCTTTAACAAAAAAACAATTATTCCAAAAAATACCTTTTTTGGCTACGGCACGATGGCACCATCCCCCACTCTTGTGTATCCCAGAAAATATATTATAGACCCACCTGATTGGCTTCGTCACTCGCCTGTTGGGGATATACCCTTGAAGCTCTATCTCTCTCAACTTGGTACAGTAGTATATCTGGATAAAATCATGGCCATGCGAAGAATTGGCGTCGAGGGTTCGTGGAGTAAACGCATGCAAACTTTTTCATACCGACAAAAACTCTTTCCAGGTATGATTGTAATGCTTGAAGGTTTTAACGAATTTAGTAAATATATATATGCCTATCAAGTACTAAAAAAACAGCTAAGCTACGAAATTAAAAGTGTGAAAAATCCAATAACAAAAGTAAGACAAATGCTAAAACTCATCCGAACAAAATATTCAAAATCGTACTCTTCTCTTTCGCTTACAAAAAAAATGTTTGCAATTGGTAATCTATTTATCACAAGCATAGTTGAACAGGTAGCACGTCGTTAGCCATGGAACCCACTACATATCCAAACAGCCCGGTGTTCTTAATAGGCTCCCCGCGCAGTGGAAAAACAATACTGCACACCTTACTTGCGCAAGGTAATGACTTCGCCTGGTTTTCCCAATACTCAAGCAAATTTTATACTCATACTTGGCCGGCTTATTTACCACGTATATATCAAATTCCATGGCTGGGAAGATATTTACAAAAACATGCTCGTTTACGCATACTCCCCCACCCTGAAGAAATTTCTCACAAGTTTATTCCAATAATGACTCAGTACGGTTCACTTGAGCAAACTCATGTGAATGAAGCAAATCAAAAAAAACTGCAGCACTGGGTGAGAAAACAAATGCAAGCGCAGAAAAAAAATCGTATGCTCATTGACTGCGGCCGACCTGCTCGCATATCTTTTTATCACAAAGTCTTTCCTGAGGCAAAATTTATTCACCTTATCAGAGATGGGCGCGCAGTAGCAGTTGAAATGCTCCGTAGTTACCCTTATATGTTTACTGAAAAAAGTAGTATTGATAGTTATTTTATCCAGACGCCCGAGGAATTTAAAAACTACTTACCTAAAAAAAGCGATGATCCATCTCGACCTCTCATTTTAGCCGCCCTGTACTGGAAAATGTCTGTTCGTGAAATTGAGCGGCAAGCCAACCCACTTGGAGAGGATGTTTTATCCATCCGATTTGAGGATATTCTCCAAAATCCTACTTCGGAGCTAGAAAAAATCTGTCGCTTTGTGGAATCGGCAAACTCTGCTAAAATCATCAAGTCTGCTAAGGTTCAGCGATTTCAGTATAAGGATGCCTCCCAGCTCATGGACAAGCAAGGCTACGAGAAATTGACCCATATACTGCATGACGAGCTAAAAAACTATGGCTACATTTAACCATTTAGTATTCAGAAAAGTAAGCATATGATGGATCTCGATATACTTAAGAAACGTGCTGATGATCGCTGGTTTGTAGTGGATCGATCAAAAGGCAAAAGGGTCTTAGAAATCGGTTGCGTAAACCATACTATTGAAGGAATTGAGGAGCAGCGCAGGATTGGCACTTGGCTTTTTGATTATCTCCACGTGTATGGAACTCATGCTACTGGTATTGATATTGACCAACCAGCAATTGACCATTTAGCCAAACAGGGCTACGACATCCGGTATGGAGATGGGCAAGATTTTAATCTGAACGAAGAGTTTGAAGTTATTATTGCATCAAAAGTAATTGATCATCTTACCAATATTGATGGTTTCCTAAAAAGCTGTAAAAAGCATCTCTCTCCCGACGGTAAACTCATTATCACTGATGACAACATTCTCTGCGTTCCTCAGCTCCTGACATGGTATGCAAAGAAAAATGTTGGACATCCTGACGATGATATAACTGTAAAAATTATTCCGGAGTACTTCCGCCTCTTTGTGAGGCGCTATGGCTTTGAGGTCGAAGAAATACATTATGTAGTTGGCACAGGAAATTCTTTTCTCTTCAAGCTGTTCCGTTTCATAAAAAAAATAATGCCAAAGCGCCTAGTACATGAACCGCTTTTTTATCCAAACTACATCATTCAATTACGTCATCGTACGAATGAAGAGAGCGAGAAGGGTGCTACTGCACATCACTCGCATCAGCACTAGGCGGATCAATGATCTCGTAAACACTTACACCCTGTACCGATCCAATTGCTTGAAAGTATTTTGATGGATCAATTTTGGTGTTGAGATTCTCTTCATTTTCATCATAGTACTCCACATCTTCGTAAAGCTTAGAGAGGATCAAATCGGAACGATCTGTAGCTATTTTGTCGGTGGAATCAGTGAAGAGATAGAGTAAAGAGATAAAGTTATTTTGACCTTTGGTGTCTATAAAAGTACTTAGGTGGTATTTTTCCATTGCTCCAGGAAAACCTAAATCGCTAATATCCTTCCTGAGACTTTCCAATTCTGCTTGATTCGAAATCGCACTTAGCTGCACAAATGGCTGGTGTGTATATAAATAAAGCACACGGTATTCTGAAGAATATGTCATGGCCTTACTGTTAGCGTCGCTATTCTTCAATATTACGTCTCGTATGGCCTGCACTTCGAGTTGAGATAACTTACTTTGAAGAAAGTACTCTGGTGTAGGATTTAAAGTAAGCCCCATAGTTAATAATATGAGTGTAAATGTTGCTATAGTGCTCTTCTTTGATAAGACGAGGTTCTTCTCAATTTGATACAAAACACCGCCCACAAAAAGAACCATGGTCAAAACAAAAATATGATTATAATACCATGCAAAGCGAATTGACTTTGAAGCCAGGATTAAAAAAATAAATGAAGTAAAGAAGAAAGTGAGGAGTATATAAAATTTCTTGCGGGGTAGAAACCAAAATGTACCTAAAGAGATAAAAAATACAAAGCTGATAAAGGGTGTACTCATATACCGAACTCTATCAAACAATTGTAGATAGAAATCCACGTTTAAGAGCAACGATGTATCTGTTAGGAATTCACCACCAAGAGCTTGTAGGGACTTTCGCAAAAAGAAAAGAGAGAGTAGTAGAAAAAATGCCCCAGTAGAAATAAGGCTTGTCCGCCAAACTTTTTTGTTTCTTTGCAGCAAACGAAGTGCCTTAGTAAATGGATATTTAAGAACCAGATAAATACCTAAAACTAGTAATAGGAATACCACAAGCATAGTAATATTTCTCCCCCACTCATCAGCATGTGCCGGCAAGCTGCGGAGAAAAAGGGTAAAGAAAATATACGGAGAAAAGCTTGCTAATGCCAACTTAATTAAATGCAACATCTTTTCCTTTTCGAGGAAGAGTACGAGTAAAGCAAGAAGTGGACCGCCTATTACGACAAACGATAACTTACATAAGAAGGCAAAACCAAGGATGATGAAAGAGGCGTCTCTTTTCCCGTAAAGGTATAAATTAACTGAGCAAAGCAAAAAACATAGTGCTGTTGCATCAAGTGTTGTGGTCCAAGTCAATAAATTAAAAACTGGAGTAAGTGAAAAAATGTACGTAAGTGCAATTGCTACAAGAGGTGAAAAAAGTCGTCTGGTTAATAAAAATATGCTTCCTAAAATAAAGGAGCCAACAATAGTAAGATATATACGAACAATTGACTCATCGCTAAAATATGACCTCAAACTAAAGAATGGAGCAAGGGTCCACTCAAGTACCGGCATACGCCAAAATGTACCGTACTCCTGATCTTCAGCACTTCCAAAAATTCCTGCGTAAGCGGGGTTTCTGAATACAAATGGATTTTTTGCTTCATACATTTCTTGAGCAACTGGCACATAGCTCACATATTTTCCAGGGTGAAGTTTAATAAAAAACGAGTCATGGAAATATGGGACTCGAATTGCAAAATAATTCAACAGAATTAATGCCAACAAAAAAATGGATAAAACGTTCTTTTTACGAAAAAGTATGAACAATGTAGGAAGCAAAGGGATGCGACTAAAACGGGAATGGCTAAAACGAATTTTTCTATACAGCTTTTCACTACTGTCTTCATCGTGGGCTGCCACATCTTCGATTTTGCGTTCACGATATATCACTTTATTATTTAATATAAGCCAAATGAAGAATAATAGAGCCGTACTGTACAAGACTGCACTTACGGGCGTATTTAATATAGTCACAAAAATTCCACGCTGCTGTGTAAAGGTTGCCACAAGCGATATAATCAAAACAGCCAACAAAACAATCCCGTAATGAAGTGATGGGATTTGCATTTTTTCAAGACTTTTTTCTCTACGAAGTCTATTTGTGAAAGTAAAAAGCAAGGCGAGCGTCAACACAAGCACAAAGAAGCTTAAATAAGCGCTCACATCGGTACTTTGTATCAAGACCCTCTCTATGTGGACAGCGCTCCATACGTTTACCCAAATTGCGAGTGCTATTAACAAAGTAAATGATATCTTTCTTCTTAAAGTGTCCCGTATTCCTTGATAGGCAAAAAGAATCAAGATACTAAGGAAAATATTAATTTGTAAAAAACGCAAAGATAATTCGATCATCTCAATAGCCAGATCTCGATTCCAAAAGAAAACTAAACAAATAGCGCCGAGAAAAATTGGTGGCAAGTATTTGAATGTCTTATGAAAAAAATGTGACATTACTACTCTACAAAAGTGAAAAAATTATAGTATCCCGTAGAATATTCTAATCGAAATTTATCTTTTAATCGAGACTCTTCGACAATCTTCATCCTCAAATCTTGATCTTGAAAAAAATGATAAGAAGGGTCAAGTTGAGATTTAATAATATCGGATCGACGATAATAGCTCGACTGCATATCCTCTTTTGTAAAAAGTGGGGCTAAACGCTGATAGTCAGGCTCTGCATTTGCGGTAATAAGATAGCGGACATGATACGCTTGCATTGTTTTTGCTAAACCACGAATAGCTATCGAATCTTCAAGTTTAGTTTCATCTAGAATATCAACATTTGCAAAACTGGGACGCCCTGATCCTATCGTAAGTGTCATTACAAAACTCTCATCAATATATATATCATCTAAGTCCGTATGCTGACGTAAATATGTTAGTGCATCTAAGTATTCGGGACGTTGTTTTTCTAAGCGAACTTGAATTGCGTGCAGGTTTACTGGAAAGAGCCAGATGAAAGCATTAGCCAGAAAAAGAAGCATAAAAATCCTTTTATTGAGAAGCTTGGCAATACCATACAAGGTCAAGGCTGCCGAAAAACACAAAAAAACTAGAATTATCAAGGTGTAATAATTATGAAAAAAGATTACCTTGGAAGCGAGAATGAGATAAAAAACTGACGAAAATCCCAAAGTAATACCCATGTGCAAAATTCGCTTATTTGATTCTGTTTTTTGAAAAAAAATCAGAGGACTGCAAATTATCCCTGCTATTGCCAACCACGCTATTGGAGTTGTAACATACTCGCGCAATTGAGAAAGCAATTCTTTATACATCGGCCAATAGAGAATCAATTGCCCGTCGGTCAAAAATTCTTTTACTGTATTTGAGTCTTTATTTTCCAACCAATAAAGAGTTATTCCTATAAAAACTAATCCGATACAAGCATACTTCCAAATTTGAAATTTTTGCACAAAAGCAACTATAGTTGCTATATATCTGGAAAAACGATGTCGGTAATGGATAAGGAGAAGTAAGGCGAGTAGCCAAAAAACAATAATAAAAGCGTCGCGTATGGGATAGCGCGGGAGACTAGATACAGCAGTCACAAGCATCCCGTATGGAATTGCCGCGATGAAAAAAAATGTAAGGCTTTGCTGAATAAAAAAAGAGATATTTTTTCGTTGTAACCAAAGCAACAATAGTGCAGCGGGAAGAAGCCACACACCAATAGAATCTTTCATCGTCAAACCTAAACCAAAGCAAAGGCCAGCGGACATGATATAGACAGGATCTTTGGTTTTGAGTGACTCCGACAAAAAGGCTAAGGTTAAAAATGTACAAAGCAGCAACAAATTATCATATACGGTAACAAAACTCGCAAAGCTAAGAATGGGATTTAACGCGAGTAAGCTTATTACTATTAACGAAGGGAATTTACTTATCCAATATCGCAAAAAAATATATCCAGCGATTAAGGTGAGCATTCCGATCAAGTGTGTAAGTAAACGAGTATTCCATTCAAGCGAATTCTGAGGCAGCAGAGTATAAGTACCTGCTAAAGACCATTCCAAAACTGGAATGTGTGAAAAATCATTAAAAATTCCTTGGGGATTGCTTACGGGATTTGCTAAATATTTCCTTTGATGCCAAAAGGGATTTTTCATTTCAATCATGTGGAGCGCCGGCTCTACATAGGTGTTGTACTTTAATTCATGTTCACCAGTAAAATTGTATGAAAAATATGGAAGCTTAATCAGGGTCCAAGCGAATAGGATCAAGAAGAGAAACGTAAGGGCAATCCAGTTTTCACGAACGATAAAACGAAAAAACGATCCGAGGATAGGCAACTCCGCGAAACGTGGGAAGCGCGTCCTAAAGACCTCTACCCTCTTCGCGTCGTTCTGAGCCTCATTTTCACTTTCTTGCCCGATTTGTTTACCGAGCCTAGTTAGTACATTCACAAAAACTCCTATCGCCCAATTCCTCGATAGTGCACGCCGGCCTTTTGCAAAGCAGACTTATCAAGCGCATTTTTACCGTCGATGAGGACTTTTACATGATATTTCTTCCAGAGCTTGTTTGGGATATCGAGAAATGCCTGATGGTTTGTCACCAGAATCACTGCGTCTACCTTTGATAATAGAGCCTCTAGGCTCTCCACTGTGGATTTTTGTGGTACATGAGGGTCATACACCTCTACTTGCGCGCCAAGCTCTCTAAGACGCTCCTGAATGCGAAATGAGGGACTCTCGCGCACATCATCGATGTTGGCCTTATACGCTACCCCTAATATGCCTACTTTCGTACCCTTCACAGGCAGAGCAACTTGATTTAGTGCCTCTATGAGCTGCTTTACGGTATACTCTGGCATTCCATTATTAATCTCCCTCGCTAGCTTAAGGAACTTATGATCAAAGCCAATCTGCCTTGCTCGCTCAATGAGATAATATGGATCAACGGGTATACAATGACCTCCAACGCCGCATGAAGGATAATGCGCTAAAAAGGCAAAAGGCTTTGTCTGAGCACCTTCAATAACATCTAAAATATCAATGCCCAATTTGCTAAATGATTGTGCCATCTCATTCACAAAGGCAATATTAATATCGCGAAAAGAATTTTCCATTATCTTTGTCGCTTCCGCGGCCTTGAGAGATTCCATTGGCCGGATTGGCGCATCAATAATACTCTCATACAGCCGGATTGCCTTTGCTCTACCTTTTTTGGTATACGCGCCAATTACCCTGGGAATCGTTCGCACATTCCATTTTGCATTACCCGGATCAATTCGTTCAGGGCAATGCGCTAAGGTAAAATCTTTACCAGCATGAAGCCCAGATGTTTCTAACACGGGAAGGAGAACTTCTTCGCAAGTTCCAGGATTAATGGTGGACTCAATAATAATCAATTGTCCTTTGTGAAGATGCTTCGCAATTTTTTTACATGCATCGATTACTGGACCATAATCAGGATTGTATGCGTGGTCAACTGGTGTAGGTACGCAAACAATTATAGCTTTTGCCTTTTTCACTACACTAAAATCAGTTGTAGCTAAGAAAGGATTCTTTTTTAAATTTTTACGGACTCGCACATCATCAATCGGAGATACACCAGCGCTGATCATTTCTGCTTTTTTTTGACTTCGAACGACTCCCAGGACCTTATATCCCTTTTCAACAGCTAAGCATGCAAGTGGAAGACCAACATAACCCAATCCAACAACGGCTAAAGCCCCTTTCCTAGTTTTTTGTGAACGAATAGCACGCTTTTTACTTCGCATACTTTTGCTGCTTGAAAAACCAAGAGACTGTTTCATTTATACCCATAGCAACATCAATGCTCGGCCCCCAATTCAACTCCTTGGCACTTTTTTGCACATCAAGACTACTCGCCATCAATTCACCGGGAATCTCCGGACCGTGCTTTGCTTCAAGATCGCTGTGCATGGAATCTTTTATTAAGCTCCAAAGCTGGCTGATGCTGGTTTCTTGACTCGTACCAACGTTGAATATGCCGACACGATCCGAGTCAGCCGCCGCAATAAAAGCCCGCACAACGTCGGAAACGAATACGAAGTCTCGAGTTTGCGATCCGTCACCATTAATTTGCGGTGAACGATTGTGCAATACGTGATCAATAAATATTGCCACTACACCCGCTTCACCCTTTGGATCTTGCCGAGGGCCGTATACATTTGCTAAGCGGAGTGCTGCGCTGGGCATCTTATACACTTTCGTATAAGCCGAAAGATAATACTCAAAGGCCCGCTTCCCTATTCCGTACGGTGAAATAGGTGCAGCTAAACCAGTTTCTGGAGTTGGTCTTGCCTCATCTGCATCATAAATCGCCCCGCCGGTTGAGGCAAAGAGAAACTTCTCTACCTGTATTTCACGAGCCGCTTCAAGTAACTTAATACTACCAATAATATTAATATTGGCATCTTCGTCTGGATGTTCAAGTGAGTAGCGTAGATTTTTTTGCGCAGCTAAGTGAAATATCTGGTTCGGCTTAAACCTTTTAATTTCCTGAGCGGTCTTATCTTTACAGATATCAAGTTCTAAGAAATCAACCTCCGGATGCAAATACTCTTTATTGCCGGTGGACAAATCATCTATCACCAATACTCGATTACCCTGGGAGAGCAGCGCGTCAACCAAGTGAGAACCAATAAATCCAGCTCCCCCAGTTACGACGACTTTGCTCATAGGTATTTTTTGGCCGCCGATCGGAATTTAGCAGCTAAGGAGAGTTGCTCCCAACTAAAGCTTGCTTCTTTACGACCGAAGTGTCCATACGCTGCGGTTGGTCGATAAATAGGCCTACGTAAATTAAGGTGTTGGATAATACCACCAGGAGTCAAATCCGCCACCTGGCGAACGATCTTTTCTAATTTACCATCGCTAATGACACCTGTGCCTTTTGTGTCGATAAGCACGCTGATAGGTTCAGCAACGCCAATGACGTAGGCGAGCTGTATTTCGCACTTCTTGGCAAGCTTTGCGCCGACAATATTTTTGGCAACATGTCTAGCCATGTATGAAGCTGATCGGTCAACCTTGGAAGGATCTTTACCAGAGAATGCTCCACCACCATGGCTACCGTGTCCTCCATAGGTATCGACAATAATTTTTCGTCCGGTCAAGCCTGCATCAGCTGGAGGTCCACCCTTCACAAACTTTCCTGTCGCATTAATGAAGTGACGTGTTTTATTATCCATCCAGCGTCCTGCTATTGGTCGGATGACGTGCTTCATGACATCGCGCTCGACTTTTTTCTCGCTTACTTTTTCATTATGCTGCGTAGCAATAACAACAGTGTTTAAACGCTTTGCTTTACCATTTTCGTATTCGATCGCTACCTCAGTTTTACCATCCGGCCCTAAATAAGGCATTATTCCTTTCTTTCGCACGTATGCTAAGCGACGAGAAAGTTTATGAGACAGAATAATCGGCAATGGCATTAACTCAGGTGTTTCATCAGTGGCATAACCAAACATGAGTCCCTGATCACCTGCTCCTTGCTTTTTATACTTACCCTTACCCTCATCTACACCCTGCGCAATATCAGCGCTCTGCTCATCAATTGCGACGATCACGCCGCAGTCCTGCCAATGAAATCCCATATTTGGATCAGTGTAGCCAATATCCCGAATAGTCTCTCGAGCTATTTTTGCAATATCAACATATCCCTTTGTCCTTATCTCTCCTGCAACAACAATCAAGCCGGTAGTTGCCATGGTTTCGACACCTGCGCGACTATGGGGATCCTGTCGTAATAATTCGTCAAGTATTGCGTCTGATATTTGATCGCACACCTTATCAGGGTGGCCTTCGGTTACTGACTCTGAAGTAAAGACATGATGTCGATTCGTTGACATGCTCCTAGTTCCTTAATTATTACTGGTCTTTTGAAATACTAGCTGAAATATCAATATTTTTTGCGCCTTTAAAGTAATCAATGGTCCGGCGTAAGCCTTCTGATAAGGCCACTACTGGAAACCAGCCTAAGCGCTCTTTTGCCAAAGCTATATTAGGCACGCCCTGTATAACTGTTGACTTAGTGTGTTCGGTAAAACGAGATCCTGATGTACTGCCCGTAAGTTCTTGAATGTACTTTACTACATCCTCTAGGCGATGTTGATCAGGACTACCCAGATTAACTGGCCCTAACTCGCTTGATTTCATGAGTCGCAGTAAGCCCTCCACAATATCGCTGATGTAACAAAGAGTCGTGGTATCATCTGCTTTACCGTATACCGTAATAGTTTCGTTACGCAACGCCGCATTAATCATTTCCGGCACCATTCTACCATCGTCTACGCGCAAGCGAGGACCATAGGTGTTAAAGAGTCGGGCGATTTTTGCCTTTAATGCGTATTTTTCTCGGTAGTGCACGGTTAAGCTTTCGGCAAAGCGCTTACCCTCACTAAAGGCCGATCGCGACCCAACCGGATTCACATAGCCCCAATATTCTTCTGGGTATGGAGTCCTTTCCATGGGTTCGCCATAAATGGCATCAGAAGAAGCCAAGAGAAAACTGGCTTGATATTTTTTCGCCATTTCAAGAGCATTCCGAGTTGCTTGAGCATTTGCTACCAGTGTTTCAACTGGCATCTGTAGATAATCCTTTGGTGAAGTCGGAGAGGCGAAATGATAAATTTCCTGCACTCCTTGGAACTCCACTTGAAAAGGTTTAAGACCTGGCTCGTGATCAAGATCTATCGGATCAGACAAATCATGCTTCACAAACTCAAAATTTGGATTTTGGAGAAGATGATTTATGTTTTCTTCTCGACCAGTTGAAAAATTGTCTAAACAAATAACCTTGTGTTGCTTCACCAGCTCATCACAAAGATGAGATCCAATGAATCCTGCTCCACCTGTTACTAATATGTTTTTTCTTTCAAAAATGGGTCTGCTCATACGCAGTACTTAACGATAATGACCTAAAATGTCATGGTATCGAACACTAAGAAGCTCCCAAAAAGTTTTTATATAATCTGAGGGACGCACCTTACTAGCAAAATCATTCTTCCAAGTCACAGGAATTTCCTTCATCGTGAAGTGAAATTTTTTTGCCAGGAAAAGTATTTCAAAATCAAATCCCCACCCTCGTAGCTGCTGCTTTTGAAAAAGCATACGGCAGCGCTTACTATACAGTTTAAATCCGCATTGCGTATCTTCTATGCCGGACACTGCTAACCATTGAATCAACTTATTTCCAATTCGTCCCAGCGTTACCTTCACCGAAGATTGACGAACGGTAATATCAGCTTCGGGTAATGCTCGCGAGCCAATCAACACATCATACTGCTTACGCTCCGGCCAAAACTTAGCGAAATCTTGAATCGGAGTGGAGAGATCAGTATCGGTCAGCAACACCCAGACACCTCTTGCTTCTAGCATTCCAGCCTTAACGGCAGCACCTTTACCGCCATGTGGCACAGAATGCACCCGGACCGGCTTCCCATAACCAGCTGCTAATCGAGCAGTACCATCCGTGCTACCATCATCCACCACCACTACCTCGTAGCTAAGATCGGGGTAGTGCTTGGGGAAATATTCAAGGATAGTTTCCAAGCTGGGAGGCAGGCGCTTCGCTTCATTATACGCCGGCAAAACAATGGAAAGCTCAACAGGATTTGACATGACTATTTCTTAATGTACGGCTCAATACTGAATAAAATGTGTACCGAGCTCGGCCGCTAGTATACCAATTTTTAAGCCTTTGGACAAGCAGGTCATATACTTAATGCTGACGAAAGGTCCAAAATTTATTGGCAAAAAAATTCCAAAATAGCACAATGAGCACTGACACTATCTTTGCATAAATATCGTGCAATCCTACTACGACAACAAAAAACCAAAGTCCTAATTCGGTTAGTACTGCGCCTACCGCACTCACAGCGACAAAGCGAGTGTATTGCCGACGAAAGGCTCTTTGACGATCACGAAAAGTCCAGCGCTTATTTAAGGTAAAGCTTAAACTTACTGCGCTTAAAAATGCAACCGCGTTTGCTGCTAAAAAGGGAACGTGAAAAAAACGAGTGAGCGAAAAATAAATACTAAAGTCTAGGCAGGTATTCCCAAACCCAACAACACCAAACTTAATAAATTGCGCCAGGCCAGGCCGGCGCTCAATGAATGGGTGTTGGCGAATGTAGTTAACAAGCTGCTGCATTATCTTGGCTCAAAGTTTGCTCCAACGCTGATGCCACCGCGGAAAGCTGGATCAAAAGTAAACATTTGTTCAATGACACTTCCGTTACCATCAAAAACTCTCAGGTGTGGCCCTCCGCCAATCCCTGCACCCACAATGATATCGTCAGCCCCATCAGCATTCACATCCGCGCTCGCAATGCGTACTCCTCCGCGAAAATTCTCGGCAAAAGCGAAAAATTGAGACTGCACTTCCCCACTCGCATTAAATACTCGAACATGCGGTCCACCATTACTTAAAGGAGCAACGACTATTTCTGATACGCCATTACCATCCACATCACCAACTGCCAGGTCTAAACCGATTCTAAAGTAGCTTGGGTAAGCGAAAAATTGAGAGACCAGTCCTCCACTCCCATTAAAAACACGCACATGTGGCCCACCGTTACTAATTGGCGCTACAACAATTTCAGGAATAGCATCCCCAGTCACATCACCACATGCAACAGAGAGACCTATGCGAAAATATGATGGGTAGGCATAAAATTGACCGTATAAGCCTCCGCCGCTAAAAATGCGCACTTGGGGCGCTTTTCCTGCACCAGTACCCACAATAATTTCATCACGTCCATCACCATCCAAGTCGCAGGTTGCAATGCTTACTCCACCTCGATAACTTGGCGCATAGGCCATAAACTGGTATTCCAAAGCCCCACGCGAGGAAAAGACGCGAATGTGTGGACCACCACTTGAAGCTGGCGCGCTTACAAATTCCATTAATCCATCTCGATCAATATCACCTGAAGTAATATTCACTCCTCCAGTAAAGTTTGGAGCATAGGCCATTGTCTCCCATAGGAGACTCCCATCCTGACGCAAGGTTCGCACGGTTGGACTATGGTTGCTTAAAGGCGCGCTGAGTAGATTAACCCAAACGTCGTAGTTCATCGTATCAGTCGCTGTGCTCACTAACCCTGCCTGATCAGTGGCCTTCACTGTCACGGTGTTCAATCCCGGCCCTAAAGTAAGCACGCCGGAGTAGGTATTGCCATCACGAAAAGCAAGACGCCCATTCACGGTCACTTCAGCAATTCCTGAATCATCGTCACGTGATACGCCAACGATATAATGACGTCGATTCCCGGTTGAGCTACCTGCAAAAGGATACGTTATGGTAACCGTTGGAGCCAGGGTGTCGATTTTTACTTCAAAGCTATGGGCACTTTCAATGTTGTCAGCAAGATCTTCGGCATAATATTCCACAGTTATATTACCTTTAGGCAAAGTCACTGCACTGGAGTATGTCTGCCAACTACCGCTATTAATGCGATAAAAAATTGCACTCACCCCAGCGGCATCATCGCTAGCGGACAATGTCATCTGCGGGGCTGTGCTATAAAAACCATTTTGGCCGTTTGGACTACTGGGACTGAGACTAGCTGAGGATACTGGCGGCGTAACATCAGTAGTGATAACAGACAAGCCGGCATCAATATCTAAAAGCCCGTATCCATACTCGAGATCATAGCCACTACTACCGAGGTCCTTAGCTGTTTCAGTAAGCACGCCTTTAGCATCAGCAGGATCAGCGCCGGCTGCTAAAAAGAGTGCTAAGGCAGCACTCACATGTGGAGTGGCCATCGACGTGCCCTGATAGCCCACATAACCAAAAGTGGTAAAATCAGCTGGTAGGCTATCCCCATCGAGGTTTGTGAATCCTTGCTGGATAATTGATGAGGAGCCATCCCCGCCTGGTGCAACCAAGGCGATATTTTGTCCATAATTAGAGTACGAGGCGCGAGTATTTTGTGTGGTATTTCCGGTAGCTCCCACGGCAATAACTCCTGAGGTGCGAGCTGGGTATAGCAAGGTTGAGCTATTTGCATTTCCGGTAGCAGCGACCACTAGAATTCCCTGAGCAATAGCATCATTTACTGCGTCAGTCAGAGCCTGACTGTAGCTACTTGTTCCCAAGCTCATGGATATAATATCAGCGCCGTGTGTTCGCGCATAATCAATCCCCTGCGCAATATCAGCAGTAGTACCATATCCATCTCTGGCTAAAACTTTAACCGGCATGATTGTGCTGTGATATGCCAAACCCGCAGCGCCGAGGCTGTTATGTGTTGTCTCTGCTATGGTGCTACTTACATGTGTACCATGTCCATTATCATCATTCGGATGAGTATCTTCGTTTACAAAGTCATATCCAGTTGTGAAATTTGTGGCACTAAAATCTGGCGCTTTTGCATACTCTGCACCAGCTGATAAGCAATTACCCGGATTTTCTACTAAACACTTCGCTGGGTTAGGGTCTGTATATGCTTGATAGGCAACGCCAGTATCTAAGACTGCGACGATAACACTCGGATCACCACCATGGGTTGGACTGCTCGTGTCATAATCCCAGGCCTGAGACGCTTTTACCTTTGTAAAATTCCATTGCTGGTTATACAAAGGATCATTAGGAGTGAAGGTTGCTCCTACTAAATAATTTGGCTCTATATACCGAGTCTCAGGCAATGAGGCAAGTCTATCCTGCAAATCATTTGCCTCAGTTTCATTTGGTAATGAAAAAAGAAAACTCTGCGCACTTAATTGCTGCACAGTTAAGGAGGGAAAGGTCGAAAGTATAGTGGCGAGATGATCATTATCGGTAATAATGTCACCTTCCTCATTTGCACTTATACCAGTTGTGGTAAATCCCACAACCCGCTGACCAGGATATACAAACTGACTTTGCGCTTCTACTTGCGGACTAAAAAAACTGAAAATCCAAACTAGAACTATTCCGCCTATGAAGCGCCCCCATCTCATGTCGACAGTGAACTTAAGATAACTTTACTGTTTTGCGTTACACCGTCCCGTAAGTAATTTATATCCACTTCAGCGCCTATAGTCACGGACTGGAGTAATTGCTGCAAGCTGTGGGACTGGTCAATATTTTGACCATTCACGGAGATAATGATGTCGCCGTCTTGTAGACCCGCCTCGCTGGCCGGCCCACCCTCAACAACTGCTGGGTCAGCCGCGGTCCCTGCCAACAAAAACCCATCATTTCGCTGATTCGTTTGGCTCTCACTTAATCCTACTGAGTTATGCAAATCATAACCATGCACACCTAATCGAGTCCGTGTGATAAGTCCTGAACTGGTATAGGCCTGAAGAGCTGTTCGTATATATACAACAGGGAAAATACGATTTGGATTTTCTTGTTGCAAATATATACCTTGCAGAGAACCGTTTTGATCAACCACAATTGACCCCGGGCTCACCGCCGCTTCTCCACTCAGCAAAATATCGTGGGATAAGACCTCGCTTGATTCAAGCGAAAGCGGATCACTGTTTATTGATGCATTTGCGCTGACTAACTGCGTACTACGAATTTGCGGCACTCCAAGTGATCGATTCGCACTTAAAATATATAGCCCTTGCCCGGCGTGCAAATCCGCAGCTACACCAAAGCTCAATACTTGGTATTGCTCTCCGCTCACTTGACCAAGGCTTAGATCGCTAATTGGATCATAGGCAAGAATACTTACGTCCAACTTTTTTCCTGCATTAGTATATGCGACAACCTGACCACTAATGGTACTTGCATTAACTTTTCCATCAAAAACAAAGATACCATCAGTGGTAACAAAAGCTCCTGTACCAAGGTACGTGTACTGAGTATCCTCAACTTGATATACACTAAGGAGTGATTGAGTCACTCGGTCATAAAGCGCCTGCCTGTCTTGGTCAATCCGATCGGTGCTCCCTGTCTCCCGAATAATAACCTCTCGAGCCTCATTTGAGGTTTCTGCGAGACGAATATCTCGCCAAAAAGGCCATTGAGGGTTCTGTTGATATAGACTATTGAGAAGTACCATCCCTACTGCCCCAGATAACAAACCAAATAGAACCGTGAAAAGAAGAATAGAAATCCAAGAAACTCGTTTACTTGGTTGCTCAATTGTACTTTGGTTATAAAGCTTCTCAACTGAGGCTTCTTGGGAATATTTTGGGGATGTGGGAGCGATCTTTGGTTTCATACTTGTACAACTAAACCCAGGAGGCGGTTCCTAATATAATCACGAGTAAGATAAATGATAACACAAGAGGACGCAGTATCATGTTGCGTTCAATTTTCTCCTTTAATGCAGCCCGATGCATGGCCACCAAGGTGTAGTAAATGATTGTAATAACAGCTCCATTTACAATGAAATTTGTTGGAAAAAAGCTCATCACGATAAAGACCTCACTGAGCATGATGGAAAAAACAGCAAACCAGCGCCAACCCCGCACATCCAGGGTCTTTTTTACCCATAACATTTCATAAGAAACGCTCACGACTACTAAAACCCAAAAAGGCAAGAGCATGAACCAGTTAAATCCCAAAAAAACTATCATTCCGTAAAGAGAGGCGCTGGCAAAGAACATAACCACTAACGCAAATCCATTTGAAAGGTTTTCTAAAGCAAAGGGTTGATATCTACCCGGCGAGTAGTGGTAATGAAAGATTTGTCGATAATAAAAACCAAGAGCAAACGGGATGATAATAGTGATGCCCCATCGAATAAATGACGAGGTGATAAACAAGACAATACTTTGACTACTGAGATATAACCAAAATGGCAGGATAAGAAGTGACCAAAAAGTTAGCGACCTCCACTGCCGTCCAGCTAGCAAATACACACTAAGGATATTCCACACCGTGAGAATGGCGCCGATTATCCAAACTAAGCCAGGACGGAGAGTGAGGACAAACATCCCGCTAAGGAAGACTATTGTTGAAAAGGCTGGTAAAAATCTAATAAACGCAAGCATGCTATATTCTTCCTAAACCATTTGGGTTATAACCGTTTTTTACCTCTTCGCCATCACTAAAACCGTCACCATCGCTATCTTCTTCAGTCGGATCAGTTTGATATACATACACCTCTAGAAGGTCGTTTAAGCCATCACCATCGGTGTCGCTTTTCTCTGGGTCAGAGCCATATTGCGCCTCTAGACGATCGAGTAGTCCATCATTATCTGTATCGGTTCGATATGACACCGAGCTATTTACATTACTCGTATTCGTATTTTGATTTACTGCCCTACTGCTTGATGTAGCACTCGTCTGAGTTTGCTGGACTTCACTTGCATTTGTTCCTGGTTGACGTTCAGGTAAAATTCGACGGATCGAATCTTGTAATGCATTCGTGGTGGAATTTGTTGTTGCTTCAGAGTCATCTTTTTTTGGCACGAGTAAAAGAATTCCACCCCCAACTATTACAATCCCGCTGAGAGAAAGGAGTAGCATGGTAAATACCCGAGGACTCTTGGGCGATATAACTTTCTTAACATCTGGCTCACTAAATGCGACTGGTTCATCAGGCAAACCAGGACTGTTCAGGGTCCCGCGAGAGTCGTCGTGCTCAAATTCTGAGTTGGTCTCGGGCATAGCTCATTAACTCTCGAGTCGACCGGATCCCAGAGGGCTATATCCGTTATTTACCTCTTCACCATCCAAATAGCCGTCGCCATCGGAATCAGGGTTCAATGGATCGGTGTTATATATGTACACTTCTTTAAAATCGCCAAGATCGTCTCCATCGCTATCACTTAGGGTTGGATCAGTACCAAGAGCAGCCTCTTGCGTATCAGTTATGCCATCTCTGTCAGTATCAACGTTGGAATTTGTGTTTTGCGCACTGCTGTTTTGATTCGACTGATTTGTACTTGTGTTCGTGTTTGACGTATTTGTAGCCTGATTAGCATTTGAGGTGTTTGTATTTGTGGTAAATTCGGTACCAGTATTCAAATTACTCGTATTAGTATTGCTTGTGCGATTTACCACAGTGTTACTTGCCTGATTGCTTACCGTATTGGTCGTTTCTGTATTTACATTAGTATTGGTGTCGCTGGGTAAAAAGAAGAAGTAATATGCAGCCGCTCCACCCGCTACCACCACCAGGATAACGAGGAGTACCCAAAGCCAAGCCTTAGATCCTTTTTTAGGTGGAGGCGTTTGTGCCTGCCACTGAGGCTGAGGCGGAGTATTTTGATTTTGTTGCGGAATAAAGGGATTTTGAGGTGCTGGCGGAGGTGTAGCTTGTGGAAAACTTGGAGCTGCACGCATGCCTTGATCTGGCTGCGCTGTTGGTGTTGACTCTTGGTTCTCAAACATACAAATCCCCTTTACATTAATTACAACGCCTTGAGTGTACCTGATTTTATAAAAAAAGACTAGAGAATAATATCGAGAGATTGTCAACTCTCTACCAAAAAGCCCCAGTTGGTACTGGAGCATGATTGGTATCGCCGGCTTACTAAGGAATTCGGCGAGAAGTTCTCAACTAATGAAGATTGGTTTGCAACTGAGCCTTTTGTAGGAGCTTCATTGCCTCGCTAGTAATTACCTGCACCTTTTCCTCCCCTTTATCAACTATTTTTTGTAGCACTTCAAAGGGGTGTAGCTTGGTAAAGTTTCCTTGCACCACTTTCTTTGTTTGCTTCTGAATTGCTCGCGGCATAACTTTTACGACATCATTCATCATATGCTGAGGGGAAAAGATATATGCTGCAGTAACCTTACCACTGTGCATAATCGTCTGCAGACTGCTCTCTAACTGACGGAGAAACTTCACTCGCAAGGAAGCCTCCACATCTTCTCGCACCGCGCCAGAAGCAAGAGTTTTTCCACCTCGGCGTTTGGCAAAATGGCCCTCCTTATCTGAGTATTCCGGCGCCTCGATTCTATATGAGAGCACGTTTTCTATTGTGCCATTCATTGCCTCATAGAGCTCGAGGGATTTTGTCCCAGTCACAATAAACAAGGCGCGCTCATTAGTAAACTGAGGCAGTGTTTGCGTAATATGTAATCTTCGTCGCATAGATCCTCCTACATAAGTTAATAGTTTGAAGCTATCTCTATATGTATTACCTGAGGGCGAAGAGCATTCTTTCACTTCCACAATGGGGATGAAAAAACCGAGGAGGCAGTTGGCGTTCACTCGGATTCCCCTGGCGCAGCTGGTGCTGTAGTTGCAGTCCTTTGCTGAATAGATTGTATGTTTAGGTTACTCGCCACAAAAGCACATGTCAATATTGACGCTAGGTAAAAACTCTTGTGCAATAATATTTTTTAGTTCGGGGAATCGAAAATCGCCTGCGAATGTTACAGCAGCTTCTTTGCTCTATGCAATTTACCCGTCTCAAGAAATAATCTTCGCTGCGATGGCTCGGGAGCAGGGACTCGAACCCCGGTTACTAGGGCCAGAACCTAGCGTCCTACCACTAGACGACTCCCGAATCAACGCAGCGCGATAATGTACAGATTTCCCCTTATATCGTACAGAATACTACCCTACCTTATGCGCTAAAAGCCTGCAAGACCTTGTCCCAAGTGCTATCACCAGTCGAAACCTCTGAGCGACTAGGGGCCGCTTTTGCAGGGGCCACGCGATCACTCGTATCAAGACTCACATCATCCAAGCGTTGAGGAATATCATCAGCCCGCGTGTACTCTACTCGCTCAACCACCCCTTCAATTTTTAAGTCCTCGCCAGTCAATTCACGAAGTGCTTCAAGAAGCACTGCCCTATTTTTATGCTCAAGCAGCTGGTCACGATGAAATGGATAAGCTGCTGAAATAGTAAAAACCCCCTCCTCTTTGGCTTTTGGACGACACACTTTTAATACCACGGCCAAGCTATGTGAACTTTCGCTCACCTTTAACACTAATGACTCCCAGAGCTTTTGTACCCCCACGTCAGCAGGTAAAGAGGCTTTTACGGGTTTTTCTTTTTTTGCCTTAGGAGCTGGCGCTTCGGTTTTTTCCTCTACTTGAGGGATTTCCTCGGTGGGAGCACTAGGGGTTGAAGGAGGCTCAGGTGGGCTTGGCGGATCTTCAGGTGGACGACTTATTGTCTCCCCTCCCTGGGATTGTTCAAGTATAAAAAGCTCTATTGGAAGCTCTGGCACTTGTACATCACGAAGCATGCCTTCCAGCTCCAATAATCCACGCAACCAACTAGACAACATGCCTGGTCGTAATTTGGTTGAGAGTTCGGCTATATCACCTTTCTTTGCCTGTTTTTCCGCTGCTGTTTGGATTAAATCTTGCACCACGCCCAACATATCGAGATAGAACTGCTCAACGCGACTACCCGCCGCTAAGGCCTCACGCAATTCATTCCGTGCTTGCAGTGGATCCGCTTCAGTGATTGCGGTAAAAACCTTAATAGCCCGCTCGCGGTCACGTCGAGGCAAAACCATTGCCGCAACCTCTTCAGTTATTTCCTTTTCTTCGAGGGAGAGAAGCTGACTTAAAAGACTCTCTGCATCGCGAATTGAACCGTCTGCTAAGTGAGCTACCTGCTCTAAGACTGAATCAACAACTTTTACCTTTTCCTTCTTACATAAATCCTGCAGTCGATCGAGTAAATCTTCTGCCTCTAGACGGCGAAAATCAAAACGCTGACAACGTGAAATAATAGTTTCCGGAACCCGTTCAATGTCAGTTGTTGCAAAAATAAATACCACAAACTCAGGTGGCTCTTCAATTATCTTAAGTAGTGCGTTAAATGCTGAGGTCGACAGCATATGCACCTCATCGATAATAAACACTTTATACGGAAAAACACTCGGACGAGTGCGTGCGTTTGGAATGATGTTCTCGCGCACATTATCTACCTGGGTATGAGAGGCCGCGTCCATTTCAATGACATCCATTGCGCGATTCTCACGAAAGGCCTGACAATTTGCACACTTGGTACACGGCTCAGCTCCTTGGCGCTGTGCACAATTGATCGCCTTTGCAAAAATGCGAGCAGTGGTTGTTTTACCAACCCCTCTCGGACCAGTGAACATATAGGCATGGCCAATACGGTCGCTGATGATCTCCCGCTCCAAAGGCAAACGAATATGCTTTTGGTTCACTAAATCAGCAAAAGTCTGCGGTCGGTAGGTACGTGATAATGAGGTAGTTCCAGCCATACGATATGCAAAAGCTCACCCATTTTAGCGAAGGTGAAGTGTTTTGACAACGGAGCAGTGCTTTTGGCTCTAGACTGGGGAGTCTAGATCGTCTTCTGCCACTTCAGTCGGAAATTCTTCGAGTGGTGCTACTGGAGTACCGTCGGACTTTTTGATGATATTTTCCACAGCTGCCCACTGGCTATCCTTTTCTTTTGGCACCAAAATAACGATCTCATCGCCTACCTCGCCTTTAAAATACGTCACACTGGCCAAAAGCACTTTATATGCTCGATTGGCAGCCGCAACCTCGAATTCGCCACTGGTTTCATCGCGCAATAATTGACCAATGAGTCGTTGTCGCTCAGTTGGGCCAATCTGCTTATACACAAACGAACCATCGGTCATAATAGTGAGTTTAAGGCGATCGCCTTCAACTAGCTTGGATTTTGAGGCATAGTTTGCCGGCACCGAGTACTGCTTGCCATCAGGTCCCAGCATATTTTGACCGTCAAAGAGGCCTTCAACTACTTTGGCGCCGTTTTCAACAGTCATTTTACCGTTTTGACGAGCCTGAGCTAAGAGGTCGGTATTTGCGCCAACTGCCTCTGTGCCATCATCCTCAAGCATGGCCTTGGCTCTCGCTAGGCTCTGCTCGGCACTTTCAATCAATTGACGTATGATTTTTGCGTTATTTCCGTTACTCATTTTGGCTTTCTTTGTGGAAACAGCATAGCAGCCTTTCCCCCCTGTCGTCAACGTATATAGAGGTAGACTGTCCCGCTCTTTGGATCAGGTTTATCAGCCTTTTTTGGAGAAATATTGGGGAAAGGAAAAGCATAGCTTACTAAGCGACTTCCCGGTTTTGCCTCGGCTAACCACTTCTTTTCAAGCTTAGCCATGGCTTTTGGAGTAAGAAAACAGGCAATTAGATCGGCTTGATCAAGCTTCTGATGAAAAAAATCTCGGAAATGCATTTTTGCCTGTGATCGAGCTAAACCGCGCAAACGCCATAACGAGGCAAGGTAAGGAAGAAGCGAAATCTCAAAACCCTCCGCCCGAGCCTGATATTGCTTTACCGCATGAAGCAAAAAGCGGCCGTCACCGGCTCCCAGGTCCATGACAAGCTCGCCTGGCTGGACATTGCTTAACTGAAACATCCGCTCAACATCACGTTGACGAGTAGGAAGCCAAGGCGCTGCCCGCAAGCCAGCGAAAGCAGCGCTACCAAGAAATAAAATAAGAAAGACAAAGAAGATGAAAATTGGCGATGTGGAAGCGAGGCTTACCATATTAAGGCGACCTATGCTTTACCATTAGCGAACCTTGGCCAAGGCCAAAGAGCACTATGATACAAGTAATAAATCCCGTTGCGATAAGCGCAAAACCCACAGTAGACCCGCTCAAAATAAATACTCCATACCAAAGTGGGCTGACGAGACAATTCACGGACCTGCTGTGCTGCTAATTCGGGGTTTGATGCGGTCGGCGGCAATGACTGCATATTAAAAGCACGAGCCGCAGTATTCTGTATCAAAAGCTTCACATACGCATTATAGCGCTCAATGTTAATCACATCATACTCATTAAAGACCGGTGAAAACTGTCGAGCAAAAACTTCTGCATCTTCCGCCCACCCGGAAAGCCAACAAAGTCCCAACTGTACCCAAGACCGCGTCTCGCATGGTCGACTTACCGTCTTCAATAAGCTGACCTAGATATTGATGCGCAAGTGTTAAGCAGAGTCGATACTTACGCGCTTCGGAAAGAATAGTTGCAATTGATGGCGTAATAAAATTTTGAAATTCATCAATGTACAGGTAAAAATCTTTGCGCTCTGTTTCAGGCAAAGCCGCCCGTGACATTGCGGCCATTTGAAGCTTGGTTACCAGGATAAGCCCAAGCAGATTAGAGTTCACTTCACCGGTCCGTCCCTTGGAGAGGTTCACCAAGAGTATTTTTTGTTCATCCATTATTTTCCTAAAGTCAAACCCGGAGTGCGGTTGACCAATGATGTTGCGCATCATGCGGTTTTCTACAAAGCGACCGACTTTAGAAATAAGATAGCCAAGCATTTCGGACTTGTGGAAGTCTGAAGTCTGTGCCATTTCCTTTTCCCAAAAAGCCCGAACAACCGGATCTTGCACCTTACTCAACTTATATCGCTGGAAAGTCTTGTCAGTAAACATGCGTGGAATATCAACAATCGTTCCTGGTGCCTCGCGATCAGCCGCTAAAGTAAGCATAACGTTACGCATATTATGCTCAAACATCGGGCCAATCATTTCTGGCGGGAAAAGCTTGTAGAAAATGGCAATCATTTCTTGTATAGCAAAGTCGATTTGCTCTTCTCCCTCAGCATCAAGCATATTCAAGCCAATGGGACGCTCAGTATCAGCCGGCTCAAACAATACCACATCCTTCATGCGTTCTTCTGGTATCGAGCCCAGTAAATGCTCAACTAAATCACCATGCGGATCAATCACGCAGACACCTTCACCGTTGCGAATATCCTGCTTGGCCATTTCCTGCATTTCAACCGATTTACCTGTGCCGGTAATACCAATGATATAGGCATGACGGCGACGATCTTCTCGCGAAATACGTATGGGCGTGCGAGCGCCCCGATAGATATTTGTACCAAGTAAGAGACCTTCCTGTGGCACATTGACCGGTGGTGGCGCCTTACGAGCACCCAACCAAAGAATATTTGGAGTCTCAATCGTGGCTGAGGGCAGGTGATAAAGACTGGCCAATTCCTCAGTATTTAACACATAGCGACGGCCCTCATTAAAACTACGATAAACAAAGTCCCGCACAAAACGAGTTTTAGAAAGGAGGGAGCGTTGTCGAAATCCATTACCTGATTCTGGTGAGGTGTATTGGGAAAAGGCATTCACCACGGCCTGATGAATCATGCGTGCTCGCGCTAGGGTTTGGGAGGCGGCAATGACACGTATATTCACATGAAAACCTGATTTAGAAGACTTTACCCCAATAGCCTCCACCTTACTCTGCTCAGCCGGCGTCATTTGATATGGAGTCATTTCCCGTTCCATCCGCTGCCGTCGATCAGCTTCACTTGTACCAGAGACGCTTGATTGCAAAGTACGGAAAGTGGCGCCCAGCACTGACATAGCACCTGAATTACCTTGCCCAACCGGCTTACCATCCTGAATACGTCTGGCAATAGCATGTCCGCTCTTTTGCCAGCTCGTACCTGCCGGACGCAAGACCATTTGAATTGCCGCGCCTTCATTAGGGTCCAGCTTTGACATCACATTAGTTAATGCGTTCAGTGGATCAGACTCAAGTGTACGGTAGCTGCGTATTGGATAGGCGGAAGCTTTTGCGAGCGTCAAATAACTTCCCGCCACATAACCCTGCGGAGGGAAAATATTATAGTCAGGCACTTCCTCAATATGCGCCATGGGATATTGCGCTTGTACTTGTGATTCGAGGAGCTGCTGCAAGTGTCTCGGTACGGCCATGTAAAACTTTATCAATCCCTTTTGCGCAACAATTTCAAACGCGAGATGATCGGTTCGGCCATAGAGAAAATTATACCAAGCGTTCGTAAGAATATTTGCGTGCTGTTCAGCCTTGATGCCAGCTAGGTTGGCATAGAGCGTTTCTGCCACGGAGAGGAGTTCGCGCGGATCACTTGGTTGATGTTCATCTTGCGCCGCCTCTTTAGGCACTGTTACGAGCAGTACTACATGCTCCAAAGCAACTGGCACACGATGCTTTGCTCGCACATACCAGCGAATTAACCAGAGGGCTAATACAACAACCAGCCCAAAAAGCACTATTGGCCATACTACTTGCACTATAGGTTGCTCAAAAAAACTCTGGCTAATATCTTCAACCGAGGGGGTGGCTAAACTTCCACCTGGCCCGCCTATTTGTAATAATGCACCAAAAATCATAAATCCTTTTCTGGATGACGTAAGCGCAAAATCTTATCTGTCTTAATTTTTGCTTCTTGCTCGAGATAATATTGACTCACGCCCGGGATAAATCGTAGCCAACGTAAAATAACCTTCGTTATGGCCTGTACCTTTACTTTTACCGCACTCAGCAATTCGGTAACCTTTTGAGCGGTTTTTTCTCCTTCTTGTTTGAAGCGCTGCTGCTGCTCAGGACTCATCCCGCGAAAAACCTCTTGCAGATTTTCCTCCAAAATAGCCTCTACCTGCTGCGCTGGCGTACCATAAGGGAGGGCCGGCTCTATTTGACTGGTCTTAGTCTGCGGTTGAGCAATTCGTCGTCGAGATTCCGTATCAGAATGTATTTTTTCCTGCTCGTGTTGCGACTCACTTTCAAGAACCCTTTCAGGCTGCGGAGCCTGTTCAATCCCAAATTCAGGAGCTATCGCCTCGGGCTTTGCACGCTCTGGCGAAAAAGCCGGTGGTGCTTCTTGATGTTCCTTTGTTTGATCAGCCACGTGTGTTCCCCTATACCCCTTAAAACAAATGAAAGTATAACATTTTCATCTTGCTTTCTCAACTTGAAGAAAAAAGAAAAGCCCCGCTCCAATTTGTTCGGAAGACTCCTCGGGATGAGAAGTGCTCGGAACAAACCAGAGCGGAGCAGATAAGGCCTTACCCAATCAACGGCTTAGTATGCACCCATGTACACACTTGCACCGACAGCCCATAAAAAGCTGAAAAGAATGAGTAGGGCAGAAAGTGTGACACCTTCCATAACTTCAACCAGGACATGTGGCTGTGCTTTAGCTTGGGCAGCAGCTGGCTGGTCAGTAGTTGAAGCTACCGGTGTGGTATTCATTTGTGATGGTTCCATTTTTCTTTTTCCTTTTTGCTCCGTTGTACTGAACGGAGATAATTTTTTTTAAACCGACTCCCTTCGACCTTTATACGGGAACTTGGTTTCGAGATGATGAGGTGGGAAGTGTTGGCGCAATCTTAGGAGCATGCGCTTGCAGCTCTTCTTCCAGTCGGTTGTCCTTTTCCCACTCTTGGACAACGGTCAGAATATCAGATTCGATAACTGTTGGTACTTTGCCGTCTTGATTGTTCAGTGACTCGAGTTTTACTTTGGCAGCCGCTTCATCAATCACATCAATTGCTTTATCCGGGAAATGACGGTTGCTTAATTTTTGATTAGAAAGTTGCACCGCATAATTTAATGCCTCGTCGGTAATACGTACACCATGGTGCTTTTCATATCGCGAACGTAATCCATACAAAATTTTTAAAGTCATGTCGGCACTTGGCTCTTCAATGGCAACCGGCTGGAAGCGTCGCTCTAGAGTACTGTCACGTGAAATATAATTTGTATACTCTTCAGGGGTAGAAGCGCCAATGACTTGTAACTCACCGCGTGCTAGAGCCGGCTTCAGAATATCGGCTGCATCAATTGCACCAGATGCCTCACCTGCCTCGGCTAAGGTATGAATCTCGTCGATGAACAAAATGATTGTTCGGTTCGCATGAATGATTTCATCGCGTAAAGTTTTTAAGCGCTTCTCAAATTCACCGCGATATTTTGTGCCAGCAACCAAGCCAGCTAAGTCGAGAGCTAGCACGCGTTTCCCTTTCAAAGTTTCGGGAACTTTTCCGTTGGCAATTTCGCTGGCTAACTCCTCAACTATAGCCGTCTTACCAACTCCTGAGTAACCGATCAACACGGGATTATTTTTTGTACGGCGTGAGAGAATTTGAATAAGTCGATGAATCTCATGACTGCGACCAATCACTGGATCTAATTTCCCTTGGCGTGCAAGGTGGGTTAAATCATTTGCGTATAAACCTAAAGTCGAGACATGATGGCCGCCATCCCTCTGTCCCTTAACGTAATAAAAAATTACCAGCAGTCCAATCAACCCAATTCCGAGTGGTACAAATATTTCCATAACCTTTTTTGTTTTTCTTTTGCTTACAGCGCTTAACGCTGTACGTTTTTATTCTTCTGAGGTAACAAAGACTTGATCTACGCCGAGCACTTCGCCATTGCGATATGTTTTTGTCGCGCTAGCGGTCGGGATAGTGTCTTGCTTCCCGCCTGTCCAAGTGTAGATGGCGGAAAAAAGAACTGAGCCAAGTACGATAACACCCACTGACACAACATAGAGCAGGGCTATTTTTTGACTTGTGCTTACTTGTGTAGTGGTTTGTACTGGGATTGTTTTTTTATTTGGCATAAGGCCTCCTGGTTTGAAAAACAAAGACCATATTCAGTCTTTGTGTTTCTTTTACATTTACTATTCTAGCACACTTTTTTACTTTTTGCAAGCATAAAATAACGCGTCAATTGTTTCGGCAATGTTCAATTTAATATATTACCAAACTCCCTGGACTACCACGTTCAGGGAGAGCGCTTCTTCCGCGAAGGTGGTACTTCGCGGAATTGTAAAGGTGACTTTATTGCCCCCCCTCCCTTCCCTATTCCATGCACCGTCCAAGATAAATTCTTGGACTACGCGGTTATTATTTTCTCCTGCGTAGCGCAGGCGAAGAATTCATCTTCGCCATTCAGCATCGCTGGAGTTTATACAAAAACTTCAGGCAAAAGAAAGACGCCTGCACTCAAATGAGTAACAGGCGTCATGGTGGTGAGTGAGTCGGGAAGATCATACTTCCTCCTCACTACTGTCCGCGAACCGTGAAGTCCGGTCCGCCGTTGTTGTTGGTGCACACCGCGACGACCCAAGCGTACTTGCCCGTGAAACCGCGGACGGTTTCAACTTCGTAGATGCGCTCAGCCGTGATCGCCGGCACGTTGATGGTGAAAGTACGAAACACACGATCACTGATCTGTGACTGATACACTTTGATAGTGTATCGCCCCTCGTTCAGGGTCATAGTCCCGTACTCATTGGGATGCACGGTCAGTCTTCGCGGCGGAGTACCGTCTTGCTCGTCCGCCGCTGCATGCCGAGTGATCTCGTACGACAAGGTGTAGTTCCAGTCGTTCGAGAAGATGCCTTCCGAACCTGCGAAATCCGGTCCCGTGAGCGTGAATGCACACCCAGAGAGGAGCGACGCTACGATGCCCAGAAGAGCAACGATAGCGAAGAAACGGTTGAACACCTGCATTGTTCATTACCTCCCAATCACCACGCCAGCAGCGTAGCGATGGTTGTAGTAGCGGAAGCTCCGTCCTTGATATGGGACGAAGAACTTTCCGTCACGTGTCTTCTTCCCATCGACGTTGAAGGATGTCCAGAGATACTTGCCCTCCGGATACCACTTCACGAAAGTCGGACATGTTCCGTCCAACGTGAATTGGTCCAGAGGATTCCTGTCAGAATCGTAGACGATCACTCGTTGCGTGAAATCCCGAAGTGGACCAGTGTTGGCGAAGATGACTTCCCCGCCTCCAGTCGACTCCACCACCTCGTGTCCATGCGCGACAGGGTTGTCGCACACGAAAACTTCGTGACAGAAGCGAGCTGTCGGTCCGCAACCCGTGAGGAGGGTCACGCCAGCAGTCAACAACATGATGACAAAGAGCGAGCGGTTCATTTTCCTTTCCTCCGTAGCTAGAGTGCTTCCAATTGTGAACAGAGCATGATAGCATATTTTCTCTATTTTGTCAAGAGGAGTAATAAATAACCTCCAACCGAAAGCTGAAGATGGCCATCTTCAGCTGCGAATACTATTGCCCATGCACTCCTCTACTTGCTACACTTCCCCTACATGGAACTCCAGCTATTCAACACACTGACACGACAGAAAGAAATATTTACTCAACCAGACCAGAGTCCGGTAAAAATGTATTCATGCGGACCAACGGTGTATGGCTTCGCGCACATTGGTAATCTCCGCACCTATGTGTTTAGCGACCTCCTCCGCCGAACTCTTGAGTACAATGGTTTCAAAGTTGCCCAAGTCATGAACAGCACCGACGTTGGACATCTCACCGACGATGCTGATCAGGGAGAAGATAAAGTCGAGCAACAAGCCAAACGTGAAGCAAAAAGTGCGCTCGAGCTCACTCGTTCCTATGAGGAAGCCTTTCTTCATGATTTAGATGCCCTGCATATCGAACGCCCTACCCAATGGCTACGTGCGAGCGAACACATCCAAGAACAAATTGCCTTGATTCAACAACTTGAGGCAAAAGGGGTTACCTATCAGACTAGCGATGGAATTTATTATGACACCAGCACCTTCCCCCGCTACGGCGAATTCGCCCGACTACATACGGCCGGACAACAGGAAGGCGCCCGCGTGCAAGTGAATACTGAGAAGCGTCATCCGACTGACTTTGCTCTGTGGAAGTTCAGTCCAGCTAACCAACAGCGCCAAATGGAATGGGGTTCTCCTTGGGGAGTTGGCTTCCCGGGCTGGCATCTAGAGTGTTCAGCTATGGTGATGAAAGCCTTTGGACCGACTGCTGATATTCACACCGGCGGTATTGATCATATTCCTGTCCACCATACGAATGAAATTGCCCAGAGCGAAGCAGTGACCGGCCAAGCGCTGGCCCGTTTCTGGCTGCATGGCGAATTCCTTATAATAGACGAGGGTCGTATGGGTAAATCTGAAGGAAATGCGCTTACCTTAAAAACACTGCAGGCAAAGGCCTTTGATCCTATCGCCTACCGCTTCTGGCTATTGCAAACTCATTATCGCACCAAGTTAAACTTTACCTGGGAAGCTCTCGAGGCAGCCCAGCGAGGTTGGCAAAACATGACTGCCGAAATAGAGCGTTGGGGCGCTATAGAGCCGGGACAAAGGAATGAAGATTTTGAGCAGCGCTTCCACGAAGCCATCAACAATGATTTAGATCTGCCAAAATCTATGGCTATAACTTGGGAGTTGTTGCGCTCGGAAATACCTACCAATGATAAACTGGCCACCCTCTTAGGTTTTGATCGAGTTCTTGGACTAGGTATTGAAAGCATCCGCCCAATTACGCTGCCTGAGGAATTAAACACCTTATTACAAGAGCGCGAAACAGCCAGACAGGCAAAGGACTGGGAAAAGGCGGATACGCTTCGTCAGCAACTTCTCGATGCTGGGTATGTAGTTGAGGATCGACCAAGCGGCGCTTTTGTCCGCCGAGCCTAATTACACTGAGACAAAGCTTTTTGCATAGGTGATGGCTTCATCCATGCCGCCTTCGTATTTCACCACGTACTGATCAGCCACTTCCCTACCTGCTTGCATATCCACGCGTGAACATAGGGAGCTAAGGAGTATTAAGGGGATGTGCTTTGTACGCTGGTCAGCTTTAATGCAACGAGCAGAGGCAATTCCATTCATCACTGGCATAACAATATCTGAAATTATCAGGTCCGGCTTTTCATTCATAACTATAGATACCGGATCAGCACTTGGGTTAGTAAAGTGTCGCACCTCAAAGCCAGCTTGGCGCAGACGCTGGCCAAACTTTTCTGCAAAAGCTGGGTCATCTTCAAAATGAAGTACTCGAGGTTTAGACACAGAAGGAGTATAGCAAACTTTCTATATACTTATGCTATAGTAAGACTGCTTAAATAATTGGATCATTTACGAGGGGAAAATGAAAATACTACTCATCGAAGACAACCCAGAAATCCGTGAGTTTCTCAAGCCGGCTTTAGAAGCGGAGGCTTTTTCAGTTGATATTGCTGAGAATGGTAACATTGGTGCAAAAATGTCATGGGATCACACCTATGACTTGATTATTTTGGACTACATGCTGCCGGATAAAAATGGCTGGGAAGTATGCCAAGAAATAAGAAATCGTGGAAATAAGGTACCTATTCTCGCACTTTCGGTGGTAAATGATACCGAAAAGAAAGTAGAATTTCTCAACTCAGGCGCTGATGACTATCTCACGAAACCTTTTTCCTTTAATGAATTATTAGCCAGAATTAGGGCACTTTTGCGTCGACCCGATACTTTTGTGCACAATACACTGGCCGTTGGTGACCTTGAAATGGATCTCATTCAGCAAACAGTACGATGTGGGGGCCAAGAAGTATATCTAACTCGCAAAGAGTTTGAATTATTGGAGTATTTAATGCGAAACCCAGATCGTCCTTTATCCCGAGGAATGATTATTGAGCATGTCTGGGATATGGCAATTAATACTTTTTCAAACACAATAGAAACGCATATTTTCAATTTGCGTCGGAAGCTCAATGAAAAAGCTTCGCGACAAATAATCGAAACACTCCCGGGTCGAGGTTATAAAATAAGTTCAGTTTCCAAAATCACTTCTTAAGATAAAGTTAAGCAATTCTTTATCTCACCTGCTCTATAGTACATGTGCGCCTTGCTGGTCGACATTGCGCAGTAGTACAAATTTAATAGGAATAAGCCACATGAGCACCTTACTGGAGCAAATGCTCAACCAAGTTGAGACGCGGGGGGAATTGCAGAGCACCGAAATTGCTCTGCAGCAAAGTGAGTTCCAGCCCTGGTCTCCCTGATAGCGCAAAATGAACGCTCCGACGCCTCAGTTTGGAAACGGCTTTTTTTCAAAACCGAACTACCCGCGTAAGGGCGTTCATTTTTTTCGTCTGCTTTTTGCACTTAAATCCATTGATGAGGATAAGCGTCGTAAGGAATTTATTCTCCTTATTATTCTGACGACCTCCATACTTATTGTCCTAGCGCTGAATCTCAGCGTACTTATTCGATTACTGCAAAGCCCTGACTTCACCGATCTGCGAGTTGCCGTCCCTTTCATCATACTTCTCGCCTTTGTTTTTCTCTTCTGGTTAATGAAAAAACAACACATTACGATTACATCGTACATTGTCGTTGGAGTATATTTCTTCAGTATAAGCTTTGCTGCTTATACTTGGGGTATTGATTTGCCGGCCGCACTACTGAGTTTTGGTGTCCTCCTTTTTATTTCCGGAATGCTTATTTCAGCTCGCTTTGGTATTGGCTTGGCTATTGCCACTGCGGCTATCTTGATTTATTTTGCGTATCTGGAAGAGCACGGTATACACACACCGGACCGAGCCTGGATACAACAAGGGATACGAGTAAGCGATGCCATAAATTTTTCTATCATACTGCTCTTTTTAACTGTGATCTCATGGCTGGCTAACTCCCAAATCAATAAATCTTTGCAACGCGCTCGATATTCTGAGGAAGCCCTGAAACAAGAGAAAGACCTACTAGAAATTACGGTACAAAATCGCACAAAGGCTTTGCGAAAAATTGAGCTACAAAAAATATCCGAGCTGTCTCAATTTGCTGAATTTGGCCGACTAGCAGCAGGACTGTTTCATGATCTCATTAATCCACTTAATGGCCTGCTCTTAAATATCCATCGCCTCTAACAAAGTGATGAAGCAAAGCAAGGAGACACACAAGAACGTATACAGCAAGCCGTAAAAGTAGGAGCTAAATTACAAGAATTTATTCAAAGGATTAAAAAGCAAATTAGTCGGGAACAAAGCCATGAAATATTTTTCCCAGCAAATGAGATTAGCGATGTTATCGAGCTACTGCGATACCAAAGCACTGAAGCAAAGGTGCATATCGCCTGCGTGACCACTAGAGAAATTTCCATTTATGGCTCCCCTCTCCTGTTTAGACAGCTCATACTCAATCTCCTAACCAACGCGATTGAGGCGTATCAAGGAACTGAGCAAAAAGATAAAACTGTACTCATCACACTTCATGCAGATAATGCAAATAATGAACTGAGCGTCCGAGATCATGGAGTTGGTATCCCGAAAGATAAGCTCTATAAAATATTTGAGCCATTTTATACGACCAAGCCTAGTGATACTGGGATAGGCATTGGACTATCCACCGTTAAAAGTATTGTTGAGCAAGAATTGGGAGGAAGTATTAAGGTGCAAAGCGGCGAATATACAACCTTTACCATTCGTTGGCCTCAAAACTCTTCACCGACGCGACATGGAGAACACTAATGCGCAGATCATCAAACAAGGACTACGTTACCTACAAAACATACAAACAAAAGAAGGGGGCTTCCTCAGTCAATCAAGCCCACTAAGCGAAAAAAATCCCAGGGGAATTCCGCGCCTCACGAGTTTTTTTACTTCACATGTACTTTTTTGCCTTGCTCAACTTCGCGAGTACACTGAAACAGAACTCATCATTAAGAAAGCCGAGCATTTTTTACGTTCACAAATTAACGCGCAGGGTTCATTTAATTACTGGAATAGAACAAGTACAGAGGCTACACAAATCCCCTATCCGGATGACCTCGATGATACGATATGTGGATGGAATGCGCTCCATCTACTTCACACCGACGGTCTAAGCGGCGCTGAGTTGGCCAAGCTCACTCAACTCCTTATTCATCAGGAAGAGCAACCCGGCGGACCCTACCGCACCTGGCTACTGAATTCTCACTCCCCTGATGGTGAATGGTCAGATACTGATTTGGCAGTCAATGCACATATCGCCCGCCTTTTACGTTACCTCGGAGTAAAAACACCGCGCCTAGATGCTTTTTTAGAAAATGCATTGCGACAGGAAGTTCTCCTCTCGCGATATTATCCTAGCTCCTTCCCAATCCTCTATGCGCTCTCCTATCGTAGCCCTCAAAAACATTCAAGCTTTATTCTACGTCATATCAAGAAGCTCCAACTCCCTGACGGCACCTGGGGTAATCCATTACATAACGCTTTAGCTATTGAAACGCTGAGGGAGCTTGGCATTCGAGAAAATGAATTCGATAGCACTCGTGCGCAACAGTCCTTACGGGAAGCTCAAGAAAAAGGAGCTTGGCCAGCCATTGCTTATTGTATTGATCCCTGCTTCGAGGGCGAACAAATGATTGCTCGATCGAGCGCCCTTACAACCGCATACTGCCTACTTGCACTACATCAAAAAGAGAAAAAATCTCCTGTAACTATCGCAAAGGCAAATGAAAGCGAGGCGCGCTTTCTGCATGACGTCCATCAAATTCTTTCTTATAAAATTACTAGTCTTGCGCCAGAGTTACAAGATCAGGGTAAGCAAACAATACTGCACTTTATTGAAAAAAAAGAAAACGCACATATCGCACTCCTCTCTTTACTAAGTTACCGAGCACTTTCCTCAAATATACTTAGATCCGACTATGAGTATCTGCTACGTCTCGCAATAAATAATATCTATGGATGGATTGCCTATGGCATTTACGATCACATTCTCGATGAAAAAGATCTCATTGAGAAGCTACCTCTCGCCAATGTTTTACTCCGCACTCTTCAATCAGAATACACTAAGCTTTTGCAATATATCCCGGGAGGTATTACTTATCTCGAAAACACTCTTAATGCCATAGACGCGGCTAATGCATGGGAAATTGACCATTGCCGACTACACGTTAATGAAAAAAAACTTAAGCTACCCCAACACTTGCCTGCATTTAAGGATCTTTCGCAGCTAGCACAAAAAAGCTTTGGACATGCACTACCAGCAATAACGGTATTTGCGCTCCACGGCTATAGCTTAGAAGAAGCTCCCCTTCAACATTTGCAAAACTTTTTTAAACACTTCCTCATAGCACGTCAGTTAAACGATGATGCACATGACTGGCTTACTGACTTAACAAAAGGAAGAATCACGCCAGCCAACCTGCGGGTGATTAAAAAAATATCAACTAAAGAAATTAACTTTCAAGAGGATCTTACAAAACTAAAAAAAATGTATTGGGAAGAATGTATCAATGATATTAGTCAAGAAATTCTTCAGCATATTGCTGAAGCAAAAAATGAGCTTGGACAAATTAATATAGCAAATCCTGAGTACCTCAGCTCACTTCTTCACTCCTCGGAAACTGCAGCTAAAGAGGCAAAAAAACAAAGTAAGCAAATACTAGGCTTTCTAAAAAACTTTCATCCAGCCTAGAACTGTGAAAACTTCCTGGCGCTCTTAATTTTTCACGCTAATCCCGCCAAACATAGCCGTACCCTGAATTGTCAGAGTCTTGCTCGCATTTGGATCGGGTTGTGATTTATCCTCTGAGCCACCTAAGATCGGTGTTACATTCATCACCACCCGCACATTTTTTGGCACAATAATATCAATACCAGCAAAACTGGCTGATGCGTTCAGGACTGATTGCTCAGCCAAATCTGCTTCGCGAAAATCTAACTTAATGCCACCGAACCAGGCTGAGCTTTGTCCTTCCTTAAAATGACCAGTCACTTTGCGTTCTATACCGCTAAATACCACGCTTGCATCAGCTGACCCTTGATCCTCCTTCATCCTTCCATCCCATTGCTTTCCCATGACGATCCGGGCACCAAAGACAATGATAATGATTGGCCAGAATAAGGTCCAGGCAGATTTCGCAAAGAGATCGAGTTGATCAATAAACAATAATAAGCCAACTAAAATAATGAGGGCCGGACCAAACCACATGCGACGATTATTATTCAATGCGTAAAAACCTACTGCGATTATTGCCAAGGACCACCAAAAATTTGGTAGATTGTCTGCCCAAGCAAGATCAAGCTGCTGCAGGAGAAAACCCAAGCCTAATAAAATCAAGAAAAAACCTATAAGTTTGCGCATACTACATCCATTAAGATTCTGATACTATAAGCATACACCTCTCAGTACAGCTGTCTATAGGGTATCAAGATGCCGGTTCTGTCGAAACCATTGCTTCTGTAGCTGGTAATTCGGCAAAATACTGGCGACCCGCTGCCAAAATTTCTTGCTGTGATTATGCTCAAGTAGATGGGCTAACTCATGTACGAGCACATAATCAATTGCTTCGGAGGGTAATAAGATAAGACGCCAGCTCAAAGCGATATTTCCACCCAGACTGCAGGAACCCCAGCGTGTTTTAGCGCTGCTCAAACGAAGTTTTTTATACTTTAAGCCGGTCCGCTCGCTCCATTCCTGAATTCGTGAAAAAAGATATTCTCGCGCCTCTCTCTTGTACCATTCGTGCACTAGTTTTTTTGCCTGAAGTCTTTTTTGTGTTGGTAGAAGCAAAACATCATCTCGGAGAGTTGCTTTTTTTATTGAGGAAAAATGTAGGGTAAATATTTTACCTTTATAGTTAAAACGCTCCCCTTCTTGATATTGTTTTACTTTTCTCGGTCCACCGTTCTTTCTTATCCGTTGGAGATGCTGCTCAATCCAGGTCGACTTCTGTCGTAGGAGTTCTTCGATTTTTTCTACCGGGAATTGAAGAGGAGCTCGGATCAGCAATTGCGCTTCGGGCGTAATCAATACTGCCACACTTCTTCGGCGTGACCGAATAAGGCGATACGTATGCATTTATTTCCCGGACTTTACTTTTAACTCACGCAAACGATGAGTAAGTAGCTGACGGAGTAGACTAAGAGGAATCTTGGAATCGAAAGGAAACTGTAGTGTGGCTTTACCTGTTTGATACGGTGCGAGTTTCTTTGCCCATTTTGAATCAGAACGCATGCTCGACATAACAAAGAAGCTCACATGATCACGAAATGCAGCAAAATATGCTAGACGACCATTCCAGTCATAATAAGGCATACCATAGCTTATCTTTTCTTCCGCCTTAGGTGCTACGGTTGTTATTAATTTCCGTATTTGCCGTAGCATTGGCTGGGCTTTCTTCGGCGCTGCACTAATATATGCACTTACTGTTTTAGCTTTTTGCATAGCTACTTCTTTCTTGCGGTTTTCTTATTTCGTTTCTCAAGTATCCCTCGTACTGAAGGACTAACTGCTTTATCTTTTCTATGAATACAGCCTAACCAACAACATGGACGTCGCATACCTTCCTTTAGCTCACTCACCACTCGTCGGACATGCTCCTTTCTCGTTTCTTCCTTTTTCACAAAGGTGGTCCAACAAATCCACTCATTACGAGCAAGTGGTGTAAGTTTCTCCCATAATCCAAGAGCGGCCTTATCAGCGCTTAATGCTTTTTGTAGGTCAGGTGGAACTGTATGAGCTGTTCCAGGGGAAATTTTTTGAGACATTTTAGTCGTAGTGTTTATTTCTTCACTTCTGATATTAACACATGCAAGATGTATTATGAAATATCAATTTCAGCTTGGTAACCCGCTTCGCGAACCGCTTGAATAAGCTGGTCAGCCTTTACCTCATCACCGTGCGTAACCTCGGTGCGTGCTTTCGCATAATTAGTTTTTGAAGAATCAACACCAGGCAAATCCTCAATACTATCATCAATGGTCATGCTACATGAAGTACAATGCATACCACTAATTTTTAGAAGGGTCTTTTGCCTATCGCTTTGTTTTTTACGTTGAAAAAACATAATTGGATATTGTGAATTAAATAACTTCCATCACGCCTGTATACATACCCATAGAACATGAATATGTATATCGGCCCGGTTGCGTTGGAGTAAATTGAAAACTTTGTCGGTCAGTGGGACGCAAAAAAGTGTCAATACCAAATTGTCGAAAAGTAAAAGCAACCGCACAAGAATATACGTCATTACTCTGCAATATCAACTCCACTGGCTTATTCTTTTCAACCGCAAAATATCGGGGCGAGTACCCTTGACCCAACACGTTAATGGTTACTCGCTGCACACCGTTAGTAAGTACCACTTCATCACTAACAGCCTTTGGTGTGCTTGTGTTCTGAAATTTTGCAATAATTTTTTCATACGTAATTGGTGCATCATACACATTAAGGATCCCGTTGAAGCTGATAAGCGACAAGACAATCAAAATAGCAGCGGCAGTTTTTTGAAACCATCCATGCATCGTATCTGAGAGCTTCGCGGTCATGACGCCAAGTAAGGTAAAAATTGGTGAAGTACCAAGCACAAAGAAAAACATAATAAGGGCTCCAGCTATAGGACTGCCACTAGTAACTGCCACCACTTCCATTGCCTGAGTAACGCCGCAAGGGATAAAGACGGTCAAGACCCCTAATACTGCGGGGGCAAATAAAGTATCGCTCTTACTTGATTTCTTCACAAAGCGCTGCAGCCAACGCGGTGGCTGAAATGCTAAGAAGCGAAAGATTGGATGCACGTTTAATAAGTTCATTGCTGTAGCAAACATAAACAACGCTGCAGCAAGTTGAAAAGCGATACGCACATTTAATCCTATCGCTAACACTGAACCAAGCCAGCCAAGCAAAAAACCAAAGGCGGTGTGTACAATTAATTTCGCTAGTAAAAAAATACCTACTGGCCAAATATCTGTTCCGCGGATTCGTGCATCGCTAGATTTTAGTGATGTTTTTCCGTTTTCAGATCGTTCCTTCTGATTAGCTATCACGCCTGCCAACAACCCCCCTTGGACAGCTAGGCAGGTTAAGCCACCGGTAGTTAAGCCTGCTAAGAAAAAAACCCAATAATTCATATGTGTGATCGAAACGTTTTTAATCGTAAGGCATTAAGCACAACTGAAACACTTGAAAAGGCCATTGCAGCGCCTGCCCAAATTGGATTGATAGTAATTCCCCAAATCGGCGCTAATGCTCCCATGGCAACGGGTATGAGAAGAACATTATAACCAAAAGCCCAAGCAAGATTTTGCCAAATATTCTTCATAGTTGCTCGAGAAAGCGCAAGAGTCACTGGAATTAACCGTAAGTCTGGACGAAGTAACACAACTCCAGCGGTCGCAATAGCAACATCAGTTCCCTGCCCCATTGCAATACTTAGATCCGCCGCTGCCAAGGCAGGCGCGTCGTTAATTCCATCCCCAATCATTGCGACGCCTTTTTTCTGCTGCTGCAGCTCTTTTATTCGCTGCTCTTTTTCTTGTGGAAGCACCTGTCCGATAACTTGCGAAAGTTTAAGCTCACGCTGCACGTGCTGCGCTGCTTCTCTAGTATCACCAGTGAGCATTATGGTCTGTATGCCCTGATGATTTAAGGCGGCAATTACGCTGGCGGATTCCTCACGTATCGTATCAGCAATACTAAAGGAGACGAGGGCTTCATGATTGTCGGCCACATATACACGAGACATATTCACTGGCATGAATTGAGCCTGGTCTGCATCGATTTGGATATTCTCTTGAGCCAACAGTGAGGCACTACCAATATTCATTTGACCGATAGTATCCTTAGCCCGAACTCCTTTTCCGGGCACATCAATTATTTCAGGCGCTGTTTCTGCGCTAGGTATTCCTTTGTCATTGATATACTGCGCAATAGCTTTTGCTAAAGGATGATTTGAGCGTTCTTCAATTGTCCGGACACGGCCAAGTAACTCTTGCTGCTCCTGGACGGAAAAAGTACGCATCATTTGTATATCTTGTACACGGGGCTTGCCTTCCGTTAAGGTGCCAGTTTTATCAAACACAATGGTCTGCACACGTCTCCCCAATTCAAGCGCTTCAGCATTTTTTATAAGTATCCCAAGCTCTGAACCCTTACCAATGCCGACCATAATTGAAGTGGGAGTGGCTAAGCCGAGCGCGCAGGGACAAGCAATAATAAGCACACTCACCATGCTTACAAGTGCGTGTGCCCAAACTGGATCTGGTCCAAAAAATAACCAAAGTCCAAAAGTGAGCAATGAAAGAGCGATAACAATTGGCACGAAATATGCTGAGATCTTGTCAGCTAAATTCTGTACCGGGGGTCGAGATCCTTGCGCTTCTTCAACTAAGCGTACGATTTGTGCCAGCATAGTTTCATCACCCACTCGTCTTGCTTCCATCTCAAAAGCACCGCTAGTATTCATAGTTGCGCCAATTACCTGGTCTCCTGCCTTTTTCTCTACTGGCAAGCCTTCCCCAGTCACCATGCTTTCGTCTACCGCAGAGGATCCAGACACAATATTCCCATCAACAGGAACTTTTTCACCTGGCTTCACTAAAATACGGTCTCCTACACGCACGTCAGTAAGGGGAAGATCCTGCCAAGTTTTTTTTTGAAATACATGCGCTATTTTTGCCTCTAGCTTCAACAAACGCTTCATTGCTGTAGCTGCCTGACCTTTTGCTCGCAACTCGAGAAATTTACCCAGTAACACTAATGTAATTACCGTAGCTGAAGTTTCAAAGTACGCTAGCTGACTAATACCTAATGCCGCTAATTGATTTTCGTAAACTATTGAGAATGCTGAGGAGGCATAGGCTACGCTAGTTCCTAAGGCGATAAGCGTATCCATATTGGCCGTGCGATTTTTCAGCGCAGACCAAGCGCTCAGGTAATAGTTTTTTCCAGCCCAAAACTGTACCGGGGTGGCAAGTATCCACATCAACCATGACTGACGCAGCCAATCAGGCGCTCCTGGCACCATCGCGCCAATAAGCAATAGTACAGTGAGTGGGAAAGAAACAAACAATCTCTGTCTCAACTGACGCAACTCTTCGACTCGTTCCTTTTCCGTAAGATCGCCGTGATCATGTACGCCTATGTGCGCTTTATAACCCAACTTTGCAACGGTTTGCCCTATTTCATACTCTGGAGTTGCATGAGGGTCGAAGCTAACTGCTGCTTGATGATTTCCATAATTTACCGTTGCCTCTTTTACACCTGGAAGTTTCTTTAGACGACGTTGGATATTTGCCGCACAGCTTGCGCAATGCATGCCAGACACATGAAAATTGATCTGTTGGACATTATTTGGCATATTTTCCTGGATTTTTTTGAAAAGCCTTTTTACATCCACTCGCGCAAAAATAATATTTCTTCCCCTGATATTGCATGGCCGCGCCGGCCGTACTCGGAGAGACACGCATGTGACATACAGGGTCATGCACGATTGGCATAAGATCCTTCATTGTCCTACTGAATTCATCAGGTTTTTTATCGCCCTGTTGAACAACAATAATGTCGCGAATAAGTTGACTCGCCTTAGCAAAATTCGGATGAGCTAAATGGTATCGAAGACGCTTTCCCAGCCGATGATAACTTACCGCTCCAGCATCACGAAGTATTTTAAGATGCTGACTGAGATTTGCTTGTGGCAAACCAAGCATGTCTTGCATTTCCTCAACCGTTGCTGGGCCTTCTTTTAGTAAATGTAAAACCTCCAAACGGCGCGGATGTGCAAGCGCTTTTAAAAGCTTGGCGTGGAGTTTAAAAACTTGTTCATACATATTCGCTATTTCGAATATATATACTTCAGAAAAAACTGTCAAGAAATCCCCTATCGAATGTAGACGACCGCGCCTGTGCTAAAGGTGTTTATATCTTTACACGCCTGACCTGGAAAAACCTCAGCCCGTAATTTACGACTCTCCAGCATCTCTACCATAAAACATCCAGCTGAACTTGTTCCTGAACGCAGCTCCAGAGTGCTGCTCAAACTTGATCTATCCCAAACTTGGCCATCAGCGTAATAGACTTGCTCGTAAAGGTCATAGGCTACCCGGCCGTTTTCTGGACTAATATCAACTGGCTTAGCAGCGTCGTGAGCAATAGTGAACTGTGAAGCGCCATCTGGCCAGTTACCTATTGAAATTACCGTAGCGCTAGGGTCGAGATGATCTGGAGCGATCGCGAGATGGGTAGTCCAATACGCAGACGGATCATTGCCCGCATAACCATTTGTGGTCCCATCAGGATTCATCACAAACCAGGTGCCAATTAACCGTCCATCAATATCATAGTCAATCTTGCCGCTACGTGGTTCAACTGTACGTAAATACTGGGTCAAAGCTAGGGAGCGAAGTTCTTCAGTGTAGTACGGCAGCGGATCAACAGTATGAATCTTCCACGATTCACGCTCATAATGCTCCGGCACCACGAAGCCGCTAAGCTCGCTCTCTGTATCCCAAACAGCAAAATCGAGAGTCTGCCCGCCGATACTCCCTATACGTTGTCCAGCCTTCACAGGTAAATCAATACTATTCCCCTGCTGCTGATAGGCACTAAGTATATCAGGTGCTAAACCAGTGACTAAATCATAGTAGTAAAATAGATGACAACTCATGCTGAATACTATCCGAAAGTCTGTCACGGTCTTGTTCGCATTTTGCCCCTGACCAGAGTGGGTACGCGTCCCTATATCAACAATCCGCGCATCGGCCATTGCGTATACTGGATAGGCATCAATAGGTGAATCAAAAGGCTCGGGTGAGAAGTATTGATGATCAATTGGGGTGACGTGCCCACCGATCATTAATCCGTATGGGATAATAAATCCAACATCGCTAGGGTCCATGGGATAATCGGTAAGCAAGGGTTTGTCGGTTCCCTGACAATGTCCATGACTTAATTCCTGACCAGCTACATCAGCCGGCGTCCTCGCCTGCTCTTGTGTATTGATATTTTCTTCATTTTGCATTGAGGAGTTTTGATTTTGACTAACAGTATTGTCGTTATTTCTACGAGTGAATAGCACAATAAGCACTGCCAGAAGAATGAGGACAGCGATGATGACGAGCGTCGCTACTTTTTTCATATGGGTAAGTATAGCATAGAAAAAATAGCTTACTCAGTATGAGTAGATTTTAATAGGCATTAAAAGGATTTTCGCTGTAAAATATCTCTTTACTGCCCTTGCTCGAAATCCTTCAGGATACGCAAGTATTTTGCTTGAGTATCACTACCAATTTGTGGATGCGTAAAAACCGGCATTACACCGGTTATTGCTATGATATTTCTTACTTCATCAAAATAGAATCCATCCAACGTTGCAATAAAGAGCCAAGAAGGATTCCAAGACTTAGCCATCCGTTTAGCATCTATAAGCACATATTCAGGACTTAGTTGTTTTTGATATTTTACCTCTATCAATCTGACTTCGCTTGTTGCATGATCAATGACAGCGAAATCTGGCGCGGTACGTAAAATATTAACTGTTGGATTATCTTGTGAATAACCCTGCTGGATAAGCTCAGGGATAATTTTTTCATACCCAAATTCGAGTACTGTAAATTGGCGTGATTCGCGAAACATTTGTGCAAATATCGTTTCAGCAATTTTACCTTTAATGAGATTGTGAGTGAATTCTGTTGAGGTAGACATTATTTTTTCTTAATAAACTTTTTCAACTTTACTTGAATGTAGGTTGCCGCAATAGTAAACAGAAGTATTATTCCAAAAGCAGGAAGAAATACTTTCAGCATTATTCCCATAAACCTACTTGTACCTTCAACAAGCTGAGGATCGGCAGGCATTTATCTTGTTTTCTTCTTATAGCAGCTATAACAAAGCGAACGATCGCGGGAAATAACTGTACCACAACTCCGGCACTTTTTCGTGCCATACTTTTTTACACTCGAAGACTTTTTCTTAGTCTGGCATGAGTAGCACAGTGTATACGTTCCTGTTGTTTTTGTTCCACAGCGGCTGCATTTAGGCATACTTACTACGCCCCCAAAAACTTCAGCGCCTCGTAGACAAAGAAAACGGGCCAGATAATCGCTTTTAACAAACCGAGTACGCCAATCCAAAATGAAGTCGCTACCGAGATATAGTAGATAGCGGCACCGATCAGACCGAGACCATAGAAAGCCCCACTACTCCCTGCATTTGCCTTATTCATATAACTCCTTAACTAATTATGTTTACAGGACAAATTATACCACTTCGCGACGAACATAAAATAGACAACAAAGGGATACAGTCGCCGGAAACAAATATACCAAATCAAACCACCCTATTTGATCAGTGATAGTCAAAAAAATATTCAACAACATGAGTAGAGCAAGCATCCAGTAGGCCCACTTCTTTTTCAATCGTAATTGCCAAGTAAGTAAGAAGAGCGCAAAAGCATTTACTAACGCAAAGCTAGAATAAAAGAAGCGGTAATCTGAGTCGCGAAATAACCAAAACAACGCAAAGCATACCCAGAAGGCCGCAATGCTATAGAGTAGTCGAATGGTAAAAGTGAAATAATTTATAGTCGAAGCATATTATTGATAAGTGGAAAGGAAAAGCCGCCGGTAAAGACCAACGGCTAGATGAAATCTAGGCCGCTCGTTGCTCAGTCCTCAGGATAGCAGAAGCACGACGATACGCTTTGTCTCGCACCGCCTTTGGTACATCCTGCTCTCTTAAGGCACCTTGAATCGAGCCTAGCTGCACCTCATTCCCCTTACGATAAAAGGTGAGCACAAAGCCTTCAGCGCCTATTTCCACTCGACCATGTAGACGATCAACCTCCAGCACCTCGGTCTCTGCATCTTGTTCACCCATATGAGCCTCCTGGTCGGGAAAAAGCTCTTCTTGGATTGGTCGCATGTGTCTTTCACGCATATATATATTGTACGCCTCAAGCAGGAAAAGTAAAAGTAGTCTTGACGAGCCCAAGGCTCGGGGTTTATTATAGCGACACTTCTCAAGCCGACAGAGAAGTTGTCTCAGAATCCGTTTTGTCGGCACTCTCGCGTGAATGTTTCGCGGTTCATCGAGAGCGTAGAACGGCGATAGGCTGATGGGACCGATCCCACTCAAAAGCCGAAAAAAAACGGGATCCTGCCCCAGGCATCAATACTTGTCGCCCGAATTCCAATCGGGAAACATAGATGCGCTGGGGCTCCATTTTTTTATAGATACCTAAAAGCCAGGAGCTGCCCTCTCCTGGCCTTTGAGGCTGAAAGGAGGAATGAGCCTAATTATCTATTTCAAAATCCCAGAGTGCTTGTACCTGCGACGCGCTTAGGCCGGTGCGTGTCGCAATCTCTTGAGCCAAACTTGAGGTGCTGGTATTTGCAGAGGTCCACTCATAGCGCTGTGTATCACCACGGCGGGCTTTAATTTCTGTGCCATCTTCACGTACCCGGACTTCTATTTCCCATTGGGCTTCTTCTTCATCGCCGTGATCCTCTGAATCGTTTGAATTACTATTACTGTTATGTGAATTGGTATCATCATTCACATTTCCTTCATGAGAGTTGGTTGCATCTACATGCGTATTCTTATTATCATTTCCATGATCATCATTGGTGTCAGAATGGTCATCACTGCTATTGGCATTTTGCAGATCTACACCATCATACTCAATTTTGATAGCTGCCCGAACTTGGGCTTCGCTTAAGCCTAAACGGTCGGTAACTGCTTTAATAATTTCTTCACGATCAGTCGTAGTCAGGGTAAACTCACTGTGCTGATTTGCTACTTCAGCCTGAACAAAGGCTTGTGCACCAGCTACGTGCACTTCAATTTCAATTCGCTGAAGACTATGACTGTTTTGTGCGTCTTCAATCTCACGCAGTTTTACTTCAACGTTACTTAGCGTCGCTGCAGCATGCTCATTTTCTTTGGCTTCTAATTCATCGCGCACTTCAGCTACGGTTTGTTGCGCATTTTGCAGAGCGGAATTTACATGATCAGCAGCATCTCGAGCTAGTTGCTCCTTTTGCTCTTGCTCTAACTCAGCTAGCTCTTTTGCTCGCTCAGCTGCAATCTCAGCCTGGATGCGGAGTCGCGCCTCAGCTGAGGTGGCTAAATTTAAACGGACTTGCTCGACGGCTTGATCAATACCAAAGAGCCAATCTCCTGGCTTGGCATTATTCGCTGCGAGGACAGTGCCGGTGCCGCTGCCTAATAACACGATAGCGATAAGGATGCTTGCAATCATATTTTTGTGATTAAGGAAAAAACCTGATCGCTGCTTATATCGATCAGCTTCCGGGACTGTTACGCTCGATGCAGCCATACGCAAACGAGCCTCAATACGTTCACGGGCAGCCGGAGATAAAGACTGAGAATGAGACATCTTTAACAGCTTGATAATTTCTTTTGATGAAAAATGTTTCGACATATATTTACGAATAAGAGAGTTGTTCCATTTCCTTGCGTAAGGCTTGCAAAGCCCTATGTTTCAATACGCGCACATTGAGAGCACTGATCTGCATTACTTTTGCCACTTCACTTATACTTAGATCCTCTCGATAAAGCATATGGAGCAGAGTTGCGTAGCGTTCAGGAAGGCGGGTTAAGGCTGATTCCATTTCCCGCTCCATTATTACATCTGGCATCTCATCCGGATCACTTGATAAAGTATGACTCACGCTCTCAATATCAACCTGGGTGCGTTGGCCACGATAATGATCAATCAAGCGGAAACGGGCAATTTGAAAAAGCCAGGTAGAGAATTTTGCATGTTTCTGCTCCTTATATCGGGGCAATGAGCGAATCATTTCAAGAAAAACAGTTTGGGTTAAATCCTCAGCTGTTTCCTGACTACTGACCCGCATAAGCAAGAAACGGAACACCCGGTCTCCGAAAAGGTGGAAAAGTTCGGCCACCCCTTCTTGATCCCCTTGTTGCGCTCTGGCGACGATTTCCTGTACTTGGCTTTCGTGTTGCATAGCGTATATTAGTATATCGGAAATAGGATTATTTTGTTACATCTACCAAGAAATGCTATTACTTGACATTTTTTCATATCTAGTCTAGTATATGCACTCGATGTTCATTAGAAATGAGAGAGAGGCGGGATGAGATAGGTGTCCCCCCAGACACCTCGCTACCTTCATACAGCGGTAGTTGCATCATCCCACTGCCCGAAGCGGCTCCCCACCCTTGTTACTACTTGTACTGGCTTCATCCCTAAGGATCCCCCGCCAGTCTGGTGCTGACATGTTCGGCGTCATATCCTTATGGTCTATTGGCTGCAAAGCTGATCACCTTTTGTGATGATGACTCACCGATGCTTCGGCTCAGATGCCTCTCTCTCCACCTACGCCTGCGCACCTGAGCACTCCCCCAGGCTCACTGCGCATGTGCCCCCGTCGTGTCGTTGTACCGACGGGGGTGCTTTTTTATAAAAAGAAATCCCCAGGCCGATTGGTCTGGGGATGAGAACTAGAACTGTTGTGCTGAACGCATCCGATGAAGCGTGCTACACACCAGTCCAATACCAGAGCGACGCTCTACACAGAACTGATACACCCGTTGCGCCGCCATGAGCTTTTCATAGAGCGCCTGACCATGCTTAGTGGCTAGTTCGTTTCGCATCTCCCGGTCTAGACCTTGGTAATACGAACCAAGCAGCAGATAGCGCACTAGAAGCCACCCCAGTAACCCGGAGCTGAGCAGCATCGCTGTTAAAGCACCGGGCAGAGTCAGATACCCGAGCAAATCCTCCAGTCTTGCCCAGTAGTACACTGCAACAAGCTCAAATAGCAGAAACGCTAGCGTGGCTATAGTTGACCCTATCCGGATAAACAGGCGCCACCTTTTCACTCTCTCGCACAACTCTAGAATCTCTTCTTCTTGAACACTGAGTTGCGCGTAGAGGAAATTCGACATATGCACCTCCCTCTTGCATACCCAAAAGCAGTCTACACCCGCTGCACTGCAGGTCAAGCATTCAGGTTAAGGCCGGAGAGTACCGGAAAACATTTGCCAGGCTAGAGCTGATTTCGCCACCAGGGACAAAATCATATAGGCCTTTTCACCGTAGAGATAGTCCTGCCATTTCCCTATCTTCTTATACTGCAGGACCATGTTAATCGCGAAGATGTTAAAGGTGACAAAGATGGTGGCCACAATGAAATAAACAAAGGTAGGAATCTCCACTCCGGTCGACTGTACCGCGCCAATGAAGAAAGCAACAATGACCAGCCAGGGAATTAAGCCAGCCAAAACTCCTATCCAGTACGAAAGCCAATTCGTATGCTTGGTCGTCTGATTATGTACTTCCATCATCAAGCCCATGAGATTCATAATCGCATTCAAGGCAAACAGCGAAATGAGTAGCCAAAGATCGTACACACCACAAAGCATGGCAATAACTACAATCATAACTGACGAGGATAAGGCATACTCAGCCCAACGCAGCTTGTTGATGCCCTTTTTCAAATTCTCCTCATACCATTCCCGCAAAGGTCCGGCTAGAAGGAAATGCGCAAAAGCAGAAAGGAAGAGAAAGACCGCTACGGTGGGGCCTAAGCGTAAGTCAAACAAATGCTCAGGAAGTGGAGCTACACCAAAAACTGGATTATTTGGATCGATTTTCAGGTATGAAGTAACAACTGGTAAAGATGAATTATTGCTTATCAAAACCATAATGACGCCTTGCACGAAGTGAAGGGCGGCCATTGACCAATTCCAGACTTGTAGTTTTTTTAACTGCTCTTTTTGACTACGCATTTTCATACCCCCCCCTTTTTTTCTTTACTTAAACCGTTTGCCTAGCCACGCGCCAATCCAAACGGCAAAAAGAATAATACCAAAAAGAATAAGTTGCCACAACCATTGTTCGCTTTCACGCCATAGCATTAGTAGCACGAATAGTGCAGCTGGTACTAGCCAAATACCCGTCCACGCTTTCCAAAGTGATGGAAACGCAAAAGTAAAGCCAGCGCTAAAAAGCAAGTACACTGCAAAAATTATTGCTCCAGCAACTATGTAATCATTTATCCCGGCGCTATCAGAAAAAAGCACATTCAGGACGAGAAAAAATCCAAAGAGGCAGCTAAGTAGACAGGCAAGGATAATCAAAAACGTACGCATATACTAAAGTATATCACTTGCCTCGGTCTTTGCGTAGTACTTACTTAGGCTCTGCTACTGGATCTGTAAGCGACGCTCCTGCTGCTGCCATCTCTTCGTGTTCAGCGTCTCTAGGTAAGAAGAAGGATGCAATGAGGGTGAGTAAGGTAAAAGCAGCTGCGTAATTCATCACATCTTTGTTTGAATCAACGATTGCCTCGTACTGTAGACGGGATAACTGCGGCAGCAGTTCAGCTGGGATGTTAGAGGTATCACCCGGTTCAGCGTTACCGAAAGTACGAGCCTGCTCCTCAATCGCTTCAATCAACTGAGGCTTCATTGCCTCAGGGATATTTACCAAGTCCTGGACGCCTGTTTCAACATGAGAGAGTAAGGAGCTTAAGAGAATCGTCCCAATAATAGCCGTACCAAGTGCCTGGCCCACAGTACGGAAGGTGGTATTTAAACCTGACGCTTGGCCAGAAAACTGCAGTGGAATAGTGGCTAAAGTAAGATTGGTAATCTGGGACATGATTAATCCAAAACCAAAGCCATACAAGGCAAGACCGGGAATCAAATCCCATTGACTCATATCAACTGAGAACTCGCTCTTGAGCACAAAAGCACTGATGAAAGAGATGAGAATGCCGAGCTGAATAATGTAGCGAGCGTGGAAGCGACCAGTGAAACGTGAGAAAAGCCCAGCGGCGATAAACAAGGCGATCGACATCGGCATCAATGCTAGGCCCGTATCAAAGGCGCTTAAACCCAAAATAGCCTGTAGTAAAACTGGAATGGTAAAGAAGATGCCAGATTGAGCTAATACGAGAATGGTCAATGTCACAATGCCAGTGGAAAAAGCTCGATTCTGCAATATCACTGGATTCATAAGGGGCACTAAACCATCTGCACGTTGTGAACGATGTAAGCGTCGCTGCCAAAAACCAAAAAAGATGAGTATGAGCACGCCAAGGGCTACTGCTATTGGGGTAATGGAAAGGTCAAAAGGATGTATAGCAATATCGCCCATAGAATAAATCTCTTTTGCCTTCCACCAACCGTACTGACTTGCTTCCAAGAGGCCAAACACCACCGAACCAAGACCAAACGCTGACAGGATGGCGCCTAAATAATCAAGCTTCTCGCGTGAAGCATCATGCGTGCGTGGATCACGAATATAGCGAGCCAGAGCGAGAATAACTATGACAATAATCACCTCAGTAGCAAAAGCCCAGCGCCAGCTAAAATGCGTAGTCATATAACCGCCGAATAGTGGTCCAAGTGCTGCAGTCGCGCCAGCGGTGCCGCCCCAGATGCCGAAGGCAATGCGCAAATCCCTGCCGCGGTAATTCGCCAAAATAAGCGAAACAGTAGCTGGCATCATCAATGCCGCTCCAATGCCCTCAATAATTGACCAGCCTAATATCAACACATTTACGTTCGGACTGAGTGCGGCAGTGATAGTGCCGGTCGCATACACCACTACGCCGATAAGGAAAAGCTTTTTGCGGCCATACATATCACCTATTCTGCCACCAGTGAGCATAAAGGCTGCCATAACAAGAGAATAGATGGTGATGGCCCACTGCACATTTCGCAAGCTTGTACCGAGATCATGCACAACGTTTCGAATAGAAACATTAAGCATGGTGGTATCAAAGATGATAATCACCAAAGCAAGGCTAAGTACAACTACTAGGCCCCACTTCTGGAACCAAGCGCGAATAGGATGTGAAGTATTTGTTTCCATAATTGCAAAAAAATGAATGGCCGTACTCACCCGGAGCACTCCCGGATAATAACGTAACGTCAAGTATACTCGCCGCTCAATAACTTGTCGAGACTACGGCATCATATCTTCCGAGCGTCATAGGCCCAGTGTAGCAGCGCCTGACGTTGCCGACGGCGACAAGCCATATCACGAGGCGCGCAATACTTCTTGATTTGACCAACGTGACGACGAATAGCTTTCCAGCGCTTTATTTGACGCTCATCCTCCCTGGGAATACGACGGCCTGAATAATAGCGACAGTACCATTGAAACCAACCTCGTGGATCCTCTGGATAAATCCAGCCTTTGCGCTGCCACTCTGCTAAAGATTGACTAGCGTCGACAGCAAAGAAATTGAGGTGGGGATTATGGGTGGAGGATAATCGTGCGCCGCGAAACCATGAAGCGGGAAATTCTTTTTGACAATCATTGAGGTACTTACCCCCAAAAACACCTAGTCGCAGCATCTGCGCAGGACTTAATTCAGGCGTAAACTCTGGAGCAAAGTTTCGGCCAGGCGCTTCTGTCCGGTAGTATGTGTAGGCCTGCTGAAAGCTATCGTTTACTTTAACTTTTTTCTTCATAATCCCCTGTTGAAGCTTGCCGCACCCAGCGCTGCTCAATATAGAGCACTCGCCACCACCATCGCCCTAAGAAATACCCACCAATCGCTCCAAGTAGTAACAAGCCAATTTGAATGTATGGTGGAAGCGCACATCCCCAGGTCCAATGTATAACCTGTCCATTTTTCTCAGCCCAGCTTAAATACCACTGCTCAATTCCTAAATGTAACAGCAAACTTAACAGCACGCCGAACACAGTAGCGCTAATGAGATAAAGTGCATGTTTGAACGGGGTTGCTTTAAGTGGTCCGCGATGAAACATATTTAGAAAAGATTTAACCAACCAAAGAGGTCTTGCACTGATCCTAGGATTACCTGCACAACTGTTTGTTCTTGCTGTGGAGTAAGAATAGTCAGAGGCTCAGACACCGAGGTCTGTCCACTGGAATCCGTGCTCTCCACCTTGAACTGATACACCGAACCTGGCTCAAAACTTGTCAAAACGACAACGTGCCGTTTCGTATAGTTTGTATCAAGTGGCGTGGCTTCGGTAATTGCTTCATCAGCACTGGCAACACCCTGTCGATAGTACACTCGACTAGTGGCTGGCTCATTTGTTAGCCAGCTGATGATGGTTTGGACTTTAGTATCACGGCCCGGGGAAAGGGCTGAGTCAGTTTGAATCTGCGAGATAAGCGGAGGCGCATTCTCATCGCCGGTCACAAAGGAGTCAAGCGTCTTGGAAACCGTATTGCCATCTGCATCAACACTTACCAACTCAATTGCGTAAGTCACTCCAGACTCAAAACTATCTACAGTCACCTGATGAATAATGGTTTGCGTATCATCTCGAACACTGCTTAACTCATCGACCGCTTTGATGTTATTGCGATAAGGTATCACCCGTACAGTGGCATCTGCATCACGAGTGGTGGTCCAGCGGAATACCGCTTCCTCGCTTGATATTTTTTCGACGGCATAATTTTGAATATCAAAAACCTGCGGATCAGTAGTGAAACTAAAGTCTGCACTTTGCGTTGTCTGGCTAATCTTTGTTCGACTACGCACTTGGTAATGATAGGTTGTATCAGGCTGTAAGTTGTAAACCGTAACTGAATGGGTCGTGCTATAGGTTTCCGCATCACCCACCACCTGAGTATACTGTTGTGCCAGAGCAAAGTCAGCATCTGAAGCGTAAGCTACCAGGGCATTAGAGTCTTTATCAGTTCTCCATTGGATAGTGACTGAAGTTGGACCAACATCCACGCGAGGCTCTCCACTAATAAGCGGAGTAGGAATTATTTTTGATAACTCCTCGATGAGTTGATACTGCTCTTCTAAACTTAGCTCTAAAATATCAATGCTAACATTGCCATAGAGATCATTCAGTAGATCAAGATTTTCTTCAAGGATATTCTTAATCTCATCAGGATTGTTTCTATCGATTGGTGCAGTGCCAGACGTAGTGAATGTTTTATCGCCGGTAATCGACGTGTTGCCGCTTGCATCAACGGAAATAACTCGATAATGATAAGTAGACCCACTGTTTAATTGTTGCAGAGTAAGGCTATGACTGGTGGCATAAGTCCAGTCACCATAAATAGTTCCGTAAACTGTGGTAAGGCCAAATTGAATAAAGCTATTCGCTTCCTCACTTGTAGTCCAACGCACAGTGGCAGCGCTATCGCTAATGTTTACCACCTCGATGCCGGTTATGCTTGGATTTGTCTCATCCTTACTACCATCAATAGCATCTTGTTCACGTTGCTCTACATCTGATTCCTCAGACAGCATTTCTAAAGTGCTAAAGGATTTTTCTGTACTCGTTGTGCTATTACCTGAAGCATCAACTGACGAAACAGTGTAATAGTATGTCGTCTTAGGGCTGAGATTACTTAAGGTAACTAAATGGGTTAGGTTGAGACTTTCGTCTAAGCTCGTTGTAACCGTATAATTTCCCGAGCTTGTCCCATAACGCAATTGAGATGTTGCTCGCTCGTTACTTAGCCAGGTAACTACTGCTCGAGTGTCAATGACCGGATCGGCCTGTATATTTGATAAGACTGGTGGCACTGTATCACTAGTCGTAACAAAGGAGTAATATTCACCACCGTTGTTATCAAAAGCTACGCCTGAGGTTACATAGTAGTAATACAGGGTACCGTTTGTCAGTCCTGATAACTTCACTAAATGATTCATCGTTGGTGGAGTATCCAGACCAACCTCAATGGCATCACTCATATCTGAATTCACTGAATAGAAGACGTGTGAATCAGACTCTACATCAGTTAACCAGCTTATACTCGCTTCAGTATTACTCACCTCTTGCGTACTTACATTAGAAATTGCTGGACCACTTAAGGTTGTTACCGTATATCCATCACCTCCGTCAGAGTCAGTTGCCGAGTTCCCACCCGGATCCTCTGAACGAACTCTGAAATAGTACGTTGTCGAGGGATCGAGTCCGGTAAGTATGACTCGGTGAACACCAACACCTGCTTCATTATCCATCAGAGTTGCAACACCGATAGTCGTACCAAAATCAGCTGGGGTATCTGAATATCCAATAGTAGAATCAGAGAGCTCATCTGTCTCCCAGGTAATAGTGACCGTCTGAGTACCTATCTGACTGGTTGCTACATTTGAAATAGTTGGAGGCGTACTATCAGTACCTCCTTGTCCGTTGGCAGACTCTGAGACAACCGCCGAGTAGTAAGAAAAATTTCCATCGCTATCTTCGCTTGATATCTTATACCAATAGCTTGTATCTGCTGTAACACTTTGATCGAGATAATAGTTAATTGCTCTATCGCTTATGTGGCTAATCGTACTATAGCTCGTGCCGTCTGTTGAACGATACACCGTGTATTCGCTAAAGCCTGGGTCGGGCAGTGCTACTGCCTTCCAAGAAATAAAGAGTTGATAGGCATCAGCTTCTACATTACTAATATCACGAATAATCACTGTTGTTGGTGTTTCTGGTGTTACCGCTGATGCACTACTGCTGGTATTTTTGTACGCATCACGGAAACGGACATAGACTGTATCTGGATCAGTAACCAAGGAAATAGTTGAGGAAGAGGCATAGCTTACCCACGTCGCGCCAACAAAGTCACTCCGCAAAGATACTTGCATTTCAAGGCTGCTATCATCAGAGCCGGAGAGATCGAGAGAAGCGGGGTCAGTACGTGCGTCCACCACAATTGCCGGACTACCGAGGACTGGGTCTTTTACATCAAGAGTAAAGGCGCTTGTTTCATCGCTGGCTGTATTATTTGCTAATTCCCCATCATCAATAGTGACTCTAATTAAGGTAGTGGTGCTATAGGTCCCATCGATTTGGGCTTTTGCGTTCCAGCTTGCACTATATTCAGTGTAATTAGTTTCATCGATGTCTTTAGGATCGGTTGCCCCGGATGATAGCCCTGTGGTCACGTTAAACCAATCAAGGCCATTATTTAACGAATATTCAAAACTCGGGGTCACCTGTCCTGAGCCAGAGCTGCCATCTGGGTCACGAACTGAGTAAGTGATAAGCACGCTACCATCACTGCTTTGCTGGGTAGCTGTTGGTGCGCCCTCAAACTCAGGCGGTGCATTTACCACATACACCATAGTTGCATCATACAGTGTTGGCGCCGCATAACCGTTTGAAGACTCTAGCCATACCTTATACTGCATCCACTGATCATTCGTACTATCGGTATGAGTGCTATTCACCGTCTCTCCGCCACTTGGATCAGTATAATAATCCCCTGTGCCGCTAGGACCAAGCCAGCTTGACCAAGTACCAGGAGATCCTGAGCTATCTGGAGCGGTCCGAATCTGAAATTTGATTTCAGTACCACTCGGTAGATTTTCTGTCCAGCGCATACCCCCCAGCGCATTTAATGCATCGGTGCTATCAAAAGCAGATGAGGTCAGTGTTTGTGATGATGGGTATTGTTGATAACCGATGCTAATGTCTTCAAAGTGCGGCGAAGCACTAGTATCACTCGTCGACATACTCACTCGATATTGAATGTATTGCTCACCATCCGTGACGCAAGCGTCAGAACTAATATCATTCCCGCTCGTTAAATTACCGCATCCGGACCAATCAGGTGCTCCACTCATGCCTGAATCATTTGAGGTACGAGCCTGAACAGTTAAAGTGGTGCTTCCTGGAACGGTAGCATTCCAACTTAAGGTATCAAAAACAGTGTTTCCGTTTGTATTAAGTGCCGCTGAGGTGAAAGTGCCCGGTGTAAGATAGGTTGAAGGAATATTAATGGCTAATCCGCTTGCACCATCAGCCATATAGCTAGTGGTGCCTGATTGCAACACATGTTTTCCGAGCGCGGTAAGTGCGGTGCTGCTCACTTCTGATGGAGAGGTTGGATTGCTCACATCAAGCACTTTTAAGCTTGCGTCATCAATAATGTACAAGTCTGTGCCTACCGCCTCTACTGAACGCACATCAGTCAAACCTGTACTATAAGCCCCTATGCGAACCGGGACAGATGGATTACTAATATCAATAATAGTGACACCAACCGAGGAGTCTGCGGTATATGCGTAGCTACCTACTATAGCTACATCATATCCTTCATCAAAGGCTTCAAAATCATACGAATATCCTCGTACACCGCTAATAGAACCCGGGGTTCCAATATTGTATATGTTTAAACTCGCAGCCTCTCCGTAATCATCGTACCCAACCCCATATAAGTAATCACCATCAGCAACCAGGCGATACGGTCTTGCTTGATATGAAACGTTTGACGCACTGAGACTTGGGTTTACCGGATCCGCCAAAGACAACACATAAATGCGCATCACACGACAAAAACCTGAACAACCTCCTACTGCAAAACCGGCATACAAATATGATCCACGAAGGTATACGCTGTACACCTCTCCCGTGCTTGTATATTGCCCTACTAAGCTCGGCGCATTTTTGTTGCTAATATCCACTACACGAACATCACCGGTATAGTCAGCAAGATACGCATAGTTGCCTGAAACGGTAACGTCTCGCGCGTCGTTTGTGTCGACACTACCAAGGGGCTGAGGTGATAAAGGATTCGAAATATCAAAAATTTTCAAACCATCAACGCCATCGGCAATATAGGCATAATTACCGTCGACAAAAACTCCTTTTGCGTCAGTGGTGTCGGAATAGGCAGTGCCACCACTTGATTGGGCCAACTCAACATAGGCCCCACTTCCCGATCCCGTGACTTGAGTGCTACTCGTGGTACCTGTACCAAAATCAGCATCACTCGTTTGCACGAGAGACTGCGACGTGGTAGTTAAGCTTAGTTCCGTGCCAATGTTAAGGTTTGCATCAGCTGCTGAGTACTCATTCCAACCTGTCTGATCACCTGGATGCTGAGCAGTATTTGCAGTTTGACCACCGCTCCAGTCTGTCTGCACCCAATAATAAGTGGCCGCTCGAGAGGAACCAATAGTGAGAGCCCAAAATGTCACGCTAATGAGTAAAACAGACGAAATAATTGCTCCTGCGTAACGTCGAGAACTTTTAAAAGGCTTTATTACCTTTTGCGCTACCTTTTTATTACGTTTTAAGGAAATGGCAAGTACCCATCCAAAATATAATGGGATAAACGCGGTATAAGGACGCTGCTTCTTGCGTTTCGCGCGAAGAAGCGTTGTTTTTTTCTGTAAGCTGGCTGATAAAGAAAATATTCCGAAACCAGCTCTTTTTGGGGGGCTTTTTTTCGCCGACCTTTTTTTGGTCACGACAAAATTATCCCACTTTTTCCACTATTGAGCAAGTGAAAACTATTACTTATATCGCAGCGCTTCCAATGGATCCATATTTGCAGCGCGACGTGAAGGAAAAATACCAGTTAAGAAACCGATGAAGGTGGAAAAAACAATAATAACCACAACAAACCACAGTGGTTCATAAAATAAATCTAAAGAGCGTCCACCTAAGCGCATCGCCAGGAAATTTAATCCAACATTAGTAATTTGACCAGCCAAAAATCCTAATAATACGCCACCCAGACCACCGAGAAAGCCCATCAACATTGACTCGATTAAAAACATCTTACGAATATCCGCTCGCGTAACACCAACCGAGCGCATAATACCTATTTCATTAATACGTTCGAGTAAGGCAATTGTCATGGTATTAAACATACCAATTGCTGAAACAACTAAGGCAATTAATCCAAAGAGACCGAGGATGATTTGTAGCACGTTAAATATCTGATTTGCCTGGGAGATGATGTCGGATAATGAGGAAACAAGGTATCCACGAGCAATAATTTGATCACGAACAGTCGCCAGCGCATCCTGCTCAGCTACTTTCACCTTTACTAGGTCATAGGACTCAATGTCATCAATGCCCAACTCTTGAAGCGGCACATAGGCAAAACTTGATGTTTCATCTTCAATAATTCCCTGAACTGTGAAGCTCTGCTCCACCTCACGCACATCAACGGTTTCAAAACCCTGCTCATCAAGCTGTGCCACATATACGGTCATAGTCACTTCTTGATGCAACATCTCGTCAGCACTCTTATTAAAGAGCTTAGCGGCAGCACTTGATAACACAATTGCCTGACTTGCCTCACTGCTAAATATTTCACCTTGATCGACTTGCAAGCCATGTAGTCTGAAAAAATTTGGGTCTACTGCTTGTAAAAGGGAGTCACTGCTCAAGCCCTGGAAGTGGATCTGGCCGGAAAAGCTCTTCAAACGCGCAGTTTCTGTTACCTCTGGTAAATCCTCTAGATTCTTTAAGGATGCGTCATCCAACACAACCAAGCCGGAATCTCCAGGGGCAACATCTAAGCTTAACAATGCATCGGCGGTGGTAATTTGGCTTAAAATAACTCTTTGTAAACCATAGCCTAGCGATACGAGGAAGAGCACTGCGCCAATACCGATACCCACGCCTAAGATCGTTAAAAAGGTCCGCATTGGACGGGTAGTAAACATACGCGTCGAAAGTGAAAGGAGATCCGGAATACGCATACTTACTCGACCTGATACTTACCTAACATAATTAGTTCTAGACGGCGAGCTAATTTACGAGCTGTTTGTCTGTTATATCCTAAGCCGCCCTCATCCCACGGTAAATCAAATTGACGAAAAGCTTCTTTTTGATCAATAACACCCTGTAAACGATTTTGAAGTACTGTATTGAAACGACGCAGTTCATCCGCGCTCCTCATATGAATAGCAAACACATCGAGGAGATAATGTCGAATTGTGTGCACTCGTTCTTCTTCGCTTGTAGCTTGCGCTTCGCCCTCTCTTTGCTGAAGTAGTTTAATTTCCTCGACAAGCTGGGCGATCTTTTCAGTCATCTTTTCTGCGGTGCGATGATCCAAGCCAAAGCCGCCGTCCTCAATATTGAGGTCAAGTAACTGTTCTAAACGCTGATCCTCACGCAGCCCGCTCATCAACATGTGCTGCACTTGCTCCTCTAGCTTTGACAATTGAGGAAGTGTTAATCCTGTCAGCACCTCGGTAACAATCTCACGCGACTTATAGGGCAGAAGCAAATGTTCAATATGCTGAGGCTCTAAGGTGGTATATGATCGCAGGAGTAATTCGAGATTATGCGGCACAACGGGCGGCACCTCTTTTACCTCTTTCACGCCGGGATGAATAGCTCGGTTCACTTTCGTCTGAATGATCTGCCCATCCTTCATATAAAAAACCCGATGGGCTAAATGCAAATGGGCCGGATTATGCGTGACGAGAATAATCGTCTTATTTCTTTTCTCATTTAGCTCATGAATCAAATCCATCACATCATTGGCTGACTTTGAATCAAGGTTTCCAACCGGCTCATCCGCAAGCACAATGTCGGGATTATTTACTAGAGCGCGACAAATAGCCACTCGTTGCTGCTGACCACCAGAAAGCTCTGTTGGCAATTTTTCAGCCTGGGTAATCACGCCAAAGTGCTTGAGAAGCTCGTTAGCAAGCTTAGTTCGCTCGGCCACCGCAGTATGAATTGCCATTTGCGGCAAAAGTACATTTTTGCGAACTGATAAGGTTGGTATCAAATAGAAGGCTTGAAAAATCATGCCAATCTTATGCTGGCGATACTCAGCAATCTCTCGCATGGTCAGATGAGCAATGTCTTTTTTATCTACTGAAATATTTCCATGCGTATGGGTTTCTAGGCCAGCAATTGAATAGAGTAAGGTAGACTTTCCACAACCCGAAGGGCCAAAGAAAATAATAAATTCACCTGGATAAATTTCCAGGTTAATACGCTGAAGTGCTTTCACTTCATTCTTGCGACCCATAAAATAGGTCACGTTAAGGTCTTTTACTTCAATAATTGGCTGTAGTACTTGCTTGCCCACCTTCGCGTATACTCCGACAGCTGAATAAAACTCTTTTAAGTATACGCTTTTTTGAGGAACTTATCTAGTTTTTGCCTGCCAAATAGGCATTTGCGCAAGTTCCGCCATTGCTTCACTTGCCTCAATAATTCCCCCTCCAATAAGCTCATCCCCTTGATAAAACACGATGAACTGTCCTGGCGTGACTGCACGCTGTGCTGTAGTGAAAGAAACGCGCAAGTGCCCATCCTGCTTCTCAATCACGCAATCCTGGGCTGGCTGACGGTAACGAATGCGAGCCTGGCAATGATAAGGAAATTCTGGCTCTCTCATTGTCCAACTTGGCTCAATCATGCTCAGCCAGGTAGAGTAAAGCAAAGGGTGCTTATTCCCCTGCACGGCAATAAGACGATTATGCTCGGTATCTTTTACTGCCACATAGTACGGAATACCCGTGCCGCTCACCCCTAGGCCTTCTCGCTGGCCAATGGTGGCAAATATACTTCCCTGGTGCTGACCAATAACCTTACCCTCTGGAGTTATCACCTCGCCGGGCTGCTTGTGCAAGCGTGTTTGTAAAAATTCAGCGATATTCACTGGACCAACAAAGCAGATACCCTGGCTGTCTTTTTTCTCCGCTGTGCGCAGTCCGGCTTCTCGCGCCATCTTTCGCACTTCAGGTTTTGTATACTCACCGATTGGAAAAAACGCGTAGGGCAAACTGCGCTGATCTAAACTCATGAGAAAATACGACTGATCTTTGTTGCTATCTAAACCCTGGAGAAGATGAGACCCATCTGCATCATGACGCACTCGGGCATAATGTCCGGTTGCAACTGCATCATATCCTTCGGCAAGCGCCCGTTGTAAAAATAATCCAAACTTAATCTCCTTATTACAAAGAATATCAGGATTTGGCGTGCGACCTGCAGCGTATTCTGCAAAGAAGATATCCATAACCCGTTGACGATACTCTTCTTCAAAATCCCAGACTTCGAAAGGAATGCCTAACTGGGTAGCAACCCGGACCGCATCTTTGCGATCAGCTTCTTCTGAGCAGTATGGCGAAATCTTGGACTTGGTCCAGTTTTTCATAAATACGCCCGTGATGTCATATCCTTGGTCTCGCAATAAAAGTGCGGCAACCGAAGAATCAACCCCACCGGACATACCTACGGCGATTTTTTTCTTCTTCGTCATAGCGACGCAATGTACCACATGCCGAAGCCTGATGCAAGCATCTTTACTTGCCTAGCGCGGTATAGAGGTCATAGACATCAGTCGTACCCTCTCGCAAAACTTCAACATACATACGGACGCTCCCATCGCTCTGCGTAATAACTTCCGGCTGTCGAATACTGCGATTGTTTGGACCGAGCAATACGGCTTGATTGGTTTTCGTAAAAGTGAGTCCATCACTGCTCTCGGCTTGGAAAATTGCCAAGCTTTGTACAATGTTCCCGTCTTGCGAAATGTCACTTCGCGGCGCAGCGTAATAGAGAATGTAATCCTCCCCTAGGTAGTGAAGCGCTGGATCATATACCGTTGCGGCTATGCGTTCACCTTCCCAGATCCAGTCCTGACCAACATTTTCTGAAAGCATGCTCACAATTCGATCACCCTGAGACTCATATACCATACGCAAGTTGCCATTTGGGAGAAGCAGGAGATCAGGACTACTCAACAAGCCTGCATCATTACGAGCACCATCAACAATTTTGCCGTGCTGGCTAAAACGCAATCCATCAGAAGAAAAGGCTACATAAAAAGCGCGAGGTTGATCAATCTGCGGCACTTCAATTTTTTGTCGAGGTGATAACTCATACACCATGATGAAATACTCACTCGAAATTTGAAGCACTGCTGGATTATGAATTTCCGGACGGCGATCAAAAGGAATGCTAGTGTCCTCAGAAATGCCGGTTGACTCGGGATCACCAAATTCTACCCCATCTTGAGAAGTTCTCCGATAAATATTCCCATCCTGCACATAGTAGAGTGCGATCGTGCCATCGGGGTACACAATACTTGAAACATTAGTAATACCTCGTAAGATCGGCTCATCACTGAGGGTCCAGCTTTGTGGCGCGTCAAGGTCAGGCGCTTCTGGTATGACAAAGGAATAATCGTTTTCTGCGCTTGAGGTATTGGTGATAGGCCCCGGGGTTAATGTAGTTCCAGGGTTATACCAACGGGTGAGCAGAGCTATGCTAAAAAGGACAATTGAAAGCACAAGTGTCTGCCAATACAAACGCGGAATACTATACAACTTTGTTTTTTTGTTTCGCGTCGACCTAATCCGATTCCTCAAGGTCGTCCCAGCGACCGAGGATTTCCTTTTGGGTCTGCTGGAGGCACGACGCGCAGTAGTCTTCACTGCCCTCCTCATATTTTTTCTTGCACTGTTTACAAGTTTTCACTGACTCAGTATAACAGAAATCTTTTTTTAGCCCAAAAAAACCAAAGTGGCATGGAAAGAAACAATACGTTATACTGCTCGTATGCATATTATTTTTCGTTGGATTCTTAACGCACTCGCCCTCCTCCTGGTCGCCTATCTCCTGCCTGGATTTGCGGTTGATTCTTTTTATGCCGCGCTTATTACCGCGCTTATCCTAGGCATCCTGAACGCGGTTATCCGACCGCTGCTCATCATCCTCACCCTGCCCGTTACCATCCTCACTCTCGGACTTTTCACCTTTGTGATTAATGCCCTGCTTATCTGGTTTGTAGCGAGCTTTGTGCAAGGATTTCAGGTTGATGGATTTGGACCTGCTTTCCTAGCTGGATTACTACTTTGGATTATTTCTTGGTTCACCAACGGACTTACAAAAAAGCGCAACACAAAACCAAAAGTGGAAGTATTAGGTCAACCTAAATAGCCCTGCATGCAACGCGCCTCCGGAGTCTTACTGCCGGTCTCTTCACTACCTAGTCCCTATGGCATTGGTGATTTTGGGCCATCTGCGTATACCTATGTAGATTGGCTGCAGGAAGCAGGTCAGAGATACTGGACCATCCTGCCTCTCCTTATCCCTGACTCGCTGGGGTCACCCTTTAATACCGTTTCCGCCTTTGCGCTGAATTGGCAACTTATTAGCCCGGAACTTCTGGTACAACAGAAACTCCTTGATGCAAAAACTGCTCGTGCGCTACAGAGTGATGCAAAACGAGTTCGCCATCGTGAGGTAGCGCAAACAAAACGCCGAATTTTGCACCAAGCTTGGAAATATTTCCTTCTTCATGCAAGCGCTCAGCAACGGCGTGACTTTGCTGCTTTTCAAAAGCAAGAAAAAGACTGGCTAGACGATTTTGCGCTTTATATGGCAATCAAAGAAACGCAGCGAGGTCGACCCTGGTTTCGTTGGATCAACGTCTATCGAGAACGAGATTTTAAAGCACTGCAAAAGTTTCGCGAGAAACAAAGCGATAGGATACAGCAGCACGCTTTTGGCCAATGGGTTGCTACTCAACAATGGCAGTCATTAAAAGACTATGCCAATAAAAAAGGTGTGCGTATTTTTGGCGATCTCCCTTTCGCCGTAGCGCATGACAGCGTTGATGTTTGGAGTCATCCAGAACTTTTTTACATAAGCCCGCAGGGTAAATCCCTCCAAGTACTTGGAGTTCCACCTGATAGTTTTTCTAAAACCGGACAACTGTGGGGTTCACCGGCTTATAAGTGGAAAAAACACGCAGCTACTCACTTCCAGTGGTGGGTGCAACGCTTTGCTAAAGCAAGTCAGCTCTATGACATGCTCCGGCTCGATCATTTCCGTGGTTACGCAGCGAACTGGGTTATTCCTGGAAAAGCAAAAACAGCCAAGGGTGGACACTGGGAAAAAGTGCCTGGTAAAAAACTCTTCCGCGCAATTCAGAAAAAGGCTCAACACCTACACTGTGTGGCCGAAGACCTGGGTGTCATAACACCGGATGTGATTGCGCTAAGGAATGCTCTTCAATTTCCCGGCATGCGCATACTTGAATTTGGCCTAAGTGATGGCAAGCGAAGTGTGCACCATCCTGATAATTATCCAATAAACTGTGTAGCCTATACCGGCACCCACGACCTCCCTCCACTCAAACAGTGGTTCCACAATGCAAAGCGCACAAGTAAAATGAATGCGACACGCTATGGGCAGAGCGACACCCAACACATTGGGCAAAATCTCATCCACGCCCTGCTATGGAACAAAGCGAAAATAGTAATCATACAAATGCAAGACCTGCTTGCGCTTGGCCAGGGCAGCCGTATAAACACCCCAGCCACCAAGCGAAATAACTGGAGCTGGAGATTGACTTCGACCTCTCTCAGCAAAAAAACAGCGCGAGAGCTAAAAAGTCTGCTCAAAGAAACGCGTCGGATCTAGTCTTTACTTTTCTTGTAGAATGCGATAAGTATTGTACAGATTTTGGATAGGTCGCACATTAAAATGGAGGTAATCGGATGTCGCTTATTCAGGCTCGTGTACACGAGCAAATAGCCTTCAGCAATCAAGCTGATTTCACACGACTACTGCAGCGCTATCTCGTCGCGGACCAAATCCAGCCGGGGCATCAGAACGGTACAGCTGAAGTCTCGGAAAGGCCGCGGGTGGTTCGTTTTCCTGGATGCCTGGTAGTGACGGCCGCCTATCGAAACCTCGCAGTTGGAGGGATCGACCGGTCAGACCTGCACAGACTGCATCACTTGCACGCATCACTTCGCGCCGAGCTGTATGAACCTGATGAGCTGGCCCGGGTTGGATTCTGGTCGCAGACTGATCCGGCTGCCGTCGTCACTCTCACAGCCCTGGGTGGCGGGATTCAAGAGGTTCGCTTCTTCGAATCCGAATGGCAAAGGTGCGATCAAATTCCACTCTTCTTCCAACGACTCCGTGAAGAGCATGGCGATGACGCAAATATCATCGTGCTAGAAGCGGCAGCTGCGAAGGAGATGCTCGAACTGGGCATCACGCCAAAGAGCTTGCAGTGTTTCTTGGTCCAGATCGATGCCCACCGGGTTTCTGTCGTCGACAACTTCATGCCAACTTTCGTGCCCAAGTAGGAGGATCTCCCAGGCCCTGAGGTAAACACTTCAGGGCCTTTTTTATTTTACGTATGACTTGACAAAAGCCCTCTTTTTAGTATACTGGCCGGTCTAGAAATAGTAGTAGCTATCGAACGGAACGTATATTCACAAAGGGAAGAGGAGGCTCAAACGTGGTGCAGAAGACTGCCACGGCTTGGGTCGTGGCATTCATTCTTCTGTTCTGCCACGCTCAAGCCTCGACTGCTACAGTCACTCATTTCGTTTTTGGCATGCGCGGCAACGCGAATGTCGACGTGTGTGACAACGGCGACCTTCGCCAGTTTCACACCACGCCGGCAGGTGGACTCGTATTCACCAGTATGGGAGGTGGCGAATTCGAGATCGGTCTCGAGGGTCAAGTCAGCTGCAGTCGTGATGGAGGAGGTGGAGAAAACCTCATCCAAAACGGCGCTTTTGACCAGGGCACTTGCTCAGAATGGGAATTGGAGGACCCCAATGGACGCGCTGCAGCATCCTGTAGCAATGAGGGTCGCGTCACCGTGCAGAGTAGCGGACAATACTACGAAGTCCAGCTCAAGCAATCGATCCCGCTGATCAATGGTCAATGGTATCGTCTGAGCTTCGACGGCGACAGTAGCGTTCGCCACATCATACCGGTCGGAATTATCAATCCGGCCAGCTATGATTCGATCGGCCTCTGGGCTGATTGCGATCTGCACACCGATCGACGCAGCTTCGAATACCTTTTTCGCTCCAGTGAGACCATCTCTGATGCACGCTTCAGTTTCTACATTGGTGAACATCCGGCGACCTATCGTTTCGACAACGTAACGATAGTGCCGGTTGATCCCAGTGCAGACTGTTTCCGTGCTCCAGGTGAACTCATTGTGAACGGAGGGTTCGAGTGCGATCAGGTCTGCCAGCACGCTTGGCGATTCGAGGATCACTTTGGACCCGGCTATGCTCTGTGCGATGCTGTGTCCCATAGTGGTGCTCACTCAGCCAAGCTACGACCAGCTCAAGCGGGTCAGTACTACGAAACGCAGTATCAGCAGCTTGTCACTGTCCAACAGGGACAACGCTATGAATTGCGTTTCTACGCCCGGACCAATCGTGACCCGCAGACTATTGTGGTCGAGCTGGTTGACCCACAGAGCTTTGCGAACCGCGGACTCGTCTTTGGTCCCGTGCTCAACAGTAGCTGGACTGAGGTGCGACAAAGCTTCACTGCCAATCGTAGTGGTGTTGCTCGTCTCGGTTTTGCGGTTGGTAACTGGGACCCTGGTACTCCGGTCTGGATCGACGACGTCAGCTTGCGTCCGGTACTTAGCGTCGGAGGCGGTGACGCACAAAGCGCGACACCATCAGCCCTGGCCACCCAAGCGAACGCTGCAGTCTTTGCTCTAGAGCAACGAGCTGATGTTCGTATCAACGTCTTTGACGTGGGAGGACGTCAAATTGCTGGCGAGTCTCGCTCCTTGTCTGCCGGGACTCATACCTACATCTGGGACGGATTGCTGCACAGCGGTGTCCGTGCTCCCAGCGGCATTTACTTTGTCCAGGTCACCGGCGCTAGTGTCCATGCCATCAAACGCATTGTAATGGTGCGTTAGAGGCTGGAACCATGCGTCAACACATCTACAACAGCGCCTGAAGAGATTTACTCTCTCAGGCGCTTTTTTGTATATGAAAAGCCGCCAAAGTTCCGAAGAAGCTTGGCGGCGAGAGACGAGGAGGGATCAGGCGCCCTCAGTACTGACCTCCTCCTTCCCGCAAAGATGCAGGATGAATGACAATAGCGTGAGGAACCCGAGGATCCCGCCTGCAATAAGCAGGAACCAGCGGCCGAGGTCTCCGAAGAAACCCCGATAGACTCCTTCGATGAAGGGACGATGACCCGTGCCTTCAAACACGAGTACCGTGGGGAATCCTCCCCAAAACATGAGGAGGGAGATGATCGCAAGAGTCGCCACCGACACACCCATGGCAAAGGGCGACAGAATGATCGCCAGTCCCATGTGCTTTCCGACCAGCTTGAGCAAACCCGTAAACAAGCGTGCCATAATAGTATTCCTCGTATGTACCGACCTCAAAAGGTCGAGTTTGAGTCAATGTACAAAACGTATCTGGGCAATATAATAGCACATTTCGTTTATTTTGTCAATATATAAAGCTAAAATCTTGCTAATCTTGGCGAATTATCATGCAATACTGTGCTTGCTGCAATAGTTTTACGGAAGCCCACTCGCTCTTGCGCATGCTTCCGTACATTCCACATTGCTCCCCAACGCAACATATACGCACCATAACGCTCATGCACTCGATCAATCACTGCTTCAACAGCATCGTGATTTACCTCGGGCCAAATCTTGAGCTGACCGCTCCTTGGGCGTAAGCGAAAAGTGCCTATGCCTAAAAAAGTAAGGAAGCGTCCATGAACTTCTGGTGCTAACATATCCCAGGCCAATTGAAAAAGCTTTCGCCCTTCGCGTAGCCCATCACCTAACTTACGCTGTCCACCGTGTGAAGCGCCTTCAGCCATACGGGTATATTCACTTGGCACACTGCGAGCCATTGCCCAGATGCCATGGGCTTCTAAGTTCTTCTGGCGCAATTCCCGAGCAGTCTTTTCGCAAAGCTTCATCAACACCGCTCGGTGAAAAGTGTGATCGCGCGTACGTTCACGCAAGACATGCGTATGTCCAATTGACTTCGGGTCTCGCTCCTCCTGCACACCGCCTAATTCAATCCCTTGCACATTTGCCCAGAGCTCATAGCCACGCACTCCGAGAGCCTCCATTAGATTAGTAACTGGATAGCGATAAAGATCCTCGAGAGTAAAAATACCTAAAGCATGCAGGCGACGTTCATAGCCCTTATTAATCCCCCAAGCCTCAGTCACTGGTCGGCCGGCCAAGTAGCTTGGCACCTGGCGCCGCTCAAGCACAACCGTCCCACCCTTTGGCGCAATATCAGAGGCGAACTTAGCTAACCAGCGAGTTGGTGCTACCCCAATGGAACACCGCAGCCACTCGCCCACCTCGCGAAAAATACGCTGACGAAAAGCCTCACCTATCTTCGCCACTTCATCAAGTGAATGGGCGTCACCAGTGAAATCAACAAAAGCCTCGTCAATTGAGTAAGGCTCGATATCCTCAGAGTACTCAGCCATGATACGAAAAATTGCTTCAGTGGTGGAATGATACTTTGGTGGATCAACCTCTACCACCTTCAGGGCAGGATAAATGTGCAAACCATCCTTCACCCGCATACCAGTCACAATGCCTAACGCTTTTGCTTCTCGTGAAGTGGCAATCATGCAGCCTCCCGGCGCCATGGTGGCGGCAATGCCGACCGGCCGACCTCGCAACTTCGGATTCGCCTGCTGCTCGACTGAGGCGAAATACGAGTTCATATCGAAATGGAGAATGAGGCGAGAATGAGACATACGATTACTTAACTAGATTGACAAAACAAGCTTATGGGTGGTAAGTAAGAGGACTGTCTGATGCCCCTGAATCGGGTGTCTGTGAGCACTTACTCACATCCGTGGTGGAGACAGTGTTCCTTACACAGGAGGTAAAACCTATGAGTCGCAAGAGTGCTCACCAAACGAGGACTCCATCAGACATCAACGAAGAATCACCCTTTCTCAGAACGCTCTACTATTCCTTGATGAAGTGGAGTACGGTCCCGAGGAAAGAGATCGTGCCCGAACTACAGGACGAAATGAGACTGCGAGCTGAGACAATGGGTCTCAGCGTCACTCTCTCCAGCGGCGTTCAGGGACCGAGCTACACCGACGTCGTGCTTGGGCTTTACGTCCTGCTGACCCGTAGCTACGTCGAGAGGTCTATCCAGAACATCATCTGGGGAGTCCTGGGTCACTGCACAAATCATCAGTTCGCCAAGTTCATCCGTTTGACCAACGCGCGGCACAACCCTAATCCCGAGAGCAGGACAAGGGCGATGAGGGCGCTCTATGAAATCGCTTCATTGGGCCATAGTCGCTGGCTCAATGTTGGGAAGTCCTGGCAACGGGGCGCGAGGTGGCGCATGAACGAGCTGATCAACTCTGGTCGCTTCGAGGCCCCAATCTATTGGTAAGGAAGCTACATAGCCCAGACACTCCGGTGTGCTGGGCTTTTTTCTACTTCACAAACTCCACCTTTTCACACTCACTGCAATACATAGGCTTCATCGCATGCGTCACAAAGGAAGGTAAAGCACGCATAGGCTTAGCGCATTGACTGCAGCGCTTTGTGCCCCGCTCCTGTTTTGTTTCTCGAATCGTACGCGGTGTCATATATTTTCGTTTGCCCTCCATAGACACCATTCCAAGCGTATGGTGTCAAAACAAAGATCAAAAGTGTTGTCCTGGCTTGAAACAGCAAAATGATAATAAAGCTTATTGCCATCTCGGCGCCGATAGGTCAGATTCACCCGCTCCACTCGATAGCGCTTCTTGCCCCAATGAAAAGCAATCGGCGTAACCTGACGGTCGCGAAAGGCTACTAAGACGCCGATGGGATCAGCTTCCTGGGTATATGCTTCGGATTGCATGGCTTTTTCGCTTTTACTTACCTTTCTAGTATAACCGAAGAAAAACCGAAAGTCAACCCCGAGTGCAAACGAGGAGGGTGACTTTCGTCTCGCCCTTGCCTATCCCCCGCCTTTGCTCTAGGCTACACTGCAGACCTTTGCTCTTTACCGTCCTGACCAAAGGAGGCACTATGGTCATCGGAAACGTCGGAGCAGCGCTACTGCACCAACGTCATGGTGTCCGAGTCTTTCTCTATGTTTTGCATGCAACGCGAAAGTGCGTGATCGTGCCACTGCAAACCGAGTCAGCCATCCTCACCACGGCCGAAGTTCCAACGGTCATTAGGAGAGTCCTGGAAGTCGAAACCAGCCTCACGAAGGGTGCGGCTAGCTTCAGTCTACTTCTCCGCTCTCGCCGAAACCCTGATCGTCTGGAAACCTGGGATATCGAAAATCCTGAAGGAGATATCACCTTCAAGCCCGGAGCTACAGCAACGGAAGTCACCAACCGTGTGAGAACAGCGATCATGGCACACCAAGATCGGGAACGCGTGTTTCCCGAGCTCGAACAATCTACCACCGCGGCCTAGTGCTGCGGTGGCTTCTTATGTAAATTTGATAACCTGCCCAGGTTGAAGAGACTTACCTGATTGCGTCTGTGGCTGACTATGTTTCTCTTGTGCCTGAACAGACTTTGACTGCTCAGCTTGCTTCGGAGTATTTTTGGCTGGCTGACTCTTTTCCTGAGGTTGCTTCTTCTTAGGCTTCGCTGTGAATTGCACAGGACCTTTACTCAGCGCCTCGTGTAAGCTAATTTCTTTTGGTGGCTCAGGAGCTACTTCACGCAACTGCTCAGGCTCAGGTGCCGTTTGTGTAAAATTCGGTCGATCGTTTCTTCCCTGCTCTCGCTCATTGCGTGGACGGGAGCTGTTTTGATTACCTTGAGGATTTGGTTGACGATTTCGGTCATTCCCGCCTGATCGTTGTCGAGATCCGCCGCCTTGATTTTGACGCGGTCCACTTCCCCCTCGACGATCATTTCCACCCCTATTACCGCCGCTACGATTTCCGCCACCCTGGGAACCCTGTCCGAGGAAGATTTCATCAACTCCAGTCCATCGGCGGATTTTATCTTCTACAATCTCTCGCTTCTTAGCATAGCGCTCACGTGACACCTCAATCACTTTTTGCCCATTACCGGTTGGACCGCTCACTGGCTCCAGAGTTGTAGCGGAAAAAGGCTCAGAAGCTACTCCATCAATCATTAAGCGGAGATAAATATCGTACTTGGTCAGGTTTACTAAATCAGTCTCAGTGAAGGTGGGATCAAACTCTTTAGCCAAAAACTCTGCATCAGCGGCACCAACACGGAAACACACGATCGATCCGACGTTGCCAAAAACAGCCGCGCGAACTTGCTCATCTAACTGCTCAATATACTGGTGAGCCATGATAAGATTTAAGCGATACTTACGCGCCTCTGACAAAATGTTGGCAAAGCTCTCAGTGGCAAAGTTTTGAAATTCGTCAACATAGAGGAAAAAATCTTTACGATCTTTTTCCGCAATGTCTACGCGACTCATGGCCGCCAACTGAATCTTGGTAATCATCATACCACCCAGCAAAGCTGCATTATCTTCACCAATACGGCCTTTGGAAAGGTTCAGTAAGACAATCTTTTGCTCGTCCATCAATTGCCGCAAATCAAAAGTACTCTTCGGCTGGCCAATGATATTACGAATCATTGATGAGGAAAGAAATTGACCAATCTTGTTTTGGATAGGTGAAACAGCTTCGGTACGGAATTGGTTAGCGTATTGGCCGAATTCCTCATGCCAGAAAGCCTTCACAATAGGATCAGTTAGCTTCTCCACCACTTTTGATCGATAGTCGTTGTCGACGAGAATACGAGGAATACCCAAAAGTGTTGACCCAGGATACTCAATCAAGGAGAGAATACTATTGCGCAAAATGTATTCCAATCGAGGTCCCCATGAGTCGCTCCACATTTTTTTAAACACCGAAACAAGACCCGAGGCTACTAAGTGGCGGTGGGCAGGGTTTACACTTTCTAAGACGTTGAAGGCTACCGGATAATCTACATCAGCCGGATTAATATACACCACATCATTAATTCGATGTGAAGGAATGTAATCTAAAATCTTTTCCACAAAGTCACCGTGCGGATCAATCACAGCTAAGCCATGACCAGCTCGCACATCCTGGATCATCATATTTTCAAGCACCGTCGTCTTACCCATACCGGTCTTACCGATAAAGTACATGTGACGGCGTCGATCATCTATTCTAATACCAAAGCGCCGCTGCTGATTGCGGAAATTCGTTTTAGCAAAAAAATTAATATCTTCACTCATGGATTATATTGGGAGATTACTGGGCGGTTGATCCTTTTCCTCGGCGTCCGAACTGAGCACCTCTTGATCAGGGTCCACCGGCACGGACTGAACTTGCTTTGCTCGACGAATTGGCACCACTTCAACTGGTAAACTGCTTGGAGGTTCAGCGCGGCGAGCTTCTGTCTTCTGCACTAATGGAGCTTTCACGTTCACTACTGGGAAGTGATAAATGGTGGCAAGCTCTTCAATGTTCAGCACATAGGGATCAGCACCGGTCGACATGTCACGATTTTGGAAGGCTCGTAAAATTCGCTTCTTCTTAGTGGCAATCCGTTTTTCTTTACCCAAGTATTTTGCTTTTGGCTTTGTCTTCTTATCGACTTTGAAGCCATTCATGTCCAGGGTATTAAATTGCTTTAAGGCTCCGGTAATACCTGGCACGCGATCCTTGGAAAAAGAATCGCCTTCGCCTAAGTATACAATACGCATTTTACAATCGAAATAGAGCTTGGCGGTCTTGTACGAAATCGCTTCAATAACTGCTTTATCGTTTGGCGTTAAGTGACTCATGATAGAAGCCTCTTTTGAATCCGAGGATTCCTCTTTACCAAAAGGACTGACAAGGTCAGCGGTAAAGGTTTCAGTCAAGCCACTGGCAACCTGTTTTGGTAGCCAAAGCACATTATCAAGCAAGCCTCCACCACCTCCACTTGATCCATAGGTTGCCTTAGCGAGCTTCTTAATAATTCCCCGAGCTCCATCCAGCCACGAATCATCATCTGGTGGCACAATCATTGTCTGAATCCAAAGCTGCTCACCTGGTCGTAAGCGGCTCATATATTCAAGCAGTGATGCCATCGGATCAAGCAGCTGCTGCGTCATCGTATGCTCAAAAGCCGGATAGGTGCGGATCGGGTAATAATCCTTTTGACGCAACACAATATCCGCTCCCCAGAGATCGTACTCTTCGTTTGGAAACTGGGCGACAAACTGCTGGGTGTAGTCCTCTACTTCGCTAATTTCCGCGTCTGGATACTGTGCGTAAAAAGCCGACTCAACTAAATCACGATATTGAATAGGAATCCGCACGAGATATTGGATAAAGCCGCCGATGCTGATAATTTCAAAGCTGAGCGGTGGCTGAAACTCTCCCTTAATATTTTTTTCGTACCAGGAGGGTGCTGACTCAACACCATGGATGTGCGCAAAAGCTGACTCGAGCGCCTTCGGTGTCTGCTCAGTTTCACGTGGTACATCAATCGCTAAAATGACGTACTCAATAGTAGACGCAAAACGCTCCTGGGCGTAACCAGTCCATAGCTTGAAGCCTCCCCAAAACAACGCAACGATAATAATAAGCCAGCCGCCATGTGTAAAGAGAAACCAGGTGATGGCGAAAGGGTTAGAAAATTCGCTGAGGAAGGAAAAATCAATTGTCATTTGCGTGTTTGTTTGAGCACGGACGGAAAAGGGCTAGGCTGTGGGTATTTCGGGTGGTGTTTGCGTTAAGGTATAGTCCCCGTTATCTAATCGAGTAAACATTTGTCGATTGGTCAGCGCCAAATGAATGGTGTTCTTTTTCACGACACGCTGAGAAAGCACCTCAGCAACCAGTGCTTCTCGGCTCATCGGCTCACCTTTTTTGCGAAGAATGTCAGCTAACACTTCAGCTACCACACCTTCTTTGTAGCCCCACTCGCGCAAGGCATAAATTCCACGGCCAACTAACACATATTCCTTATTGAGAATCAGCTCATTATGCACGGTCGGCGGATATGCTTTACGAGGATCAAAGCCGGCGGTATTAATCCGCTTTGCAATTTCAGTGAAGTGAAGAGGTTGGCCCTCTTTCTTTAGGATAAGGTAAATCTTATCATTCATACGACGAGGAGAAATGCTTCCCCAGCTCGTCAAACCATATTCGTCAAAAGGATTGCGTCCTAAATCCTTACCCAGCTGCAAGGCTGAATGCAACATATCATCTGACAACGCATGCTCATGAATTTTTGCAAACTCTGTCTGGCGAAACTCTTGGAGTAAGTCTGGCAACTCAACCGGGTGTCCGATCTTGGTAACCACGCTGACTAACTCACGAACAGTCTGTCGCAAGAGATCGAGTCCGGCACCCTTTAGTTTCCAGGCCCGGCGCATTGTTTCGCTCTCAGGCATCAATTCAACAGTATCTTTTAGTAATTCACTCAAGACAAAAATAACCGCTCGGCGATTCATGTCGCTTGGACCAGAAAAGCTGAGTAAGTGTTCGAGGAGCGCTTCCTCTTCCATAATGCCGCCCCGAGCAGTCAGCGTGGTAGTCAAAAGCTGCTGCACCTGGTGCATTACCTGATCAAAGACCTTGGCTCGGCGGATTTTCTTTACCGCAGTTCCCTCAATCTGGCGAATACGCTCACGAGTAACCTGATAAAGCGCACCAATCTCTTCTAGGGTCTGCGTTTCTTTGCCGCTTAAACCGTGTCGGCGACGTAAAATATCCTCTTCCTTTCCTGTTAGCTCTTTGAGTAACAAAGAAATGGTTTCAGAGGGGTTAAATTGCTCCATATCAGTTTGCTGCTTGGAGCTGAGGATTTTGTCCAAAATTGAGTTGGACTCGTTTGTATCCATTGACGTATTGCTTACAATCAAGCGTACTAACGATAATATAGCACATTAGCAAAAATATGTCAAGCTATTTGACCAAAACAAAAAACCTTTCAATCCGTCCCCTATCTTAGCTTAACGAAAGCGTCGCGCTCGCCAATTATGCCACTCAACCAATAACGTGCTGGCAATGAAAATTGAGGAGTAAGTTCCCACGATAATACCCGCAATCAGCGCTATCACAAACATACGAATTGACTCTCCTCCCAGTACCGCCAGAGCAACTAATACAAACAATGTCGTCATCGAGGTATTAATAGAGCGCGACATGGTCTCATTAATACTCCGGTTAGCGATTTCTTCAAAAGGCTCATTATGATAACGCTGGATACCCTCACGAATACGATCAAAAACAACAATGGTATCGTGCACTGAGAATCCTAGCACCGTAAGTAAAGCTGTTACAAAAAGTGAATCAACCTCTGTGCCAAATATCTGACCAAAGAGCACAAAGAGACCTACGATAATAGAAATATCATGAATCAATGCAACAATCGCGCCAACGCCAAATACCCAACTGGGCACCGGTCCGCCACGAGAAATCTTACGGAAGGCCCAAGTGATATACGCGATGATACCTATGAGAACTAAAGCAATGGCTGAATACGCTTTCTTGCGCAACTCTTGACCAATACTCGGTCCAATCGCAGTAAATGAATCTTCACTCACCTGCTCTTCTTGTAAAGCGCTTAAGGCATCTAGGACTGATTGGCGCTCGTCATTGCTTAAGGCGCGTGTTTTTAGGATGAGGCTTTTTTCGTTAGAAGGAACTGCTTGATAAGAACCCAGGTCTAGAGGATTCAATGCGTCTTGTATCGTCGAAAGTTCTGGACGAAGTTCTGGGAAGCTTATCTCCAATCGAGAACCGCCAGTGAAATCAATACCAGGCTTCAAGCCCCAAATCAAAGCACCGACAATAGAGGCCACAACAAGTATCGCGGAAATGATAGTAAAATATTTTCGCTTTTGGATAATCTTTAGCGTCATACTTGTTCCTTCTTCCGTACTCCATACAGCCAGGCCACACTCACCCATCGTTGAGTGAGACGTAAGAATGTGCGCGTAACTACAATGGCTGAAAACATACTTACTAAAATACCAATCGCTAAGGTAATCGCGAATCCTTTAATGATACTTGTACCAAACCAGGCCAAGATAAAAGTGGTAATTAAACTTGAAATGTTTGAATCGCGAATAGACAACCAAGCGCGTCGGAAACCCTCTTCAATCGCTTGATTAAGTGGTCGACCTTCACGCAACTCTTCTTTCATGCGTTCAAAAATAAGCACGTTTGCGTCTACTGCCATTCCGATGGAAAGAATAAATCCAGCAATTCCAGCTAGAGTCAAAGTCACTGGCCAGAGAATAAAGATGGCAAAAACTACGGCGGAGTATACCCCTAAAGCCAAAACTGAGATAAGGCCAGGCAAGCGATAATAGAGAATCATAAAGAGCGCAACTAAGCCGAGCCCAATTATGCCAGCAACAAAACTAGACTGCACTGAACGCTCACCAAGGGTTGGTCCTACATTCTGTTGAGAAACAAGCGTAATTGGTACTGGCAGTGCACCAGCATTTAAATTACGAGCTAAGTCTCGCGCTTCTTGCAAGGTAAAATCACCTGAGATAACCGCTTCTCCACTCGTGATAGCCTGCTGAACTGTTGGTAAGCTTAATGGGAAGCCATCTAAATAAATAGCCACCACCTTGCCAACATTGCGCTCAGTAATTTCTTTAAAAAGCTGTGTACCCTCGCTATTGAAATTCAAACTAATCTCTGGAGTATTGGTAGTTTGATCAAACACGACTGAAGCTCGTTCCAAATCCTTACCCGATAGCCCAGTTGCCACAAAATCGGTTGAGGGTTCAGTTGACTGCAGTATAAAAAGAATATGACTACCTTGAACTTCTCGCACATCTTGCCCATCTTGATTCGCTGTACGCTCGTCGGTCTTCTTAATAATATGCAGACCGAATTGCGATTCAACCAGCTCCGGATACACCTGCCCGACCGCTAAATCACCGAAGAGAACGTCATCGAATTCTTGCACGAAAGTGCCTTGTTGCGCAAAACCGAGATCGCCCCCATTATCTTTACTACCCGGATCTTCGGAATAGAGTTGGGCCAATTGAGCAAAATCAGCGTCAGGTTGAAGCGCTTGTGCTAATACGTCTTGTGCTTTTTTTCGCACTTCTTCGTTTTGCGCCTCTATGGCTGCTGGATCCTCTGGTGTGGTCTCAATCTGTTCACGAAATTCTAAGGTTGGAGTTTGACCAATCTGCGCGATTGCCTGGTTCACGTCAGTGACACCTGGTAATTCAATCGAGACTCGCCATTGATCGCCAGCCTTTTGCGTTTGGACAACTGGCTCGGATACACCAAAGGCATTCACTCGACGCTCAATAACATCGCGAACACCTTCTACAGCGTCTTGCGCCTCAGCTGGAGCTACTTGCGATAGATCAGCGTCATAGAGCAATGACACGCCGCCTTGCAAATCCAAACCCAGCTGAACAGGTAAATCAATAGTCCAGTCTACTGGCCCTACGTGAATCCGGATTGGTTTTTGATAGTCAATGGTACCAGCTAGCAGGGTGAGCAATAGAATCCCGGCAAAACTGAGCCAAACTTTCTTCCGTACGGTCATACGGGAAGATTGTAGGACAAAAAGAGTAAGTAATCAAGTGGCGAAAAACAAAACTCGGCATGACCATTAGGCATCACGCACCTGTTACTATTTGGCTTTTACCGCCTGCTCGTCCCCAGCTTAATCCTGCACTACCACTTTGGTTCCTATTGGCGCCCACTCATACACCCACTTTGCATTCGATTCTGAGATATTAATGCAGCCATGGCTCATAGGATGACCAAAGTTATTATGCCAATACGCGGTGTGCAGATAGTAATGTGGAGTGAAATTAAGATTCCACTTCACGTCCTTAATATCGTAGTTGTCCGGATGCTGCGGGCCGTAGGTCCACTCATAGTCCATGACCGGCACTTTGCGATAAATCGCGAACTCACCTTTTGGTGAAGGATAGCGCGCTACTCCGCTGGAGATGAGGAAGCTATTTTGGAGGACTCCATCGTCATAGGCATATAAGCGCTGCTCAGAAAGATCCACCACAATGCGTTTCCCTACCTGATCCACACTTGCAACGACCAAGCGATTTGGCCCAGTCACAATTTCGTCTTCACCATCTGCATCAATATCGCCAGCGGCAATGAAGAGGCCGCCACGGAAATCTCCACTATAGGCAAAGAAGTCGCGCAGGTATTCGCCCTGCGCAGTGAAGGCACGTACGTGTGGTCCACCGTTTCCATTGGCTGCTACGAGTAATTCATCGCGACCATCAAAATCTAAATCCGCTCCAGCAATATTTACCCCACCACGGAACGCTAGCGGAAAGGCGATGAACTCACTAATGATAGGGCGATCTGGTGCTACGTCATATACCTTCACCCAAGCATGGCCAAAGCGATGCAGCGCGAAAAGAATTTCGTCATCACCATCACCATTCACATCCGCAGTAGCCACACTTAACCCGCCGCGTTCGTATTTTGCAAATGGCCAAAAGTCCAGACCTTGATATTCACCATCAAGTGAAAAAAGTCTAGCTTGGTTTCCGCTATCAAAACCCGAAGCAGTAATAATCATACCAGTGCCGCTACCATTGAGATCGCCACAAGCAACAGTAACTCCGCCACGAAAAGCGCTGTCGTAGGCCATGAAGCTAGAAAGCTCCTCGCCTTCCATGGTGTAGACCTTCACATTTGGTCCGCCGCCGCGACGTGGACCGGTCACGATTTCTGCAATACCGTCATTATTCAAATCACAACTCGCCACGTAAATACCTTTTCGGAACGCATCCATATACGCATAGAAGCTGCTGAGCTTTACTCCCTCGCTCGTGAAGACTTGCACGTTTGGTCCGCCGCCTGGACCCGCTCCCACAATTATTTCATCTTTACCATCTCCGTTTACATCTCCAGTCGCTACGCTTGCTCCACCTTGAAAGGCTTCAGTGAAACCGTAAAACTGATTTACCTGACTAAAGTGCGTATCAAAAATTCTTATCTCAGGTGAAAGAGAGAGCTGCACTGCCTGAGCGCCTGAAACAAAAAACACCCCGAAGAGGAGCGTCGTTATGAGTAAGGTATACTTCTGAGCTAGAAAATACTTTTGCATTTGTTTGTCTTTCCAAAAGAAAAGGGAGAACGGGTGAGGAATCAATTTGGACTCGCTAGAAAGCTAGTAAACCCGAAGTGATTCCTCACCCGATAAGACTCTTTTTGTGTCTCTTTTTGTTTTTGGAAAGAGCCGACTGCATACATCATAGCACACTTTTCGCTTCTCGTCAACATATATCTTGAGTTCGCTGCTCCTTTTGCTACAATAGCAGCACTCAGCATTTACTCTCGACACTTCTATGAAGAAAAAAATTAAGAGCATTTTCTCTAAAGTACTATTTGGCGAGGAGGCTTCGGCCCACTGTGATGGACCTTGTGGAGTATACGATGGTGCCTCCGCGGAAATTGCCGCGCGAGCAGCAGTGAGCATGACTAAGAAGCTCCTTGAGCTCACAACGCCCACTCCGCAATCAAGTCCAGAAGATAAACTCAACTACCACCACACCGTTGCCCGCTATACACTGATCAAAGAGGAGCAAAGTGAAATTGCCAAGCGCGAACTTCTCATACTCTGGACTGATTTTTTCAAACCAGAGCATCTCGATGCTTTTCCTGATTTGCATGAGTTCATTTGGAAGCTTGCCAAACAGTGTTCATATGTGAAGCAGCACGTTGATCTCGAAGCAGCTGAAAAAATGCACGCTGATATCATGAAGCTGGCTGAGATGCATCATCAGGCCTCTCACCACTAAAATGCATTTTAATCTACCTCGACATATTGTTGTGCGAGGTGAAAGTATGCTGCCTGCGCTAAAGCCCGGGCAGCATTGCTTTGTGCTCCCCTACTACTTTAGCTCTCCAAAAATAAATGATGTGGTGCTGGCTCGCGATCCACGAAATAATGCCTTGATCATAAAACGCATCGCTGAAGTACAAAAAATGGGTGAACACAATTTGTATACACTGCATGGTGACAACGCTGCGAAAAGTACTGACAGTCGCCAGCTTGGTCAATGGGATAGGAAGAATATCCTAGGTAGAATTTTTGTCTAAGCGCTGCTTCTTATGTCTACCTTGCAGCACGATAACAAAGCCTATAGTGAAAGCTAACAAGACTCCTCCAGCAATACTGAGAATAAGCACTCCCCGGGCAATTTCTTCCGGGTCAGAAGCTTTTGCCGCAACACGAAATGAAAAAGTTTTTTCTACCAACTCGCCATCAGCGGCAATTACTTTTACATTCAGGTCATAGGTCCCGGGCAAGCTAAAGCGATAAAGGAAATCAGGACTATTCGCACTCATATTAACAGCTGCTAAAACGATGTCATCTTGAGAAAGACTAACCTGTACGTTCTGGGCTAACTGATCACGAATTTCTTCACCGTCCAAGACAAAAACAAACTTGGTGCTTTGCAGTATCATCACATCTTCTGCATCAGAACGTAGATCAAGCGTATGTGTCTGAGCAAAGACCAATTGTCCCCACAACAATCCGAGCATTAAACTGATAAGCAACAGTAGTCCCGGATATACACGGGTAAGAAAAAAAATATCTTGTCGACCTAATCTCATAATAATCTCTTTCACGCTAACGCTTTAACCAATCGTATGGGTGATCGATGTATTGCGATGCGGTAAAACCAAGCTTGCGACAAATACCCTCTACTCCAGCCTGATCTTTGCCTTGAATCTCTAAAAAGGTTCCCAGGTCATGTACGTGATCAATCGCCACCTCGACACCATCTTGTTTAAATAACTCGCGATGCTTTTCAATCTTTACCAAGTTTTCATCCTGCTTCACTTTGCCATCGCGATCTGCGGCACTAAGGTGCTCCTGCGTAAGCTTGAAAAGTGCACCTTCCTTTTCAATAAATTCATGAAGAGTGGTACGACCTGAGACGGTAATTTTCTCAGTTTTACCACTATCTCCACCAGACCCCAAATAGTAGTCGACTTCATCAACTTCAGTCCCATCTCCTAAGTCAAGCTTCTCCTTGATCATTGGAATAAAGGAGTCCTTGATGCGGATCATGATTTGGAAATAGGTCTCTGTCATAACATCCCTAGTATAGCATAAAACCGATAGCACTTGAACCCCGACTCAGTGCTACAGGTATATTCCTAACTTTGTGGAATACGCGCTTTTATTTTAGGACTTTGGAGCTCGCGCAACGCATCTAAGGCTATCCAGCGACCACTCTTACTTGGTGAATCTTTGAGGATTTTAGCAGTCTCAATAGCTAAGCTATGCAAAGTACGATTTCGTTTACCAATCTGACGCAGGGCCCAATTCACTGCTTTTTTCACAAAGTTACGCTCATCGCCTGATTGCGCAATGCAGGCCCGTAGGAAAGGCACGAATTGCCTGTCTTCTGCTGTTTTATGATGCCAAGCCAAAGCAGCCATGAGCGCAAACCCGGCTCGACGGACAAATTCTTCTTTACGCTTAGCCCATTGCAGAGCAATCGCAAATGCATATGGGGTCTTATCAAATAAACTCGCGCAGACCTGATCACACACGTCCCATGAATCAAAATCTTTTACCCAAGCATTCATCTGAGCTTTACTTACCCTACTCGGTTCATCGATGAAAGCAGCCAGAATACGTGCTTCATGTTTAGCGCTTTTCCAGAGAGCCAGCGCCAGGGCATGATCTTTGCCGTACTGCTTAGCGTATTTGCGTAACCAAACTACCGACACACCAAAAGCGCTTTGCGTTTTAATACCAAAGCGACTCATGCCGGCTCGATTCTTCGCGCTCCCCTGCTTCTTTAGATCTGATAATATTTTTTGTACTTGCGCTTGAGTAGACATATTCATATTGCGCGGCCGAAGAATTCATTTTCGGCGAAGATACATTCTTCGCCTACGGGAAGTTTATAACAATTTTTGTTGGCCGGGTTTGCGCTCTACCTCTCTGGCTGCTGCACGATACGCACAGTAGTCACAATCCTCGGCAGAGTCAGGTATATGTGAGCTGGATAAACAATCTTTTGCTTCTACCAGCACTTCGTCTACCCATCCATCATTTCCTTTGTATGGAATCACCTTCACATCAAACTCAAGCTTGGCATCAAAGGCCTTTGCATCAGTTTTACCATTGCAATAGACAAAGTAAGCGGTCGGAGAAACTTTAAAACCATTTTGACGCAGAAGCCATTGATACACTTCAACCTGCCGCTTATACCCAATCTGCCAATCAGCGTCTAATGAAACCTCGCCGTCTTTTGCCGTCGCCTTGTAATCAACCACGTGCAACTCATCTTTATCATTCACCCAGATGTCATCTACACCACCGGTTACCAGGAAACCACTTGGCACGTGATGAAAAGCAACTCCGCCTCGCAGCGCATCACGCCATTCATCCATTTTTGCATGGGCAAAAGGAATCGCTTTGATGCCATAGGCCGCTAACATGGGATGAGCAGTTTTTTTCACCCGATGCAGGTCAAATTCCTTTTTTAATAATGCATCAACTGCGGAGTTGAGATTAAAGGGAAATCCTGGTGGCTGTGCTACGCCTAATCGCCGATCAAGATAAAAACATCTTTGACAATTGAGAAAAAGGTCAATCTTTGATCGACTAAGTCGGAAAGGACGAGTACTTTTTGGATCGTAGAGATTAGATTTCCGACGCGGATTATAGTATTGACTCATGTAGTAAAAGCATAGCGTGAAAAGGGCCTCAAGGCAACCAATTCAAGTGGTAAAAGTAAAACGCCTGGCAAATAAGTATTCACCAGGCGTCTCATTCAGCTCAGCGGATGAGCCTCCAGGTAGGCATTGAGCTCCTGGATACCGCTCGCAACACGTCTCCCTTCATCAGGGGTGATTTCTTCTTCCTCCTCCAGTAGCGAGAGGAGTCCGGAGAGTGTGAAGAGGGAGTGGAGTTGAATTCCGTTCTTGGCCAAATCCCGCATCCCTCCGCCTTCCCGATCCACCACCACGAGACAGTCGGTCACTACCAGACCCTTCTCTCGCAGAGCCTGTGCTGCCTCTAGCTTGGAGTCAGCCGCTGTGACGACATCATCAAGCATGAGGCAAGCAGCACCAGCTTGCATGCTCCCATGCACGATCGAAGCAATCTTCCGCTTCCCTCCCGCCTCACCCTTCTCCATCCGAAGGAGTCGGTCAGCTGGCAAATCAGCTGAGAAGACAAAACTCTCAGCAAGCGGTTCCGCCGCCGTTGGCAAACCCACGACATGAAAGAAAGCCAGCTCCCTCCGCTGTGCACAGAGACGAAACTCACGGGCAATCTCTGTGATCAGCAGGGCGGTAAGCTCGCCCCGAGGTGCTACACGCAGGTTGATGTAGATTGGAGAAAGCGGAGCTTCGGGCAAACGATCGTGCACCTTCAGTCTGAATTCACCCGTCTGCACAATCCCCTTACGGTAGAGCTGCACCCCCAAACGCCTGAGTCTCGATTCCGTAGTCATCGCGCCTCCCCTCTTCTTGCCTGTAGAAAAAAGTGCAATAAATCGGCCTCACGCTAACATGAAGTTAATCCTTGGTCAACTAAAAACTACTATGGCCTTTGGTAATACCCTAGCAGCTGAGCCTGCGCCAATATATGTCCTTGCATTACCTGCTCTAAATCATCCTTGGTAGCACCCTCCTCCAAATCTAAAAAGGTATCTAGAGCATATAAGGTAAAAATATACCGATGTGTTCCATTTGGTGGACAGGGGCCGCCCCATTGCAAACGCTGAAAATCATTCGTGCCTTGTCGGGCATTAGGCGGAACACTATTTTCTACTATCTCATTGGTATCTGGTGAAATATCCCAAACTATCCAATGATCCCAAGTGCTTCCCGGCGCATCAGGGTCATCCATCACTAGCGCAAAACTGACCGTGCCGTCCGGAGTTTCACTAATATGCAAAGGTGGATTCACATCATCTCCATCGCATGTATACTGTGAAGGAATTTTTTCACCTTCTTGAAAGGCTGTACTCGTAAGTCGCATATCTCCCTCCTTGCTAGCATCTTTCTTGCTAGCTATGAAATAAAGAAGTACTGCGCCGCAAAAAAGAGCAATAACTATTATGAGACGAATACGCATGCATCCTCACTATACACCTGATGAGCGAACAAGCAAGCTATACATAGAGAAGATAAAGGGCGTGTAAAGTCAACTTGACGTGCTAAAAAGAAAGCAGTAGGCTAGCGCTATGGAAAAGGTATTGAATAAAGTGGCTGAGTACCGGCAGAAAAATGAAGAGACCCAAGAGGAACTTGCGGCAGCTGTTGGCGTCACCCGCCAAACGGTTATTGCTATTGAGCGAGGTAACTACACCCCTTCGGTTCGGCTTGCGTTAAAAATCGCCCAGCATTACAGTAAAAAGACTGATGATATTTTTTCACTCGACGAATAACGTATGAATACGCGCGCCACGCTTATCCTCGCCATAATCATTATTTTACTGAGTCTAGGCCTGCTTAATCCTTTTGATTGGTGGATGCCGAGTACCCTAGAAATGTCTTTCATCGTTATTTTAGCGCTGATCGGTTTTGCTTATGCTGCTTTTTTCTGGAAAGAGCGTCCGCGAGATGAGCGAGAAGAACATGTACAACGAAAAGCCGGACGCAGCGCCTTCTTAGCTGGCATCCTCATCGGTATTACAGGCATCATTGTACAAGGCCTGCAACATGCCTTAGATGCTTGGCTCATTGCCACCGTAGCCGTTATGTTGCTAGCAAAGATTATTGCAACACTCCAGCAGGAAAAATAATCAGCTTATAGCATAATTCGTCCAATAGCACCCAACATGCTTGCGTGCCGAACCCCCGCACCATGTTAGATGCGGGGAAAGGCATGTAAAGTCGACTTGACATATAAAAACTTGCCGTTTACACTAAGGGCAATTACTTTTAAACCCGGAGATCCCATGCTTAACATCAAAGATCAACGAGGCCTCAGCGGTCTAACCATTGCAGCGATAATCACCATTATTGCAGTTGCTTTGGGGTTAATTATTTATTTTACCAGCACAAATTCAAGCAACAGCAACGAAAACGAATCCATGATGCAAGATGAAAATACAAACGAAGCGATGATGGATGACCACATGGATGACAATACAAATGAGGCCATGGTGGACGACGAAGAACACATGATGGAAGACGACACAAACACCAATAGCGACGCCATGATGGAGGATGACGAGCATGCAATGGAAAAAGATGGCAGCGCAAACACTAACTCGGTTAGCGCCGCTCCTGGTCAATACATTGATTACACGCCAGCTGCTTTTGCTAGCGCCAGCGATGAAAAGCGTGTGCTTTTTTTTCACGCCACCTGGTGTCCAACCTGCAAAGCTGCGAACGAAGCATTTACATCGCGGCTTGATGAGATCCCTTCAGGAGTTGTCATTTTAAAAACTGATTACGATTCCCAAACTGCCTTAAAAAATAAGTACGACATCACCTACCAGCACACTTTTGTACAGGTCGATGCCGATGGAAATGAATTAGCAAAATGGAATGGTGGAGACGTTGACCTCTTAGCAAGGAAGCTGCAATAAATCCATGCTATTACTTATTGGATTTGCCTTTCTCGCCGGTGTCGTCACCGTCCTCTCACCCTGTATTCTGCCAATACTACCGGTTATCCTGACTGGATCAGTGACTGGCAGTAAACGGAGGCCGCTCGGAATTGTTCTCGGCTTTATTTTAAGCTTCAGCTTTTTTACACTTTTCCTGGCCACCATTGTGCAGTCTACTGGAATCTCAGCCGGGGCTTTACGGACCTTCTCAATTGTCGTGCTCTTCGGCTTTGGGGTTAGCCTCCTCTTCCCTCGAGTCCAAGTCTGGCTAGAGCAACTTTTCTCGCGCCTTTCTAGCCGAGCACCCCGTCAAGCAAATCGAACTGGCTTTTGGGGCGGCATCCTCATCGGACTTAGTATTGGCTTGCTATGGACGCCTTGTGTCGGCCCAATCTTGGCATCGGTTATTTCACTCGCGCTCACCGGCTCAGTAAGCAGCGGCGCCGCATTTATCACCCTAGCCTATGCTATCGGAACAGCTATTCCAATGCTGGCGATCATGTATGGCGGACGTCATCTCTTGCAGCGAGTGCCTTGGCTAATGCAAAACACCGGTCGCATCCAAAAGGCTTTTGGTGTGTTCATGATTATTACGGCAATTGGTATTTCAGCCAACCTTGATAGGAAATTTCAAACCTTTATTCTCGATACCTTCCCAAACTATGGCATTGGCTTAACTAAGATTGAGGACAACGAGCAAGTCCAGCAAGAATTAGATAAGCTTAATGCTGAGCCAAATGAAGATATCCAAGGCAAGCCTATGAACGAAGCAACCCAGAGCAAAAAAGAAGACACGCCCGCGCCTGAGCTCATCCCAGGCGGTGAATGGTTTAATTCCGATCCACTAAGCTTAAAAGAGCTGCGTGGTAAAGTGGTACTGGTTGATTTTTGGACCTACAGTTGCATTAATTGCCAGCGCACCCTCCCCTACCTCAGGGACTGGTGGGAGAAATACAAGGATGATGGACTGGTCATCATTGGCGTACACACACCTGAATTTGAATTTGAAAAAGATCCTGATAACGTGGCAAAAGCATTGCGGGATTACGAGATTGATTATCCGGTCATGCAGGATAACAACTTCGCTACCTGGTCAGCATATAAAAATCGCTATTGGCCCAGGAAGTATTTAGTCGATCAAAATGGTAACATCATCTATGATCACATTGGCGAAGGTGGCTATGAAGAAACTGAACGACAAATCCAAGAGGCATTACAAAACGCAGGCAAGTCAGTCAATGCAAGTATTAGCACCGAAACAACGGATACTGATTTCACCCAAATTGCTACACCGGAGCTTTATTTTGGCTCAGCTCGAAATCAATACCTCGGCAACGGTACTCAATTTCAAACTGGATCCCAAGAGCTCACTCTGCCGGATGATATGAAAAAAAATATGCTCTACCTAAGCGGAACTTGGAACTTCCAGGACGAGTACGCAACAAATTCAAATACGGCAAGTATTACACTTCCCTATCAAGCGAAGAATGTCTACATGGTGGCAGCAGCGGATAACGCTGTGCAGCTGCAACTCAAGTTGGATGGAGAAAACCTTAGCTCAACTCAAACAGGTGCAGATGTCGATAAAAACGGTCAGGTTACCATACAAGCCCACACCCTTTATCATCTCATTAGCACAGAAAACTACGGCAGCCATACACTGACGATTGAAATCCCAGCCGCTGGACTAGAGGCTTACACTTTTACCTTCGGGTAAAGTAGCTATACGGTTGTTTGCATTTTGCGCATTTCGTTACGGCGCAGAAGCAGGCTCACTACAAAAATTCCGAGGTAGAAAAAGAATCCATACACACAAGCTGGGAGGGATTCTGGCTTCTCCGCAGCCAACCACAATTCGTATACCGAGAGACTCAGTGCAAAAAGCGTGCCCACCAAACCTAACCAAACTAAAGCATTGGCGATACCTTTTGAACTTCCCTTCACCCAATAGATTGCGGATAAAATTCCAATAGCCACATACATGGCAAATCCATATACGCAGTTTGGTAAGCCAACAATATATACAGGGTTCACTCCGCAGCTAATAATGGTTTGACCACATCCGTTCGCAAACAAATTTACATAGCTTAAATAGCCTGACAAGAGACCGCCCAACACCACGAAAAGCAAAATCAAAGTTAAGGCCAACGAAGATTTCATATGTTTCAAAGTTAAGGAATCTTTAACACCTCGGCTTGCAGCGCGCGACAGTTTTTTAGACCGTGAGCCCGCTGCAAAACAAGTTTCAAAGAAATACTATTGCTGAGGCATCGAAGGCATGCTCGATGAACCTGACTTGCCTTTTGCTGGCAAGGTAACAAGCACGTACAACGCTGAGAGACCAACGAGGACGTAGACGATCTTGGAAACCACTGAGAGATCGCCAAAAATAGTTGCTACCAAATCAAATTCAAAAGCACCGTATAGACCCCAGTTAAGGCCACCAATGACGAGAAGGATCATTGCGATCCAATCCATTACATTCATTTTCATAACGTTACTCACCCCCTTTCTTGTTATGCTGTGAATAAGTATAGCACTGAATGAAAAATAGTGCTATATATTGGGATTTATTACTAGAATACAAAAACCCCGCTTTCACGGGGCTTTTGTTTAGTGCAATACAAATTACTGCCACACGGCTAAAATAGCCCCCATAACAAGGAGCTGAACCAGGTGATAGCCAGTGGTAATGGCAAAGTGGCCAAACTTCTTAAACTCAAATAAGTAGTTTGTACCAACAGTGGCAAAGACAAATCCTAGCCACATCCAAAAACCGGTAAGCAACCCATCTACCAATGTGGTAACTTTTACATACCCAATGACATGCGCAAGTACATAAGCTACAACTAAAGAAAGAATAAAGGCAAAGAACATTGATCTTGCCGGATTCCCCTCTTTAATTTGCTCCTCGGTTTTTCCTACAAAGCCCATCCAGGCCTTACCAAAAACGCTTCGTGCGTACCAAATACTACCAACCAACATGGATGAGGCACCAGCAACTAAAACCGCCCAATAATTAATAGCTACATCGAACACATAATCACCCCCTTTCAAAACTTGTGCATAGTATATACGATTGGGGTTTAGGCGTCATCTGCCGTTTGGGTAGTGCAGGGACAAGCAACCTTATCGAGTTGTAAGCGCTCGAGGATAGGCTCCGCTTCTTTATCTGTAGCCGGACGAGGCCTCGCATAGTCATCAATAATAACCGGTACGAAGTCTAAACCAGTGACACCCTCCTGGCTATCGATTTCGATATCAGCCAGCATCCCCTCCCTGGTTGGTTGTGACCACATTTGATCAAAAATAAAATTACCTAGACTGTAGAGAATATACTTCCCCTTATACGCTTCGATATTTTGCACCACATGAGGATGATGACCAATCACTAGCTCTGCTCCAGCGTCAATTGCTGCATGAGCGAAATCAATCTGCTGCTGTGTTGGCGTGTAAGTATATTCAATACCAGAGTGCATCGAAACAAACACATAGTCAGCCATCTCTTGCGCTCGCTGCACAGCGGACTGCATATTTGCTATGTCCATAAACGCAGTCCCAGGCTGCGTGTCGCTTGCGCCATAGCTGGCTGGAACTAAGGAGCTCCAGGTGTACGCAACGATGGCGATGGTAATTCCATTACGCGTCAGCAAGGCCGGCTGCTCCGCCTGATCTAAATCTTCGCCTGCCCCGGTCGAGGCGATCCCGGCTGCGTCCAGATAGCTTATCGTATCTAACAATCCATCATTTCCAAAGTTAGGACTGTGATTATTTGCCAAGGAAACTGCGGAAATATTTGCGTCAGCCATTAGCTCTTCAACCCCAGGGTTAGCCCGGAAGCTTAACTCTTCTGCTTCAATATGCCGACCGGCTGTAATAGGACACTCCAGGTTTGCGAACACTGCATCGGCCTGCTGTAAAATATCTTTCATGCCAGAGAAGGGATAGTCATTTCCCTTTTTCGCCATCTTATCTGCCACAGTACGAGAAAGCATAATATCCCCCACAGCATAGAGATGCATGCTTTGTGACGATTCTTCAGGCACCTCACTCAAGTCTGTTGAGGGCTCATAGACAAGCTGATCTTGTAGTGAAGCGTATACCCTCGGTGCTCGCCCGGCAATCTTATTTGCCACCTGAGCAATACAAAACCAACCTGCGCCTAAGACCAGGATGATAACAACTACGGGATAAAAGTAACGGGCAGACATACCCACACGATACCCTATTTTCCAAAAACGAGGAATAAGAAAGGCCTGCCGACACCGAAAGATGACGACAGGCCATAGTGGTCAACGAGGATTGACCGGCTGCTTGGGCGAAGACTTGGGCTTCGAAGAAGGCTTTTTGTCCACTCCATTGGACCGAGGCCTTCTCGACTTTCCGGTCCTTGTGGACGGCAGTCTGAAAGCTTCTTTCACTCGCCCCGCCGCCAATTCCAGCTTGCTGGGCTTGGCAGACGAGCTATTCACCTCGGGTGCTTGCTTGGCGTCAGCGAAGTTCTGTGCGACCTCGCCATGAGCTTGAGCTGAAACACCGGATGCCCGACGATTCTCATCGCGCACCCGATCGTAGATCTCTTCCCGGTGGACAGCGACATTCTTCGGCGCATCAACGCCAATCTTGACCTGTCCACCCTTCACATCCAGGATGATGATCTTGACCCGATCACCTACCCGGATATTCTCCCCCAACTTCCTTGTCAAAATGAGCATGACTCTTGTACTCCATTGCTTGGCTGTGTGGCCATCCTTGGTTTCTCGGGCGCCAAAAACGCCCTCCTGTTGCAAACGGAGATACTACGCGAGTCTCTCTATTTTGTCAACCATGCACCGAACCTGGTACGGAGTGAGTCCCACACCAAACTTGGTGTGGGGTCAACCACTCTAGAGACGGTCTATCTTAACGGCCAGAATAAAATCGTTTTCATGCAAACCGCGAATGGCATGAGTAAACAAGGTGAAATCGACTTTATTATAGTGAACGCAAAAGTCAGGGTGATGTCCTTCGGACTCGGCTAGCCCTTCAACCTTACGTAGGAATGCCATAGCAGCTCGGAAGTCGTCAAAAGTGAAACGCTTTTGCAGTGTCTTCATTTCCACACCATTCTTCTCTATTACTTTCACTTCCCAGTTAGAAAGCTGCGGGAGAAGCTGAGCTATCTCTTCATCAGTTGCCGGCGGTATACCGCCCTCGCATGGAACGCATTTCTTCGCTAGGAGCTCACTCATCTTTTTTCTCCACCACGATAGTGCATTCGGTCACCAATGCTGCTAAAGCACCAACTGCGGCAAAAACTGGCGCAATCACCGCGCCGACCGCTGCCCAGGTAACTGGAATTTCCAGCATGGTTTTATCATCTTGCCGTATGCTAATGCGACGAACATTGCCTTCGTGGATGAGTTCCTTGATCTTGCGAACAAGGTCCTCACCATTGACTTTAAATTCTTCAGTCATTGCTTTGTTCTCCAAATTGTTGCTTAAGAGTCTTGGTAGCTTGCGCTAAAGTGGATGTATAGGCCTCACCGGCTGCCACAACTGCACTTCGCCGTGCTTCGCTTAGCTGTTGTAGGTCATCGCTACTTGCTCGTAAATCACTAAGTGCAATTTGTAAAGTTCGCTTCGCAGCGGCAAAAGCATCAAGAAGTGTGCTCTTCACCGCGCTCGCATTTACACCACTAACACAATCAATTTTCGCTGCATCTAGAGCAACTGCAATTTCGCTTTTATACTCATCAGTTGCTGCGGCAGTAATGCTTTTACGTTCAGCCAATAAATCCTCAAGCCCTTTACGATATGTCGCCAACGCTGCATCAACGGCTGCACGACGAATCTCTATCGCGTCTTCAACATTTTGGATAAATGCTTCCACCGCTTGCTTCTGAATTTCCGTATTTGCCCTTGCACGTAAGCGAGTAAATTGTTGTAGACGATTTTTATCCCAGGTATCCCGATGCTCATCAAGCGATTGCTCGCGACTTTCCACCCGGGTATTCCAGCTTTGCTCACGACGATTTTGTACGAGGCTTACCGCATCCTCCTTAGCAGAGAAACGCTGGCTTTGCTGTACAAGTAAAGTATCAAGCCGCGTACATAGCGCTGATTCCACTTGCTCTTGTAATTCCGCGCTACGTGCGTTTGTAGCGTCAGCCACATTTCGCGCTTTATTTACCGCAGATCCGAAATTTACTTGAGCCAAAGCGAGTGTTGGCAAAACAGCTAACACGATTAGGGCAACTATTGAAATGCGATGCGTGGTGTAGCGCATATTAAGGCAAGTCACTTTCAGTATAAGCCTGACCTAAATCAGTCAACGCTTGTTCGTCCTCGCTCAAAAGAGCTGCGTCGTCGGTTTTTAACGTAGTCGTTTCCTCAACCTGTGCATCTGAGGCTAATGCGTTAGCAATACTATCAATATCATCGCTAGGCTCTGGTGGCACTGCTGAGAGCTCAGTGGTCTCAATATTTACATTTAATTGACCTGCAGTATTTGTACTATGTGGACTTGAGTTAGTATTATCCTCAGATACACTCTTTGACGAGCTAAAAAAATATACACCGCCAAAGGCAAGCGTTGCCAGAAAGAGTATGAGAATAATGAGGGTTGAAGCTCGCATAGCAAAAAGTAGCTAGCTACAGCATAGCAAACCTCAAGGTGAATGGAAACCTGGCCTAATAGGGCTGCACGTCTAGAGGAAGATCTGTCGCAGTCGGGACTGCATTACCTGCAACACTCTCATCATCATTCATCGGCACTACCAGGTAATAGGCAAATGAGGTAGCAGTATCAGCGTCGTCAATTGAACCAATAAAACGATAGGATGGCTCGTAAAGGCGCTTACCGTCTGTGGTCGGCGTCCAAACCTGCACGTACGCTGGCTCAACTGATTGCACAGCTATATTCTGGGTATGTACTTGAGCGTTTTCGTTCGGTTGAGCAACTTGATCACGCCCTGGTCCCCATTTATTATCCTGCAGCTCATCCCAGGCCTGTGAAGCGCTCTTAGCAAAAATCTTCTGATCTGATTCCTGTAAAAGCACTGGAATAACTGGGCCGGTAACATTTATCACTTTTGCCTCTGCGCCAAATTCAATTGTCACATAACGAATCAATTCACCACTCTGATCGATGACTGGTACGCCATTTATTTCTTGGGTGTAATACACGGAGATAAAGGGCGTGTTCTCTGTCGCATTGGCAACATAAGGACCTACTGCGTCGGCTGGCAAAAGATTTCTCGACTTTAGGTAGTCTTCAGCTAGCTGCTTAGCCTCGTCTGCTGTTGGGACTGCGCTCTGATGCGTTGACAACCAATCTGCGCTTGAGAGTAAGGAATACCAATAGCGATTATCCTGAGCATAGGCATAAAGCTGATACGCATTTGGATCGCTCAATACAGTGGCGTCTGGCGGAGTTAAGGTATCTCCACTATTCTCTACGCTAGGAGTAACCACGCCGGCCTCAAAAGAAACGTTATCTTCATCAAAGACGGTAGAGCGAATAGTATCAGCTAAACCGAATTGCTGCGCGATGGCAGTAAAATCTTCTTCTGTAACATTTCTAACGTTTTCAGAGTAAGTGCTTTGCTCTGATGTCTCCTGATCAAGAGTATTCCCATTCCAAGTATATGCATATTGCCAAACACTGAGCTGCGAAGTTTCTAAGCTAGGATTCACTGCATCAGATTCACCTAAAGTTATGCCCTGACTTGAATCGGTGTCTTGATATTTTGGTGCGCCAAAGAGCATCGCGCCAGTAACCGCTAAAGCGATTAACGCGAGTCCGCCAAAGTATGGCGCCCATCGAGGCCATTGACGAGCAACCGGCAAAGCAGCTTTGATTGGAGCCGATGGTAAACTAGGTGTTGTTTGTGCCTGTGGTAAAATTTTTGCAGCCGAAACTTGTCGAGATTTGGCTCGAGGCTTTTTCTGGCTAGGTTTTTTCACGCTGGTTGTTTTTCGAGCTGCTTTTGCTGTTGTCTTCTTCGTTCGTTTTTGTGTTACAGGCATGGAATACTGCAAAAATTAATTATTCGTAGCGAAGTGCGTCGATTGGATTTAGTCGGGCGGCTCGGATAGCCGGAGCAACTCCGAATATCACGCCAATAAGTACCGAGAAGGCTATTCCGATAAAGGCGATCCTGATGTCCAGGAATGTGCTCAAGCCCAGCTTGGCTTGAATAAATATCCCGGCAATGATCGACAAGCCTATACCTATCAATGCACCAACAATGCTTAATATTACCGATTCTATGAGAAATTGTAAAAGGATGTTTGCTCCTGAAGCGCCAATCGCCTTTCGTAGGCCGATTTCCTTTGTTCGCTCAGTCACTGACACGAGCATAATATTCATAATGCCAATTCCTCCGACGATCAGTGAAATAGCAGCAATGCCCGCTACCGCGCCAGTGAGAATGCCGAAAAACTGATCAAACAAATCAAGAATATCGTCTGCGGTTAAGACTGAAAAATCTTTCACTCCTTTGTGATTGGCAAGTAGCTTTTCTTGAATAGCATCAACACCAGGTTGCACTTGCTCGGTTTTATCAAAGCGAGCAACAATTCGGAAAATGTTTAAGGTATCAAGCACGTCCTCAGCTGTAGAGACCGGAATGAGAATTGATTCATTGAAGTTAGGAACCTTGCCGAGTACGCCATTAGACTCACCGCTAAACAATTCTGAAGAGCTCGCGTAAGTACCAACAATCGTAAATTTCTCGTCGAGAAGCATAAAATCCTGACCTAGTGCGCCATCTGGGAAATACATATCCGCAAAATCACTTCCCACGATCGCCACCCTAGCGCTGTCAGTCATTTCACTACTAGAAAAACCTCGACCATTCACGAAGTTAAACTCAAGCAAGGTATCAATGTCCGAAGTCGTTGCCATAATCAAGGGTTGGAATGGCGTATCCTCATTAATACTTACCGCTCCAGGAACGATCATCATGGGTGCTACAACACTCGCCCCATCAATCGTACGTATGCTGGCAACATCCTCGAGACTAAGGGAAGAGAGACTGGCAAAACTGGTAATCGCTCCCCCGCCTTCCTCTCCACCGAGGTCACCTGAAATGACTGCGGCAATATTTGCACCAAAATCAGAAATTGAGCTTTCAAATTCCTTCTGCACACCGGTACCGATGCTTACCAGAGTTACCACCGAAAAAACACCGATGACTATGCCAAGCATGGTTAAGAAGCTACGTAAGCGACTGTTCCAGATAGCACTTAGGGCTAATCGTAAATTCTCCCAAATGAGATTAAGCATCGCGCACCTCCCCATCACGGATAAGTATTCTACGCTGAGCGTAGGCCGCCACTTCATCATCATGAGTAACCATTACAAGGGTTCGGCCCTGTGCATGCAGCTTGGCAAAGAGGTTCATAATATCTACACCGGTTTTAGAATCCAAATTACCAGTTGGCTCATCGGCAAAAATAACTTTAGGGTCATTCACAAGCGCCCGCGCAATCGCAACGCGTTGCATCTCTCCGCCTGATAACTGACGCGGTGCATGATGCGCCCGATCAACCAAGCCAACCTGCTCGAGGATCTCCATTACCTTTTCTTTGCGATTCTTTTTCCGACTATAGGTTAAAGGTAGCTCCACATTTTTCATCGCACTATAGCGAGGTAAGAGATTAAAACTCTGGAATACGAAACCGATTTCCTCTAAGCGAATCTTGGCTAAGGCGTTTGAGCCTAAGCCCTGGATTAAACGTCCATCAAAATGGTATTCCCCACTGCTTGGTAAATCCAAACAACCTAGGATATTTAAAAGCGACGACTTACCTGACCCAGAGGGTCCCATAATGGCGACAAACTCCCCTTTGGCGACCGATAGATTTACACTGTGCAGAACCTCAAGTGAGTGATCACCTAACTGATACGCCTTAACTACATTTTTTAACTCAAGTAGTGCCATAACTTATTCCAAAATTCGACTTAAGACTACACCAATAAGGTAAGCTGATCCAGAAGCAATTGCGCCGACCGCTAACATCTCTAAGCCACCCTTCCAAAACGTGATGGTGGAAATTTTTGATCGAAAGGCGCCAGTAAAAAACATGGTTAATCCGGTCAGCACCATAGAGGCAGTGAAGGCAAACATACCAGCATAGCCAAAGAGGAAAGGAAGTAGAGGAACGAAACCAGCCAGCGCAAAAGCAATAAAAGTGGCTAGACCGTGTTTAGCTGGATGGTAATCATCGTCTTTAAAAATACCTAATTCCTCTTTCATCATTATTTCAATCCATATCTCACGATTGCTGCACACGGTAGCAACCGCGTTATCAAGTGCCTGACCCTGAAATCCCCAATGCGCAAAAATCTCCTTGATCTCGTGTTGCTCAATTTCAGGAAAGTTATCAATTTCCCAGTTCTCTTTTTCGTGCTGCTTTTTTTCGTATTCACCCTCTGAGCGTTTACCTAAGTAATTACCTAAGCCCATTGATAAGCCATCACCGAGAAGATTGGCCGCACCAATGATGATAATTACCGTAGCAGCTAAATCGGCGCCCGCGGCACCAGCCACTACTGCAAAAGTCGTGACGAGACCATCGCTGGCTCCAAATACAATATCAGCCAGGTAGCGCCCTGTAGCTCGCTGGTGAAAAACATCCTCTACCTGATGGTGGGTATAATTTTCCGGTAAGTTTAGCACCTGCTTCTTACGCTGCAGCGCTTCTTCTAGCTCTTTAGGAAATGTGTTTGGGATATTTTTCATAGCAGGCACGTAGCACTATAACGCGTACAGGCTAAGCTAGCAATATCTTGATTATTGGCACAATACTGTCGGCACCCCGCCTTGCAGCTCAGTTAAACAACCAGCCACTCGGGCGCGGGTAGTGCAATGGGCAGTCACGTTTTGCAAATCATCATCAGTTCTATCCCCTTGCGGAATATCGCCTTCTTGCACGATGCAACGACCGATGCAATCACCGCTGTCACTGCACTCATTACCGCCGTCCTCAGCCCAGAGAGAGCACCCATCAGGAATAGTGGTACCACTCGGTCCCCATAGCCCGTCAAAAGCCAAGCACGCGCTCTGCGTTGAGGGCAGACAAAATCCATCTTGCCAAATCCATTCGCCTTCGGCTACTTCACAGGCACTCTGACTCTGCGGTGCGTCAGCGCTTGTCTTTGGTGCTGGTGGCGCTACCGTTTCAGGAATCTCTTGCTCTGGCTGTAAGGCGAAGTTGTTGTTTGAGGAGTTTACCGCATTAGTATTTTGCAGAAGCGCTGGGGCATTTTCATTTACTACAGTCTCATTTGCATTATACAGCTTCCATAAAATCCCCAAACCAACCACTAAGATAAAAATACTGACGATAAGTAGGGGGCCGCTTAGATTTTTATGGCGCGGACGAAACATATTATTCTTGATCTACTTTCTTCTTCATTTGTTTCACCGTATTCTCCATTTCCCCTAAGCGTTTCTTCAACTCTTTAGCCAGGGTGAGGCCCCGCTCAAATAGCTGCATTGCTTCGTCTAAATCTAAATCGCTTGATTCGAAACGGTCGGTAATTTTTTGTAGCTCCTGAAATGATGATTGGAAGCTTATTTTTTTCTGTGATCGTTTTGTAGTCATGTGTGTGAAGTGTTAACCGTTGAGTCAATATTTCCTTGATGAACTTGGGTGCGAATGCGCTGTCCCTTTTGAATACCTTTTGCATTGCGGATGACTGCGCCTGTTTTAGCATCGCGAGTAATGCTATATCCCCGATCCAAAGTCGACTGCGGGGATAAGGATATGAGTAGCTGCTCGCTATGCTCTACACGCTGCCGCCAAGAAGTAAGCATATTCATAAAGCCCTGTTCTTGTTGCGAGGCTAAATGACTTAACTCTTGATCAGCTTGTGAAAGTGCTAAAGAGAAGCGGCGAAAGCTTGAGGTAAAGACTTGCAAAAGATTGCGCAATTCCTCGGTCTGCACTTGGGAACGATCAAGTATGCTTTGGATTGCTTCTTGGATTCGCGCTTCTTGTGCACGCAAGAGTGCCGTATATCGCACATCTATAGTATCAAGCATTGCATCAAGTGCAAAGTTGATTTCTCGTCGATCTGGCACAGCCAACTCCGCCGCGTTTGAAGGTGTAGCCGCTCTTTTATCAGCTACTAAATCGGCGATAGTCCAATCGCGCTCATGACCTACTCCACAGATTACCGGCACCTCGCTGGCGAAAACAGCTCGAGCAACCTGTTCATCATTAAAGGCGTGGAGGTCCTCGATTGAGCCTCCTCCTCGAGTCAAAATAATCACATCGGGTTTGAGACTTTGCATACCTCGCAGAGCAGCCACGATGTGATTTGCTGAGCCCGTCCCCTGTACTGGCACTGGGGCGAAGTGAATATCTGCGCCACCCCAACGATTACCTAGCACACGCAGGACATCATTATAGGCTGCGGCATCAGGAGAGGTAATCAGCCCGATGCTCTCAGGGAAACGTGGCAGCGCCCGCTTCCGTGCCTCGCTAAAAAGTCCTTCACCTTCCAGCTTGGCTTTTAACTTTTCCAGGGCTTGTTGTATTGCCCCAGCGCCCACCGGCCGGATTTCCATAACCTTGAAATGAAAACTACCACGACGTTGAAAAAGGGAGGGATAGCCAACCACCTGCACTTCCATGCCATTCTCAATCGGCACATTCATTTCCCAGGTCATCGCGAAACAGAGCACCGCGCTCTTGGCATCCTTAATTTCAAAGTAGACTAAATTACCCTTTGGCTCACGATAGGCCGTCACCTCACCCTGGACAGTGACCACGCCGACTGCTTGTTTCAAAAGCTCGCGAACGCCCTGGACCAGCTCGTGGACTGAGTAGATTCGTTGAGCGTTTTTTATGCGCATCTCAGGCATAGGGGTAGTATAGCATTTTGGATAAGAAAAACCGCGCCATCCTCCTTCGCATAAAGCGATGGTCGATAACGCGGTCTGCACGAGCTCAAAGGCGAGCTAGCCACATGGCGGACGCTCGACCAGTAGACTGGCCAAAGCGACCTGTTCGCCCCAACTCAACCAAGTCGGCATAATAACCGCTTGGCGTTCCCAATGGGTACCGGCGCAGTCTTCCTGAACAGGAAGAGACTGAAGATAGTTCAGGATAGCCCTAGCCTTGTCCTCAGCCGACTGTCTCGTGTTCAGAATCTCACCGATGCGATCCATCGAAAGACCAAGGAAGCCTGGCCCAGACAGATTGATGAAAAACACCGTGGGCCGATTCTCAGGTTCCCGACCGAAGTAGACGTTGTCTTGCATCCCCGGATCTTGAATATCCAAGAGAGCGAAGTTGACATCGCCACGAACATCGAAGACGCCGTCTGTGATCACTTCGTCACCTTGACATCGACGACCTTGGTCAACGTAATCCACTCTACCCAGGTAGCCTACCACCCTCACGTTGATGAGGCTGGAGAACTGGATCTCGTCCGAAACCATGCCGATGAGGTGGTCCGGTTGGTTACGATACAGCGCCTGATCAGCCATGTCTTTGATCAAGGCCTGACGCTTATCGCGATTCCAGTCCGTATGTACGAACACGGGTCCGGTTGCATCGACGAGCGTCGGTCGTTCTTGCGAAGACTCGGGTGGCGTTGGCTCTTTCCCACCACAAGCAAAGTTGCTGAAGGACAGGGCCAACAGTGTAACCAAAGAAAAAATCCACGAACGCATCAGATACCCCCAGTTATTGGAACTCTTGTAAGTGATTCCACTCTCGCAGAATCGTGAAATGAGCCTGTTTCTGCCGCGAAAACATCCGGCATGAAACACCGTAACCTAGCATCTGCAGGTGATTTTGTCAACCATTAGCCCCAGGCGAAAATGGTCATCTTCGCCTGGGGTATACATATTTTGCAAAAGTAAAGACGCGATGCCCTCTCCATCGCGTCTGTATAGCTCTTCATCCGGATCTTCCGGGAAATCACAGCTAGGATTAATATGCGTCTTCCAAACGATCAATCGATGCTCCTGATTCGGTAAGACCTGGACCACTCCCTCATACATCTCACCGGGATAAATCGGTTGACAGCAACGATCGCACCAATGCGCAACTTGAGCAACGCTATGATAAGAGCGTAGGCAAATCATTACTCCCTCCTTCTTGCCTATCTCACTATAATGCGAAAACTAACTGTCTCGCAAGCGCAGTCTACCCTTTACCCTTTCCACAATCCTTTCTTTGCCCAAAGCATCCAGCGCGGTGGTGAAGCGCGTACGTTCAGCTTTTGGGTATGATTTTTGTATGTGTCGAAAAAGCTGCGCCGCACTCATCGCTTCAACAGTTAGTAGGGCGACGATACGACCGCGATAAAAACGACTTGAGTCGTGGAAGGGACTGGCCGGGCGCTTTGTGCGCGGTAAAGCTTTTCCCTGCTGACGTAACTTCTGAATCTGGGGAAAGGCCTGACAGGTATTGCGTAGCGGGCAGGTTTCGCATAAGGGATCACGCGCGATACAAACAGTAGCACCAAAATCCATCATAGCATGTCCCCATTTCCAAGCTTGGGTGGACGGGAGCACCGAGGCAGCTAAGACTGCCATTTCCTTTGTGCTCAATTTTGGCTGCGTGTCTAAGCCGACAAAAAAACGAGTCAACACACGCTCAACATTCGTATCAACCATTGCTACGGATATCTCAAAGGCAAAGGCAGCAACCGCTCGAGCAGTATAGGGCCCGATACCCGGTAGCGCTTCAAGCAACTCCACATCGGCCGGAAACTTACCTTTGTATTCACGGACTAGCTCCTGCGCGCTTCGTTGTAAGTTTATAGCGCGACGATTATAACCCAAGCCTGACCATTGCCGTAGAACACTTGAACGAGGAGCTGCAGCCAAGGCGCGTACCGTAGGAAATTCTTGTAAGAAAGCAAAGTAGCGCGGAATCACCCGACTGACCTGCGTTTGCTGCAACATAATTTCAGAGACGAGTATGCGATAAGGGTCACGAGTTTTCCGCCATGGTAAATCGCGCTGATGGGCCGCGAACCATGCTAAAATTCGTTGTTGAAATTTCTTTCGCCGGGTTGTGCTGGGTAGCTTCATCGCGCCCAGTATAGCATGAATAAAGACCCAGAATTATACATCTATAGATCCTAAAAGTTGACAGAAAGCATAAAGTGTTTTTAGCTCTGCATACAGTTCTTTATCCAACCGTCCAGAAGGAGTTGCCTATGTGTACGACTCTGGAACAGCCTTCCGCGATTTCAGTCACAGTCAATTGCACCTTCCAGCTTGAGCCGCCTGAGTCGCTTCCAAGGGAATGTGTGCAACAAGGCCTGGTACTCAGATACACCATCAGCATCGACTCGGCACCGGGAAATCTCAAAGATGGATCTCAAGTTCATCTCAAAGACCTGCCGCCCGAGCATCGCCAGTTCTGGGATGAGGTCGAGCGCGAGATCGAGGCCTTCCTGGGGCGAATCAAACCCGCTCTACCAGGCTGGATAGTGAACCACATCTCCTGCTTCGTGCACGACCAGGATGCGTCTCCTAGCGTGATCACCAATCGGAATCTTCCAGCGCGAATAATCCCTGGTTGATACTCAAAGACCCTCGACATGTTCGGGGGTCTTCCTTTTATGCTATGAAGTTTTTAGTCCCAATGAATATTGAGACTGGAAACGCCAAGGTCGAGAGTTAAGCTGAGATGTTTTTCTGCAGTGTCGTAATTGTCTGAGCGATAGGTTTTCTCACCTGTCTTACTGAAGCCATCCAGATTCTTCGAAGATAATCCAGCATCAACGTTTACATCTACTCCTAGGGTACTTGGCACGCTAATATCAACTGAGCTAGCTCCAGCATCAATAGCTACTTCACTCTCATCAAGTAAATCCCCTAGCGTGAGATTAAGACTTGAAGCTCCCGTAGCAATAGTCAACTTGCGCAGCATCACTTCAGTGAAATCTAAATCCATACTCATGGCACCGCTCTTGATCAAAAGATCAATTGGCAACTCTCGCGTTAAGGAAAGATCAAGCTGATTAATGTGTGATCCAAGGCCGCTCCAATTTCCTTGAGTCTTCCATTCTACCGTCTGCACACTATCCGCATTCACATCGCTTACTTGTGACAGGCTCGTAAAGTCCGATTTAAAAGTTCCTTGGGCTAATTCAGCATCGCCAGCTTGCATATCTAATGAACCTGCTCCCATATCAATAGTCAGGTCTGCTGCAACCACGTCCGTTGCGCGCGCTAAGTCAATGTCTTTTAGTTCAACTTCTCGCTCATTAATCCAAAGCGAGGAAGTGCCGACTCCGGCTGCAACGAGAATTATCACAATCACCATAACCCAGGTCCCCCAGGATGACTTGGTGATGAGTGATATTCCTAAGAAGACGATAGCCAGAGGCCACAGCTCCCAGAGATTGAAATGCACATCAACCCAACCGGTCGTCTCTGCTAGATAGAGAAACCCAACAATAACTAAGGTGATGCCAAAAAGTATGCGCCCAGGATTATGACGATGCAAACGCGACTCGCGCTGCTCCGGTTTTACCTCTGGCTTTGGCGGTGGAGGCGGTGGAGCCTCTTTTCCTAAGGTAGGTGTTTCGTGATTTTGAAGCGGTGTCTCTGTCATAGCTTAGCTCCGTTTCATAAGAATAAAAATGCCGAGAAAAATAAACGTCAAAGGCCAAATACTATGCCACTGCAACCAGGTAAAGGAAAAGAGTTGCCGACTCAACAATACTACACCAAACACCACTACAATGACCCCGAGAAAATTTTGCAACTGATTTGCCTGTCCAGCGTTTTGTACCGCATCAACCTTTTCTTGAATTTCGTTTCCCACCTGTTGCGCGCGCTCACTTAGTGTTGTAGCAGCGTGCGTTGCGCCTTCTAGTGGTATAAGCAGCCAAAGCACAACATAAATAAGCACGCCCGCCCCATCAAAGATGGTAAGCAAGAGAAAGACGATACGAAAAATAACTGGGTCAATGCCAAAGTAGTGTCCTAATCCACCGCAGACGCCTGCCAGCATCCGATGAGTCCGTGATCGTACTAATAGTCGCGTTGAATTAGACATGAATTTCCTTTGTCTTTATCCTAGCACAGCTCTATGGACTGGCAATAGGGCTAAAATTGGCGCAAAAAATGACTTGACAAAGATTTTAGCAAGTCTTAATGTCTCTATGTTGTCACAAGTACAACAGGCTCCCTGCGGTGCTCCGCGGGTACAATACACAAGAGATCAATCAGATTTGCGAAGTCGCCCTGCGGGGTGAATTCACCTGCAAAAGCAGGCTCTCTCGTGTGTTGGCCCAACGTGTATTGCGTGGGGGCCTTTTTCTTTACTCAAGTTGTGAAGTACAACTTGGACAACGAGTTGCCTGTAGAGGAATTTCTGAAATGCAAAAGCGGCAAGACTTCGTGCTTACTTCTACTTCTTTTGGCTTTTGTAATTTGCTTAACAAGCGAATCATAAAGAAAATGACTGCCGCAATAATCAAGAAGTCAATAGCCGCTTGAATAAACATCCCGTAAGTCAAATATACTGGCTCAGCTTCTGTACCGCCAATTTTTACTTGTAGACCAGAAAAATCTATCCCTCCGCTAATCAAACCAATCACCGGCATAATAATATCAGCGACTAAAGAGCTGACAATCTTACCAAAAGCAGCACCAATGATGACCGCAACTGCCAGGTCCATCACGTTGCCGCGCATAATGAAGGCCTTAAAATCCTTTAACATACTTTTTCACGATTAATAACACTAACCGGCACTCGACCCGCCACCGCCGCCTCCGCCACCTGCAAATCCCCCGCCGCCAAATCCTGAGCTCGAAGATGGCGAACTGGCAAGGCTAGTTGCGACGCTGCTGTTCATAACTGAGACAAGGTGGTCAGTAAAACTCACTGCATTAAATGCTGCGAGTGGGTGTGTTGAATGAAACCACTTCGGCGGCTCAGTATAAATATCACGGAAGCGATTCGCCCATTGCTTCTCCACATTAAATACCATGGCATAGGGTAAGAAACGCTCAAAGGTTTGCGGAGTCATGGCAGCAACTCTGAATCGCTCAGCAGTATGTAAGTAAAGCTTAAATCCTTCAGACCATTCCAACGCATGAATACCCTTCTTGGTTTTTTTAGGCATGACTCGACCAAAAATTACCAGCAGCAGCGCATACACCCAAGGTACGAAAAGGGTGAAAAAACCGATAGGAATCAAGGCTATAGCTACATAATAATATCGACGACGTATACTGTCTGGACGCACCGGGAAATAACCATACTCATCTGTGGTAACGCTATAAATACTGCTGGTGATTTCCTTCATATCCTTATAAAAGGAATTCTTCAAATCAGAAAGTGCAACTCGCTCTCCTGTGCTAAAGAGCTTCTCCATTAATAAAAGCTCATAGGGTTTCAAACTCGTATCATGCGCTACACTCTTGAGGCGAACAAAAGTATACTCCTTTTTCTTAAACAGTCCCCCTTCTTCATCCTCTTCAATGCGTAAATAACCCCGCACTGCTAAATCAATAATTGTGGCAATAAAATCACGTCGATCCGCCTGCTCATCGATTAAAGTACCGACGACTGCCGGCGGCGCACCATCGGGTGCTTCATATTGCGGGATAATTGTTACCCTACCCTCGGGGTCACGTCCATGCGCTCGCCAGCGTGAAATAAGCCAAAGAAGTAATACAAGTGGTGAGGCAATATATATCCAACGGAACCAGTCCCAAAAACTTGACCAAAGGCTGGTTTCCTCCTTGATAGTTTCAAAAGTTACTTCTCCTTTTGGCCAGCCTGCTACAATCGTCATTTCATCTGATGGTCCAACATCAGAGGTAGTAAAGGTTAACGTATCGCCTTCTTGCGTATAGGTTGTCCGATCTGCCGTACTGCCTCTGGGTCCGACTAATAATCGCTGCTGCGTATCTTCACTGCCATAGGATTTCGGTAGCACGACTTTAGCGCTGGCATAATGAATGGGTACTCCACGTTGTGCAGAAACTACATTCCAGTAGAGCTCGTCATGGTCAGCAAAATCACCGATTGCATTATGGGCTCGGTAATGAAAAGTAATGGATTTTTGTGTAATACCGGCATCTGGTGTTTTAGAGAAATACGCTCGAATGCGTACTTCCTTCGAAGTATTTTGTATATCAACATCTGAGGAGGCAAATGCTTTACCGTCCTGGTCGTAAACCTCAATCTCGTCATACCAAATGCCTTTTGTTTTTGGTAGCGTCCTGCCTACCCACGTAAAAGCACCATGAAAATCAATATCCTGCTGCTCATCTACAATAATACTGGAATCCGTTTCAATAGTAATAGTCGAATCCCATGAACGGAACTCCCAAGTCTTGATTTGCGCCTGAACCTGTGAGGTCCATAATAGTCCAATAAGGAGAATAGGAATGAAGCGAAATCGATGGAAAATATTTTGCATGGATGGTCTTTATATTTCTTGTCTACGCTTGCGCTGGAGCCAGGATTGAAACTCTTTATCCTGTTTCATTATCTCTTCAATCTCTCCGCGTAAGTAGTCAGCTTTTTTAAGTTTCGTATTTTGAGTTTTCCAATCAAGATAGTGATCAATGGTCGGAGTAATGCGCAAAGTAAATTTAATGCGCGGAATCTCTTTCACTTCCCGCTTCCCAACTGTTTTGAGGAAGTCACCCAATAACCATTGTAATGAGTCATCCGTATAATAACGTATCTGACAAGTTTTTGGAACCTGCTTTTGATTGAGATATTTCAAGATTTGCCGGCCAGGACTACCGCGCTCTGATAAAAAGATGGTTGGCTTCTTCTGGGCGACTGCATAGGCAAGTAAATATCCAACTTCCGAGTCAGGAGTTGAGCCCTCAATCACAATTGCATCCATTGCATCAAGCAAGGTGCCACCTTTTGCTTCTATTTCTTGGGCTGAGGCTGGATCTAGGCTTGTTTCTGGGTGAATAGTGTTTGAGGAAAGTGCAATATCTGCCTCACGCAAAATGCGTCGTATCATGGCGTAGGCCTGTCGCAATCGTTGAGTGGTCGTATCTGGTCCGTAAAAATACACGTGCATACTAGTGGTGCAGAATTTCCTTTATCTTTTCTTTAAGTAAGCGCTGCACTTGAGTGGTATTTTTTGCTTGAGCAAAAATCCATGAGCTCAACACAAAAGCACTGTGATATGGCAGGGTGTGGAGAAGTGGTAAAGAGCTCAATCGATCTTGTTGAGCTTCTTGCTGATAAACTATCACAGGAACTTTACTTTTTTGCAGTTTTTCTAACGCCGAAACATGAGCTGAACTAAGCTGACTAGCTGGATCAAGCTTCACGAGAACTCCCGGTGCTTTCATTACCTCGCCGCTCAATCGATCGGTGATTTGCATACCTGGATGCACATCAATCACCACCATGTCTGAGGCAAAGTCAGTGGCAAATTTCACTGCCCGATTACTCTGTTTCCTGATCGGTGGGAATAGTTTCAAGCCGAAATCAACTTTACCGAGCAAAATTCCGGACAAGGAACGGAAATACTGTGCATCGGGCGGTGCCACTGTAGTCAATTCAATCGCGCGATGAATTTGATTACCAAAGACCGCACACACATCACCGAAGGAGTATTCAGCTACATGCAGGGCATTCAAGAGATTATCCTTTTGTCCTAAGCCTCGTGCATGGGCGAACAGCGCCCGTATGTTTGCCGGCACTTTTGGACGCAGCAAATCATGCGGTGAGGCAGTTAATACGACTGGCTTACCTGTGTTTCCCAGTGCTGCGCCCAGGGCGGGTGCGGTATAGTGCAGCGTTTCTACTTCATGGCTAATCACAAAGCCGTCGAACTTGGTATAGTTGTCGCTAATCACCCGACCGATTGACTGCCACAAGGCTGGCGAAACCCCGGACCCTTCGGCGTTTGCCACGTAGGTTGCATCGATTTCTGCCATGATGCTCAACTCTTGCATTTCTCGCATCCAAGCAGCCACCTCGCGCTCACTCTGCACCAGGCGCTTTTTGCCTGGACCATACGACAGCGCTGATCCGCTGACGAGAAGTATAAGAATGCGTGCACGTTGCATGAGGTGTGTATTTACGCCGTCGTAACTATTTTAGAGACGGCGCTTTATTATACCCAAAAACTCCCCCTTTGGTCAAAACACTATACTTTACGTTATGACCTCAGCCACTCTCTCCCCTGTCGTACGAGCAGCTCTTCTGCTTCCTCGGGGTCCTGGAGAAGCTCACGTACCACGCGCTCAAGTCGCACTGATTGCGAACCCTTCACCAATACGATGTCATGCAGACCTACTACCGAGCGGAGAAAAACCACTGCAGCTTTTGCGTCGGGAAACTCGTGCACTTCCTCCTCAGGAAAACCTGCTTCACGTGCTGCAGCTGCGATCTTGGCACCCAGCTTGCCAACGGTCACGAGAATATCGGCATGTCCTTTTACCGTCTTTCCAATTTCAGCATGTGCGTCATCAGTGTATTCCCCCAGCTCAGCCATATCACCTAACACCACAATACGGCGGAAAAAAGTAGCGGATTCAATGGTCTCAGATTTTTTTAATGGTCCAGTTGTAAGGTGATGTCGCAAATCCTTGGACAAATCACTGATCAACTGAAGTGCCGCAGTCACTGCACGTGGCGAGGCATTATATGAATCATCAATCAGGAGAGAACGCTTCTGACCTTTGAGTAAACGAGTGCGGCCACGTGGCGGGACGAAATGACGAAAGGCCTCAGCGATGTCGCGCAGATCCATACCATAGGCAAGTGCCACGCATGTTGCAGCTAGGGCGCTGGAAATAATTGCCTGCCCTACACTTCCTCGCAGCTCCAATGTTGCACTCTTATCCTCAAAATGTACTACGCAGCGCATGCCCTCGATGCTGGGAAACGCTTCAAATGATTCCTGCTTCCCATACAAGAAACCTACCTCGGTTGCCTGAACGTCAGCTTCTGCGTGAATGCCATAGCTCAGCACCCGCGACTTGGTCAGTTTATGAAATTCTAAGACTCGCTCATCATCTGCATTGAGAATGGTGTAGCCATCATCTTCTGTGCTTTTTGCCAGGACCGACTTTTCCTCTGCTACCTTCTCAACTGATCCAAAAAATTCCGTGTGCACTGGAGCAACTGCGGTGACAACACTTACCCGTGGTCGCGCAATGCTACAGAGATAGCTAATATCGCCCGGATGATCAGCGCCCATTTCTAGTATCAAGACTTCAGGGAAAGGACGACGTTGCAAAAGTAGCTTTGTCGCTTTGATAAAAATTCCTAGCCAGGCAAAAGGGTTCCGACCGCCGCTCTTCGCGTCAATAATCGCCAGAGGTAAGCCAAGCTCGTTATTCAAGTTACCCTGACTCCGTCGCACCGCAAAAGCCCCGCTCATGACAGTGAAAATTGCTTCTTTGGTACTGGTTTTTCCAACGCTGCCCGTAATCGCCACCACATCGGGTTGATACTTAGCTAGGATTTTCCGTGCATACCAGGCTAGGATGCGCTGCACATACTGCTGGAGCTTTGAGATAGACATATAGAGTAGTATAGCATTATCACCCTAGCGATAAATGCACATCTTGACAATTCTCAGGAAAATATATAGTATACGGCCGAAAACCAAAAAAAGAATACGCTCTCTTCTACTCCCCCGGCGGGCCTCCAGACTACTTCTCTGGAGGCCCCCTTTCTTTATTCTTTACTAAAAAGACTTTGCATGGTTTGACAGTAAAAAAGTGAAAGGTATAAGCTGACAACGGAAACGGCCCGGACGTGTGGAGATGCTTCAAGATAGGGGTCGTAGTCCATGCCCAAAAATCGCACATTCGCATGGAGGAGGGGTAGAGGGTAATTCAGAAGCCGTCCGGGCACTTTGCCGGATCGTGAACCCTCCAGTCGGAGCCTCGGAATCGGTGTGCGTGATTGCCGGGGCTTTTTTATTGACAAAAAATTTCCATTTGTTACTATGGCTGCATCGCACCTTCCCGCTCCTTTTTTCAACTTCCTAGCAGCTGATTCAGCTGCATTCGCGTTCGCTCTACGGACTTCCCCTTTCTCTGTTCTCACTGCTCCCTCCTGTCTTCCGTGTTCTGGCTTCGCGTCTCGTTCTCCCAGCCAGGTGCAACATTGTACCTGGCTTTCTTTTTAAAAATCTACAGCAGCCAAATATCTCGCTGTATTCACATTTCGTACAGTCATGTACTTATACAGCTTTGACCCAATCACTTTACTCAACTGACTTTTATTCAGGTTCTCTTTTTTTACGTGCCAGACAATCGCACCTTTTATATAACGCAAGTCCATATACTCTTTTTTCATTGGTAACTCATCAAGAGTTTTCTTATCATCAACTTCAGGGAAAAGGAAAGCTACATCGGTCTTTTGTGTCTGATGATCGTTCTGCCAAGTCTGAGGAATTGCTGCCACGATTTTCTTCACCTCAGCTTGTGTCTTGATTAACACGGGGATAGGAAAGCCAAATTCATTTACTAGGGCTTTTGTCAGCGCTGACTGAATATCCTTACTCTTCCCTTTTGCATTAAAAAGAATGTTGCCAGAATTTATGTAAGTTGAAACATCCGTGTAACCCAAACTCCCACACAACTCCTTGAGTCGCTTCATTTCTACTTTGTTATTCCCGCCAACATTAATGCCGCGGAGGAGGGCTATGTATCTCATTGATTGATCACCAAAAACTTCTGCTCAGGAATTTTAAGAATTTCGCACGGCTCTCCAAAACTCTCAAGACCTTCAAGCTTATCTTGTTTGTCTTCCGACCAATGGACAAACACTTTCACATTTAAGATCCCCAAACCTTGGTGAAATTTCTGACTATCAACATGATAAAAATATCGCGATAACATTTGCGCCCCAGCGGATGATCCTGCTACTGTTTTTCCCTGCCACAACTCTACCAGCATAGGCACCTTCCGCATATGTTCCAAAAGTACTAATGTCTCACCGCCAATAGTATAAATTGCATCAGCGTTCTTAATCTGCTCAATAAAAGTCTGTGTATTCTCGGACGCCATAACAAAGTGTATAGATTTCTCCAGAGCAACTACAGAAAATCGTTCTTTGGTTAAATCAAAAAATTCTTTCCAGAGGCTTTTATCACGTGCAAAGGGAATAAACAACACAGTAGGCTCGCTCGGTACATCCTTTAAAATTTCCTGCACGTAAGCTCGATTATCTACAGTATCATATTTTAGCGCACCACCGTGCAGTATATATTTTGTCATACGTTAAACCTTTTCGACATTTATTTTCTCCCGACATTCTCATCCATGTCTTTGCCTCCAATAAAAGACAAAACATCAAAATCAGGATCAAGCAACTTTACTAAATCAAGGTCAGGACGATTCATTATTTCCACGCCTGGCATTTTTTCACCTCTAGACAACGCCTTTTTTAGTTCTTCAAATTCCTCTTTATCCAAGACAAAATCAACATCGCCCACCTCGGTGTGCTGATCTGGTTTACGAATATAGAGATAGGTATAGGTGGTCTCCGGAATATCACCTTGGGCAGGAATAACAATGGGCTCATGGAGACGATAATATTTTTGATTCCAATTATCAGATTCTTTTGTCAGCTCCTGGCGAACTTTTGTGAGATAGCTATACTCGTCATCGTCATGGCAAAATATTCCGAGATTACCTGCCACTGGTAAATATCTGCCAAAATTTTTTTTACATAACTCAAAACACTTAAGGTGAGTATATGTTATCGCTTGTATCAATTGCTCTTTGTCTTGGATTGGACTAAATCGATACTGCATGATTTCTGCTATAGAACTTCCTTTACAATACGCAGCTGAAGATGGCCATCTTCAGCTGCGGTTGAGTTACTCCCCAACTACACTCGGCGGAACTTCGAAGTAATTCAAGAGGAACTTCGCAATATCGCCGAATAAAGGCGCAGCAGTGCTCTCGGCAAATTTCACGTCCTTAGGATCCACAATCTTGGTCACCATGACAAACTTCGGGTCCTCGACCGGACCGAAACCGGCGAAGGAGCCAATGGTGCGATTAGGATCATAGCCCGGACCGTCAGTGCGTGGAATCTGCGCCGTACCTGTTTTACCGGCAATGTAATATCCTGGCACAGCCGCTCTCGTACCGTGACCATTCTTCACTACATTTACGAGCATGGCTGATACTGTGGTTGAGGTTTTTGGATCCAACACTTGTCGTACAGCTGTGGGGTGAGTTTTCACATGGAAGTCATTTGGCTTCACAATTTCATCAACGATGTATGGTTTATACAAAGTTCCCCCATTTGCAATAGCTGCATAGGCCGCGGCCAGCTGCAAAGGCGTGGCGGTGATACCTTGACCAAAAGAAGCGGTGTCAACGTAAATGTCACGTCCGCTGGCCAGCTCTCCGAGATTACCAGCCGACTCATTACCAAGCTCAACACCAGTCTGCTCACCAAAACCAAAGCGCTTCACATAGTCATAAAAAACGTCGTTCCCGGCCTGTTGCGCAGCAAAAATTGCTCCGGTGTTTAGAGATTTTTCCAACACCTCGGTCATTGTTTGCGTACCGTATGTTTTATCGTCGGAATTCCGAATCGTGAAGCCGCCAACCTCTACACTTCCTTCATCAACATAAGTGGTTTCCGGTGTAACCTTGCCAGTATCAACCGCGGTCGCCATGGTAATGGGCTTGAAAATCGATCCAGGCTCATAAGGACTAATGGCCGGATTAAGAAAAACATCCAAGTCAGTCACCTCGTTGTAATGATTCGGATCAAAGTCAGGATAACCGCACATGGCCAATATGGCACCGCTATCTGGATCAAGTATAACCACCGCCCCACTCTCAGCCCCGTGCTTCAGTACGGCTTCTTGAAGCTTCGTGCACACAGTGTATTCCAGGGTACGGTCAATGGTAAGGATGAGATCATCACCATCTTTAGCATCTTGGATAAATCGATCGCCGACGGTAATCCAACGACCGGCCGCGTCGCGCTCAGCTTGCAAATAACCCTGTTGACCAGCCAGCTCTTCATCAAAATAACCTTCCAGTCCATACTGTCCTTTTTTCACATCCTCTGACATGCCAAGGAAACCAAGGATTTGGCTGGCCAGACTTCCCTCTGGATAAAGGCGTCCCTTTTCACTAATGAAAGAGATGCCATCAATCTCTAATGCCTCAATTTTTTCTTTGGTAGCAACGCTTATATTATGCTCAATCGGTTCATAGACATCGTCGCTTTTTGATAATCGAGCAAGTAATGTTTCTTTATCAAGCGTGATGAAACTTTCAAGCTTTTCGGTCACATCCTCCGGATCTTCAATTCGCTTTGGCACAGCATATACTAGGAAGCGTTCCTCATTGGTAGCCAGTGGAAAAAGCTGCCCATCTGAATAGCGATCGTGCGCGTAAATTTCTCCACGATCTGGTAAAAGCCGTTGCTCAATTTCGTGCTGACCAGAGGCCAGCGCTTCGTAGAACCCGTGCGCTAAAACCTGCAGCGTGAATAGACGAACTACTAAAATACTCGAAAAGCCAAATAACAAAATAAGCAGCACGGTGAGACGATCAAGTCGCCATCTTGGCTGCTGTTGTCGTGGTCGATTGCGTCCGTACCGCGTCATAGCACCTAGGCTTTAACGACGGGCAAAGGCGGAATCGGTCGGACTAAGATATTCAATATGCGCCACTTCGGTTAAGCCGAGCTGGCCACTTGCTTCCTGGACTGCACTCAGAGATTGCAGCTCAGTCGCCTCTACTTCCAGGCGACGATTTTCTTTACGCAACTCATCTACTCGATTTTCCAGCGTCTTGATTTCGAAACCAGTTGTCGCCACATTGTTAATCAACGCTAAATAGGCTCCCCCACCAATCACTGCGAGCGTCACCGTTAACACGGTAATTGCAGTGAGGCGCAGCTTCAATGTACGAAGCAGCGTACCTGCTAAGCGTTGAGAAATGGTGCTTTGTTGAGTTGTGCGATCGTAATAGGTCATTGGATTTTTTCTGCTACTCGGAGTTTAGCGCTCCTGGAACGTGAATTGTGCGCAATCTCATCCTGACCCGGCACGACTGGTTTCTTGGTCAGCACCTGCAATGAAGCATGGTGATTGCACGTGCAGACCGGTTGTTGGGCAGGACAGATGCAGTCTGTTGATTCGCGCCGGAAGAAACGCTTCACGATCCTATCCTCTAGCGAGTGATAACTGAGGACCGCGATGCGACCGCCGGGTTGAAGCAAGTGAACTACTTCTGGTAAAACGCGCGCGAGGACGTCGAGCTCGTCATTGACTTTAATGCGAAGCGCTTGGAAGACTTGCGTCGCAGGGTGAATGCGCGATCGCCCTCGCTTGGGTTTTACCTTATCTATACAGGCGACAAGTTGTGGAATGTGCGTGAAGGGATTTTTTTGACGCTCGGTAACGATTGCTCGAGCAATGCGACCAGCTGCTGACTCTTCCCCGTACTCTTTGAATATTTTTTTTAGCTCTTGCTCAGATGCGGTATTGAGGATATCGGCAGCCGTTGCTTGTGCGCTGGTCGGATCAAAGCGGAAATCGAGAGGCGCGGAACTTAGAAAGGAAAATCTTGATGCGAGAGCTTCGATTGCCAGTGAAGAGAGACCAAGGTCCAATAGAACACCGCGTAGTTGAATATCTGGGAATTGTTCATGGATGCGCTGTGCTGCGTGAACAAAATTATCATGCAGGAGATGAGTGCGCTGGCTATACTTCTGTAAACGCGCCTTGGCTATATCCAGTGTGACTGGATCCGCCTCTACTCCAATGAGTATTCCCTTTGGAGCTGTGCGCTCAAGCATTGCTTCAGCGTGCCCTCCCCCACCTAGAGTCAGATCAAGCACCGTATCGCCTGAACCTAGGTTGAGGAGCGCTAATGTTTCGTTGAGAAGAACAGGAATGTGTCCGCGGCCGGATTGGGCAGGCATCTTAGACACCGATTTCACCAAGCGCCTCGGCAATATCACCGCTGGACTTCTCGGTTTTGGTCTTATAAGCGGCCCAAGCAGTTTCATCCCAGAGTTCCAGGCGGTTGTACAAGCCAGCTACCACTACCTTCTTCTTCATAGTGGCGTACTTGCGCAAGTAATCAGGCAACATGATGCGCCCCTGCTTATCAATCTCCACATCCATGGCCCCAGCCAGCATTAAGCGTGAAAAAGCGCGGGTGTTTGCTTGAGCAATTGGCAAATTCGCTAACTTGTCAGCTAACTTCTCCCACTCTTGTTGTGGATACAAGAAAAGACAGTTGTCCAAGCCTCGGGTGACGACTGCCCCTTTGCTGAGTGCTTCACGGAATTTTCGAGGTACTGCGAGGCGACCTTTTTCATCAATCGCGTGGTAGTACTCTCCGATAAACATGCTGGTGGTCATTTCTGGCTTTTTTCGTTATCCACATTAGGGAAGGGTTATCCCCACATTTATCCACTTCTCACCCTTCTTTAACCATTTTACCCCACTTCCTGGTTTTCGTCAACCACTTTAAAAACCACAAGAATTAGGCGTATTGGTCAAGAAAATGGTGAAATAGCACAATTTCAAGAAATAACGTTACACTTAGGCACTTCCCCACTTCGACCTCAGGAAGATGTACGTCAAAAATGACAAACTTGACCTTTTGCTGAGCCTTTGTAAACTGCCGACACTAAGGAATTCTTTGCACTTTCACAATCTACTAGGAGGAGAGCGACAATGTGCGGGATTATTGGGTACACGGGAAGCCGGTCGGCTCTCCCCCTCTTGTTTGAAGGGATTGAAAGTCTGCAACACCGGGGTTACGACTCTGGTGGGGTGGGACTACAAACAGACAGCAGCTTGACCCTGATTCGAGCTCTGGGAAAGCCTGAAAACCTCAGCAGTAAGCTGGAGGAAAGAGGGCACTGGAACCCTCAGAGTCCTGCGATGCGGTCACGCTGTGGCATCGGCCACACACGTTGGGCTACGCACGGTGAACCATCGGTCGTCAACGCACATCCACACGCGTCGCGGGATGGCCACTATGCAGTGGTGCACAATGGGACAATCGACAACTTGGAAGCGATCCGAAAACAACTGTTAACCTGGCTGCCTGGCTTGGAGCTTTTCTCCGAAACTGATACCGAGCTACTCGCTCATATGGTCATGTACTTTGTTGATAAAGAACATGATCTGATCAGAGCAGTCCAGCTCACCGGGTGCCTGATTGAGGGGGCAAACGCCTTCGCGGTCATATCAAGCAGAAACCCTGGATGTATTGCGGCCTTCCGTCGCGGTAGCCCGCTCTTGTTTGCTAAACTCGAGCACGGCTATCTCTTGGCTTCTGACCAGGCTGCTATCCTTCCTCACAGTTCCAGCTACAGCTGGCTCGAGGATGGTGATGTCCTCTTCTTGAGTCCGGATGAAGATCCGCGAGTTCTGGATGCTGACGACTACGATGTGGTACGGGAAAGCATCAATATCGAGGAGAGCATGCGCCAGAGTAGTCGAGGAGATCACCCTCACTTCATGCTCGCCGAGATCATGGGACAACCCGTAACGATTCAACGGACCATCGAGGGACGAATTCAAGACGGAGGAAAGCCGCTGATCAGGCTCGGCGGCATGATCGACATCCGTGAATGGGTAGGACATGATCTGTCTGAGATACTTTTGACAGGATGTGGCACGTCCTGGTTTGCAGCTCAAGTGGGAAAGCGATGGCTAAACCAGCTCGGCTTCCGGGCTGAGGCACCCCTAGCTTCGGAGCTCTTCCGAAGCTTCCAGGGTGTTGATCGAGGCACGCTAGTCATCCCCTTCTCACAGTCCGGAGAAACCCATGACACCAATCAAGCGGTCAAGTGGGTCAAGGAGCGGGACGCGAAAGTCTGGAGTATCTGCAACGTGGTTGGATCAGCACTTACTCGCATGAGTAATGCTGGTATGTACCTGAGAGTTGGCCAGGAGACCGGAGTGGCCTCCACTAAGGCCTTCACCAGCCAAGTCGTCGCAGCGACTTTGACCGGGCTAGCGCTCGTCCAAGAACGCGAGCCCGACAGACTTCACACTCCTGAGATCAAGGCTGTGATTCAGGCGATTCTGGATTTGCCTCGGCAGATTCAGAACGTGCTTGATCAAGCAGCGAAGATCCGAGAAGTTGCTGAATCCATTGCATCAAGCACCGGGGCCTACTTCCTGGGTACTGGCTATAGTCTTTGCGCAGCACGTGAAGGCGCTCTCAAGCTCAAGGAGATTTCCTATATTCATGCCGAGGCCTATCCGGTCGCGGAAATGAAACACGGGCCCATCGCCTTGATCGACGAGAACATGCCAGTGATCTTCGTGGCCGTGGATGAAGGAGGACCCAAAGAATGGGCCCAGAGCCTTGGAAGCAACATCAGCGAGGTTCGTGCTCGAAAGGGCCAGATCATCGTGATTGCGGAAGAGGACTCCGAGCTCGCTGGCACAATTCTCAGTGAGGGCTCTGGTCAGGTACTGTACACTCCCAAGACCGTTGGTGTACTCACGCCTGTGCTGAGTGCCGTCGTCATGCAGCTCCTGGCCTACTACGCTGCAGCTGAGTTGGGACGCGAGATCGATCAACCTCGCAACTTGGCCAAAGTGGTCACCGTAGCCTAAACATCGCACCTTAACCTGGCCCGCTTCGAGTAAAATCGAGAAGCGGGCTTTACTTTTTTATAAAGCAGACGTAGTTTTTACATAGACATCCATGCTTGAAGGTATATTTTAGTGTTAATAATTTTGCTTACTAGCGCCTCACTTAGACCATTGCCACGTGTATGAAAAAACTCATTCTCATAGTCACCCTCTTCGGCCTTATCCTCCCTTTTGCCATCCAAGCCCAAGATCAAGCTGATGCTATACCTGATCAAGTGATTAATGTAGCAGAAGATGAACTATTTCAAGCAAAGGTCATACAAATATTGGATGCGCGAGAAGTTGACTCCCCTGACGGTGAGACCTACCAACAGCAAAATTTACTTCTCGAGGGCACCAAAGGAGAATGGAAAGGTAAACAAGTAACGATTGAGGGAATTTCTGATATCCAAATTGTGAATAGTCTCATTTTTAAAAAAGGAGATCAGGTTATTGTTGCGGCCAGTCCTAGTCCTGATGGTGAAGTGCGATATTACCTGGTTGATGCGGTTCGCAGTCCTTCACTGACCTGGTTAACCATCCTTTTTGTAATTATCGTGCTCATTATCGGAAAATGGAAAGGACTGCGTGCGCTCATAGTGCTGGGATTAAGTGCAGCGGTGATTCTCTGGTACATTGTGCCGCAGATATTAAAAGGAGCTGATCCCCTGGTAATCAGTGTTGTTGGTGGTGCAGTAATTATGGCTTTAGCAATTTTCTTCACTGAAGGTTATAACCGGCACGCTCGCCTAGCTTACTTCAGCATTCTCATCCTACTGGCGATTCTTTTACTCTTATCAAAATTCTTTACTCTGGCCGCTCATCTCACCGGATTAGCAAGTGAAGAAGCAATTTTTATCAGCGCGCTACAGGGTGGGATAAATGTAGAGGGCCTCTTACTCGCTGGAATGATTATCGGTACCCTTGGTGCACTGGATGACGTTATCCTCAATCAAATTGCTGTAGTGGATGAATTACGCGAAAGTAATCCGGAACTCAGCACAAAAGAGTTGCACAAAAAAGCCATGCGCGTTGGCACGACCCATATCTCATCAATTGTAAACACGCTCTTCCTGGCCTATGCTGGCGCCTCACTCCCCCTCCTTGTGCTCTTCTCAGTGCATGAAGCACCTTTTCTCTCTTTCAGCGATGTTATCAACAGTGAAGTCATCGCAACAGAGATCGTGCGTACTTTAGTGGGTAGTATAGTGCTTGTCTTAGCTGTTCCGCTAGCCACCTTCTTAGCAGTGCGCTTCTATGACAAAACGCATCCAACGCATGGACAAGAAGCTAATGCTGAGGCAAGATAAAGACGTTTATAAATATTCAACTCTATGGATAAAACCTACAAAAACTGTCAAAGCTGCTCAATGCCCCTCAAAAGCGATAAAAACGGTGGCGGCACCAACGCTGATGGATCGAAAAGTACTATGTACTGCAGCTTATGCTATCAAAATGGCCAATTTGTAAACCCGGACTGGACTGCGCAGCAAATGCAGGACTTTGTAAAAGGAAAAATGAAGGAAATGGGTTTCCCAGGCTTCATGGCCGGATTTTTCACTCGCGGCATACCAAAGTTAGAACGCTGGAAGCAGTAATAAGTTCACTAAGGATATGACTGCATACACGAAAAAACGCATACTCCTCATTTTAACCGGCGGCACGATTGCTGGAAATGTAGCGAGTAATGAAATTACCAAGCAAGAGAAATCTCAACCAGACAGCTTCCTGTCAATTTTGAAAGACTCCACTGAAATCGTCAAACGAAATTGGAGTATTGAGATTGAAGCCAGCACCAAGGAACTGTTTAATGTTGATAGCTCTGATATGCTACCGGCCAACTGGTCCGCTATGGCTGAGACTATTGCTGAAAACTACGACGAGTATGATGCCTTTATTATCCTCCACGGTACAAATACTATGGGCTATACTGGCGCCGCCCTGTCATTTGCATTGGAGAATGTGAACAAACCGGTTATTTTAACGGGTGCACAGGTTCCACTGGGTTACCTGGGCTCGGACGCAACTACCAACTTAGTAAACTCACTTCGTTTAGCAGTCTGGGGCTATCACCCGATCAAAGGGGTGATGGCTGTATTTGGTAGTAAAATTATTGCCGGTACGCGAATTAAAAAAGGCACGGATTTTGACTACGATCCCTATAGCTCCTTTATTGCCGGAGCCCTAGGGCAGATTGGTCGATTCATTCGCATTAACGATGCGGCGCTTGATAAATATATTAGCTACTTGTCAAAAAGTAAGCCTCTGGCAATTCAAGCCCGGGTGCTTAGTGTGAAAAAGGACTTTGACACAAAGAGCATTGCCTCGCTTACTGAATTTCCCGGAATGTCACCTGACATCTTCCAGACCCTGGTTGAGCAAAATGGCATTAAGGCTTTTGTGTTCCGGGCTTTTGGGGCTGGTGATGCCAGTCAGCATCTCTTCAAAGGCTTTGAGTATTTGAAAGAAAAGCAAATTCCAATCGTGGTTACCTCTCAAGCCCCGCAAGGTGTGGCTAGTTTCCAGGTAAACGAATCTGGAAAACAACTCAAGGACCGAGATCTGGCTATCCCCGCCTATGATATGAGCATTGAGTCCATCACAACAAAGTTGGCTTGGCTCTTAGCGCAGGGTATAAGCTACGAACAGATCAAATCTAAGATGCTCGAAGACCTCCACGGCGAGATCAATATCGAGAACGAATTACTCTAATAGCAAAATTCGTTAGCACCTCCCCTTTCGCTGCTTTTTCATAACTCCGCGAAGTAGCACCTTCACGGAAGTTTACCCACATCCTGAACGCGGTAGCTCAGGAAGTTGTTAGCAATGTACCGCTTTACACATTCTACCCTCTTCCCCTAGACCGTCGCTGCTTCTTCTCCTCAAGCAAAATGTCGAGGACGCTTTTTGGCTCACCATCACTATCCATTTCAATGAAGAAATCATCAGGTGATCCCCGCTCCTCTGTCAGGGTCAGCTCTTCGTAGAGGTGCTCAGGCAGCTCGGTGATAAATGGAGACGGTCGCTGCATGTACATGGCAGTTGAGCGCATATTTACGCCGATGGAATAACTGAGGAAGAGATGCGTCTTAGCGCGAGTCACCGCAACATAGAAGAGGCGTCGCTCTTCTTCAATTCCACCCTCTTCTTTTAGGGCTCGAGGATTTGGAAAAGATCCATCATTGCAGCTGATAACAAAGACAACGTCCCACTCCAGACCTTTTGCCTGATGGATAGAGCTGACCACCATTGCCTCATCCTCACTTGCTGCGCCCGTTTCAGTGACCACGCCAAAAGATTCTTGCAAAGAAACTTCAGCTAAGAATTCGCTCAGCTTTTCATAGCGTTCAGCAAAACGAGCCAACTCAAGCAAGTCATCAATACGTTCATTCGCGTTAGGATAGGTCACCTGCAGATATTCCCGATACTCGCCTTTGGCTAATTCCTGAATCAAATCATTTGGCGCTCGCTTCTCGTGCTGCAAAAGTTTCTTCAAGGTCTTTTGAAAACTGCGGAAACCCTCGCTGGAGCGTTGCGTTAAGGCTTTTTCGCAGGCAGCGCCGGCCAGCTCCTCAGCACTCGGCAGATCACTCAAACATTCGCGCCATAGCTTTACTCCGGTTTCCACCCCGATGCCGGGATAGAGCTGAATCACGCGTAAGAAAGCTACCTCATCGCGAGGATTATCAAGGAGTTTTAAGTAGGCTAACAAATCTTTAATATGCGCGCGTTCAAAAAAGCGCAAACCCCCGCGATAATCATACGGGATATCCCGGCGTGTTAATTCAAATTCCAGCGACTGTGATTGATACGACGCGCGGAATAATACGGCGATGTTTTGCAAAGGAATCCCCTCTTCACGGAACTCCAGGACACGCTGAGCAATGAATTCAGCCTCTTGTTCGCTGGAGCTGGCCGGCACAACCAAAGGCTTCACTACCCCGTGACGAATCGGATGGAGTGTTTTTTCAAACTGATCAGGGTTATGTCGGATCACATCATTCGCTACTTCTAATACCGGCTTGATCGAACGGTAATTTGTTTCTAGCTTAAAGGTTTGGCAATTAGGATACTGCTGCGGGAAATCTAAAATATTCTGCACCGTCGCCCCGCGAAAAGCGTAAATGCTCTGCGCGTCATCACCCACCACTAACAAATTCCCATGCACCGAAGCAAGTTGGCGTACAATTGATGACTGCAGACGATTTGTATCCTGGTACTCGTCGACCAAAACGTATTTGAATTGTGTGGCTAACTTTTCACGAATATCAGGCCGTGTCTGTAGGAGTTGATCCAGCAAGTAGAGCATGTCATCGAAATCTACCAGGTGATTTTTCTTTTTTCGCTTCACATACTGCTTCTGCACCGCCTCTAACTTATCCTCTAATTGGAGGAAGCTTGAAAAGCGCTTTTCTAATATATCGCGTAAATCGGACTGCGTATTAATGCAAAGACTGAGAATACTCTTCACCACAGCTGCCGAAGGAAATCGCTTACCCTTCGTATCAATACCCTCTTCTTTCACACACACATTGATGAGTGACTTAGCGTCCTCTTCATCCAGGATAGTGAAATTAGGCGGGAAGCCAATTGCGTTCCCAAAACGGCGCAAAAGGATATTTGCAATGTGATGGAAAGTGCCGCCCCATAGGCCTTTCGGGTAAGCACCCAGCAACTCCTCCACTCGAGTCAACATTTCTCGTGAGGCTTTATTCGTAAAAGTAACTAAAAGGATGTTATCAGCCTTTACACCTTGCTCAAGAAGGTAAGCTACTCTATAGACAATAGTGCGGGTTTTGCCGGATCCAGCACCTGCTAACACCAAAACTGGCCCGTCCCCTCTCTGCACCACATCCAGCTGCTCCTGATTCAGCTCTTCTTTATAATTGACCTTCAAGGTACTCGGGTCTGTCGATTTGCGAATCACATATTCTGCCATAGCTCACGTATCCTAGCATATCCCTATCTCAACAGAAAATAGAAAGGGGCAACTCCTCAGAGTCACCCCATGAATCTCAGCAGCGGCGACCGGATCCGTAATAGGATTCCTTTTCAGCTCGAGTCGCCTGGCGGCAATGATCGAAGGGGTGCAAACTGCACTCCAACCAGACACCTCAACTGCCAGTGAGTTGCATGGTCCCCTTGCAATCCTTGACCGGGCACTGATCACCCCTCTTCACTTCATCGAAGTTGGGCTTCCCTGCGTCCTCTTGAACAGCCGCGTTTCCCATGATCCCCTCCTCAGAACGTGAGTATTGAGAACAAGTGAACAAAAAAACACTAGCACGAGATGAAAAAAAAGAAAAAGCCTCAGTGCAAACGCATGAGGCTTGGTAAAGGTTTGACCCGGGACAGTGCGCACGCAAACGTGCTGCCAGGGACACCGCCCCGGGTCCGGGCGTGGCTCTCAGCCAAAAAAGGATCGTATACAGATCCTAGCGCGAGCGCTTCGTTAGGTCAAATAAAGAAAAAGGCCCCGTCACTACTACATTGGATGTGTAGCGTGACGGGGCCTGCGCCGGCGCGTAGGAGCGGCGGCGTGAATCGGCCTATCAGCGAACCCGGCGGGCGTTTGCAGCGAGTGCTGTTCCCAATGGGTCGACCGCGGATGGCCGAAGTGTGCGGACCGGAGAGGGCGCGTCCCGGCGACAAAAAGTGTCGTCGAGGCGAAACCGACTAGCCGGTCGCGATGAATGTAATCAGAGATCAAGCCGTCAAAGGACGGTATGCTTCGTTCGAGCTGATGAGACCCTGCATCAGTGACAGGTGGTCACAACCGGGTCTTCCGATGAAAAGCTGTGACCATCGACTCCCACTTAGCGTTCACGCCGTTGATGCTGCGCATCATCATTGGTGCGCCGCTTCATGGGGCGAGTTAGGGCAGGACCGATGGTCCTACCCGCAAAGCTAGGTCGGATGTCCGTGGGTCATTCGTTCCTCCTTCTGCCCCTAACGCGTGTCAGGGGCGGGGTCCGCGCCGTCCGTCAGGCGCGTCGCCGGCCGTCGAGGGCGATCGTCGCGATGGTCGTCGTCGAATCGTAATAGGCGCTGCGGAGCGAAGTCGGGGGTCCATGGAGATTCATCTCGGACTCCTTTCGGTTCGCGGTGATATCGTCTGGCGACACCACCATCCACGTACTCTCTCAAACATCTCTGGTTGTTGAGGTGCAAGTTGGGTCGCTTCTCGCTAACCAACGGGAAGACACTAGCACAGCTCAAGAAATATGTCAACCCCAGGGGCTCAATAAATTTTCTGCAAACAAAAATAAAATCAAAAAAGTCCAATAAAAAGCCCTCTTGACATTCGGTTTTTCTTCGGTATATCATAGTCACATGACCGTTGTACTACCAAAGAAGAAACAAGAGCTCCTGAAATACCTTCAGGAATATATTACTGAACATAGCTACGCCCCTACCCTGACCGAGATAGCGAAAAAGTTTGGCGTGTCCTCACTTGCTACGATTCACGAGCATCTCGCCTTTTTAGAGGAGAACGGCTTTATCCGTCGTGATAAGCAACAAGCCCGTGGAATTACCCTGCTCAATCCAGAGGATAACGCTACGCAAAGTGAAAGCGCCTTGAATACAATAGAATTACCAATCGTTGGGGTTATCACCGCAGGTGCACCAATTGAGGCTATTGAGGATCGCGACCGCACGCTTTCCGTCCCCCAGGAAATCGCTGGCCGTAAAAACGCCTATGTATTAAAGGTGCGCGGCGATTCTATGATTGAAAGTCTCATTGCTGACGGTGATTTCGTTGTTGTAGAAAAAACTGAATACGCAAAAGATGGTGACACTGTTGTAGCAATGCTAGAGGACGGCACCGCTACCTTAAAGAAATTCTTTAAGCATAAGAGCTATATTCGCCTACAACCAGCTAACAAGGCATATGCACCAATTAAAGTACCATCCGTAGTTATTCAAGGACGCGTACTTGGTGTCATGCGCAAAATGTAATTTTTATTTATCTTTTATCTTCGGTTTTTCTTCGGCCTATGAAACCCTCCCCTCTTATCAAGCGTTATATCCACGTCCGTTTAAATAGTTTTCTCGCTAGTATTGTTGAGAGAGAAAACCCCAAACTACAGGGTCGGCCTATTGTAATAAGCGAAATGCATAATAATGAAGAACGCGTGCTGAGTTGTAATATCCCAGCAAAAAAGCTAGGCATCCAAAAGGGCGATACAATTTTACAGGCAAAGAAGCGCTGTACTTGGGTGGCGGTATTTCCTAGTGACATTGAATTAGCAAAAACCTATGCGAAAGAGTTTATTGCCCTACTCTGTCGATTTTCCACTAAGGTCTATCCGCATAATCGTTTAGACGAAGCCTACATTGAGCTAGACGTCAGTGGAATTGCTGCAAGCTCTCCAGAGGAGTTTGCGGCAACTATCCAGCGAAGCATTAAGGTACAACTTGGTTTAAATGCTAGCATTGGAATTGCACGCACTCGTTCGGTTGCCTGGAGCGCTGCACTGCATAAGCAGCCCGAAGGGATTACCAGTGTGCCTATTGGTAGTGAGCGCGCTTTTCTTTACCCTCTTCCACTTACTCAGCTCTACTCGCTGGGACAGCGCTCACGCGAATACCTCCTCTCGCATGGTATTCGGACTATTGGCCAACTAGCTGCTTGCTCCAGTAATTGGTTAGTGGAACAGTTTGGCAGTGCAGGATATGAGCTACTTCAGTTAGGTCATGGCCAGGATATAAAAGAAGTGAAAACGCCAACTTTACAGAAGTCTATTTCGCGCTCACTTCGCTTCGAGGCTCCAACAAGTAATCCTGCATTAATTGAAACTACAGTAGCTCACTTAAGTGAAAAGGCTCTTCGTACGCTCCAAAAGCAGGGTCGACGTGCTGAGACCGTGGTGCTGCAAGTGACCGACATTTACGGTCGCTCACACCAAAGTCATGCAAAACTTTCTAGCTCACGAAACTCATTCCAAAAAGGACTTTACAGTGTTTTTCGTCATCTTACCGCTCAGGTGAGCGCTATTCGTTCTATTGCCGTGCAGCTGCACACGTTGCTAGAAACACCGCAGGAGCAACCAAATCGTGTATGGCAAAGTCAGCCGGTACAATCAGCTATTTTAGGTCTAGAGTGGAGATCGGGTCAGCGGGCCAGAAAAGCAGCAAGATCAGGCAGCTTGGTGCAGTTACCACTACTCGGTATGAGCGCTTAGCGTTTTTTGGGAAGTATTATGTTTGGCTCCCCACTATAGCGTGGAGTGAGCGCTTGCTTCTTTGCTAAGCGAGCCAATCCGCTATGCAATGTTTCGGGATCTACACCATCTACGGTAGCGATCGGAATTTTATGCACATAACCTAAAGACAAGGCAACGCTCATACATGCGCGCATGAGCGAGAAGCGACCAACCCCTTCAGTAACAAAAATTCCTGAGAGTGTTTTTGGTTCTACTTTTGCTTTTTTTAAAAGCGCTTCAACTAACTTTAGTGCGCTGGCGCTTTTTTCGCGAGACAGCAAGAAAGAATCCTTATAGATAATCTTCTGACCATCGTAAAGACTAGCAATGATATATTCAGACTGACTGCTGTCGAGTACTAGATACTTTTTCTTCATGCGCTTTAACTGCATCATCTTTCTTTATCTCTGTCTTTTGTCGCATCGTTACACCTAAACGATCAATCATAACTATGCGTTTATTTTCCAGAATATGGAAAATGAAGCGATCAGTTAAATCATTGCGATACTGAAACTCACGGGCCGAGAAAACAGTATAGCGTAATTGCGAGCTAACTTCCTTTTGCAATACCCCAAGCAACTTCTTTAACTTTGCTTTATTTATCTTACCTACAAGTAAAACATCTGTGAGCGTATTTGGAATTCCGGTAAATACTCCAGTAAGTACTAATAGTTTAACTGAACCTATCTTACTAATCGCATCCAGGAAGCTTTTTTGCAGAACTACCTGCGACTTAAGGAAGAGAGATTGCAGCTCACTGTAGAGAACAAAATCGGTGTTCACGCGGTAGTATTTTTTCCTATCTTCCACCTTTGACTCCAGTATATCTAATCGCTCCAAATGCTCTAGCTCCCGTCTGATTGAGTTCATGTGCTCATCTAAGGTGCGACAAATTTCCCGCACAAAGTACCATTCCTCTGGATGTAGGAAGAAAAGCCGTAGTAGCTTGGCTCGAGTTCTTGATCCAAATATGTGTTCAAGCATGGTTTTGACTGACTTGTCGGGAATAAGCGTTTTTAGTATAGTCAAAAGCGGTTATAGCCGCAAGGAGGACCTAGCTGTCGCTTCAGCGGAATACGCCTGAAATAGCCTTATGGCGCAGCTATCACATACACTAGAAAAAGTACTACTTTGCGACCCGGAGCGAAATACCTCTTTGGTCCATATTCATGTACCAGAAAGCACCCCTGTCGAATTCCGTACACTGGGGCAGCTTTTCTTTATTGTAGAAATCGATCGGCAGCTCCCAATTAACCAAGAGCTGGTAGGTGTTGTCGAGGAAGAAATGCAAAAAGCCTACTATCAGACTGCTCAGCTCAGAGTAGAGCCGGCCTTTGAACAAGCTCTACAGCACGTGAACGAACAACTCTACCAACTTATTGAGGGTGGCGTTACTGAATGGCTAGAGCACTTCAATATTGTGGTCGGTATAGTGAAGGATGATCTCATCCT